>NZ_JBWKSX010000004.1:230815-417430 GCF_059420025.1 Azonexus sp. GW821-FHT04F04 | reverse complement strand
AAGGAGTCGAAAGTCATCGTCGCCATCAACAAGGATCCCGATGCACCGATCTTCCAGGTGGCGGATTACGGGCTGGTCGCTGACCTGTTCGAAACCATCCCGGCCCTCGTCGCCGCCATCTAAACAAGCAATACGGAGAGAAACCCCATGAGCACCTATATCGCCCCGATTCGCGACATGCAGTTCGTCCTCAACGAAGTGGCCGGCCTCGAAGAAATTTGCGCCCTGCCCGGTAACGAGGAGTGTTCCGTCGATCTCGTCGAGTCCATCCTCGACGAAGCCTCCAAGTTCGCCACCGGCGTCCTCGACCCGATCAACAGCGTCGGCGACCGCGTCGGCCACGTCTGCAAGGACGGCGTCGTCACGACGGCGCCTGGCTTCAAGGAAGCCTACAAGCTGTTCGCCGAAACCGGCTGGAACTCCATGCCCTTCTCGCCGGAATTCGGCGGTCAGGGCCTGCCGGCCATCGTCTCGATGGCTGTCAATGAAATGTGGAAGGGCGCCAACATGGCTTTCGGCCTGTGCCCGATGCTGACCGGTGGCGCCATCGAAGCCATTGCCCACCACGCGTCCGACGAACTCAAGCAAAAATACCTGCCGAAGATGGTCGAAGGCACGTGGACCGGCACCATGAACCTGACCGAGCCGAACGCCGGCTCCGATCTCGCCGCCATTTCCAGCAAGGCCAAGGCCGTTGGCGATGGCACCTTCCTGGTCAGCGGCACCAAGATCTTCATCACTTGGGGCGAGCATGATGTCGCCGAAAACATCATCCATCTTGTGCTGGCCCGCCTGCCGGATGCGCCGCCGGGACTGAAGGGGATTTCGCTGTTCCTCGTGCCGAAGTTCCTTGTCAATGACGACGGTTCGCTCGGCAAGCGCAACGACCTGATCTGCGCCTCGATCGAACACAAGCTCGGCATCCATGGCAGCCCGACCGCCGTCATGTCCTACGGCGAGAACGAAGGCGCCGTCGGCTACCTGATCGGCGACGAGAACAAGGGCATCGGCTACATGTTCACGATGATGAACCATGCCCGCGTCAATGTCGGCCTCGAAGGCGTCGGCATTGCCGAACGCGCCTACCAGCACGCCCTGTGGTACGCCCGCGAGCGCGTTCAAGGCGCCCCGGTCGGCGACAAGTCGGGTGTCAAGAAGACCATCCTGCATCACCCCGACGTCCGCCGCATGCTCATGGATGTCAAGTCGCGAACCGAAGCCATGCGCACGCTGGCCTACTACACCGCCGCCAACATCGACCGCGCCCATGCTGGCAATGCAGCCGCCCAGTCCCGCGTCGATCTGCTGACCCCGGTCGTCAAGGGCTGGAGCACGGAGCAGGGCGTCGAGCTGTCGTCGACGGCGCTGCAAGTCTTCGGTGGTGTCGGCTTCGTCGAAGAAACAGGCGCGGCGCAGTACTACCGCGACTCGCGCATCACGACCATCTACGAAGGCACCACCGCCATCCAGGCCAACGACCTGGTCGGCCGCAAGCTGGCCCGCGAAAAGGTGCCGGGCGCAGCCATGAAGACGCTTATCGCCGAAATGTCGGCCGATGCCGAAGTTTTCGCTGCCAACGCGCAATTGGCCGGCATCGCTACCCATTTGAAAAACGGCATCAATGCCCTGTCGACCGCAGCAGACTGGATCGTCGCCAACTACGAAAGCAATCCGCAGGCCGTCCATGCCGGCTCGGTGCCTTTCCTCAAGCTGACCGGCATCGTCGTCGGCGGCTGGCTGATGGCCAAGTCGGCGGCCATCGCCGTCAAGCACATTGCGGAAGGCACGACTGACGACTTCTACAAGGCCAAGCTGGCCACGGCGAACTACTTCGCCGCCCACCAGCTGCCGTTCGCCGCTGCCTACTCGGCCGAAATGACCGGTGGCGCAGAGTCGGTCTTCGCCTTGCCTGAAAACCTGTTCTGATCATGACCACGCGTACCGATCGCGATGCAATGGAATACGATGTCGTGATCATCGGCGGCGGCCCTTCGGGGCTGTCGTCGGCGATTCGCATCAAGCAACTGGCCGAGCAGAGCGGCAAGGAAGTCTCGGTTTGCCTGCTCGAAAAAGGGTCTGAAATCGGCGCCCACATTCTGTCCGGCGCTGTGCTCGAACCGCACGCCCTGGCCGAACTTTTTCCCGACTGGCAGGAACGCGGCGCGCCGCTCAATACGCCGGCTGGTGAAGACCGGCTGTTGTTCCTGACGGAAGCGGGCGCTTACAAACTGCCGACGCCGCCGCAGATGGGCAACCACGGCAACTACATCATCAGCCTGGGCAATCTGGCCCGCTGGCTTGGCGAGCAGGCCGAAGCGCTCGGCGTGGAAATCTATCCGGGTTTCGCTGCGGCCGAAGTGCTTTATCACGAAGACGGCTCGGTCAAGGGCGTTGCCACTGGCGACCTCGGCATCGGCAAGGATGGCCAGCCTGGCCATAACTTCCAGCCGGGCATGGAACTCCATGCCAAGCAGACCATCTTCGCCGAAGGCTGCCGTGGCTCGCTGACCAAGGAGTTGTTTGCCAAGTTCAATCTGCGTGACGGCGTCGATCCGCAAACCTACGGCATCGGCATCAAGGAGCTGTGGGAAATCGATCCAGCCAAACACCAGCCAGGGCTGATCGTGCACTCGGTGGGCTGGCCGCTGACCAGCGACACGTATGGCGGTTCTTTCCTCTATCACCTGGAAAACAACCTCGTCGCCATCGGCATGGTCGTCGGTCTCGATTACAAGAATCCCTGGCTGTCGCCCTACGAGGAATTCCAGCGTTACAAGACCCATCCGGCCATCCGTGGCTATTTCGAAGGCGGCCGACGCATTTCCTACGGCGCCCGTGCGCTGTCGGAAGGTGGCTACCAGTCGGTGCCCAAGCTGACCTTCCCGGGCGGTTTGCTCATCGGCGACACGGCCGGCTTCCTCAACGTGCCCAAGATCAAGGGCACGCACATGGCGATGAAATCGGGCATGGTCGCCGCCGAAGCGGTCTTCGAACATCTGGCCAAGGACAACGCCGGGGCGGAAGCCACCGAGTACGCCGAGCAGATCAAGAAATCGTGGTTGTGGGACGAGCTCTATCAGGTCCGCAACATCCGTCCTGCCTTCAAGTGGGGCCTGTGGGGCGCGCTGGCTTACGGCGCCATCGACACCTATGTCTTCAAGGGCAAGGCGCCGTGGACCCTGCATCACCACGACGACCACACGCAACTCGGCGACAAGAACAGTCATCCAAAAATTGCCTATCCGAAGCCGGACGGGCAGCTGACCTTTGATCGCCTGTCTTCGGTCTTCCTCTCGGCCACCAACCACGAGGAAAACCAGCAGACGCACCTGCGCCTCAAGGATGAAAGCGTCGCCATCAGCGTCAATTACGCCAAGTACGGCTCGCCCGAAACGCGTTATTGCCCGGCCGGGGTGTACGAAATCCTCGGCGAGGAAGAAGGCAAGCCGCGCCTGCAGATCAACGGGCAGAACTGCTTGCATTGCAAGACCTGCGATATCAAGGACCCGACCCAGAACATCAACTGGACGGTGCCGGAAGGTGGCGGTGGGCCGAACTATCCAAACATGTAGTTCAAATTGAGCCGACCGGGAAAATTCCACGGTCGACCGGAAAAAACATGAAAACCCGAGAACAGCGCAGCACCACAAATTTATCGGAGTTTCCAGGAGGTCTTATGTCACAACCCAATATCCAGGCGAAGATTCGGAGCAATCCGCGATTCGCCGAGCTAGTCGGCAAGCGCACGCGCTTCGCCATCATTCTGTCGTTGCTCGTGCTGGTGCCTTACTACACCTTCATGTTCCTCGTCTCGACGCAACCGCAGATTTTTGCAGCCAAGATCAGCGAAGGCAGCGTCATCACCATCGGCTGGCCCATCGCGGCACTGATCGTCATAGGCGGCTGGCTGCTGACCGGTGTTTACATCAGCCGTGCCAATGGTGAGTTCGACTCGATCACTGAAGAAGTCCTCAAGGAGGCTCGCAAATGAAGCGCTCCCTCACCCCATTGATCGCCGGCAGCCTGCTCGCCTTCTCCTTCACCGTCTTTGCTGCCGGTGGCGCCATTGAAGGCGTCGAGAAGCAGCCGCTCAACATCAGCGCCATTGCCATGTTCATGGTCTTCGTGCTGGCCACGCTCGGCATCACCAAGTGGGCCGCCGGCAAGACCAAGACAACGGCAGACTTCTACACCGCTGGCGGCGGTATCACCGGCTTCCAGAATGGCTTGGCCATCGCTGGCGACTACATGTCGGCGGCGACCCTGCTTGGTCTGACCTCGATGGTCTATTTCAAGGGCTACGATGGCTTCATCTACGCCGTTTGCTTCTTCATCGGCTGGCCGATCATCATGTTCCTGATGGCGGAGCGCCTGCGCAACCTTGGCAAATTTACCTTTGCCGACATCGCTTCCTACCGTCTTGACCAGAACCGCATCCGCACCTTTGCGGCAATCGGTTCGCTGACCGTTGTCTGCTTCTACTTGATCGTGCAGATGGTTGGTGCCGGCCAGTTGATCCAGTTGCTCTTCGGGCTGGAGTACAACTATGCCGTGGTCGTCGTCGGCATCCTGATGATGGTGTACGTTACCTTCGGCGGCATGACCGCAACGACCTGGGTGCAGATCATCAAGGCCTGCCTGCTGCTCGGTGGCGGTATCACCCTGATGCTGCTGACCCTGGCGCAGTTTGACTGGTCGCTAGAAAATCTGTTCACCAAGGCCATCCAGAATCACAAGCTGGGCGAAAAGCTGATGGCGCCGGGTTCGCTGATGGCTGACCCGATCTCCGCCTTCTCGCTGTCGCTCGGCCTGCTCTTCGGTACGGCCGGCCTGCCGCATATCATGATGCGCTTCTTCACTGTGCCGAACGCCAAGGAAGCACGCAAGTCGGTGTTCTATGCAACCGGCTTCATCGGCCTGTTCTTTATGGTGACCATGGTGCTCGGCGCAGGTGCAATCTATATCGTCGGTACGAATCCGGCCTTCTTCGAGGGCGGCCAAGTCGGCGGCAAGGTCATCGGCGGCGGCAATATGCCGGTCATGCACCTGGCCAAGGCGGTTGGCGGCGATGTGTTCCTCGGCTTCCTGTCGGCCGTTGCTTTCGCCACCATCCTGGCTGTGGTTTCCGGACTGGCGCTGGCCGGTGCCTCCGCCATCTCGCACGACCTGTACGCCCGCGTCATCAAGAAGGGCTCGGCGACCAGCGCCCAGGAAATGAAGGTCACCCGCCTTGCTTCCATCGGCCTCGGCATCACCGCCATCCTGCTCGGCATTGCCTTCAAGGACCAAAACGTGCTGTTCCTTGTCGCGCTTGCATTCGGTGTCGCTTCCTCCGTCAACTTCCCGATCCTGATCCTGTCCATGTACTGGAAGGGGCTGACGACGCGGGGCGCACTGTGGGGTGGTATCACCGGCTTGGTTTCCTCGGTAGGCCTGGTTGTCCTGTCGCCGACCGTGTGGGTCAAGATTCTCGGCAACAAGGCCGCCATCTTCCCGTATGACCATCCGGCCATCGTGTCGATGACGCTCGCCTTCTTCGTTACCTGGTTGCTGTCGGTTACCGACAAGAGCATCCGTGCTGACAAGGAAAAGGAAGCTTTCGAAGAGCAGTACATCCGCGCCCAGACCGGGCTCGGTGCTTCCGGTGCACACGCGCACTAAGCGACTCTGCGGGTGAGACTTCGGAGAACACACCCGTCGTCTCATTCCTTTCGGGAGCCTTCGGGCTCCTTTTTTTCTTGGGGTGCAAGATGGAGAATGAATTAGCTATTCCCTTCCGTGGCATCGTCGAGCAGTCTCTGGCTGGCATGTATGTAATCCAGGACGAAGTCTTCCAGTACGTGAACGTTACCTTCGCCAGCATGCTGGGCTATACGCCAGAGGAAATGACCGGCATGCATCTTCGCCAGGCCGTCGTTCCGGAAATGCAGGAAGCGACCATCGCCAATTTCCATCGCCGGATCAGTGGCGAAGTGCCCAGTATCCGTTACACAACTATCGGCCGGCACCGGACTGGCGAGTCGGTGCACCTTGAGGTGCATGGGTCGAGCGTATTGTTTCGCGGACGACCGGCGGTGGTCGGCGTCGGCATCAACATCACCGACCAGTTGCAGCAACAGGAAGCACTGCGCCTGTCGCGCGAGCGCCTGCGCGAACTGGCGGCTTACATCAACACGGCGCGCGAGGAACAACGGGCACGCATTGCCCGCGAACTGCACGACGTGGTGGGCGGCATGCTGACCTCAATGAAGCTCGATATTCACCGGATCAATCGGCGCATCAACGACCCGGAACTATTGGAAATCACGACCGATCTCTCGCAATTGGTTCAGGAGAGCATCGATACCGTGCGTACCATTTCGGAAGACCTGCGCCCGGGGGTACTCGATCACCTCGATCTGGTGGCCGCCTTGCACAGCGCCCTGCGCGAGTTTGCCGAACGGACCGAGATCGCGTGTGAACTTGATGCTGACAAGTTCGCTGTGCGCCTGTCGCAGCCTCGCGAAACGGCTGCCTACCGGATTTGCCAGGAAGCGCTGACCAATATCGCTCGTCACGCCCAGGCCACACGGGTAGTCGTTCGCGTCAGAGCGGCCGATGCTTGCCTGCATATGGAAATCGAAGACAACGGTCGCGGCATGCCAAGCCCGACGCTGACTGGCAAGAGCATCGGCCTGGTCAGCATGGCCGAAAGGGCAAGGGAGTTTGGCGGGCAACTGTCGCTACTGCCGAATGCCGCGGGAGGCACATGTCTGCAGGTCGTGATTCCGCTGGAGGATGCTGCATGATCGAAATCCTGATGGCCGATGACCATGCGATTTTTCGCAGTGGCGTTCGTCGCCTGTTGTCGGACGAGCCGGACATGCGCATCGTCGCCGAGGCTGCGAACGGGCAGGAGGCAGTGGAGTACCTGCGCCAGCGAACATTCGGGCTGGTCCTGCTCGACGTCAACATGGGCGGCCGTAGCGGTCTCGATACCCTGCGCCGCATCCGTCTCGAGTGGCCGGTCCAGCCGGTCATCCTGCTCTCGATGTACCCGGAGGCGCAGTACGCCCCGATTGCCCTGCAGGCCGGAGCGCACGGGTATCTTTCAAAGGATCGCGACGCTACCGAACTGGTTGCCGCCATTCGCATCGCCGCCGGTGGCGGCTACTACCTGCCGCCGGGTGTGGCACCGGGAAACCTGCTGCACGGCTCCACCGCCGACGCGCCACCCGCCTGGAAGCGCCTGACCGAAAGGGAGTGGCATATCCTGCGCCTGATCGTCAAAGGCGTGTCGTTGACGGACATCGGCGAAGAGCTGTGCCTGAGCGTCAAGACCGTCAGTACCTATCGCGGACGTGTGCTGGAGAAGCTCGGCTTGCACAGCAATGCCGACCTGGTGCGCTATTGCCTCGAACATGGCATCACCGAATGAATAGCCCCGGACTGAAATATCAGAATTTTCTGACAGCGAAGATGGAAATATCCGGCAGGAATTGACCGCCGGGCGGCCTACCCTCCTTGTTCTAAGCCAACAACAAGGAGACAAAAGAATGCCGTTCGAGCCTATCGTCACGACCCCGTCGGCCTACGCCTATCCGCTGCTGATCAAGCAACTGCTGCATTCTGCCCGCGCCACGGCGGGCGAGCAGGAAATCGTCTATCGCGACCAGTCCCGCTACAGCTATCGCCAGTTCTTCGAGCGTATTTCCCGCCTGGCCAATGCGCTGTCCGGACTCGGCGTCGGGCCGGGCAGCACGGTGGCGGTGATGGACTGGGACAGCCATCGCTATCTGGAAGCCTTCTTTGCCGTGCCGATGATGGGCGCGGTGCTGCAAACGGTGAATGTGCGCCTGTCACCGGAACAGATCCTGTACACGCTGAATCACGCCAAGGCTGACATCGTGGCGGTCAACGTCGAATTCATCCCGATTCTGGCGATCATCAAGGAGCAGCTCGAAACGGTGAAGAAGTTCGTCCTGATCACCGACGATGGCGCGACGATGAGCAGCTTCAAGGTACCCTACGCCGGCGAGTACGAAGCCCTGCTGGCGGCGGCGCCGAGCAGCTACGACTTCCCCGATTTCGACGAAAATACCCGCGCCACGACCTTCTACACCACCGGCACCACCGGTCTGCCCAAGGGCGTCTATTTCAGCCATCGGCAGCTCGTGCTGCACACGCTCGGCGTCGCTACAGCCCTCGGCACGGCAGCCGGGCAGGGGCGACTGCATCGCAACGACGTCTATATGCCGATTACGCCGATGTTCCACGTGCACGCCTGGGGCATGCCCTACGTCGCCACCATGCTCGGGCTGAAGCAGGTCTATCCCGGCCGCTACACGCCGGACATGCTGTTGCAGCTGATAGCCAAGGAAAGCGTGACCTTCTCGCATTGCGTCCCGACCATCCTGCACATGCTGTTGAGCAACAAGGCCGGCGAGAACATCGACCTGTCGCGCTGCAAGATGATCATCGGCGGTGCCGCCTTCCCCAAGGGCCTGGCCGCGGCCGCGCTGGCCCGCGGGATGGACGTGTTTACCGGCTACGGCATGTCGGAAACCTGTCCGATCCTGACCATCGCCCATGTTCGCGACGAACTGCCGGATTGCGACGCCCAGGCCGCCGAACGCATCAAGACCGGCTACACCATTCCGCTCGTCGATCTGCATACGGTCGATGCCGAGATGCTCGATGTCGAGCGCGACGGCAAGGCGACCGGCGAGATCGTCGTGCGCGCCCCGTGGCTGACCCAGGGCTACCTGCACAACCCGGACGCCTCGGAAGACCTGTGGGCCGGCAGCTACCTGCACACCGGCGACATCGGCACCCTCGATCCCCGCGGCATGCTGACCGTCACCGACCGCCTGAAGGACGTCATCAAGACCGGGGGCGAATGGGTGTCCTCGCTCGAACTGGAGAGCGTCATTTCGCAGCATCCGGCGGTCAATGAAGTCGCCGTCATCGGCATCAAGGACGACAAATGGGGCGAGCGGCCGCTGGCCATGATCGTCCTGCGCGCCGAACACACGGCGACGGTCGACGACATCAAGCAGCACGTCCTGCGCTTTGCCGAGGAAGGCCATATTTCCAAATTTGCCGTGCCCGAGCAGGTTCGTTTTGTCGACAGCCTGGCCCGGACCAGCGTCGGCAAGCTCAACAAGAAGGCCATGCGCGAGCAACTGGCCTGATAACGCGATTCAGGAGAATCAGCAATGAAACTAGTGGTCAATAAAGCGGCCGTTCTCGGTGCCGGCGTCATGGGGGCGCAGATTGCCGCCCACCTCGCCAACGCCAACGTGCCGGTGGTGCTGTTCGACCTGCCGGCGAAGGAAGGCGACAAGAACGGCATCGTCAAGAAGGCGCTCGATGGCCTGAAGCGCCTGCAACCGTCGCCGCTGGTGACGCGTGACAAGCTGCAATACATCGACGCCGCCAACTACGAGGAACATCTGGAACTGCTCTCTGGCTGCGATCTGATCATCGAAGCCATCGCTGAACGGATGGACTGGAAGAACGACCTGTATTCCAAAATTGCCCCGTTTGTGCCGTCGACCGCAGTCGTCGCCTCCAATACCTCCGGCCTGTCGATCAATGCGCTGGCCGAAGGCTTGCCGGAGGCGCTGCGGCCGAACTTCTGCGGCATCCACTTCTTCAACCCGCCGCGCTACATGCCGCTGGTCGAAATCATCGCCACCCGCAGCACCGATCCGGCCACCCTCGACAATCTCGAAACCTGGCTGACCTCGCGCCTCGGCAAGGGCGTCGTCCGTGCCCTCGATACGCCCAACTTCGTGGCCAACCGCATCGGTGTCTTCTCGATTCTGGCGGTCATGCATCACACGGCTGCCTTCGGCTTGGGTCTGGATGCCGTCGACGGCCTGACCGGCCCGAAGATCGGGCGCCCGAAGAGCGCCACCTACCGGACCGGCGATGTCGTCGGCCTCGACACCCTGGCCCATGTCGTCAAGACCATGCGCGACACCCTGCCGGGCGATCCCTGGCATGGCTACTTCAATGTCCCGGCCTGGCTCGATGACTTGATCGCCAGGGGGGCGCTTGGCCAGAAAACCAAGGGCGGCATCTTCCGCAAGCAGGGCAAGACCATTCAGGTGTTCGATCCGGCCAGCGGCGATTACCGCGACAGCGACGACAGCCTGGCGCCGGAAGTCGACGCCATGCTCAAGATGAGCGACCCGGCGGCCCGCATGACCGCCTTGCGCACTTCGCACCATCCGCAGGCCCAATTTCTGTGGGCGATCTTCCGCGACCTGTTCCACTACTGCGCCGTGCAACTCGAAAATGTTGCCGACAACGCCCGCGATGTCGATTTCGCGCTGCGCTGGGGGTTCGGCTGGGCGCAGGGGCCGTTCGAACTGTGGCAGGCCGCCGGCTGGGCCGAAACGGCGCAGGCCATTGCCGCCGACATCGCCGCCGGCAAGGCCATGAGCAGCGTGCCGCTGCCGGCCTGGGTGATGACCAAGGGGCGCAGTGGAGTGCATGGCCCGGCCGGCTCCTGGTCGGCCAGCCGCCAGGACAATGTGCGGCGCTCGACCCTGCCGGTCTATGGCCGTCAGCTCTTCCCGGAATTATTGCTGGGTGAAACCCTGGCCCAGCCGGAGAGCAGCGGCCAAACCCTGTTCGAAAACAACGGTGTCCGTTTGTGGACGCTGCCGGCGGCCGATGCCGGCATCGGCATCATTTCCTTCAAGTCCAAGATGCACGCCATCGGCGACGAAGTCCTCGACGGCGTACTGGCTGCACTCAAGCAGGCAGCCGGCAGTCTCGATGGCCTGGTCATCTGGCACGACGCGCCCTTTGCCGTCGGCGCCAATCTCAAGCAGATCAGCGATGCCTGCGTGGCCGGTGATTTCGATCGCCTCGAACAGACGGTGAGCAAGTTCCAGCAGGCGACGATGGCCATCAAGTATGCGCAACTGCCGGTCGTGGCTGCCGTGCAAGGCATGGCGCTCGGTGGTGGTTGCGAGTTCGCCATGCACGCCGCCAAGCGCGTGCTGGCGCTGGAAAGCTATCTCGGTCTGGTCGAAGTCGGCGTCGGGCTGATCCCGGCCGGCGGCGGCTGCAAGGAGCTGGCGCTGCGCGCGGCGCGCTGGGCGGCACAGTCCGGCGCTTCGGGCGAAGTGCTTGGCAACCTGTCGCCAACCTTCATGACCGTGGCCATGGGCAAGATGAGCAAGAGCGCGCATGAAGCGATCGATCTCGGCTTCGGCAAGGCCGGCGACACGATCCTGTTCAATGCCCGCGAGCTGCTCTTCGTTGCACTTAAGGAGGCGCGGCTATTGGCTGATGCAGGCTACGCGCCACCCGTTCCGGCGCGTGGCGTGCCGGTCGCTGGTCGGACTGGCATTGCCAGCATGGAAATGACGCTGGTCAACATGCGCGAAGGCGGCATGATTTCAGCCCACGATTACCGCGTTTCCCGTGCCGTGGCCGTTGCCCTGTGCGGCGGTGAAGTGGCATACGGCAGCCTGGTCGATGAGGCCTGGCTGCTGGCGGTCGAGCGCCAGCAATTCCTCGAACTCCTCAAAACCCCGGAAACCCAGGCACGCATCAAGCACATGCTGGATACCGGTAAACCCCTGCGTAACTGAGACGGCGGAGACAGACAATGAACAAACAGATTCAGGACGCCTACATCGTTGCCGTGACCCGCACCCCGGTCGCCAAGCGCAAGGGCATGTATCGCAACGTGCGGCCGGATGACCTGCTGGCCCACGTCCTCAAGAGCGTCATGGCCCAGGCGCCGGGGCTGGACCCGGCGCTGATCGGCGACGTGATTGTCGGTTGCGCCATGCCGGAAGCCGAGCAGGGCATGAACGTCGCCCGCATCGGTGTCTTGCTGGCCGGGCTGCCCAACAACGTGCCGGGCATTACCATTAACCGCTTCTGTTCTTCCGGTTCGCAAGCGGTGGCCGATGCCGCCAACCAGATCCGCCTCGGTCAGGCCGACGTGATGATCGCCGCCGGCACCGAGTCGATGACCGTCATGACCAACATGATGGGCAACAAGGTGGTGGTCAATCCGGCTGTGTTCGCCCACGATGAGCAGCGGGCCATCGCCTTCGGCATGGGCCTGACCGCCGAGAAGGTTGCGGAGCAATGGCACATCAGTCGCGAGGAACAGGATGCCTTCGCCTACGCCTCGCACCAGAAGGCCTGCGCGGCGATCGATGCCGGCCACTTCAAGGCCGAGATCACGCCGTATCTGGTCGATGAGTATCTGCCCGACCTGAAGACCGGTGAGGTCCAGCTTCGTCAGCGTCTGGCCAAGAACGATGAAGGCGCACGCGCCGACGTGACGGTGCAGAGCCTGGCCAAGCTGAAGCCGGTGTTCCACGCCAAGGGTTCGGTGACGCCCGGCAACGCCTCGCAGATGTCGGATGGTGCGGCGGCGGTGCTGCTGGTGTCGGAAAAGATCCTCAAGCAGTTCAATCTGGTGCCATTGGCCCGTTTCTGCAGCTTTGCCGTGGCCGGTGTACCGCCCGAAATCATGGGCATTGGCCCGGTCGCGGCGATCCCCAAGGCGCTCAAGCTGGCCGGCATTGCCGAACACCAATTGGACTGGATCGAGCTCAACGAAGCTTTCGCCGCGCAGGCGCTGGCCGTGTTGAAGGAAGTGCCGCTCGACCCCGGCAAGATTAACCCGCTCGGCGGCGCCATCGCGCTGGGCCATCCGCTCGGGGCGACCGGTGCCATCCGCACCGCCACGCTGGTGCATGGCCTGCAGCGCACCGGCGGCAAATACGGCATGGTCAGCATGTGCATCGGCACCGGCATGGGTGCCGCCGGCATCTTCGAACGGCTGTGAGGCGGCAAAATTGCTGCGCGACCGGGGTGCCACGGCGCAGAGACTGTTTGCCGATATTGAAACAACGGTGGCGAGGCTGCTTGGTCATGTCGATACGTCGATGAAGGTAGTCGGCCTGCGTCTGCAGGAGGGGGTTGCGAGGTGAGCAATCGCCTGCTGCCTGCCGTCAAAAGCCATCCCGAAGGTGTCCTTGCCGCTGCCGTGCCCTATCTCAGTCAGGCGGTCATCGTCAGCAACGGCTGGTTGATGGGGCGTGCGGCGCACGCCTGCATCGGGCTAAGTGAATACTGAATCCCTTCTTGCGTATGAGGCTTCTGTTTCTAGCGGCAGTTGTCTCATTTTTCAGGGGCCTTCGGGCCCCTTTTTTATTTCAAAATCGGGGGTTTTTTTGGGTTGACCGTGGGGTTTTCAATTTTTGCGAGGTCTATTACTTTTGGCAGGGCTACAATGAAAAGCAAGTCTCCGTTTGAGGGGCGGGAGGGATACATGCAGTTCATTGCCAATGAAAAGTCAGTGCCGAGGATTCACCTGATCGGCAGTATCGCCATGGTCCTGATTTTGACCGGGGCACTGGCGGCTTTCTTTACCTGGCAAAACCTCTCCGAACGTCGGGATTCGTTCGCCCGCATCGAGCAGGGCGTCACCGACCAGCTCAAGGCCCGCGTCGCGACGGAAATGGAGCGCTCGCTCGAATACATCGAATTCGCCCGCGCCCGCAGCGAAACGGTATTGCGCCAGAGCCTCGTCCAGCAAGTCGATACCGCTTTCCAGATCGCCCAGGCCATCTATGACCGGGAATCGCCGCGCCGCCCGGCCGCGGAAGTGAAGCGCCTGATCATCGAAGCCCTGCGCCCCGTTCGCTTCTACGACGGCCGTGGCTACTTCTTCATCGACGACATGAGCGGCCAGTTCATCCTGCTGCCCACCGCACCGCAGCTTGAAGGCAAGACCATCCTCGACAACCAGGACGACACCGGACATTTCATCATGCGTGGCCTGATCGAAGCCGCCGGCAAGCCGGATGGCCAAGGTTTCTCGCGCTACCGCTGGTACACGCCGGATGACCCGAAAAAAATGGCGGACAAGCTCGCCTATGTTCGCCGCTTTGCGCCGTATGACTGGCTGATCGGCACTGGCGACTACACCTACAAATGGGACCAGTTGCAGCAACAGGAGGCGATTGAGCGGCTGCGCTCGGTCCGCTTCGGGGCGAGTGGCTACATTGCCGTGATCGGTCGCGATGGCCGTCCGCTCATCTCGCCGTCGAACAAAGAACACGAAGGCCTGCCGCCCGCATCCCTGCCGGCGATTGAGCGGGTGGCGCGCGATGTCCTGATCGACAAGGCGATTGCCGGCGGCGGCTTTGTCAGTTACGAATGGCCGCACCCGAAAACCGGCAAAGCGGCGACCAAAACAGCGCTGGTGCAGCGTGTCGAGCCTTGGGGCTGGGTGGTCGTCGCCACTGTGTTCAACGATGAATTCCAGAGTGCGCTCGATGCCGAAAAGGAAGTTTACGAAGCCGGCTCAGACCAGCGCTCACTGCAGTTTTTGCTCGCCGTACTCGGCGCGCTGGGCATTGCGCTGGCTGGTTCGTTGCTCTTCTCCCGCTGGTCGAAGCGCCTCTTTGCCAACTACCATCAGCAGAATCTTGCCCAGCAGAATGCCCTGCAGGCCAGCGAGCAGAAGCTGGCGACGATCCTCGACAGCGTCGAGGCCTACATCTACATCAAGGGTCCGGATTACCGCTATCTCTACGCCAACCGCCCGGTTCGTGATTTGTTCGGCAAGCCGATGGCGGACATTGTCGGGCACGAGGATTCTGCTTTCTTCGATGCCAAAACCGCCGACAACATCCGGCGTAACGACAGCCGCGTGCTCGAGCACGGCGAGCGGGTGGCCGAGGAGGAGGTCAATACCAGCCGCGACGGCAGCGTGACCAGCGCCTACGCCTCGGTCAAGCTGCCGCTGCGCGATGCCGAGGGCGGAATCTATGCCTTGTGCGGTATTTCGACCGACATTACCGCCCGCAAGCAAAGCGAAGCCGAGCTCGAACAGTATCGCCACCACCTCGAAGCCCTGGTCGATTCGCGCACGGCGGAACTGGCCGAGGCCAAGGATGCCGCCGAGGCGGCGAGCCGGGCGAAGAGCACCTTCCTGGCCAACATGAGCCATGAGATCCGGACGCCGATGAATGCCATCCTCGGTCTGGCTCATCTCCTGCGCAAGGATGCCAGCGCGCCGAAGGCAATCGATCAGCTCGGCAAACTGACCGAGTCAGCCCGGCATCTGCTCGGCATCATCAACAACATCCTCGATTTCTCGAAAATAGAAGCCGGCAAATTTGCCCTCAGTGTGGCCGATTTTTCACCGGCTCAGGTCGTTGAATACAGCCTGAGCATGCTCGCCGAGCGGGCCGCTGCCAAGGGGCTGCAACTGGTCTGTTCGGTTGATCCGGCGGTGCCGCCGATGTTGTTCGGCGACGCCCTGCGCCTTGAGCAATGCCTGCTCAATTACCTGGGCAACGCCATCAAGTTTTCCGAATCAGGAACGATTTCCGTCCATGCCTCGGTCAGTGAAGATACCGGCGACTCGGTGCTGCTGCGTCTGGAGGTTTCCGATCAGGGCGTGGGGATTTCCGCCGAGCAATGTGCCACCCTGTTCAGCCCCTTCACCCAGGCCGACGACACGATGACCCGCCGCTTTGGCGGCACCGGTCTGGGCCTCGCCATCAGCCGTCAATTGGCCCACATGATGGGCGGTGACGTCGGTGTCGACAGCGAGCTGGGCGTCGGCAGCACCTTCTGGATGACGGCGCGTTTGCCCAAGGTGGCCAGCCAGCCGGCTCCGTCGGCGCCGGCTGATGCGGTACCGGCCATGCCCGAGGCGCTCATCGCGCAACGCTTTGCCGGCGCCCGGGTGTTGCTGGTCGAAGACGACCTGGTCTGTCGCGAAGTGGCGCTGGAGTTGCTGTCGATCGCCGGCCTCAAGGTTGATGTCGCCGAAAATGGTGAGCAGGCGGTGGCCAGCGTCCAGGCCAACGATTACGCCGTGGTCCTGATGGACATGCAGATGCCGGTAATGGGCGGCATCGAGGCGACGCGCGCGATTCGGGCCCTGCCCGGCAAGGTGATGCTGCCAATCCTGGCGATGACGGCCAATGCCTTCGAGGAGGATCGCCTCGAGTGCCTGCAGGCTGGCATGAACGACCATATCGGCAAGCCGGTCGATCCGGATGTGCTGTTCATGACCCTGCTCAAGTGGCTGGAAAAAGGTGGTTGAACAGCCTGGATATTTCATTTTTCAGTCTTTTTTCGGGTTGACCGTGGAAACAGTGATGGGCCGGAAGGATCACCCCCAAGGTCGGGTGAAGCATTAAAATTGGCTTCCTGCCTCCCGTAATTCAGTGACTGCATAGCCTTTCACTCCGTTGGTGTCATCGCAGATGAATTCAATTGATATCTTCCCTTGGGATGACAACTTCAATACGGGGTTGTCCTCCGTCGATGAGCAGCATCGCAAACTGGTCGAGTTGCTCAATGTTCTCGCCGGCCATGTCGCATTCAAGTCCGATGAGCTGGTGCTTGATCGCCTGTTCGACGAGTTGGCGGAGTACGCGGTCTACCATTTCGAGTCGGAGGAGGCGATCTGGCGCACTTATCTGGTCGACGACCCCGGCGAGATAGCGCACCGCAAGACGCACGCCTCGTTTGTCGACGAAGTCGTGCGCATGCGCGAGGGATTGGCCTCGCGGCCGATAATGGAAGTGGCCGAAGAAACGCTTGGATTTCTCGCCCGCTGGCTGGCCTCGCACATTCTCGAGACTGACCGCTACATGGCCTGCGTTGTTCTGGCCATCAAGGACGGATTGACTCTCGAGGAGGCAAAGATCCGGGCCAAGGACGAGATGAGCGGAACGACACGAACGCTGATCGACATCATCCTGGCGATCTACGGCACCTTGTCCAACAACACCTTGCGACTGATGCGCGAACTGGCCGAACACCGGCAGGCCGAGACTTCGCTGAACGAAGCCAAGGCGGCGCTGGAAGAGTCGAAGCACCTGCTGGAGACGGTCGTGGACAACGTGCCGGTGCGCATATTCTGGAAAAATCGCGATCTCGACTATCTGGGCTGCAACCCGGCATTTGCCAGGGATGCCGGCAAGGCGTCGCCGCGGGAGTTGATTGCTCGGAGCGACTATGAGATGGGCTGGGCACCGGAAGCCGATCTCTATCGCGCCGATGACCGGAAGGTCATCGAATCCGGCATCCCCAAGCTCAACTACGAGGAACCGCAGACGACACCGGACGGGAATACCATCTGGCTGCGCTCATCCAAGGTTCCCCTCAAGGACGGCAACAACGAGATCATTGGCGTCCTCGGCATCTACGACGACATTACGGCGCGCAAAGTCGGCGTTGAGGCGCTCAGGGAAAGTGAAGAGCGACTCCGGCTGGCCTTGCATGCGGCAAATCAGGCATGGTTTGACCTCGACCTGGGGACGGGCGCGGTCGTCGTCAGCCCCAACTACGCACGAATGCTTGGCGAGGAAGCGGGTGAGTTCAAATCGAGCCTGGCCAACTGGCTCGATCACATTCATCCCGACGACATTGCGGCGCTCAAGCAGCAATTCGATCGCTGCCTCAAGCTCCCGGGGGCGCAGACCATGGAATACCGTCGCCAGACGAGATCGGGCGACTGGCTCTGGATGCAGTCGGTCGGCGAGGTCGTCGAGCGCGATGGCGAGAATCGGCCGGTTCGCATGATCGGCATTCATACCGACATTTCCGAACGCAAGAAATCGCTGCACGAGCAAAACCGGCTCAATCGGGCCTTGCGCCTGCTCAGCGAGTGCAATCTGGCACTCGTCAGAAACGACAGCGAAGCGCAGCTTTTGAACGATGTCTGTCGTTTGATCGTGAACACCGGTGGCTACATGAGCGCCTGGGTTGGTTATGCCGAACACGATGCGGGAAAAACCGTTCGTCCGGTCGCTCAGTCAGGCTGCGAGAATGGCTATCTGGAGAAAGCGATCATTTCCTGGGATGGCGCCAGCCAGTATTCGGTCGGGCCGACGGCTCGCGCCATTCATTCCGGTCAGACGCAAATCAGCCAGGACCTGCAAGCCAGCAACGGACCGGAGCCCTGGCGCGTTGCGGCCATCCGGCAAGGCTATCAGGCCGCCATCGCCCTGCCGCTCAAGCAGGGTGAGAGCGTTCTCGGTGGGCTGTGCGTTTATGCCGCCGAAGCCCATGCCTTTGGCCCCGACGAGGTCCGCTTGCTGGAGGAGCTGGCGTCCAACCTGAGCTTTGGCATCATTGGCCTGCGTACCCGGGTCCAGCGAGAAAAGGCCGAGGCTGCCAATAAAGCCAAAAGTTCGTTCATCGCCAACATGTCGCACGAGATTCGCACCCCCCTCAACGCCATCAGCGGCATGGTGCACCTGCTGCGCCGTTCCGGCGTCACGGCGGAGCAGGACTGCCGCCTCGAAAAAATCGATACGGCCGGCCAGCATCTGCTGGAAATCATCAATGCCGTGCTTGATCTCTCGAAAATTGACGCCGACAAGCTTGAGCTGGACGACAGCGCCATCGACATCAGTGCCATTCTCGACAATGCCGTGGCCATGGTTCACGACAAGGCGCGGGCCAAGAATGTCGCAGTGATCGTCCACCATGCACCGAAGCTGGCGCTGAGGGGCGATCGGACCCGGCTGCAGCAAGCTGTCCTGAACTACCTTTCCAATGCAGTGAAATTTACCGACGCCGGCCGGATCGAACTCGGCTGCCGGATCGTCGAATCGACACCGGATGACGTGCTGATCCGCCTCGAAGTCAGGGACAGCGGTATCGGTATTCCGGCTGACGCGTTGCCCAGGCTCTTTTCAGCCTTTGAGCAGGCGGATAATTCGACGACGCGCAAGTACGGCGGAACCGGCCTGGGTCTGGCCATCACCAAAAAAATCGCCCAGTTGATGCAGGGTGACGCCGGTGCCGAGAGCGTTCCCGGGCAGGGCAGCACCTTCTGGTTCACGGCCCGGCTGAAACTGGTCGGCCCGGCGGTGACGGGCTTGGGCGGCGCCTCGCCAGCGGATATCGAGGCATCGCTGCGGAGGCATTTCACGGGCCGTCGCGTTCTGCTCGTTGAGGACGAGCCGATCAATCAGGAAATTGCCCGCATGTTGCTGGAAGACGTTGGTCTCGTCGTCGATGTTGCCAATGACGGCGTCGAAGCCGTTGCTGCCGCTGCCGACCAGTCCTACGACATTGTGCTGATGGACATGCAGATGCCGCAGATGGACGGCCTTGAAGCGACGCAAAGAATCCGCCAGTTGGCGGGGTATGGTCGGACGCCAATCATCGCCATGACCGCCAATGCCTTCATCGATGATCGTCAGCGCTGCATGGCCGCCGGGATGACGGATTTCATCGCCAAACCGGTCAATCCGGATGTCCTGTTTGCAACCTTGCTCAGGGGTTTCGAGGCGCCGCGGAAAAGCTGACCACGGCCCGATTCCATTTTTCAGCCTTTTTCCGGGTTGACCGTGGCAATCTCGGCGCGCTCGAACAACGAGCGGATGACCACCCGGCGGATGCCCGGATTGTCCGGCACGGCGTACATGACGTCGGTCATCATCTCCTCGAAAATGCCGCGCAGGCTGCGCGCCCCGGCCTTGTACTCGATGGCCAGCTCGGCCATCTGGCGGAAGACGTCGGGGGCGACCTGGAGGTCCACGCCGTCGGCCGCCAGCATGGCGCGGAACTGGCGGTAGATGGCGTTCTTCGGCTCGGTCAGGATGCGCACCAGCATGTCCTGAGAAAGATCGTGCAGGCGGGTGACGATGGGCAGGCGGCCGGCAAATTCGGGGATCAGGCCGAATTCAAGCAGGTCGGTCGGCTTGACGCGGGCGTTGAGGCGTTCGAGGATTTTCTGGTCGTCGCCGCTGGTCGTCGAAATGAAGCCGAAGGTGTGCGTCCGGGTCAGGATGTGATCGAGCCCGACAAAGGCGCCGCCGCAGATGAACAGGACGTTGGTGGTGTCGATGTGGCGCCCGTCCTTGAGCCGCACCGGCGCCCCTTCCATGATCTTGAGCAGGGCATGCTGGACGCTTTCGCCCGAGGTGGCGCGGGCCTGGCCACCGATGGCCTTGAGCTTGTCGACTTCATCGACGAAAACGATGCCGCGCTGCGCCCGTTCGATGTCGCCGTTGGCGCGGTCGAGCAGGCGATGCAGGATGGCTTCGATCTCATCGCCGACAAACTGCGTCTGGGCCAGCGAGGTGGCGTCGGCCGTGACGAAGGGGACGTCGAGAATGCGCGCCAGCGTTTCGCAGAGCAGGGTCTTGCCGGTGCCGGTCGGACCGATGAGCAGGATGTTGCTTTTGGTCAGTTCGACGTTGTCGACCGCAGCATTGGCTGCCATGCGCCGGTAGTGGGCGTAGATGGCAACGGCCAGCGTGCGCTTGGCGTCTTCCTGACCGATAACGTGTTCGGACAGCTGGCGGACGATTTCGCTGGGTTTGAGCTGGCTGGACATTGGGGCACTCCTTCGACGGAATGCCCCGATGCTAGCCCGGTCAGCCCTTTTCGGGAAGAACGATATTGACTTCGAGGACTTCGTAATTGCCCTGTTTTTCGAGCGATACGCGAATGTCCTCGGTGTTCACTTTGACGTACTTCGAGATCACGGCGATCAGTTCGCGTTGCAGATCGGGCAGGAAATTGGCGCTGCTGCCGCCGCCATCGCGTTCGTGGGCGATGATCAGCTGCAGGCGCTCCTTCGCCAGGTGGGCGGTTTTCGGCTTGTTGCCGAAGAGCATCGAAAGCAGCGACATTTCACTTGCCTCCGAACAGGCGCTTCAGGAGGCCCGGCTTGACGTAATCGACGAAACGCAGCGGCTTGTCCTCGCCGAGGAAGCGGCTGATCACGTCGTGGTAGGCCTCGGCCGCATCGGTATCCTTCTGGTGGATGACCGGCGAGCCCTGGTTGGAGGCCTGCAGGACCTCTTCCGATTCCGGGATGACGCCGATGATGGGCACTCGCAGGATTTCCTGGATGTCCTTGTACGACAGCATTTCGCCGGCTTCGACGCGGGTCGGGTTGTAGCGCGTGATGAGCAGGTGTTCCTTGACCGGGTCGCGGCCTTCGATGGCGCGGCGCGACTTGGCCTGCAGGATGCCGAGGATGCGGTCGGAGTCGCGCACCGACGAGACTTCCGGATTGGTCACGACGAGCGCCTCGTCGGCGAAGGTCAGGGCCATCACGGCGCCCGATTCGATACCGGCCGGCGAGTCGCAGACGATGTACTCGAAGCCCTGATGTTCGAGTTCCTTGATGACTTTCTCGACGCCTTCCTCGGTCAGCGCATCCTTGTCGCGCGTTTGCGAGGCGGGCAGGACGTAGAGGTTGTCGGCGTGCTTGTCCTTGATCAGCGCCTGGGTCAGCGTTGCTTCGCCGTTGATGACATTGATCAGGTCATAAACGACGCGGCGTTCGCAGCCCATGATCAGATCGAGGTTGCGCAGGCCGACGTCGAAGTCAATGACGGCCGTCTTGAAGCCGCGCTGGGCGAGGCCGGTGGCAAAGCTGGCGCTGGTGGTGGTCTTGCCGACCCCGCCCTTGCCGGAGGTTACGACGATGATTCTGGTCACGTGAGTTCTCGCTGGGTAAGTTATGAAAAGGAGTCGCGTCGAAACGCGCGATTAACGGAGCGCCAGGGCGGCGACGGTCAGGCGACTTTCGCCACCTTCCTCGGTCAGGCCGACGGTTGCCGGCTGGCGGGCGAGTTCGGCGGGAACGCCGGCCTCGAAAGTTCGGTAGATGCCGGCCACGGAAACCAGTTCCGCCTCCAGGCAGGTAGTGAAGATGCGCGCCGTCTTGTCGCCGCTGGCACCGGCCAGGGCGCGGCCGCGTAGCGGCGCGTAAATGTGGATGTTGCCGTCGGCAATGACTTCGGCGCCGGCGCTGATCATCGCCGTGACGATAAGGTCGCTGCCCTTGGCGTAGAAACGCTGGCCGGAACGCAAGGGCTTGTCGAGCGTGACGGTGCGCGGGGCGGGTTCTGGTGCGGGCGGCGGGGCGACGACCAGCGCCGGTTCGGCAACGGGGGCGGGCGTTGGCGCAGCCGGGGTCTCGGCCGCTGTGGGGCGTGCCGGGCTGCGACCCAGCGCGTCCGGGCCAATGGTCGGCAGGCCGGCCGCATTGGCCGAGGTGGCCAACTCTTCCGGCAGTCCGCGGGTGGCGATGACGTGCAAGCCGGAACCGCGCAACAAATCGCAAATGGCCGGCCAGTCGGGGCTGTCAATCAGCGTCTCGGCGTGGCTGAAATCGAGAACGGCCAGCTCATTTTCGAAAAAATCCGGGCTGTTGCCGGTCAGTTCGCCCAGCGTAGCGTGCAGCGTGGCGAGGTTGGTGGTGCGGAGCTGCGTCTGGATGATCTTGAGCGAAGTGCCCTTGAACTGAATCGGTGCGTCTTTGGCCATGCCTGCTGCTGTGTTGCGGAAAGGGGCGCGATTATCCCATAGGCGACCAGTGTGAAAAATGAAACTTGTGTAACGGTGCGGCTGGCCCTGCGCCGGTTCCAAGAGGGGCCGGATGGAGCTGGGGCGAGTCGCCGCAAGCGGTTAAAATGACGGCTTTTGCCGAAAGCCAGCCCATGCTGAACAAGCTCTCCGCCTTCCCCGGTGTTCAAGGCCCGGTCGTCATCATCGTCATGGACGGCTACGGCCTGCCCAAGACCGATGTCGGCAGCGCCATCGCCGCCGCCCGCAAGCCGACGCTCGACCGCCTCTTCGCCAATTACCCGAACATCCGCCTGCGCGCCCACGGTACCGCCGTCGGCATGCCGTCCGACGACGACATGGGCAATTCCGAAGTCGGTCACAACGCTATCGGCGCCGGGCAGGTTTATAGCCAGGGTGCTTCGCTGGTCTCGAATGCGATTTCCTCCGGCGCCATCTGGCAGGGCGAGGCGTGGCAGCAGATCATTGCGGGCGCCAAGGCTGGTCGCGGTGTGTTGCATTTGCTGGGCTTGTTCTCCGACGGCAACGTGCATAGCCACATCGACCACCTCAAGGCCATGGTCGTCCGGGCCAAGGCCGAAGGCATCAGGACCGTGCGCATCCACGCCCTGCTTGACGGCCGTGATGTGCCGGAAACCAGCGCGCTCAACTACGTCGTGCCGTTTGAAGCCTTCCTCGCCGAGATCAGCACCGACGGTTTCGATGCCCGCATCGCTTCTGGCGGTGGCCGCCAGTACATCACCATGGATCGCTACGACGCCAACTGGGCGATGGTCGAGAAGGGCTGGAAGACGCACGTGCTTGGCCTGGGTACGCAGTTCCCGAACGCGACTGCTGCGGTCAACGGCCTGCGCGAGCAAAATCCGGGCACCATCGACCAGGATTTGCCGGAATTCGTCATCGCTGACAACCGCAAGGCCATCGGCACCATCGAAGACGGCGATTCGGTCGTCTTCTTCAACTTCCGTGGCGACCGTGCCATCGAAATAACGCGCGCCTTCGAGGAGGTGGCTTTCGACAAGTTCGACCGCGTCCGCGCCCCGAAGGTGACCTACGCCGGCATGCTGCAATACGACGGCGACCTCAAGCTACCGGCCCGCTTCCTCGTCGCCCCGCCGGCGATCAAGGACACCACCGGCGAATGGTTCGCCAAGTCGGGCATCGCCCAGTTCGCCTGTTCGGAAACCCAGAAATTTGGCCACGTCACCTATTTCTGGAACGGCAACCGTTCCGGCAAGTTCGAGGGCGAAACCTGGCAGGAAGTCCAGAGCGACGTCGTGCCCTTCGAACAACGGCCGTGGATGAAGGCGGCCGAAATTGCCGATGCGATGATCGCCGCCCTCCAGTCCGGCCAGTACCGGACGCTGCGTTGCAATTTCGCCAACGGTGACATGGTCGGTCACACCGGCAACTTCTACGCCGCAACGCTGGCCGTCGAAGCCGTTGATCTGTCGCTGGCCCGCGTCCTCCAGGCCGTCGATGCGGCGGGTGGTGTGGCGCTGATCACGGCCGACCACGGCAACGCCGACGAAATGTTCGAGCTGGACAAGAAGACCAAGCAGCCTGCCCTGAACAAGGACGGCTCGTTCAAGGCCAAGACGGCGCACACGCTGAATCCGGTCCCGCTGATCCTTTACGACAACGTGAGCGGCGGCAAACTCGGTCTGAAACAGACCGAAACGGCTGGCCTGTCGAATATCGCCGCCACCGTCGCCAACCTGCTCGGGCTGGAGAAGCATGCGGCCTGGGACGACAGCGTACTCGACATCAAATAAGGAATTCCGGCACAAGAAAATGGGCGTCTTGCCGTGCGGCAGACGCCCATTTCATTTTTTGCGATTTTTTCCGGTTGACCGTGGAAACCGGTTGGCTGCCAGAAAAACTAGCTTTCCGACTTGCCTTGCGCCTTGTCGAGTTCCGCCAGCAGTCGCAAGGCCCGTTCCCGATTTTTCTCCTTGGCGGCGGCGCGCTCGGCCACGTTGGCGGCTTCGTCCAGCGACGCCTTGATCAGCACCTCGTGCGGTGTCAGGCCGCCCATGGCAGCGCTGAGCATACGCTCGACTTTTTCGTCCAGATCTTTGTCCGGCATCGGAATCTCCATTCTGATCGGCTACTGAGTTGGCGCTTCACGCAGGGTGGGAAGCGCCAAGTCGCTATCGTTGTTATTTGACGCCCGGTTTGCGGCCCGGCGCTGGGCGTGGAATATACCCTGAAATGCGGCATTGAAACCCTTCAATTGCCTTGCCTTTGACATAGCTGGTCACGCTGCAGCGCGATATGTCGCCGCGGGCAGATAGCTCGGTCAGCGAGGCGCGAACGTCGGCCAGCGACATGTTGATCGCTGCAGCAATATCGGAATCGAGTAGCTGGCCATGCTTCTTGAGGTGTTCGAGAACTTTTGTGGCGTGCATCAGGGTTCCTTTCCGTGGCCTTGGACGGGTTTCGCTTCCGCAACAGAAAACGGAAAGGATCGCCGGCTTTGGCAATAAAACAAACTCCCTGTTTTTGTTGCACCTGCACACGGCGGGCGGTTCAAGGCAAACAAAAAAAGAAGCCCGCGCTGGGCGGGCTTAAATCCATTTCTTGGAGGAGATGGAGGAGACAAATTCATTATGCCCAGATCTATTGTGCACCGCAACATCTTTTGTGTATCGAATTGTGTCAACGCTTGTTTCGTCTCTGGCCAATCCCGGTATTCGCCGTCGGGGTGGCCGTTCTGGCGATTGAGCGTAAACGAAAAAAGCCCCGCGAAACGCGCGGGGCCTTTGTTTTCGGGAAGCCCGAAAGAATTACTTGGACTTCTTGGTGACGGCAGCGATGTTGGCCTGGGCTGCATCTGCAAACTGCTTGGCAACGGCGTTCATGTTGCCGAAAGCCGAGTTGGCGGCAGCGATGGCGCTCTGGATCGCGGCGACAGCACCTTCGGAACCAGCCGGAGCCGACTTGGTGGCCTTTTCGACCATGCCGGCGATGGACTTCTGGAAGTCACCGAACTGGGCTTCGACCATCTTGGCCAGATCCTGCTGGGTCTGGGCCGTGATTTCATAAACCGAACGCGAGTAGGCAACAGCCTTCTCGACAGCCGGCTGGGCCAGGGCGGTCTGAGCGGCCAGGGCTTCCTTCGGATCCTTGGCACCCATGACCGACTTGACGCCGGAAACGGTATCTTCCAGAGCAGCGCGGGCGGTGTTCAGGTTCAGGGCGGCGATGCGCTCGGCAGATGCGAGGGCAGTGTTGGCGACGGACAACAGGGAGTCAACAGTTGCTTTGTTGGCGGCGGCGAATTGCTCAGGATTGATAGACATGTGTTGTCTCCAGAAAGGGTTATCGGTGTGTTCGGCAACGAGTATAGCGCACTATTCATAAAAATTGTGCACTGCAGCAATTTGTTTCGTTGCTGATTCCAGAGGCGATCACATTGTGATGCGGGTATTCGGGGCCGGGGCGGTGCTGCTCATTTCCGCTTTCGCGAAGAGCCTTGCCAGTACTGGAACTCCGGTTCATGGACCTCGATGTCCAGATCGAGGATTTGGGCCTGCAAGCGCCTTTGCACATCGGCCACAGCCTGGTTGTAAACGATCGGTGCAATCTCTTTCAGAAAAAATCCGAGCAGGGCGCCAGCCCCCAGGTTGCCGATTTCCTCATCCATGTTTTCTTCGAAGTAGCGCTGGATGGAAGTAATGGCAGCCGCACTGGCCTCCCTGGAAATTTCGATGCTCATCGTTGCGGTATCCATTTTTGTGACTCAAATGTCTTGCTCGTGGCCGGCTCCAGCTGTCGCGTGAGCTCATCGACCAAGCCGCTGACGGCATCCTCAATCATGTCGAGAACCAGCTCGAAGCGTCCACCGAGGGTCAGGTAGGGATCGGGAACCTCGTCTTCGGTAAAGCGTCTGGCGTAGTCCATCACCAACCTGATCCGCATCAGTTGCTCTTCGGTCGCCATGCGTCGCAGGTTGTACAGATTGGTCCGGTCCATGGCCAGGATCAGGTCAAAATAGTCCAGATCCTGCCAGCCAATACGCCGGGCGCGGATTTGCGACAGGTCATAGCCCTTCACCCGCGCCACCCGCTGGCTGTTGCTGTCGCAAGCCTCGCCGACGCGATAGCCGTGGGTGCCGGCAGAACACACCTCGATCCGGTCGGCCAGGCCATTTTGCTCGATCAAGTGGTGCAGTATCGCCTCGGCCGTCGGCGAGCGACAGACGTTGCTCATGCAGACACAGAGGATGCGGAAAGGCGTTTTCATCGGCCCGCTGAGTGCTACTTCAGGTTTCTTTCGCGCACGATGGGTGGCACGAATTTCACCGAAAACCGCCAGCCTTCCGGGGTGGCTTTGAGGATCAGGGATTTCGACTTGGCCCCGGCGTCGAAGGCTGGTTCATCGCCGAGCAGTTCGATGGCACCAATGCCCTTGATGACGCAGGCGCCGGGAAGGGTGACGAAAGCCGATTCGGCGGCGACCAGAACGAATTGCCCCTCGCGCGATTCCGAACACGACAACCCTTTCGGCACGGCGGACGGATTTTCTTTCCAGGCCAGGCGCAGCGTTTCCAGGGCGGAGCCGAGTTCGTCGGTGATTTTTGCGGCGAGGGTGACTTCACGTGACTTGGCGTGGTTCATTTGATTCTCCGGGGTTTCTGGGCGGTGCCGATCAAAGCCACGACAACCAGCGGCCAAGTCCCAGCATCAGGAGTATCGGCAGGTAGGGAAAGGCGACGGTCGGACGCGCGGCGCTGATCAGGTAACCGCGGAGCAGGGCGCCACCGCCCGGGCGACTGGCCAGCCAGTCGGTATGAAGTTGCATGGCGGATGGCGTCGGGTTCGATTGAGCGAGGAGTGCCTCGACACTGAGCAGGCGATCGCCCAGCCGCGACTGGTAAGTTTTGAAAATGCCTTCCTGAATCCAGCAGATCGCGACCGTGAAGGCAATCCAGGTCAGCGCCAATCCGCTGGCCAGTCCGGCCAGGCACAAGGCCAGGCTGGCCAGCTTGATGAACAGGGCGTGTTGTTCGTGCTGTTCGTGATTGTCCTGCAGGGTTTGCCATTCCTTACCCAGTAAGGTCGAGCTCTCCATCGGTTTTCTCCTTTGTCGCCGGCGCTGCTCAGTCTACAAGGATAGCCGCTACCGCAGCGAATGCACAAAAAATGCATTGGGAATATTTCTGGATTGGTGGGAAGAAGCATTCTTTGAGGAACTGGTTTGTATGCTTCGGTTTTTTCGAAGGGTTGGTGATGGTCAGCGGGGTGGCTTGAATGCGCCGGGCTTCCTACAATGGGCGCCTGATCTTTTGCCTGGCTATTTACCATGCTCGAATTCCTGCTCTCCCCCGAAATCTGGATCGCCTTCTTCACGCTGACGGCTCTGGAATTGGTGCTTGGCATCGACAACATCATTTTCATTTCCATTCTGGTCGACAAGCTGCCCAGGGAAAAACAGGAACTGGCGCGTCGCATCGGCCTGTTTCTTGCCATGTTCATGCGTATCGGGCTATTGCTGCTGCTGTCGTGGATCGTCGGCCTGACCGAGCCGGTGCTGACGCTGTTCGGCTTTGGTATTTCCGGACGTGACATGATCCTGATTGCCGGTGGTCTGTTCCTGATCTGGAAGAGTACTGGTGAGGTTCACCAGTTGCTCGAAGGCGAGGAGGGCGAGGCTTCTAGCAAGGTGGCCTCCAGTTTTGCCGGTGTCATCGCCCAGATTATCGTGATCGACCTGGTTTTTTCGCTCGACTCGATCATCACGGCGGTCGGCATGGTCAGCGAAGTCGGCGTGATGATCGCTGCCGTTGTTGCCTCGGTCGGCTTGATGATGCTGTTTGCCCGCTCGATCGGCGAATTCGTCTCGAACCACCCGACGATCAAGATGCTGGCGCTGTCATTCCTGGTCGTTGTCGGCGTCGTGCTGATTGCCGATGGTTTCGGTCACCATGTGCCGAAGGGCTACATCTACTTTGCCATGGCGTTCTCGGTCGGTGTGGAGATGCTCAACATCCGTTTGCGCAAGAAGATAGTCAAGCCGGTTGACCTGCGCGAGCCGTACGCCCGGGAGTTTGGATCGGACTGAGCGTTCAGACCGGCGACAGGATGGCGACGACGCGGCCGGGCTCGATGCGGATCGAGCGGAGTAGCCAGCGGGCCGCCTTTTCCTGGGCGGTGCCGTCTTCGCGCAGGACGTATACCGGCTTCGAGCGGAAATAGTTGGTCATCAACTGGGTAGCGGCCTGACGGGCCATTGGCTCCGATTCGCGGCCAATGGCTTGCGACTGGACGGTATGGGCGACGGGGTTTTCGAGGAAAAAAGCCTTGGCGTTGTCGTCGTAGCGAATGCCCGAGGTGCCTTCGAAAGCGACCGGCACGGGCGGGCTGCCGAGCAGTGAGACATTGATGCGGGCGGACAGCGTGGTCTTGCCCTCCGGCGTGCCGAGCAGGATTCTGGGCGGCTCGATCAGTGACACGACAATCAGACCGTTGCCGTAGCTTTTCTGCATCGTGCCGCTTTTTTCGACTTGCGTCTGGATGTCGGCTTCGGAAAAGTAGATTTCGCGTTCGAGAAAACCGACGCTCCAGGCTAGCGTGCAGGCCATGAGCGCCAGCGCGGCCAATGCGGATTTGAGTTTGATGGTCATGCTTTTCCTTCAGTTCGTTCCGGGCGGTTTGTCGGCCCATTTGCGCCGATAGTGTACCGGCGCCATGCCCGTCCATTCGACAAAGGCCCGGTAAAAAGCCGAGCTGTCGGCGTAGCCGAGATCGGCGGCGACCTTGGTGATCGGATCGTCGGTCTTGGTCAGCCGGGCCAGTGCCATGTCGCGGCGCAGGGCATCCTTGATGGCGCGAAAGCTCGAGCCTTCTTCTTCGAGTCGGCGGTGGATGGTCCGTGGTGACAGATAAAGGCGGTCAGCGATGTCGTCCAGGCTCAGCGTTTCGGGTAGCGCGGTGCGCAGCAGGTCGCGGACGCGGATGACCATTTCGCGGTCGCGCCGGTAAAGCGTGGTGATCTTGCCCGGGGCGCCCTCCAAGAAGGCGGTGAGCGCGGCTTCGTCGCGGCGGATGGGGAGGTCGAGCAGGTTGGCGTTGAAGCTGGCGACCAGCGTGCCGGTGCCGCCGGGAACGGTCGGTGCGAAACGCGAATCCTCGGTGAAGATCAGCGCGTAGTCGGCGAAGTGGGGCGGCTTGCGGTAGGGAAAGATGACGCTGTCCAGCCCGATGCCGCGCCCGGCCAGCCAGCATGACAGGCCGTGCAGCAGGCGGAGCAGCCACTCGAAGGCGAAGACGCGGCCGGGGTCGTCGGTGTGCTCGGCCAGCTTGCGGGTTTCGGAAATGACCAATTCGGCATGGCCGTGCGAGCGGCGTACGCTGACCGCCAGGTCGGGCAGCACGATGTGCAGGAAACGGCTAGCCCGGGCCAGCGCTTCGGCCAATGTCGGGGCGCTGATGCAGGCGCGGCAGAGGAATTCGAAGCTGCCGACGCGCATCGGCTGGGCGAACAGGCCGAAGCCTTCGTCGTCGAGCTGGTGGTTGAGCCGGTTGTACAGAGCGGCGTAACTTTCGACTGGAATCCGGCTGGCGGTGTCTGCAATGTCAATGTTGGTGGCCGCCAGAAGTGGTGCGGGGTCAATGTTTCGACGCATCAGGCCGGCCAGCATTCCGGTAACAAATCCCATGGCAACAGAGGTTTGCGTTCTATTGGTGAGCGGTGATGGGGTGGGTGATTTCAATTTTGGTCATTTTTTCCGGTTGACCGTAGCACTGTATCACCTTGGCGGAATTTGCACGATTGTCGTCATTCGCGACAATGGCAGCGGCGTCAAAGGGGCATACCATGGGCGCCTTTCCATCTTTTCGATGAGGCTGGCGTCATGACCGATCTTTCCGTTGCCAAGAAGCTTTCTCCGTACAAGCCCAAGCACAAGGTACGTTTCGTTACCGCCGCCTCGCTGTTTGACGGGCACGACGCCTCGATCAACATCATGCGCCGCATCCTGCAGTCGACTGGTTCCGAAGTGATTCACCTCGGCCACAACCGTTCGGTGCAGGAAATCGTCAATGCCGCGCTGCAGGAAGATGTGCAGGGCATCTGCATCACGTCGTATCAGGGCGGCCACGTCGAGTTCTTCAAGTACATGATCGACCTGCTTAAAGCCAACGGCGGCGCCAATATCAAGGTTTTCGGCGGCGGTGGCGGGGTGATCGTGCCGTCTGAAATCAAGGAACTGCATGCCTACGGCGTGACCCGCATCTACGCGCCGGAAGACGGCGTGCACATGGGTTTGCAGGGCATGATCAACGAGGTCGTGCAGAACGCTGACTTCGACGTGGCCGATGAAGGTGTGCCGAGTGTCGAGCAGGCGCTGGCCGGTTTGCAGGCGGGCGACAAGCGCTTGCTGGCACGCATCATCACGCTGCTCGAAAACGGCGAAGCGCCGGCTCTCAAGGAGCCGCTGCTCAAGGCGGCAGCTGCTCTGGAAACGCCGGTTCTCGGCATCACCGGCACTGGCGGTGCCGGCAAGTCCTCGCTGACTGATGAAATCGTCCGTCGTTTCCGCCTCGACCAGGGCGACACCGTCAAGATCGGCCTGATTTCCATTGACCCGTCGCGCAAGCGGACCGGTGGGGCATTGCTCGGCGACCGCATCCGCATGAACGCCATCGAACACCCGAACATCTTCATGCGTTCGCTGGCCACCCGCGATACCGGTTCCGAAATTTCGGTTGCGTTGCCGGAAGTCATCGCCGCCTGCAAGCTGGCCGGCTTTGATCTGGTCATTGTCGAAACCTCCGGCATCGGGCAAGGCAACGCGGCCATCGTGCCTTTCGTTGATCTGTCGCTATATGTCATGACCCCTGAGTTTGGCGCCGCCTCGCAGCTCGAAAAGATCGACATGCTCGACTTTGCCGATTTCGTGGCCATCAACAAGTTCGACCGCAAGGGCGCCGAGGATGCGCTGCGCGATGTGCGCAAGCAATATCAGCGCAACCGCGAAGCCTTCACCACGCCGACCGATGACATGCCGGTGTTCGGCACCCAGGCCGCCCGTTTCAACGACGACGGCGTGACCGCGCTGTATCAGGCGCTGGTCCCGGCCCTCACCGAAAAAGGTTTGAAATTGCAGGCGGGCAAGCTGCCGCTCGTGACTGTAAAACAGTCGTCGACCCAGCGCGCCATCGTGCCGGCCCAGCGCGTGCGCTATCTGGCCGAGATCGCCGACAGCGTGCGTGGCTATCACGCGCATACCGAAGAGCAGGTGAAGATTGCCCGCGAACGCCAGTCGCTGCGCATCTCGAAGGGCATTTTTGCCGCCTGCGACAAGTCGACCGCAGACTTTGACGAAATGGCCGCCTTCAAGGACAGCCAGCAGGATCCGAAGGCCAAAAAGCTGCTCGACATGTGGCCGGCTACCGTTGAGGCCTATGCCGGCGACGAATACGTCGTAAAAATCCGCGACAAGGAAATCCGTACCAAGCTGGTGTCGGAATCGCTGTCCGGCACCAAGATCAGGAAGGTCATCCTGCCCAAGTTCGGCGACGATGGCGAAACGCTCCGCTTCCTGATGCGCGAGAACGTGCCCGGCTCCTTTCCCTACACCGCCGGCGTCTTCGCCTTCAAGCGCGAAGGTGAAGATCCGACCCGGATGTTTGCCGGCGAAGGTGACGCCTTCCGCACCAATCGCCGCTTCAAGCGCGTGTCCGAAGGCATGCCGGCGCACCGTTTGTCGACGGCTTTCGACTCGGTGACCCTGTACGGCTGCGACCCGGACGAGCGCCCCGACATCTACGGCAAGATCGGCAATTCCGGCGTATCCATCGCCACGCTCGATGACCTCAAGGTGCTCTACGACGGCTTCGACCTGCTCGCCCCGACCACCTCGGTGTCGATGACCATCAACGGCCCGGCGCCGATCATCCTGGCCTGTTTCTTCAACACCGCCATTGACCAGCAGATGGCCAAGTTTGAGAAAGACAACGGCCGCCAGCCGACCGAAGACGAAGCCGAGAAGATCCGCGAATGGACGTTGTCCACCGTGCGCGGCACCGTGCAGGCCGACATCCTGAAGGAAGACCAGGGCCAGAACACCTGCATCTTCAGCACCGAATTCGCGCTGAAGATGATGGGCGACATCCAGGAATTCTTCGTCCATAACCAGGTGCAGAATTTCTACTCGGTGTCGATCTCCGGCTATCACATCGCTGAAGCCGGGGCCAACCCGATCAGCCAGCTTGCCTTCACGCTCTCGAACGGCTTCACCTACGTCGAGAGCTACCTGGCGCGCGGCATGAAGATAGACGACTTCGCGCCCAACCTGTCCTTCTTCTTCTCCAACGGCATGGACCCGGAATACTCGGTGATCGGCCGCGTCGCCCGCCGCATCTGGGCCGTCGCCATGAAGAACAAGTACGGCGCCAACGAGCGCAGCCAGAAGCTCAAGTACCACATCCAGACTTCCGGCCGCTCGCTGCACGCCCAGGAAATGGACTTCAACGACATCCGCACCACGCTGCAGGCGCTGATCGCCATCTACGACAACTGCAACAGCCTGCACACCAACGCTTACGACGAAGCGATCACGACGCCGACCGAGGAAAGCGTGCGTCGCGCCATGGCCATCCAGCTGATCATCAACCGCGAATGGGGTGTCGCCAAGAACGAAAACCCGAACCAGGGCGCCTTCGTCATCGACGAACTGACCGACCTCGTCGAGGAAGCCGTGCTCAAGGAATTCGAAGCCATCGCCTCGCGCGGCGGTGTGCTCGGCGCCATGGAAACCGGCTACCAACGCGGCAAGATTCAGGAAGAGTCGATGTACTACGAGCACAAGAAGCACGACGGCTCGTACCCGATCATTGGCGTCAATACCTTCCTCAATCCGAAGGGCATGGCCCAGCAGGAAATCGAACTGGCTCGTTCGAGCGACGAAGAAAAGCAGTCGCAGATCAAGCGTCTGCGCGACTTCCAGACCCGCCATGCGGCCACGGCGCCAGCCATGCTGGAAAAGCTCAAGCAGACCGTGATCGAAGATGGCAACGTCTTCGCTGTGCTGGTCGATGCTGTGAAATGCTGTTCGCTCGGCCAGATCAGCTCGGCGCTCTACGAAGTCGGGGGCCAGTACCGGCGCAGCATGTAAGGAACGCCCCGGAAGGGGAGCAGCGATCCGAACCCGAAAGGGCGGAGGAGAATAAAGGACGGCGGGGCTATGTACCCCGCCGTTTTTCATTCGTACCCGCCGGGCGGGTGATTTCAATTTTGACCGTTTATTCCAGTTGACCGTCGCCAGTCTTGGTGAGAAAGAAACTCAGTTGCTGGTGCAACCATGCCAGCGCAGTACCAGAATGGTCAGGTCGTCGACCGGCAACTGTGCCGCTTCGAAGCTGCGAACGCTGATGCGCAGGGCTTCGGCACAGGTTGCCACGGGTGCTTGAGCGGATTGGGTGGCGAGTGAATGGAGCAGGCGCTCGGTGCCGAAGAAACTCTGGCCGTCGGTTGCTTCGGTGACCCCGTCGGTGAACAGGCAAAGCGTGTCGCCGGGCTCGAGTTGGCGGGTGACAGTCCGGAACGGATAATCAGGAACGCCACACATCGGTGGCCCAAGCGCCTCGCCCAGGTCGATTCGGGACAGCTCCCCGTGGCGGAGCAGCACCGGGGCATCGTGCCCGGCCGAGACGAAATTCAGCTCGCCGCTGACGATGTCGAGCACGGCAATGAAGGCGGTGACGAACAGCATTTCCGGATTGTTGCGGTCGAGTTCGTTGGCGACATCCCGTACTGCTTCGCCGAGATCCTTGCTTAGCCTCGCCATGCTGGCGGCCAGTGCCTTGGTCATGGCCATGAAGAGACTGGCCGGGACGCCCTTGCCGGAGACATCCGCCACCGCAAAGCAGATTCGGCGTTCGTCGAGCCGGAAGCATTCGTAATAGTCACCACCAACTTCGCGGGCAGGTTCGAGGATGGCTGCGATCGAAAAGCGGGTTTCGCCGGCAAAGCTGGTTGCCAGGTCGGGGAGTAGGCCCATCTGGATACGGCGCGCCGTATCGAGTTCGCCGGCCAGCCGTGCCGCCGCTTCGCGGGATGTCAGCAAATCGCGTTCCGCCTTCTGGCGCCGGCGTTCGGCGGTGATGTCCGAGCCGACGCCGCGCCAGCCGGTAAGCGTGCCTGCCGCGTCGGTCAGGGGCTTGCCGCTGAGAGACCACCAGGCGACTTCTCCGGACTGCTCGATTGGCACGACAATGTCACGAAACGGCGTAGCTGAATCAAGGGCGTCCTCAAGTTGCGTAAAGGCTTGCCGCCCCTCAGCGTCCGCCGACCCTTTCCGGCCGATCAGGGCGATCGACATCGGCTGCCCGTGCAGGGCGGCAACCGGCATGCCCAAGGTGCTGGCCAGTCGTGTCGAAATGTGGCGCAAACGGCCCTGGTCGTCGGTTTCCCATAGCCAGTCGCTGGCATCGTCCTCGAAATCGTTGAGCAATAGTCCGATAACCTCCTTTTGACGCGCCACTTCGCTCTCGGCAATCAGGCTCTTGACGAACAGGCGGGAGGTAATGAGCACCGAGGCAACGACCGAAATGCCGTAGAGGGCAAGGAGAACGACGAGATAGGCATAGGTCATGCCGTAGAGGATCAGCATGGTCAGCGCGCCGCCGCCACACATGGCCAGGCTCCACAGGCTGCCAGCCCAAGGCCAGCGCGCCGTGTGGAAGGCACCGTGGGCGATGGTCGCAGCAAAAAAAGCGGTGAGCAGTATCTGGCCGGTCATGTCGGTGCGGCCGAACAGATAGGCGAGCATGACTGCGAAAAGCAGGCCGGAAAGGGCAATCGAAGCAGTCAGCAGGCGAACGGCGCGGGCGCAGGCCTGAAGGTTGGTCGCGGATTTGTAGCGCTGCCAGACGAGCAGGCTGACGCCGGAACTGGCCCAGACAGCGGCGCACCAGCCGAGGAGCAGGCCCGGCGTGCTGTCTTGCCAGAAGATGGCGGCGTCGATGACCGAACAAACCATGCAGTCGAAGGCAGTGACGGGCATTTGCTGCAACAAGGCGCGGAACTGCCGGAAACGATGGGTTGCGGCGACGTCGGCAGGGGCATCCGGGTCACGCCAGCAGAAGGATAGTTTGCGCCAGCTGGACATCAGGCCGCTGGCGCTGAGCAGGGCGGTAAGGAGTCCCGAGTGGTCGGACAGTTTTTCCGCTGAAGGTGTGGCGTTTGAGTGGGGCACTGACGTTCGGACCTGGAGTTGGTGACAGGTTTAGTAACAGTCCATTAGGTTAGCCGGATTGGCAAGCTGAATACCGTCGACCATTTCACGCCTTGCCAAATGTCATGTCAGTTCGTGTCGCTACCCGGCGCGCCTTTTGGACCGTTGGCTGCAGTATCGGAGGAGCCTCGGGCCATTTCGATTTTGCCTAATTTTTCCGGTTGACCGTGGAATTCAGTCCCCGAAACTGCGCAGCCCGTCGAGATCGAGAATGTTGATGCCGCCGTACTCGCTGCGTACCAGCCCGGCGTCTTCGAGCACCTTGAGCGCCTGATTCGCCCGCTGTCTGGAAACCCCGGCCAGATAACCGAGTTCTTCCTGCGAAATCTGCAGCAGGCGGTTGGTGCCGGGGTAGAGCACGGGATTGAACAGCGCTGCGAGGCCACGCGCGATGCGGGCGTCGGTGTCGAGCATGCGCTCGTTTTCGATCATGCCGATGAACTGGCCGAGACGCTCGTTGAGCTGGGCGATCATGTAGCGGTTGAACGGAATGCTGTGGTCAAGCAGCCACAGAAAGGTGGCGCGGCTCATGAAGGCGACGCGCGTTTCGCGCAGGGCCATGACGTCGTAGCGGCGCGGCTCGCTCTTGAGCAGCGAACCTTCGCCAAACCAGCCGCCGCTGCTGATGCCGGTCAGCGAGGTGGTCTTGCCGGTAGTCCAGTGGCTGGCCATCTTGCCCAGGCCGTCGACGATGCCCATCCAGTAATCGACCGGCTCGCCCTTCATGCAGATGAAGGCGCCCGGCGCGAAGCTGCGTTCGAAGGTGCCGGCCAGTGCCTTGGCCATTTCCTCGGCGGTCAGCGATGGGCCCCAGACTGAGGTGCGAAGGAGTTCTTCGGCGTTTTTCAATTTATTTCCTGGATTGTCTGCCGGATGACAATTATACGGCGGGCAGATGCATACACTGGCTCGCAAAGTGAGAGACTGTCCGGGGGGCTGCAAGGTCTGTGTAAGCCTATCGTCCCCACAATGATTCAAACGAACGTTAGACCGCGAACAATGAGTCGCGGCGGAGGAGACTAAGAATGCCCACGCAGGCAAATTTCGCCGCGCTGGATGGTTTGCATACCTTCCCGCGGCTACTGTTTCATCACGCGAGCATCCGGCCGAATGCGCCGGCCATGCGCGAAAAATATCTCGGGATCTGGCAGACCTGGACTTGGGCTGACGTCGGCGAACGCGTTCGGGCGCTGGCTTGTGGCCTGGCTTCGCTCGGTTTCAAGCGCGGCGACAATCTGGCCATCATCGGTGACAACCGCCCGCATCTCTACATGATGATGACCGCCGCCCAGTGCCTCGGCGGCGTGCCGGTGCCGCTCTATCAGGACGCCGTGGCCAACGAGATGCTCTTCGTGCTGCAGGATGCCGGTATCCGCTTCGTCGTCGTCGAGGATCAGGAGCAGGTCGACAAGATGCTGGAAGTCAGCGATCAGGTCGGCACGCTCGAACACATCATCTACGACGACCCGCGCGGTATGCGGCACTACAGCCAGCCCTTCCTGCACGACATCCATGAACTCATGGAAATGGGCCGGATTCATGACCGCAACCATTCTGACTTTCTCAATGCCGAAGTCGAGCAGGGACATTTCGACGATGTGTCTGTCATGCTCTACACCTCGGGTACCACCGGCAAGCCGAAAGGCGTCTGCCAGACGCACGCTGCGTTCATCGCCGCGGCGCAGGGCGGGGTGCAGGTTGACAAGCTCGGCGCCGATGGCGACATCCTGTCTTATCTGCCCATGGCCTGGGTCGGCGATCACCTGTTCTCCTACGCCCAGGCGCTGGTCGCCGGTTTCACCATCAACTGCCCGGAATCGGGCGACACGGTGATGAGCGACCTGCGCGAAATCGGCCCGACCTGCTATTTCGCCCCGCCGCGCGTGTTCGAGAGTCTGCTGACCTCGGTCATGATCCGCATGGAAGACGCCGGCCAGATCAAACAGAAAATGTTCCACCACTTCATGGCCGTCGCCAAACGCTGCGGTTCGGACATTCTCGACGGCAAGTCGGTCGGCTTTGGCGATCGCTTGCAGTACTGGCTGGGCAATCTGCTGGTCTATGGCCCGCTGCGCAACGTCCTCGGCATGAGCCGCATCCGCGTTGCCTATACGGCCGGCGCAGCAATCGGCCCGGAACTGTTCCGCTTCTACCGTTCGATGGGCATCAACCTCAAGCAGTTTTATGGCCAGACCGAAACCTGTGCCTACGTCTGTATGCAGCCGGATGGTGCGATCAAGTTCGACTCCGTCGGTCAACCGGCCCCGGGCGTCGAAATCAAAATTGCCGACAACGGCGAAGTGCTGGTCAAGGGCCCGATGCTGCTCAAGGAATACTACAAGCGTCCGGACGCCACGGCCGAATCGCTCAATGCCGACGGCTATTTCATGACCGGCGACGCCGGCTTCCTCGACGAGGACGGCCACCTCAAGATCATTGACCGGGCCAAGGATGTCGGCAAACTCAAGAACGGTGCGATGTTCGCCCCGAACTACATCGAGAACAAACTCAAGTTCTTCCAGCACATCAAGGAAGTCGTCTGCTTTGGTCACGACCGCGACATGGTCACCGCCTTCGTCAATATCGACGTCGGTGCGGTCGGCAACTGGGCCGAGCGGCGCGGTATTTCGTATTCCGGTTACGCAGATCTGGCGAGCAAGCCGCAGGTGCTAGAACTGATCCGCGAGTGCGTCGAGCAGATCAACGCCGATCTGGTGCACGACAGCATGGTCGCCGATTCGCAAATTCATCGCTTCCTCGTCCTGCACAAGGAGCTGGACCCCGACGACGATGAGCTGACGCGGACGCGCAAGGTTCGCCGCAACTTCGTTGCCGAAAAATACAAGGTGCTGATCGACGCGCTCTATGAGGGCAAGGCCAATCAGTTCATCGAAACCGAGGTCAAGTTCGAGGATGGCCGGCGCGGCAAGGTGTCGGCCGACCTCCGGATCATCGATGCCAAGACCTTTCCGATCGTGAAGAAGGCTGCCTGATATGTCCAAAAAAATAGGCGACGTCATTCTCGACCTGCAGAACATTTCCCTGCGCTTCGGTGGCGTCAAGGCGCTGACCGACATTTCCTTCGATGTCCGCCAGCACGAAATCCGCGCCATCATCGGCCCGAACGGTGCTGGCAAGAGCTCGATGCTCAACGTCATCAACGGCGTTTACCACCCGCAGGAAGGCAAGATTTTCTGGCACGGCAATGAGCGCAAGCGCATGGAGCCACACATGGCGGCCCAGCAGAATATTGCCCGCACCTTCCAGAACATCGCTTTGTTCAAGGGCATGAGCGTGCTCGACAACATCATGACCGGGCGCATTACCAAGATGAAGGCCAATTTCATCGAGCATGCGCTGTGGTTCGGTCGGGCCCGGAAGGAAGAGCTGGAGCATCGCAAGAAGGTCGAGGAGGTGATCGACTTCCTGGAAATTCAGCACATCCGCAAGACACCGGTCGGCCGCTTGCCCTACGGCCTGCAAAAGCGCGTCGAACTTGGTCGCGCACTGGCTGCCGAGCCGTCGATGCTGCTCCTAGACGAGCCGATGGCCGGCATGAACGTCGAGGAAAAACAGGACATGTGCCGTTTCATCCTCGATGTGAACGACCAGTTCGGCACCACCATCGTGCTCATCGAGCACGATATGGGCGTCGTCATGGACATCTCCGACCGCGTCGTCGTGCTCGATTACGGCAAGAAGATCGGCGATGGCGTACCCGATGAAGTAAAGAACAACGAAGACGTCATCAAGGCGTACCTCGGTGCTGGCCATTAAGGAGCGGACGAGATGAATTTCTTTTTCGAAGTATTGATCGGTGGTCTGCTTTCCGGCGTCATGTACGCGCTGGTCGCCCTCGGTTTCGTGATGATCTACAAGGCCTCGGGCGTCTTCAACTTTGCCCAGGGCGCCATGGTTTACCTCGCCGCGCTGTCGGTCGTCGGCTGCATGGAAAAGGGCGCGCCGCTCTGGCTGGCGATCATTCTGGCTTTTGTCATCATGACCCTGTTCGGCATCGCCACCGAGAAGTTCGTGCTGCGCAAGCTGGTCAATCAGCCGCCGATTGCCTTGTTCATGGCCACCATCGGTCTGGCCTTCTTCATCGAAGGGCTGGCCCCGATGATTTTCGGCAGCGAGCCGCGGGCGCTCGAACTGGGCATCGTTGATGAGCCGATTCCATGGATTCTCGACAACTGGAACATGGTCATTTCCAAGTTCGACCTCGTCGCGGCCGGCGTTGCCGCCGTGCTCGTCGCCACGCTCGCCCTGTTCTTCCAATACACCCGCATCGGCCGTGCACTCCGCGCCGTGGCGGATGACCACCAGGCGGCACTGTCGATTGGCATTCCGCTGCAGAACATCTGGGCCATCGTCTGGGGCGTCGCCGGATTCGTCGCGCTGGTTGCCGGCATGATGTGGGGTGCTCGCAATGGTGTGCAGTTTGCGCTCACTTTCACCGCACTCAAGGCATTGCCGGTGTTGATCCTCGGCGGCTTCACCTCCGTGCCGGGGGCGATTGTCGGCGGCCTGATCATCGGCGCTTCGGAAAAGCTGGCTGAAATCTACATTCCGCCCGTCATGCAGGATCTGTTTGGCGGCAACTTCGGCGGCATCGAGGGCTGGTTCCCTTATGTGCTGGCGCTGCTATTCCTGCTCGTTCGTCCCGAAGGTCTCTTCGGCGAAAAACACATCGACCGGGTTTAAGGAGAATACACATGCTTTACCGTGAAGCCGGTCAATTCAAGACGACCTACGCCGCCGACCAACAGATCTTCCCGATTCGCCAAGACCGGATCGGAGTCATTGCGCTGCTTGTCGTCGCTTTCATCGGGGTGCCGCTTTTTGCCAGCGAATACTGGTTCTCGGCCATCCTGATTCCTTTCCTGATCTTCGCCCTGGCTGCCTTGGGGCTCAACGTTCTGACCGGTTATGCTGGCCAGCTCTCGCTCGGTTCGGCTGCCTTCATGGCGGTTGGTGCCTACGCCGCTTACAACTTTCAGTTGCGCGTCGAGGGCATCCCGATTCTGGTTTCCTTCATTTGTGCCGGGTTGACCGCAGCCGGTGTCGGCATCCTGTTCGGCCTGCCATCGCTACGCATCAAGGGCTTCTATCTGGCCGTGGCAACGCTGGCGGCGCAGTTCTTCATCGTCTGGTGCCTGACCAAGTTCCCGTGGCTGTCCAACAACTCGTCGTCCGGCGTGATTTCGACGCAGCGCCTGATCATCTTCGGCCATGAACTGACGACCCCGGTCGAAAAGTATCTGCTCGTCCTTTCCATCGTTGTCGTCATGGCGCTGGCTGCCAAGAACATGGTCCGCTCAGCTACGGGCCGGGCCTGGATGGCGGTCCGCGACATGGACGTGGCGGCGTCGGTGATCGGCATCAAGCTGATGCCGACCAAGCTGCTCGCCTTTGCCGTGAGTTCTTTCTACTGTGGCGTGGCTGGCGCGCTGTATGCCTTCTGCTACCTCGGCTCGGTCGAGCCGGACGGCTTCTCGCTCGAAATGTCCTTCAAGATTTTGTTCATGATCATCATCGGCGGTGTCGGTTCGATCATGGGCAGCTTCCTCGGCGCCGCCTTCATCCTGCTGCTGCCGATCTTTCTCGATATCGCCCTGCCGTTCTTCGCTGAACTGTTCGGGCTGCCGTTTTCCAGCGCTACCGTGTCGCACATCCAGATAACGGTGTTCGGTGCGCTGATCATGTTCTTCCTGATCGTCGAGCCGCACGGGCTGGCCCGTTTGTGGCAGATCGCCAAGGAGAAGCTGCGCTTGTGGCCGTTCCCGCATTAGGAATGACTGTGGTTCAAGCGGTGGGGCCCCGCCGCTTTTTGTAATAACTGGAGGAGACATTAAATGATCAAAAATTTCAAACCCGCTATTGCCGCCGCTGCGGTGTCCCTGGCCATGTTGTCGCAGATGGCCGTGGCTGCTGAAGAGCAGTTCTTTCCGCTGATCGACTACCGCGTCGGGCCCTATGGCTCGAACGGCCAGTCTTTCTACGGTGGCTTCATCGATTACCTCAACTATGTCAACATCAAGGAAAAGGGCGTCAATGGCGTCCAGATGACCTACGAAGAGTGCGAAACGGAATACAACAACGCCAAAGGCGTCGAGTGTTACGAGCGCCTGAAGGGCAAGGCCGCCAAGTCGGCCGGTCCGCTGCACACGATGTCGACGGGTATTTCCTACGCGCTGATCGACAAGTCGGCCCAGGACAAGCTGCCGCTGGCCATGATGGGCTACGGCCGCACCGACGCGGTTGATGGCTCGGTCTTCCCGTACGCCTTCCCGCTGGTCACGACTTACCAGATGCAGGCCTCGGCCATCGTCAAGTTCCTCAAGGACAAGAATGGCGGCAGCCTGGCTGGCAAGAAGATCGTTTATCTGTACCACGACTCGGCCTACGGCAAGGAAGCCATCATCGCGTTGAACGCCGAAGCGGCGCTCAACAAGTTTGAATTGGTGCAGATTCCGGTGGCCCACCCGGGTAACGAGCAGGGCGCCCAGTGGTTGAAGATTCGTCAGGAAAAGCCTGATTTCGTCATTTTCTGGGGCTGGGGCGTGATGAACCAGACGGCATTGAAGGCCGCCCAGAAGGTCGCTTTCCCGCGTGAAAAGATGATTGGTTCGTGGTGGACGGGTTCGGAAGAGGACGTGATTCCGGCCGGTGAAGCCGCCAAGGGCTACATGGCAGCGACGTGGAACGTCGCTGGCAAGCAGGTGCCGGTCATTGCCGACATCGAGAAGGTGGTCTACGGCGCCGGCAAGGGCAATCTGCAGGACAAGGCCAAGATCGGCACCATCCTCTACAACCGCGGTGTTTCTGCCGCCGTGCTGTCGGTCGAAGCCATCCGCAAGGGTCAGGAAAAGTACGGCAAGGGCAAGGCGCTGTCCGGCGAACAGACCCGCTGGGCGCTGGAAAACCTGAACATCAACGATGCTCGCCTGAAGGTACTCGGTGCTACTGACCTGCTGCCGGAAATCAAGACTTCCTGCGACAACCACGAAGGTTCCGGCAAGGTGAAGATCCAGCAGTGGGACGGCGCCAAGTGGGTACCGGTGTCCGGCTGGATCGAGGGGAACAAGGCGCTGATCCACCCGCTGTTCCAGGCTTCTGCCAAGCAGTACGCCAAGGAAAAGGGCATCACGCCGCGCGATTGTTCCAAGGAAAAATGAGACGGCAGGAGAAAGGAGTGGGGGCGCGAGCCCTCGCTCTTTCTCTCCGTCCCATGAATCGGAAACGCATATGACTACACACACAGCCGCTGCGGCGGGCGAAAACTACCTGAGCATCAACAACATCGAGGTCATCTACGACCACGTGATTCTGGTGCTCAAGGGTGTCTCGCTGAATGTACCGAAAGGCAAGATCGTCGCCTTGCTCGGGGCCAATGGCGCCGGGAAATCGACGACGCTGAAGGCGATTTCCAACCTGCTGCACGCCGAACGCGGCGATGTGACCAAGGGTTCGGTCGAATACAAGGGTGATCGCATCGATCAGCTGACGCCGAACGAGCTGGTCAAGCGCGGCGTCATCCAGGTCATGGAAGGGCGGCATTGCTTCGGCCACCTGACCATCGAGGAAAACCTGCTGACCGGGGCCTACACGCGCAGCATTTCGCGCGGTGAACTCAAGGACAGCCTCGAGAAGGTTTACCACTATTTCCCGCGGCTGAAGACGCGGCGCACCTCGCAGGCCGGCTATACCTCGGGCGGTGAGCAGCAGATGTGCGCCATCGGCCGGGCACTGATGGCCAAGCCGGAGATGATTCTGCTCGACGAGCCGTCGATGGGTCTGGCACCGCAGATTGTTGAAGAGATTTTCGAGATCGTGAAGGATCTGAACTCGCGGGAAAACGTGAGTTTCCTGCTGGCCGAGCAGAACACCATGGTCGCGTTGAGGTATGCGGACTTCGGGTACATCCTGGAGAACGGGCGGGTGGTGATGGAGGGGAATGCGGAGGATTTGCGGACGAATGAGGATGTGAAGGAGTTTTATCTGGGACTCTCCTCGGCCGGAAGAAAGTCCTTCAAAGACGTAAAACACTATCGCCGCCGCAAACGCTGGCTTTCCTGACGGTTGCAGTGCGCGTTCCATGGCGGCGTTGTCGGCCGGCCTCCGCCTTGCCCTGAAACGCTACTTTGCAACCGAGGACTATGCGCCTCGTGATCAGGAAAACCAATTCTGAAATGCCACGGTCAACCGGAAAAAACGGAGAAAAATGAAATGAGCTATTACGACCCGCTCGAGACCCGCGATCCGGATGAGCGCGAGGCGGATTTGATGGACAAGCTGGCGCGTCAGGTGGCGCATGCCAAGGAAACGACGCACTATTATTTTCAGTCGCTGGCCGGGATCAACCCGTTTGAATGTGCGACGCGCGAGGCGCTGGCCAGATTGCCGCTGACCCGCAAGCGCGATCTGATCGAATTGCAGAAAAAGACGCCGCCTTTTGGCGGTCTCAACGCCTTGCCGCGGCACAAGGCCAAGCGGGTGTTCGCGTCGCCCGGGCCGATCTACGAAATGCAGGGCAAGGACACAGACTCGTGGCGCATGGCGCGCGTGCTGTATGCCGCCGGATTCCGCGATGGCGACCTCGTTCACAACTGCTTTTCCTATCATTTCACGCCGGGCGCCTTCCTCATGGAAGGCGGCGCCCGCAAGCTTGGCTGTGCGGTTTTCCCGGGCGGCACTGGCCAGACCGAGCAGCAGGTGCAGGCGATGGTCGATCTCAAGCCGGAAGGCTATGTCGGCACACCATCCTTCCTGCGCATCATTGTCGAGAAGGCCGAGGAAATGGGCGCCGACATCAGTTCCTTGCGCAAGGCCTGCGTCTCCGGCGAAGCCTTGCCCGGTGTGACCCGGCAGTGGCTCAACGAGCGCGGCATTTCGGTTCGCCAGTGCTATGCGACGGCTGACATTGGCGCCATTGCCTACGAAACCGAGGCTCAGGAAGGCATGGTCGTCGAGGAGGAAATCCTCGTCGAAATCGTTCGTCCGGGCACCGGTGATCCGGTCGAGCCGGGCGAGGTTGGCGAAGTCGTCGTCACCACCTTCAACCCGGATTACCCGCTGATCCGCTTCGCCACCGGCGACCTGTCGGCCATCATGCCCGGCCGTTCGCCTTGTGGCCGCAGCAATATCCGGCTCAAGGGCTGGATGGGCCGGGCCGACCAGACGACCAAGATCAAGGGCATGTTCGTCCATCCCGAACAGGTGGCGCAGATCGCCGCCCGGCATCCGGAAGTCCACCGCATGCGGCTGGTCGTCGACAACCCGGGCGGCCAGGATCGGATGGTGCTCCATTGTGAAATCGAAGCCGGCCACGAGGTGCTCGACAAGGCACTGGTGAGCAGCCTGCGCGAAGTGACCAAATTGCGCGGCGAAGTGGCATTTGTTACGCCGGGGGGCTTGCCCAATGACGGGAAGGTGATTGAAGATAGCCGGGTCTATTGATCCGGGAAATTGCCATGCGAATCCTCCTCGTCGTGCTGGCCTGTCTGACACTGTCGGCCCAGGCCGCCGAGCCGGTATTGCGGCCGTCGGCCAAGCTGCTGTTCAAGCAGCCGGAACTGCTCCAGGCCGGTCAGTGTGTGCGCTACGAGGAGGGCGGCAACGGCTGGGTGGTGACCGAGCCGGTATTTTTCCTGAAAGGTGAAGTGCTGGCCGCCGAGGTGCGCACCCGCCATCTCGGCAAATGCCCGGTGGTGCCCGGCAAGACGCTGGAGCGCTACAGCCGCGACGAGTTCAATCGCCATGTCCAGGCCTTCCCGTGCGTCGCCGACGGCGTTGCCGAACGCGACGAACAAAGCGGCGTCGTCCGCATCCGCGTCGCCGACTGGGAGACGCCGTATGCCCGGAAAGCCGAGAACGCCGGCCGTTTGTACCGCGGCATGTTCGTCGAGAAAAAGCTCGAAAAAGGCATGGAAATCGAACTGGAAGCCGACTTGCTGAGCGTCTGCGAACTGTAGCCGCGCGTGACGCCCGACGCCTGATCGGGCACACTCGCTGAAGTGCAGATTTGCTGCGCCTATCCAGCGAAAGATCAGGGGCCATGGACAAGAATATCGACGAACTGCTGGCGAAAATCCGCGTCCTGCAGGACGAGCTCGAAGAGGAATACCGCCAGACCCGCGACGAGTGGGCGCAAAAAAGAATCGAGTTGGCCGAGGAATTCCTGCGCCAGCAGCGCCGCTACAAGACCGGGCTGTTTCGCTTCCTGCTGCGCACCCGTCTGCTCGTCGCCCTCACCGCGCCGCTCATCTACCTTGGCTGGATTCCCTTCCTGCTCATGGACCTCTTCGTCACGATCTATCAGGCCATCTGCTTTCCGGTTTACCGGATTCCCAGGGTCAAGCGTTCGGAGTACATGGTTTTCGACCGCCAGGACCTGCCTTATCTCAACATTGTCGAAAAATTCAATTGTTTCTACTGCTCCTACGGCAACGGTGTCGCCGCCTATACGCGGGAAGTGGCGGCGCGCACTGAGCAGTACTGGTGTCCGATCAAGCACGCCCGCCGCGTCAAGGCGGCCCATGATCTCTACCCCAACTTCTGCGATTTTGGCGACGCCGAGGCCTACCAGCAGGGCCTCAACCGGCTGCGCCGGCAGTATGAGGACGAGGCGCGCTGAGCGGCAGGTGTTGGCCACGGTCAACCGGGAAAAAGCTGCAATTTTGAAATTCTGCCGCATGGCAGCGGGGCTGGAACCGCCGGCTAGTCGCCAACCAGCCTGAGCAGTTGCCCGTTGCGTTCGTCGGTCAGCAGGTAGATGCTTCCGTCCGGCCCCTCGCGGACGTCGCGCACGCGTTGGCGCAGGCCGGTGAGCAGCTTCTCTTCGCGGACGACCCGGCTGCCATCCATTTCCAGTCGGGCCAGATAGCCGAATTTGAGCGAACCGACGAGCAGACTGCCGCGCCAGGCCTTGCCGTAGCGCTCGCTGCGCACGAAGGCCATGCCCGATGGGGCAATCGACGGCACCCAGAAATGCACGGGCTGTTCCATGCCGGCCTTGTGCGTCAGGCCATCGCCGATGGCGCCGCCGCCGTAGTTTTCACCATAGGTAATGACCGGCCAGCCGTGATTCTTGCCCGGCTCGGGGCGATTGATCTCGTCGCCGCCCTGCGGGCCGTGCTCGTGCATCCACAACCGGCCGTCCGGGCCGAGCGTGGCGCCCTGGCCATTGCGGTGGCCGTAGCTCCAGATTTCGGGCAGCGCGCCGGGCTGTTTGACGAAAGGATTGTCGGCGGGAACGCTGCCATCCTTGCCGATGCGGACGATCTTGCCGAGATGGTTGTCGAGTTTCTGGGCGTCGGCCATGCGCGAACCGCGCTCGCCGAGGGTCAGGAACAGCCGGCCATCGTCGGCCTCGACGATGCGGCAGCCAAAATGCAGGCGGCTGCTGACTTTCGGCGTTTGCCGGAAGATCGTCGTGAGCTTTTCGAGGCGTCGGGCGTCGTCGGACAGGCGGGCCGAAGCGAGCGCCGTCGAATTGCCGCTACCCAGCGCCGCCGGCTCGGCGTAACAGAAATAGATCATCCGGGTGCGGCCAAAGTCGCGGTCGGCTACGACATCGAGCAAGCCGCCCTGGCCGGTCACTTCGACGGCAGGCAGGCCGTCCACCGGGGCGCCGACCTTGCCGTCGGCGGCGATTACGCGTAGCCGGCCCGGGCGTTCGCTGACCAGAAACTTGCCGTCGCCGATGAAGGCCAGTCCCCACGGATGCTCGAGTCCGCTGGCGACCACTTCGACGCGCAGCTCACCGCTCTGCGCCGCCAGCGGCAAGGCGCTCAAGGCCGTGAGCAGGGCAGCGACCAGGCGCCAGCTACGTTTCGACATTGCAATTTTGGCCAATATTTCCGGTTGACCGTGGGAATCAGCCGGCGATCTTGCCGCGACCGAACAGGCCCTTGACCGCTTCCTGCAAATCGGCCGGGAGCACGATGACCTTGGCGTTGTCCTTCTCGCCCATGCGTTCGAGCGCGGCGATGTACTTTTCGCCGAGCATGTAGGACATCGGCCCGGTCTTGTCGCCGATCGCGGCGGTGATGCGGCGGATCGCCTCGGCCGAGGCTTCGGCCAGCATGACCTGAGCGTTGGCGTCGCGCTTGGCTGATTCCAGCCGCGCCTCGGCTTCGAGAATGGCCGATTGCTTTGCCCCTTCCGAACGGGTGACGACGGCCTTGCGCTCGCGCTCGGCGGCGGCCTGCATTTCCATGGCCTTCTGCATCGACTGCGAGGGCTTGATGTCCTGGATTTCGACCGACTTGACGGTCAGGCCCCAATCCACCGCCTCGTCGGCAATGCTCTCGCGCAGCCGGGCCTTGATCTTGTCGCGCGATGACAGCGCTTCGTCAAGTTCCATTTCGCCGACGATGGAACGCAGCGTGGTCATGATCAGATTGCGGATCGCTTCCGAAAAATCGGTGACGCCATAAACCGCCTTGACCGGGTCGGTGACCTTGATGAAGGCGATGGCATTGGTCAGGATCACCGCGTTGTCGCGGGTGATGACCTCCTGCTCCTGGACGTCGAGGATGATGTCCTTGGTCACCAACTGGTAAGCCACCTTGTCGAGGTAAGGGATGACGATGTTGAGGCCGGGCTTCAGCGTGCCGTGGTACTTGCCGAGCCGCTCGACGATCCATTCCTCGCCCTGCGGCACGATGCGCACGCCCTTGGCGATGGTGACGACGACAAAAACCAGTATGGCCAGCGTGACGATAAAACCTGCGTTCAAGTCCATTTTTCGACCTTTCTAAGCCTTGTCTACCTTGAGAAAACTGCCTTCCACCGAGACCACCCTGACCCGTTCGCCGGCCGCCATGGCGGTGTCGGCGACGCAAGCCCATTCTTCCGAGCCGAGCAGCGGTCCCTGAAAACGCACCTTGCCGCGGGCGAAGGGAGCGACGGCACTGACCAGCAGGCCGATTTCACCGATCGCCTCGCCATCGGCCGTGCCCGAGCGGGTCTTGACGAAGCTCTGCTTGAAAACGCGGAACCAGAGGAAAACCATGGCCAGCGAGGCCAGCGTCCAGGTTGCCAGCTGAGCCGTCAGCGAAAGATCGAAAGCCAGCGCGAGCAGGCCGACGAGCAACGCGCCAAGACCGAACCAGACGATGAAAAACGAGGGAATGACCAGCTCGGCGAGAACTAGCGCAATGCCGCCGACGACCCAGTGCCACCATTCGAGATGCATGTTTTTCTCCTTTGCTCGGTGAGTATTTCGGGTTTGCCGGGCAGGGTCAAGGCGGATTTCAGTTTTGCCCATTTTTTCCGGTTGACCGTGGAAGTGGCCAAACGGTGCTCGACGCAGCGATTAAAATGCGCCGATGAACACCGCGCTGCTGCTCCTCCCCGATTTCGCCCTGATTCTGCTCGGCACCGCCATCCGGCGCTGGATGCATCTGGGTGACCATTTCTGGAGCGGCGTCGAGAAGCTGGTCTATTTCATCCTGTTTCCGGCCCTGCTCATCAACGCCATCATCAAGACCAGGCTCGATGTCGGTTCGGCCTTGCCGCTGCTCGCCACCGCCCTCGCCGCGATGGCCGCCGGCATGGTGCTGGGGCTGATTCCCAAGCTGTTCAGCCGCCTGCCGGCGCTGACCTACGCCTCGATGTTCCAGTGCGCCTACCGCTTCAATTCCTACATCGCGCTGGCCGTCGCCGGCATGCTCTTCGGCGCGCCGGGCATTGCGACGATGGGCCTGATCGTCGGCGCCGCCGTGCCTTTCGCCAATCTGGTCTCGGTCTGGATGCTGGCCCGCCACGGCGAGGTTGGCCTGTGGCGCGAAGTGGCGCGCAATCCGCTGATCTGGGGAACGGCCACCGGCTTCCTGCTCAATCTCGCCGGCTTCGTACCGCCGGCGCCACTGCAGGCCTTTCTCGGGCGGCTGGCCGATGCTTCCATCGCGCTCGGCCTGATCACCGTCGGTGCCGCCTTGCGCCTGGACAGCACGCCGGGGGTGCGTGGCTTTTCGCTCTGGCTGGTCGCTGTAAAGCTGCTCGCCCTGCCGCTCGTCGCGGTTGGCGTTGGCTCACTGCTCGGCCTGTCCGGCCTCAACTATCAGGTAGCGGTCCTTTTCGCCGCGCTGCCGACCGCCTCGTCGGCCTACATTCTGGCCATGCGCATGGGCGGTGACGGCAAGAGCGTCGCCTGGCTCATCTCGGCGACGACGCTCGGGTCCATGCTCACGCTGCCGCTGTGGGCAGCGTGGCTGGCCCGGTTCTGACTATCTTTTGACGGCCGGCTTTCGGGCCTTCGGCTTGGCGGCTTCCTCGGCTGCAGCGCTCGCTGCTGCCTGGGCGGCCGCTTCGGCGTTCTGCTGCATCTGCTCGCGCATTTGCTGCATCATCTGCCACGGCCACATGGCGGCGTCGGACATGGCGCTGTTTTCCGGGTGGATCGTGCCCTGGAAGAAATTTGGTGGCGGGGCCTCCGGGGCCGCCGGGGCTTCCGGAGCGGCTTCCGGGGTCATCGACTTGGCAGCGTCCTTGGCCATCTTGCCCATGGCTTCAACGGCGCCGACCGTGGTGCGCTGCATTTCGAGGCCCTGAATGGTCATTTGCAGCATCGACAGATTCATGCGCAGCCAGCCTTCGACGGCTTTCATGTCCTTGATGCGCTTGTCGAGTTCTTCAATGTCGAAAGTGGGGGCGACCATGCCGGGCAGCGAGAAACCCATGTTGCCCCACATGCTGCGCATGAAATTGAGGGGGTCGTGTACTTGATTGTCGGACATTTCAGTCTCCTTCTCGTTGTATCGTGTCATATTAAACTACTTGAGGCATGTTTACCGTAAGCGATGCGCAGCCCTTTGCTTACGGTAAACATGCCTCAATCTATGCAAAATGATAAATTAGCGCCCTGTTGAATAAGGGGGGCCTATGTTGAAACTGTTGGTGGTGGAAGATCACGCGCTCGTTCGCGAAGGCTTGGTCCGGCTGCTTGGTCAGGTCGAGCCGGGAGCGCAGGTGCAGGAGAGTGCGGATTTTGAAGCGGCGCTCAATGTGCTTGATAACGAAGGCGAATTTGATCTGGTCCTGCTTGATCTGGCCTTGCCCGGGATCGACGGCTTTGCCGGCCTCGACATCCTGCGTCGACGGTACCCGGCGATGCCGGTCGCCGTCGTCTCGGCCTTTGACGATTTGCCGACCATCACCCGCGTGCTCCATCTTGGCGCCTCCGGTTTCATCCCCAAGGCGTTTTCCGGCGAGGCGCTGCTCTCGGCGGTGCGCGAAGTGCTGGCCGGCAACATCTTCCGGCCGACCGGCCAATCCTCGTCGCAGCTCGACGACATGACGCCGGTGCCGCCGTCGAAGTCGGGCGTGCGCCCCGACGAAATCGGCCTGACCGATCGTCAGGGTCAGGTCCTCGCACTCATGGTGCGCGGCATGTCGAATCGCGACATCGCCGACCAGCTGGGACTTTCCGAAGGCACCGTCAAGATTCACGCGACGGCGGTGTTCAAGACGCTCGGCGTCAATAGCCGGACCCAGGCGCTGGTCGCCGTGGCCCGTTACGGCATCGACTTCGAAAGCGTCTTCTGAAGCTGATTGAGTAACGCCCGCAGCTTGGCCGGGCGTACCGGTGCCGGCAGGGCGTGGGCGCCGGGCGGCAAGGCCTGGCCGGCCGAGCCGACCAGAACGATGAGCGGCGTGCCGGGCGCCAGTTCGGCGCTGACCGCTTCAGCCTGTGCGACATCGCTGATCAGCACGACATTGTCGGGGGGGCGTTCGCCGCCACTGCGCTCGGCGACGCTGACGGCATAGCCCCAGCCTTTGAGCAGTTCAACGCAGGCCACCATCTCGGACGAGTTGCCGATGCAATGAACCTTGTCCGCTGCCTGCGCCGGGCTTTCCGGGTTCCGGGCAACAAGCCCCGGCGGGCTGCCGGCGACGCGCAGCGAAAAGGTGGTGCCCTCGCCGAGCCGCGAGCGCAGCGCGACCTGAATGTCGAGCGCCCGCGCCAGCCGGTCCACGATGGATAGCCCGAGACCGAGGCCCTTGTTGTGTTCGCGGGCGACGTTGCCGACCTGATAGAACTCGGCAAAGATCGCCGCCTGATGTTCCCGGGCGATGCCGATGCCGCTGTCGCGCACTTCGATCAGCAGTTGCTCGCCACGCCGCCGGGCGACGACGAGAACCCGTCCGCCCGACATCGTGTAGCGCAGGGCGTTGGAAACCAGGTTGGCGATCATCCGGTCGAGCAACAGCGGATCGGTATTTGCCCATAGCGGGCTGGGGCGAAAACGCAGCGTGATGTTGCGGTCGGCTGCGGCGCGCCGGAAGGAATTGGCCACCCGCTCGAAAACCGGTTGCAGCGGGAAAGGGCGGCAGTCCGGCTTGATTCCCGCGACATCGAGGCGGGAAATGTCGAGGAGCGAATCGAGCAATTCGCCAAGCATGGCGGTCGATGCAGAAATCTGTTCGGCCAGCCGTGGCAGTTCGCTCGGCGTGCCGCTGCGGAGCTGGCGCTGCAGATCGGCCGAGAACAGTGAAAGGGCGTGCAGCGGTTGCCGCAAGTCATGGCTGGCGGCCGCGAGAAAGCGGCTTTTGGCCGTATTGGCCCGCTCGGCCGCATCCTTTTGCCCGGCAAGTTCGACCGTTGCTTCGTGGATGCGCTCCTCGAGGTGATCATGGCTGGCGGCCAGCTCGTTCGTCATGATCGACATTTCACGCACTTGGCGACGAACCAGCATGGCCCCGACGAAGAGCACGATGCTGACCAGCAGGCCGAGCGAGGCGAGTTCGAAAAGCCGGGTTTGCCAGGCGGCGAGCAGCGTTTTTTCCGAAATGGCGGTCAGGATGCGCAGATCGGAGAAACCCGGCACTTCGGCAACCGAAACGAGCAGGCCATTGACCTTGGCCAAACCGCTGGCTGGCGTCATGTCCCGCAGCTTGCCGTCAAACAGGACGGTGCCCGCCTTGGCACCGAGGACGGCCGATTGTCGGCTGGTATCGCTGGGCCGGCAGGAGGCGACAATTTCGCCGCGGGCGTTGGTCAGCACCGCCTCAAAATCGTCGGACAGACGGTTCGACCAGCAGAAATCCTGCAGGTAGGCGGGCTCGATGGCTGCGAAGACGGCACCCGAGAACACGCCGTTGTCAGCCGTCAGGCGCCGGCTGATGGCATAGGTGTAGCGCCCGAATTGCGGCCGACATACGGGCCGAAAGTCGATACGTCGGCGCCGCCTTCGAGGGCCACGAAATACGGACGGTCCTGGACGTTGATGTGCGGCGTCGGGAAGTGCGTCGAAATGAAACGCTGGTTGCCGTGGCGATCGAAGACGATCAGGTCACGCAACTGCGGCATCGAGCGCGAGTGGCGCTGGGCGATGTATTCCCAGCCCCGCGACGACTCCCATTTTTCCCAGTCGCGACGGGGGCCGGAAAGATCGCTGGCGGTATCGCGCAGCAGCACGTCGATCGCCTCGAAGGTACGCGCCGTGTGTTCGGCCATCATCAGGCTGAAATGTTGCAGGCGGCGTTCGCCGACCTGGAGATCGTTGTGGCGGACCAGCGTCAGGTCGACGACAAAGACGAACAGAATGATCAGCGTGCCGGCCATGGCGGCTGTCAGGGCAAGGGTTTCAGGCTTTCTCGTGCGCATCGGCCGGCCGGTTCGTTTACTGGATCTGGTAGCAGTAAAGCGGACGAGGCGGTGTGCAGTCCACGTCGATGATGCGATCCGGCGTCGCCCCGGGAACCGGGAAACTGTTGCTGATGAACAGGCTGCCAGGCGCCATTTCCGCCTTCACCTTTTCCCACAACCGGGGCATCGGCGCCGGCGAGAGAAAGGCATAAACCACATCGTACTCGCCCAGTTTGGCCTGCCACAGATCGTTCCAGCGCCAGCGGATGTTGGGCCGGCCGAGGCTGAAAAAGCGCCCGACCAGCCAGGTCAGCGGGGCGTTTTCATAGCCGGTGAAATGGCTGTCCGGCAGCGCATCGGCCAGCGGCACGGTAGTGCTGCCCAGCCCGGCACCGAGATCGAGAAAACGGCTCGGGCCGCGCTCGGCCAGCAGCTCGGCCAGGGCGGCGACAGTCTGCTTGTTGGACAAGTAAAGCGGCACCTGCCCGGACAGCGCGCCGCGAAAGACCATCAGCAGCAACATGGCGGAAAGCAGGAACCAGAGCGGATCGATGGCCAGCCCCTGGGTGTACCAGACGAGCGGCATGAAACCGGCGTGGATCACACGCCACCACCAGGGCTGGCGCGAAACCGTGGCAAAAAACAGGGCGACGCCGCCAATGGCCAGGCTGGTTTCCAGCCACGGCATGGCTTCGGCTTTCCAGCCGTAGTAGGGCCAGGCGATGGATAAAACAAGGATGACAGCCGCCGCTTGCAGGGCGAATTGTCGTTTCGGCGTTGAATTCATCCGCCGATTTTATGCGATCAGCGCGGAACTCGCCTTTTCTCTTGCTTGAGTGACCTCTTTGGTCGGTGCGCTCAGCGAGTGAGGGGAATGCAATACGCAGGGTTGGGATGGTTTGCTGGGGAAACCGCCACCCGCGGCGATTTCAATTTTGGCCAAAATTTCCGGTTGACCGTGGAAACGCCATGCCTACCGGTTTTGGGGGGAGATATTACGGTTTCGCCCACCGAAACCGTGGTCTGTCCCCCATTGTTGTGCGACGACTACGTCGTGTAACCATGGGCCTGAAGGTGAGAAGGTGGCGGTTTCAGCCGGAACATTTACAACCAGTTGTCCAACCTCCATAGGCTCGGATTCGCCAATATCCCAACCGGACGCGAGGACAAGAAATGCCATCTCGTTTTCCGAGCCAGCTGTTTTGCGCAATTGCATGTAGAGGCCACGGGTCATTGGTGTGATGCCCAACGATTAGGTAACGAGCCGCCGCGACTGGTGGCTATTTGACGACAACTATCAATTCGGCGGTCTTGTTGACCGTTGAGTTGGGCTGGTTTTGGAGAAAGACATGACCGAATTTGAAGAAGGCGCCCTTGTGGCTATTGGCCTGATTGTCGCAACCCATGATGAGCCGACGATTGCAGCATCTGTACTCAACGGAATGGGTTTGTGCGAAGCCGATTGCTCGGCAATGGATGACTACGACAAGGCAAACCTTGCGAAGCTGCAAGGGGAATGCCACGGAAAAGTAAAACTACGTGGCTTGGCGCCCAACGTGAAAGCTCAGCCGACGGCAAAAAGCGCAGCTTTTTGACGGTCGGCTGGAGCGATGAGTTAGGAGCTTTAGCCCGTGTAGCACTCATACTTGATCCTCGCGACCCTACCGTTCCTGATATGGAATTTTCCGCAATCTGTGTCACCACAAACCTCAATTACTTCGACCTCCGGAATGTAGCGCTCGCGTAATGCCGTCGGCAACTTTGAAACTGGCATGCCTACGGTTACCAAGCGCACAACGGGTGCTTTGGGGTCTTCAGTTATCAGAGCGCTCAGCAGCCCGCTGGTATCTTTATCATCTACCTCGAAATGCGCCACAAACGACTTGTACTGTTGAGTGACAATAAGTACCCCGTTCTCGCGAGCCGCGCTGGCGCTGCTAGGCTTCCCAAGGCGCGCATAGGCACTTAGTTTCGTTCCATATGGCAATGAATAAGGCCCTTCGTTACAGGAGAAGAGTGGGTCATAGGAATGGTCTGTTCCACCCGCCTGCGCGGTCGGGCATAGGCCATGCACGCCAACAAGCAAAGACAATAAGACGCGGCCGATCAACGTATGCTCCTAACGTTGAAGCTCAGCCGACGGCAAAAAGCGTAGCTTTTTGACGGTCGGCTGGAGCGGATTGTTAGCGTGGGACATTTGAGAAATGCTCTTTAACTTGCGAAAAGAATGCCGCAAGAAGTACAGCCCCCCAGAGTGATGCCGACAAATCGTTCAGCGCCATGGACAGGCCGGAAACCACCGCTACACCTGAGAATGGCTGAAGTATGAAAAGAATCACGGAGAACGCCAACGCTAGTTTTGGTGCCCAAGAGGAAAAGCGAAATAGCCCAATAACTGAGGCGCCACCGGCAACTACCAAAAACACCACAATCAGCCATAGAAACGCAGGATGAACAGCCCAATCCGGTTGTTCAATGGCTTCCAGTGCCGTCGCAAGAGGCTGAGGAACGAGGTTTGGGAACAGATAGTCGATGCCACTGCCTAGTGCTGCAGACAGTAGCGATGAGGCTAGCAAGATCCTGAACAGTTTGGGTGTCATGGAGTAAACGCTAACGTTGTAGGTAAGGGGCGCTGCGCGACGCTTTATCGCGCAGCGTCCAGCGACCGAAGGGAGCGACCTTGACCGCAATGTTAGATGTCGTTTGCATTTGCGACGAGTTTAACTTCGCCTGGAAACAAACAAAAGTCGGCAGAGTTTTCGCTGGCATTAAAACTTAGCCAGATAAAGCCGTAGCTATCAATTTCAACAACTCGTCGCTCCTGGCCGACCAAGGAAAACAATCGGTTTTGATCTTCAATGGGCAACTCTTTTGCGCACGATTCAACCGAAACGATTTCCACGGACGAGCCGACGGCAAAAGCGGGTTCGGTAACAAACCCTTCTTGCCAGTAAATGATGCCGAGACGACACTCTTCGAGTGAAAAACCTTCGGGGTTTTCTTTGAAACCAGGCTGGGTTGCGACTAATGCTTGGGCTGCCTCTCCTTCATGAAGGGAAGCGAAGGCCCCAATTAATTTGACGTCTTCGCTGCCATCAGCGAATGCATGTACATGATGTAGGAGCCAAACAGAATCCATGGGAAGAGACATCTAACGTTGTAGGTAAGGGGCGCTGCGCGACGCTTTATCGCGCAGCGTCCAGCGGAGGCCGAAGGCCGGAGCGGCCTTGACCGTAGTGTTAGGTGCGGGGTTCACTCTTGGCTCAACCTTCTTTCCAGTCGGTCGATTTCCGTACGCAACTGCTTAATGCGAGCTCGAATCCAAATCTTTGGATCTTGGTCTTGGCGCTTCTTCATCTCGCCGGCCAAGAAGTTGCATACCTCATCATGGCCACCGAAGCGTGCCAAGGTAAACGGTGGTTTTCCTTCAGTCAAAGCGAATGGGTCAGCCCCCGCATCGAGCAGCACTTTGATTAGTTCAAGATTCCCTAGCGAGCAGGCTTCGTGCAGAGGTGTATGGCCGAGATCGCCAGGCTGATTGACATTGATGCCCGCGTTGATCAGTTGCTTTGCAATCTCGATGTTGTTCTGGTGAATGGCAAGATGCAGAGCATTTTCGCCCTCGCAGTTGACCGTATTTATGTTCTCGAGGCTTGGTGATTCGAGCAGCAACAAGTCTTTTGCCTGTTCAAAGAAGCTCAGTAGTTCTGGGGACATCAAAGCACCTAACGTTTTAGGTAAGGGGCGCTGCGCGGCGCTTTATCGCGGGGATAATAGGGGACAGACCACGGTTTTTGACCCGCTGAAACAGTAGTCTGCCCCCCTGTTATTAAATCGATGGCATTTATGCCATCGATTCTCAGGGCATCAGCATACGGAGCAGGTTGATTAATGTCGAGTGGGTACGGTGTGTTTCAAGCGAGCTGTCGCAACACTTCTCGTCGGTCAGCCACTTTCGCCGCAGCCTCGCTGCGCACTGGTCCGAATCCGCGCACCTCGGCTGGCCAGTTGGCGAGTGCCACGATTTCCGGGTTCGGGCTGTGTCCAGCGATGAAATCGAGGTCAGTTTCGTAGTCGGCGAGTAACTGGCGGTCCAGCTTGTTTTCTTCGCTGTTTTTCCACGGATCGAGCCAACTGCCGCGCCAGCGGCGGGCTTTGGCCATGAGGCCGAATACCGGCAGCACCCAGGCGCCGAAGCGGATTTTCTTCGGGCGGCCGTCCGGGCCAATGCTGCTTAGTCCGGGCGGGGCGAGGTGGAAGCTCAGGCGCAGGTCGCCGTCGAAGCGCTCGTTCAGGCTCTTCACGAAATCGGTCTGGGCGTACAGGCGGGCCACTTCCCAGGCGTCTTTGGGGGCGAGCAGGCGGGCGTATTGGGTGGCAACGGCGTGGGTCAGGTCGTCGTTGCCGAGGCGGCGGATGGATTCGACGCGGCTGGCGTAACGGGCGGCGAGCCTGGCGTCCTGGTAGGCGGTGAGGTGTTCGACGCGGCTGGCGATCAGTTCGTCGAGCGTTTGTTCCGGCAAGGGCTGGCCGGTGAGCGGGCCGGCGATTTTGGCGACTTTTTCCGGGGCGACCGCGGCCCGCCTGCCCCATTCGAAAGCTTGGCGGTTGGCGTCGACGGCGGCGCCGTTGAGGACGATGGCGCGGTCGAGGGCGGCGGCGGAGACGGGCACCAGGCCGAGTTGCCAAGCGTAGCCGAGGAGCAGCATGTTGCCGTAGAGGGCGTCGCCCATCAGGCGGTTGGCGAGGTGCTGGGCGTCGATGAACTGGACGTGATCGGCGCCGAGGGTTTCGTTGAGCTGCGTCTTGAGTCCGGCCAGCGGGAAGTGCCAGTCGCGGTTGCGGGTGAAGTCGGCGGTTGGCGTGTCAGTGCAGCTGACGACGGCGCGCGTGCGGCCTTCGAGCATTTTCGCCAGGGCTTCGGTGCTGGCGCTGACGACGAGGTCGCCGCCGAGTACGGCGTGGGCTTCGCCGGTGGCGATGCGGGCGGCGTGGATGTCTTCCGGGCGGTCGGCGATGCGCAGGTGGGAGAAGACGGCGCCGTATTTTTGCGCCAGTCCGGTCATGTCGAGGGTCGAGATGCCCTTGCCGTCGAGGTGGGCGGCCATGCCGATCAGCGCGCCGAGGGTGATGACGCCCATGCCGCCGACGCCGGTGATGAGGAGGTTGTAGGGCTGGGCCGTGGACGGCAGTTTGGGCGATTTCAAAATTGGCCAATTTTCGGCGTTGACCGTGGGACTCGATCCTTTTTTGAGTTTGCCGCCTTCGATGGTGACGAAGCTCGGGCAGAAGCCTTTGACGCAGGAGAAATCCTGGTTGCACGATGACTGGTCGATCTGGCGCTTGGTGCCGAAGGCAGTTTCGACCGGCACGATGGACAGGCAGTTGGATTGCACCGAGCAGTCGCCGCAGCCTTCGCAGACGGCTTCGTTGATGACGACGCGCTGGGCGATGGCCGGCATCTTGCCGCGTTTGCGCCGGCGGCGGGCTTCGGTGGCGCAGACCTGGTCGTAGATGAGGATGGTGACGCCGGGTTCCTCGCGTAGTTCGCGCTGGACGGTGTCGAGCTCGTCGCGGTGGCGGATCGGCACGTTGGGCGCGAGGTCGGTGATCTCGGCGTACTTGGCCGGATCGTTGGTGACGATGACCATCTTGCTGACGCCCTCGGCTTCGAGCTGGCGCGTGATGCGGGCGACGCTCAGGATGCCGTCGACGGGCTGGCCGCCGGTCATCGCCACGGCGTCGTTGTAGAGGATCTTGTAGGTGATCGGCACCTTGGCGGCGATGGATTGGCGGATGGCGAGGATGCCGGAGTGGAAATAGGTGCCGTCGCCGAGGTTGGCGAAGATGTGTTTCTCGCTGGTGAAGGGCGCCTGACCGACCCAGGGCACGCCTTCGCCGCCCATGTGGGTGAAGGTCGCCGTGCTACGATCCATCCACGTCACCATGTAGTGACAACCGATGCCGGCGACGGCGCGCGAGCCTTCCGGGACGCGGGTCGAGCTGTTGTGCGGGCAGCCCGAGCAGAAGTGCGGCTTGCGCTCGGCGAGGACGATGGGCGTCAGCGCCGCTTTCTGCTTGGCTTCGATCACCGCGAGGCGGGCGGCGATGGTCGGCGAGGTGAAAAAGCGGCCGATCCGTTCGGCGATGACGCGGGCGATGGTGGCGACCGGCAGTTCGCCGGTGGCCGGCAGCAGCCAATTGCCTTCTGACCATTCGCCGATTTCGTCGAACTTGCCGATGACGCGCGGGCGGACATCGTCCTTCCAGTTGTACAGCTCTTCCTTGAGTTGGTATTCGAGCAACTGGCGTTTTTCCTCGACGACGAGGATTTCCTCCAGCCCTTCGGCGAAGTGGCGGACGCCTTCCGGTTCGAGCGGCCAGACCATGCCGACCTTGAACAGCCGGATGCCGATTTCGCCGGCCAGCGCGTCGTCGATGCCGAGTTCGTCGAGGGCCTGGCGGACGTCGAGGTAGGATTTGCCGGCCGTCAGAATGCCGAGGCGCGGGGCGGGTGAATCGATGATCAGCTTGTTCAGCCCGTTGGCCCGGCAGTAGGCCAGCGCGGCGTAGAGCTTGTGGTTGAGCAGGCGGGCTTCCTGGACCAGCGGCGGGTCGGGCCAGCGGATGTTGAGGCCGTCCGGTGGCAATTTGAAATTTGGCGGAAAAATCGGGTTGACCGTGGCAGGGTCGATGCTGACCGAGGCCGAGGTCTCGACCGTGTCGGCCAGCGCCTTGAAGGCCACCCAGCAGCCGGAATAGCGGCTCATCGCCCAGCCATGCAGGCCGAAATCGAGGTATTCCTGGACGTTGGCCGGGTAGAGCACCGGCATCATGACCGCCTTGAAAAAATGCTCGGTCTGGTGCGGCAGGGTCGATGACTTGGCGGCGTGGTCGTCGCCGGCAATGACCAGCACGCCACCGAATTTCGAGGAGCCGGCAGCATTGGCGTGACGGAAGACGTCGCCACAACGGTCGACGCCCGGCCCTTTGCCGTACCACAGGCCGAACACGCCGTCGTAGAGCGCGCCGGGAAACAGATTGACCTGCTGGCTGCCCCACACGGCGGTGGCCGCCATGTCTTCGTTGAGGCCGGGCTGGAAGGTGATGTGGTGCTCGGCGAGGTGTTCCCTGGCCTTCCACAGGCCGAGATCAAGGTTGCCGAGCGGGCTGCCGCGGTAGCCGGAAATGAAGCCGGCGGTGTTGAGCCCGGCGGCGAGGTCGCGCTCGCGTTGCAGCATGGGCAGGCGAATCAGCGCCTGGGTGCCGGTCAGGAAGACGCGGCCGGAATGGCGGGTGTATTTGTCGTCAATCGACGCGGACAGGTTGTCCGGCAAGGGCGGTTGAGCCAGGTTGCTCATCTTTGTCTCCGGTTATGACGCCTTGTGGGCGCTGTTGGATACCGCCAAGCCGGGGGTGTTGGCTTGACAGTCTGGAGGTTGGATTGTCATAGCCGGACAATGTTCCGGCTATGCGGGATTACCCGGGCAGACCGAGGCGGAGCGTGAAGCTGAAGGTACTGCCGACGCCTTGCTGGCTCTGTACAGTGAGGCGGCCGCCCATCATCTCGACGAGCTGGCTGGAAATGGTCAGGCCGAGGCCGGTGCCGCCGAAATTGCGGGTGGTCGAACCGTCGGCCTGGGCGAAGGCATGGAAGATGGCTTCCAGACGGTCGGCCGGGATGCCGATGCCGGTGTCGGCGATGTCGACGGCCAGCATCATGTCGCTGGCGCCTGTTTCGATGACCCGAGCGGAGACCACGATGCCGCCGGTGAGGGTGAATTTGACGGCATTGCCGATCAGGTTGAGCAAAACCTGACGGATGCGCAGCGGGTCACCGATCAGGGTTTGCGGCAAGTCGGCCGGCAGCTTGCATTCGCTGCTCAGGCCCTTGTCCTTGATCTGCGGCGTCATCAGGCGGAGGACGTCGTTGACCAGGGCAGCGAATTCGAACGGCGTATGTTCGATGTGCAACTTGCCGGCCTCGATCTTCGAGACATCGAGAATGTCGTTGAGGATGGCCAGCAGGCTGTTGGCCGATGCCTGGGCAATGTTCAGGTATTCCTGGGTTTCGTCATCGAGCCTGTTCATCCGGGCCAGTTCGATCATGCCGATGACGCCGTTCATCGGCGTCCGCAGTTCATGGCTCATGTTGGCCAGAAATTCGCTCTTCGCCTTGTTCGCCGCTTCTGCCGACTCCTTCGCGCTCGCCAGGTTTTCCATCATTTTCGAGCGCTGCTCCTCGCTGGCTGCCAGGGCCAGTTCGGCCTTGTTGCGGGCGCCGAGAAACTCGTTGAAGGCGGCGGCGACGGTACTGATTTCGCTGCTGCCGATTTCGGCCACCGGCTCGGCGGCTCGCCCCGGACGCATGGCGCTGGCCCGCTGGCGCATGGCCGCAGCCAGTTGGCCGAGCGGCCTCGAGATGCGCACCGAAAAGAGCCAGATCAGCGGGACGGCGAGCAACATGAGCAGGATGGTAATCGTCGCCATCCGCTGCTCGATGGTGCGGATGGGCTGGAAGGCCTCGCTGCTGGGAACCACCGAGGCAATGATCCAGTCCGTCGAGACCAGTTGCTTGAAGGTGAACAGGCCGACCAGTCCGCGGCTGTTGGTGCCCTCAATCGTCCCTTCAAAGCCGGCGAGCGCGCGGTCAAGGGCCAGGTTGGCACCGACCGGGGCGACTTCCTTCATGATCCGTTCTTTGTCCGGATGGGCGATGACCAGCCGGTCCTTGCTGACCAGATACAGATAGCCGGTCTGGCCTATCTTGCGTGTGCCCAGCGTGCCGATCAGGTTGGGCTTGTAGAGGTTGAGGACGCCGCCGAAGATGGCGACGAGTTCGCCCCGGGCATTGAGGACCGGGGCCGCCATGACGACGATCGGCTGCTGCGTGGCCTTGCCGAGGATGGGTTGGGATATGGCCGGTTTGAGCGTCTGCTGGACCTGCTTGATGTAGTCCCGACTGCTCATGTCGAGGTTGCGGCGCCCCGGCTTGATCGGCCAGTCGACGAGCAGCAGGCCTTTGGCATCGAAAATGTAGAGGTCGTCGAACAGCGTCAACAGGGTGGGGCGCTCGCGCAGATGGCGTTCGAGGGCCGCGAGGTCGGTCATCCGGTCTTGCGGCACGGTGCTGGATACGGTGGTCAGGGCGCGCAGGCGCTCCTGCAGCTTGTCGTCAATGTTGCCGGCCAGTTCACTGAGGAAGGCAAACTGCTCGGCTTCGATGCGTTTGCCAAGATCTTCGCGCAGAACCGAGTATTGGCCAAAAAACTGGACGAGGAGAAGCACCAGCGCCGTGCCGATGGCACCAACCGTGAGCTTGAGTTTGAGACTGTAGGGCGACATGTTCAAAGCGCCGGTGGCAGGACTTTTCCGGGATTCAGGATATTTTGCGGATCAAGCGCCTGCTTGATCGAACGCATCACGTCGACGGCAACGTCGCCATGTTCGAGCCGCAGGTATTTGCGCTTGCCCAGCCCGATGCCGTGCTCGCCGGTACAGGTTCCTTCCATGGCGATGGCGCGCTCGACGACGCGCTGGCTGATCCACGCCGCTTCTTTCATGTCCTGCTCGTTGCCGGTATCGACCAGCACGACGAGATGGAAGTTGCCGTCGCCGACATGGCCGAACAGGGCAATCGGAATGCCCACCTGGGCGATGTCTTCGTTGGTCGCCGCGATGCACTCGGCGAGCCGGGAGATCGGCACGCAGACGTCGGTCGGGAAGCAGCGGCAACCGGGTTTCAGTTGCAGGCAGGCGAAGTAGGCGTCGTGGCGGGCCTGCCACAGTCGGCTACGGTCCTCCGCTCGGGCCGCCCACTCGAAATGTGTGCCGCCGAGGTCGTCGGCGATGCCCTGCACGGTTTTCGCCTGCTCCTCGACTGAGGCCGGGCTGCCGTGGAATTCGAAAAACAGCGTCGGGGCCTCGGCCAGCGTGGTCTTGCTGAACAGGTTGATGGCTTTCAGCGACAGGGCGTCGAGCAGTTCAATGCGCGCTACCGGGACGCCGAGCTGGATGGTCAGGATGACCGCCTGGACGGCCGAGTCGATGTCCGGAAAGGTGCATACGGCGGCCGAGATGGCCTCGGGAATCGGGTAGAGCTTGACGGTCAGTTCGGCCATGATGCCGAGCGTGCCTTCAGAGCCGACGAGCAGGCGAGTCAGGTCGTAGCCGGCCGACGATTTGCGGGCGCGGCCGCCGGTTTTCAGGATGCGGCCGTCGGCCAGCACGGTGGTGGTAGCCATGACGTTGTCGCGCATGGTGCCGTAGCGCACGGCGTTGGTGCCCGAGGCGCGGGTTGCCGCCATGCCGCCGAGCGTCGCGTCGGCACCGGGGTCGATGGGGAAGAACAGACCGGTGCCCTTCAACGCGTCGTTGAGCTGCTTGCGTGTGACGCCGGCCTGAACTGTCGCGTCGCCATCTTCGGCGTGGATGACAACGATCTCGTTCATGCCCGAAAGGTCGAGCGAAATTCCACCGCCCGGCGCCAGTACATGGCCTTCGACCGAACTGCCGACACCGTAGGGAATGACCGGCACGCCATGGGCGGCGCACATTGCCACGGTCAACGCGATTTCTTCGGTGTTTTCGGCAAAGACGACACCGCCGGGCAGCATCGGGTCATGGACGGATTCGTCGCGGCCATGCTGCAGGCGCGTCGAGTCGCCTTGGGAAAATCGATGCTGGAATTGCGTTTGCAGCGCTTGCCGGAGTGCATCCGGTATCGATGGGGAGGTCACGGGAGGAATCGGGTCGCCTGATCGAGATCCGTGTGAGTATGCCCTTCATAGAGCGCCGTGACGAACTTGCGCCAGACCAGATCCGGCTCGCCGATGCGGAAACCGCAGTAATGCTGGTCATCGACATCGGTTTCCTGAACGGCCTGAACGGTCAGCCGCGAGATTTCGTTGAGTCCGAGCTGGACGGTGGCGTTGAGCCATATATCGGCCGGGACCGGCTCGACGATGCGCGCCCGGAAGCCGTAGCGCGACACTTCATTGACCTCAATGTTGATCGGCTTTTCAAACAACGGTGTGGCGTTGTTGAGACGGGCCGGGCACTTGACCGAGAAGCGGCGGTGCTGGCGAATGAGCGGTGCGGCGCCCTTTTCGGGAAGCGGCGGCAGAACGCTGCGATATTCCGGCAGGTCGTAGATGAGGTGGAGCAGGGCTTTCTTGCGGTCGCTCAGCTCGGCGAAAACATTGGTCTTCTTGTTGAAGAAGTAGTCGATCAGGTCAGGCGTCAGGACCGGGTCGTTGGTCGTGAAGAAGCGCCGGTGCGGGATCTGGATGTTGGCCAGCTTGGTTTCGCAGAAATAGTGATAAAGATTCCGGTTGTTGGCCTTGCCGGCGTAGGCCTTGCGCATTGTTTCCGGGGCGTGCTTGAGGTCAAGCGAGGCGCCGACGGCCGGCGCGCCATTGACGAAGTCGTAGTTCTCGACAACGTTGGCGGTCAGTCGCTTGAAGAAGAGCAGCGACTCGTACATTTCGATATGGCGCGGATTGACCGCAATGACGAGGTGGCGGGTATCGAAGAAGGTCGTGCAGTATTCGTACATGAACTTCATGAGCGGGAAGAGGATGGTTCCTCCCGTCCGCCGGAAGCGCGGATGCACGGCAAGGGCCGACACCTCGGCGATATTGCCTTCCTTTTCGCGGACGCCGGTCAGGTCGAAAATGCGCTGCAGCGGAAAACCAATGGCGCTTTCGCGAATCAGCGACAGGGTGCCGACGACCTGATCATCGAATTTGGCACACAGCGTCGTCGTTGTCGGCAGAGCGTGATAAATCGTGACGCGCATGCCGGAAGGGTCCGGGGTCATGAAGCCGCTGCTGACATAGGCGTCGTGCAGCAATTTGAAGCAGGCTTCCAGCTCTTCCTTGGTCTCGGCGATTTTCAGGACCAGGCGCTTGTTGGGCTCTGGATCGCAGTCCACAAAGGAGCGATAGACGTTATGGCGGCTCTTTTGCGGCAACATCGCAAAAAGCTTGCGAGCAGTCTGGCTGAAGTAGAACCGCAAACGGGCTAAGGCCGGCATCAAGCGCACTCAAAGGAAAAACTACGTTTTTATCATAGCACCTTATGATTGACATGAATCAGGTGCCTCCGGACAATCGGAGGATACCGTTTTGTCCCCCCAGAGATCAGGAGAAACACCGATGCAAGCCAAGCTTTCCGTAGTTGCCCTCTCCGTTGCCGCTGCTTTTGCGCTGTCCGCCTGCGGCCAGAAGGAAGAACCGAAACCCGTAGCTGCCCCGGCGCCGGCCGCCAAGCCGGAAGTGGTCGTCAAGCTGGGTCATGTCGCACCAATGACCGGCCCGCAGGCTCACCTCGGAAAAGACAACGAAAATGGCGCCGTGCTGGCCATCGAAGAACTGAACGCCAAGGGCATGGAGATTGGCGGCGCCAAGGTCAAGTTCGAATTGCTCAACGAAGATGATGCTGCCGACCCGAAACAGGGCGCCATCGTTGCCCAGAAACTGGTCGATGCCAAGGTCAATGGCGTCATCGGTCACCTCAATTCGGGCACCACCATTCCGGCCTCCAAGCTCTACGCCGATGCCGGCATCCCGCAAATCTCCGGTTCGGCGACCAATCCGAAATACACCCAGCAGGGCTTTGCCACCGCTTTCCGGGTCATGGCCAACGACGTCCAGCAGGGCAAGAGCCTCGGCGAATTCGCCGTCAAACAAGGCATCAAGACCGTGGCCATCGTTGATGACCGTACCGCCTACGGCCAGGGTCTGGCCGACGAGTTCAGGAAAGCGGCCGAAGCTTCCGGCATCAAGGTGGTGGCCAGCGAATACACGACTGACAAGGCGACCGACTTCAAGGCCATCCTGACCAAGATCAAGTCGACCAAGGCCGAACTGGTCTTCTTCGGCGGCATGGATGCCCAGGGCGGCCCGATGGCCAAGCAGATGAAGGAGCTCGGCATCAAGGCCAAGTTCCTCGGTGGCGACGGCGTCTGTACGCCGGAGTTCATGAAGCTGGGTGGCCCGGCCACTGAAGGCCAGTTCTGCTCGCTGCCCGGCATGCCGCTGGAAAAACTGGCCAAGGGCCCGGAATTCCGCGAGAAGTTCAGCAAGAAGTTTGGCGCTGACATCCAGCTTTATGCACCGTATGTTTACGATGCTGTCATGGTCATGGCCGATTCGATGAAGCGGGCCGATTCGGTCGAGCCGGCCAAATTCCTGCCGGCCATTGGCCAGACCAAGTACGACGGCGTGACGGCGATGATCGAATTCGACGCGCTGGGCGACCTCAAGGGCGGGGCCATTTCCATTTACAAGTACACGGGTGGCAAGCTCGAATACGTCGAGACGCTGGGCGGCAGCACGATGGAGTCCGCCAAGTCCGAGGTCAAGGAAGCCGTGGCCGAAGTGAAGGATGCGGCCAAGGCCGTGGCCGGTGCCGCGACGGCGGTCGGCAAGGAAGCAGTCAGCGACGTCAAGGATGCTGCCAAGGATGCCGTCAAGGCGGGTGCCGAGGCGGTCAAGAATGCCGCTGATGCGACCAAGGCGGCGGTCGAGAAGAAGTAATCGTGTAATCCGCAGCACCGAAACGGCACCGCAAGGTGCCGTTTCCTTATGTTCAAAAAGAAAAAGACTAAATGGATATTTTCCTCCAGCAGATCATCAACGGTCTCGTCCAGGGCAGCATCTACGCGCTGGTCGCGCTGGGCTACACGATGGTCTACGGGATCATGGGGCTGATCAATTTTGCCCATGGCGAGGTGGTGATGATCGGTACGCTGGTCACCATCACGGTGGCCGGTTCGCTGATCAAGGCTGGCATGCCGGTGGCGGTGGCCGGGCTGGCCGGCATGATGGCGGCGGTGCTGGTCTGCATGGCGCTCGGCTGGGCCCTCGAACGTGTGGCATATCGACCCTTGCGCAACGCGCCACGGCTGACGCCGCTGATTACGGCGATCGGCATGTCGATCGTTCTGCAGAATCTGGCAATGATCATCTGGGGGCGGAACTACCTGACGTTTCCATCGCTCCTGCCGAAAATGGATTTCGAGTTCGCCGGCGCCAATTTCACGATGATCCAGGTCATTATCGTTTTGGTCTCGGCGGCGACGATGGGCGGCCTGCTGCTCCTCGTCTATCGCACCAAGCTTGGCATGGCCATGCGCGCCACGGCGCAGAATCCAGCCGTAGCCAGCCTGATGGGCGTCAATATCAACCGCGTCATCGCTGCCGCCTTCGTCATCGGCTCGGCGCTCGGTGCGGTGGCCGGCATTATGGTCGGCACCTATTACGAAGTCGCCCACTACCAGATGGGCTTCATGCTCGGCCTCAAGGCCTTCACAGCAGCCGTGCTCGGCGGCATCGGCAATCTGGCCGGGGCCATGTTGGGCGGCATTCTGCTTGGCATCATCGAGGCGCTCGGGGCGGGTTACATCGGCGACCTGACGGGCGGCTTCCTGGGTAGCCACTACCAGGACATCTTTGCTTTCGTCGTGCTCATTGTTGTCCTCATGTTCAAACCTTCCGGATTGTTCGGCGAAAAGACGGGGGATCGGGCATGAATTTTGGCCGTTTTTTCCGGTCGACCGTGGGAATCGGGCTGACTGCCGCGTTTCTGGTTGCCTTGCCGTTTATCGCCGCGACCGGCGGCCAGGCCTGGGTACGCATCCTCGATTTCGCCATCCTTTATGTTTTCCTGGCGCTTGGCCTCAACATCGTCGTCGGCCTGGCCGGCCTGCTCGACCTTGGCTACATTGCTTTCTACGCCGTCGGTGCCTACACCTGGGCCTTGCTGGCGAGTCCTCACTTCGGGCTGCACTGGCCGATCTGGGCCATTCTGCCGATCGGCGCCGGGTTGGCCTGTTTTGCCGGCGTGCTGCTCGGCTCGCCGACGCTCAAGCTGCGCGGCGATTATCTGGCCATCGTGACCCTCGGTTTCGGCGAAATCGTCCGCATTTTCCTCAACAACCTCAATGCGCCGATCAATGTCACCAACGGGCCGCAGGGCATCACGCTGATCGACCCGGTCAGTTTCGGCGCCTTCAAGTTCTCGGGGACGACCCAGATTTTCGGCTTTGCCTTGAGCGGCCCGCAGAAGTATTACTTCCTGCTCGTCGCGCTGGCTATTCTCGTCATCATCATCAACATCCGTCTGCAGAATTCGCGCATCGGCCGCGCCTGGCAGGCCATTCGCGAGGATGAAATTGCTGCCAAGGCAATCGGCATCAACACGCGCAATCTCAAATTGCTCGCCTTCGCCATGGGCGCCAGCTTCGGTGGCGTTGCCGGCGGCATTTTCTCGGCCATGCAGGGCTTCGTCTCGCCGGAAAGCTTCTCCTTGCTGGAATCGATCATGATTCTCGCCATGGTGGTGCTGGGCGGCATGGGCCACATTCCCGGCGTCATCCTTGGCGCCGTGCTGCTGACGGTGCTGCCGGAAGTCCTGCGCTACGGTGTCGGGCCGCTGCAGATGGCCGTTTTCGGCAAGATGCTGGTCGATCCGGAAAGCCTGCGCATGCTGGTTTTTGGTCTGGCCCTGGTCCTCGTCATGCGCTTCAAGCCGGCCGGCCTGTGGCCATCGCCGGAACGCCAACGTGAGTTGCAGGAGACCGGCAAATGAGCGCGAATTTGCCAAAACCGCTGCTCGAAGCAAAAGCGGTTGCCAAGCATTTCGGCGGCGTCAAGGCGCTTCGCGATGTCTCGCTGAGTATCAATCATGGCGAAATCTACGGCCTGATCGGCCCGAATGGCGCCGGCAAGACGACCTTTTTCAACTGCATGACCGGACTCTACATTCCGGACGGTGGCGGTTTCACCTTCGCCGGCACGCCGCTCATCGCTGATGCGCCGGACAAGGCGGCGGCGCGTGGCATTGCTCGCACTTTCCAGAACATCCGGCTGTTCGGCAACATGACGGCGTTGGAAAACGTCATGGTTGGCCGCCATGTGCGGACCAAGGCAGGTGTTCTCGGCGCGATGTTCCAGAATGCCGCGACGAAGGCCGAAGAAGCGGCGATTCGGCAAAAGGCCATCGACCTGCTGCACTACGTGCGCATCGAGGAACGGGCCGACGATCTGGCCCGCAACCTGTCCTACGGCGACCAGCGCCGGCTGGAAATCGCCCGCGCCCTGGCCACCGAACCCAAGCTGCTCTGCCTCGACGAGCCAGCCGCCGGCATGAACGCCACCGAAACCGAACAGCTGCGCGAGCTGATCGACGGCATTCGCCGTGACGGCACGACCATTCTGCTCATCGAGCACGACGTCAAGCTGGTCATGGGCCTCTGCGACCGCGTCGCCGTACTCGACTACGGCGCGCTGGTCATCGAGGATGTACCGGCCGTCGTGCAAAAAGATCAACGCGTCATCGAGGCATATCTAGGTGCTTGAAGTAACCGGACTCCACGTCGCCTACGGCGGCATCCAGGCGGTGCGCAGCATCACCTTTCACGTCAACGAAGGCGAAACCGTGGCGCTGATCGGCGCCAACGGTGCCGGCAAGACGAGCACGCTCAAGGCGATTGCGCGGGTACTCGATGCGGTCGGCGGCGACGTCCACTTCTGCGGCGAAGACATCACCCGCATCGCCCCGCACCACATCATCCGCAAGGGGATTGCGCTGGTCCCCGAAGGGCGCGGCGTCTTTCCCCGGCTGACCGTGCTCGAAAACCTGCAAATGGGCGCCTACATCCACAATGCTGCGGTCGACGTCGAAAACGACCTCAAAATGGTTTACGGCTATTTCCCGCGCCTCAAGGAACGGGAAAGCCAGCTGGCCGGCACGCTGTCCGGCGGCGAACAGCAGATGCTGGCTATCGGCCGCGCCCTGATGAGCAGGCCGAAAATGCTGCTGCTCGACGAGCCGTCGATGGGACTGGCGCCGATCATGGTCCAGAAGATCTTCGAAGTCGTCCGCGCCGTCGCCGCCGATGGCATGACCATCCTGCTCATCGAGCAGAACGCCCGGCTGGCGCTGCAATCCAGCCAGCGCGGCTATGTCATGGAAAGCGGCGAAATCACGCTGAACGGCGAATCGGCGATGCTGCTCGACGATCCCAAAGTCCGCGCCGCCTATCTTGGCGAGTAAGTCGTGAGCATCGTTCCGTTTCAGGCGCTGGCGTGCCCGCTCGATGGGACGCCGCTGCATTGTCACGGCTCAACTTGGCGTTGCCCTTCCGGCCACAGTTTCGACATTGCCAGCCAGGGTTACGCGAATCTGTTGCCCGTCCAGCAAAAGCGCTCGCGCGATCCGGGCGACAGCAAGGAAATGGTCGCTGCCCGCCGGCGTTTCCTCAATGCCGGCCACTACGAGCCGATTGCCGCGGCAGTCAGCCGGGCGGCGCTGGCCGAACAGCCGGCGAATGCGACGATCAGTTGCCTCGATGCCGGCTGCGGCGAGGGTTACTACCTGCGCCAGCTCGCTGCCGCGTCGGGTGAAGGACAAACGCTGGCCGTGCTCGGCCTCGACATCTCGAAGTGGGCGGTTCTTTCCGCCGCCAAGCAGGACAAGCGGCCGAACTGGATCGTCGGCAGCAACGCCAATCTGCCAGTGCTGCCGGCGACGCTCGACCTTGTTTTGTGCATGTTCGGTTTCCCGGTCTATGGCGAGTTTGCCCGCGTCCTCAAGCCGGGCGGCGTGCTGTTGCAGGTCGATGCCGGGCCGGATCACCTGCGTGAACTGCGCGAAATCATCTACCCAACGCTGAAACCTGAGCGGCTCGTCGATAGCCAGGTGCCAGCCGGCTTCCGCAGCCTGTCCACGGAAACCGTCCGCTTCCCGCTGGCCATCGACGGCGCCGAGCAGATCGCCGACCTGCTCGCCATGACGCCGCATCTCTACCGGGCCAGCGCCGAGGGGCGGGCGCGGGCGGCGGCACTGAGCGCGCTGGCGGTGACCGTGGATGTCCGCCTGGCGCGTTTCGGGCGGGACGCCTGATCGTCAGCGCTTTTTCAGTTGCATCAAACGATTTGCCGGGCGGACGGGTGACAATGCCCGACATTGCCTTTCACCGGATTGCCCTCCATGAACTTTCGCCATTCTCTCGCCGCGCTGGCCGCCCTGTTGCTCTCCGCCGCCCTACAGGCCGACGAGGCCAAGCCCGTTGATGCCACGCCGAAAATGGCTTACGGCCTGATGATGCAGCAGGGCGAGCGGCTGATTTTTTCGCCCTGCCGCGACCGCAGCTACGCCAATGTCGAGGACGTTTCGGCCGATGGCAGCGTGACCAGGGCGCTCAACAGCGTCGGCCTCGCTGCCGGCAAGCGGCTCTACGTTGAACTGCTCGGCGTGCTCGACAACGGGACCTTGAAGGCGTCGGCCTTCAATATGGCGCGCGTCGAAGGGCGCTGCCAGATGCCGGGCGGCAAGGAAGAAGCATGGCGCGCCGCCGGCAACGATCCGGCCTGGGCGCTGGTCGCCGGCGGCGAGCATGTCCGCCTGCAGCGCTACGGCAAGCCCGAAGTCGTGCTGCCGTACACGGAGTTCCGGAGCGAAGGGAATGTCAGCCGCTACGATGGCGCCAGCGATCACAGCAGGCTGGCTGTTCGCCTCGACAAGACCATTTGCCGCGATGCTCAGGCCAATGGCGCGTTCGCGTGGACGGCCTCGGTCGAATTGAACGGCCAGGTACTCAAGGGCTGCGCCTGGCAGCGTTGATTCGGGTGGATTTCCGGTTAACCGGGCTTGCCACGGTCAACCGGAAATAACGGCCAAAATTCAAGTCGTCGAAAACGTGAAAGCGTCGGCGAAAAACTCTTCTTCCGGCATGCCTTGCGCGACGAAATCACGCTTTGCCGCCTCGATCATGAGCGGCGATCCGCAGGCATAGACCTGGAAGCCCGAAAGGTCGGGAAAGTCAGCCAGTACGGCCTGGTGCACGAAGCCGGTACGACCGGCCCACTCGTCGCCGCTCGCCGGCTCCGAGAGCACCGGGATGTAGCGGAGATGCGCGTGGTCGGCCGCCCATTTTTCGGGCAACGTGTTCTGGTACAGATCGACGCGTGCCTTGGCGCCCCAGTAGATGAACATCGGTCGGGTGATGCCCTTGGCAATGGCGTGTTCGACGATCGACTTGACTGGGGCAAAGCCGGTGCCGCCGGCGAGCAGAACCATCGGCTTGGACGAATCTTCGCGCAGGTAGAAGCTGCCATGCGGGCCATTGAAACGCAGGATGTCACGGACCTTCATGGTCGAGAAAACCTGCTCGGTAAACAGGCCGCCGGGAACGTGGCGGATATGCAGTTCCAGCATGTTTTCATCGCGTGGCGCGCTGGCCAGCGAGTAACTGCGCTTCTTGCCGTCCTTGAGCAGAACGTCGATGTACTGACCGGCGAGAAACTCAAACCGTTCGTTGGCCGGCAGGCGCAGATGCATTTCGATGACATCCGGTGCCAGTTTGTCGAGCTTCTCGATGCGCGAAGGCAGGGTCTTGACGGGGATGTCGCTGGCCAGGGCCAGTTGCTTGCATTCGATGACCAGATCGGTCTGGGCGCTGGCGCAGCAAAACAAGGTCATGCCGGCGGCCTTTTCATCGTCGGTCAGCGCGTGTGGTTGCGACTTGCCGTGGTCAACCGTGCCGCTGACGACCTTGCCCTTGCAGGCGCCGCAGGCACCATCCTTGCAGCCGTAAGGCAGAATCAGGCCCTGGCGCAGCCCGGCGTCGAGCAGGGTCTCGCCGGCTTCGGCGCTGAAGGCGCGGCCGCTCGGCTGGACTGTGATCTGGTAGCTCATAATTTCCCCTTGGTCGTCGGCTACAATGCCGGCGTGCAAAAAATCCTGATTGTCGGCAGCGGGGACGTTGCCCGCCGCATCCTCTCCCGCATTGTCCCTAATGCTCGCGTCTATGCCCTGCTGCGCAATGCCAGCCGGGCGGCCGAATGGCGCGAAGCGGGGGCGCTGCCGGTGCTGGCCGATCTCGACGACCGGGGCAGCCTGCAGCGCATTGCCGGACTGGCCGACTACGTCTTGCATCTGGCGCCACCGCCCGGCGAAGGCCGTCACGACACGCGTACCCGCAACCTGCTGGCCGCCTTGGGCAAGAGCAAAAGTCTACCACGGCGTCTGGTTTACGTAAGCACGACAGGGGTTTATGGCGACTGTGGCGGGGCGCAGATTGACGAAACGCGCCGCCTGAATCCGGAGAGTTCCCGGGCCGGCCGGCGGGTTGATGCCGAAAACTGTCTGCGCCAATGGGGCAAGCGGACCGGCGTCAAAGTCTCCATCCTGCGCGCCCCGGGCATCTACGCCGCCGACCGCCTGCCCATCGAGCGCCTGAACAAGTCCCTTCCGGCGCTGTGCGCGGCCGATGACGGCTACACCAACCACATCCATGCCAATGACCTCGCGGCTGCCTGTGTCGCCGCGTTGCGTCATGGCGGCGCCAACCGCGTCTACAATGTCGTCGATGATTCCGATCTGAAGATGGCCGAGTACTTCGACCGGGTCGCCGATGCCTTCGCGCTACCGCGCCCGCCGCGCATTTCGCGGGAGGAAGCGGCGAGAACGCTGTCGCCGGTGCAGATGTCCTTCATGCGTGAATCGCGGCGTATTGGCAACAAGCGCCTGAAAACAGAATTAAAACTGCGTCTCGCATATCCGACGGTTGATGTCGGGATCGCCGAGGCGAAAGCAGCCAAGCTGGCTGCCAACTAGGAGAAGCGCATGCTCGTCGTAAAGACCCTGCATATCTGGATGGTCATTTCGTGGTTTGCCGGCCTGTTCTACCTGCCGCGCATTTTTGTCAATCTGGCCATGGTGCCGGCCGACAGCGTCGCCGAGCGCGACCGCCTGCTGCTGATGGCCGGCAAGCTGTACAAGTTCATGACGCCGCTCGGCGTATTCGCTGTGCTGACCGGCTTGTGGCTGTGGTTCGGCTACGGCTTTTCGGGCGGTTGGCTGCATGCGAAGACCACGCTGGTCGCCGGGCTCGCCATTTACCACTGGCATTGCGGCCGGGTGCTCAAGCAGTTCCAGGGCGGCGGCAACAAGAAAACCCACATCTGGTACCGGTTTTATAACGAACTGCCGGTTATCGTCCTGTTGATCGTCCTCTTCCTCGTCGTCCTCAAGCCCTTCTGACATGAATACCTATTTCGCAATCTGCCCGCGCGGGCTGGAAGAACATCTGCTCGAGGAACTTCGTGGCGTCGGCGGCGAGGATTTGCGGACGACCCACGGTGGCGTATTTTTCACCGGCGACTGGTCGGTCTGCTATCGCGCCAACCTGGAATCGCGCATCGCCACCCGCATCCTCTGGCACATCGTCAAGGGGCCGTACCAGAAGGAAGAGGATATCTACCGGCTGGCCGTCCGCCAGCTATGGCCGAACCATTTCGACGTGACGCGCACCATGCGCGTGGTGACAACGGCGATCAAGTGCCCGCTCAAGTCGCTCGATTTCGTCACGCTGCGCGTCAAGGATGCCGTCTGCGACCGCTTCCGTGAGGACCGCGGCGACCGGCCGAACATCGAGACGCGTCACCCGGATGTCAGCATCCATGTCTTCCTGTCCGAAAACGAGTGCACGCTGTATCTCGATACCTCAGGCCAGCCGCTGTGGCAGCGCGGTTTCCGCAAAGCCAGTGTCGATGCGCCGCTCAAGGAAAACCTGGCGGCCGGCATTCTCAAGATCACTGGCTGGCAGCCCGGCACGCCGCTGGTCGATCCGATGTGCGGTAGCGGCACCTTCCTGCTCGAAGCCGTGCAAATGGCGCTTGACCGCGCGCCCGGTCTGGACCGCGGTTTCGCCTTCGAGATGCTGCGCAATTTCGAGGCGCTCAACTGGGCGAATATCCGTCAGGCCGCCGAAGCCCGCGTCAAGCCGGCCGAGCCGATGGACATCCGCGGCTACGACATCGACGACAAGGCTGTGCGCGCCACCCGGCGCAACCTGCAGGAAGCCGGTTTTGGCAACGTTGTCACGGTCGACCAGGGCGATCTGCTCGAAACGCAACCGCTGACCGATCACGGCATCCTCGTCACCAACCCACCCTACGGCGAGCGGATCGGTGAGCAGGATGAGCTGGCTGCTTTTTACCCGGAGCTCGGTTCCGCCCTGAAAAAACACTGGGCCGGCTGGAACTGTTTCTTCTTCACAGCCGACCTCCGTTTGCCTAAACTGGTCGGGCTCAAGCCGAGCCGCAAGACGCCGCTGTTCAACGGTCCGCTCGAGTGCCGCCTGTTTGAAATTCGCATGGTTGCCGGAAGCAATCGCAAGGCGTAGGCACACCGCGATTGCTGCAATGGAATACGCATGGGGTTTTGATCCCGGTCAGCTTATTGGTCTGACCGCCATGCGAGGATTAACGTTTTGCAATAATAATTTCAGGAGATAGCGCATGTCCGTCCAGGCCCTCTACCAACAAAAACGCATGTCTGCCGCCGATGCCATTCGCGTCGTAAAAAATGGCGACACCATCGTCGTTCCGACCGCCGTCGGTGAACCGCCCAGTCTGCTGGCCGCGTTGTCGGAAGCGCGTCGCGACTTCCGGGATGTGCAGGTTTCGCAGATTCTGGCCGTGCGCAAGTTTGGTTATCTGGACCCGGATACGGTCGAGCATGTCCGTCATACCGCCTACTTCTACAGCGGCGCGACCCGCCCGGGCGGCAAGGATGGCTGGGTCGATTTCATCCCGGCCTACTTCTCGGAAATGCCGTCGCTGCTCAACCGTGGCCTGATGCCGGCCGATGTCGTGTTTACCATGGCTTCGCCGATGGACGAGCATGGTTTCTTCTCGCTGTCACTGGCTGCCGATTACACGATGGCCGCCATCGACCGGGCGCGTGTTGTCGTCCTCGAAGTCAATCCAAACGTGCCCTTCGCCAACGGCGATTGCCATATTCATATTTCGCAGGTTGCCGCGCTCTGCGAGAGCGATGAACCGATTCTCGAAGTCGGCCTGCCGAAGATCGGCCCGGTCCAGGAAGCCATCGGCAAATACGTCGCCGACATGATTCCGGATGGCGCCACCTTGCAGATCGGCTACGGCGGCATTCCCGATGCGGTGGTCATGCAGCTGACCGACAAGCACGATCTCGGCATCCATACGGAAATGGTCGGCGATGGCATCATGTCGCTGGTCGAAGCCGGTGTCGTCACCAATCGCAAGAAAAATTACCACCACGGCAAGATGCTGGCGACCTTCGCGCTTGGCTCGAAGAAGCTCTACCAGTTCATGCATCGCAACCCGGCGCTCGAAATGCACCCGGTCGATTTCACCAACGACCCCTATCTGGCGGGCCAGAACGACAACCTGCACGCCATCAACGCGACGATGCAGATCGATTTCCTCGGCCAGTGCGGCTCAGAAAGCCTGGGCCCGATTCCCTACTCGGGGACCGGCGGCCAGTCCGACTTCGTCCGTGCCGCCAATCGCTCGAATGGCGGCAAGGCCTTCATCGTGCTGCCGTCGACGGCCAAGGACGACACCATTTCGCGCATCGTGCCGACCCTGTCGCCGGGCACCCATGTATCGACCAGCAAGAACGACATCAACTATGTCGTTACTGAATTCGGCGTCGCCCAACTGCGCGGCAAGACGGCCAAGCAGCGCACTGAAGCGCTGATCGGCATCGCTCACCCGAATTTCCGGGGCGAGCTGCGCGACGCCGCGAAACGCCTGAAGCTGCTCTAAAGGAGCGATGATGATTCTGCAAAAGCAATTTACCGATCAGGAGTTGTCGCAGATCATCGAGGAAGGTGCGATCTACATGTGCGCCTGCCCGGCGCAGGTGGCGGTGCAGTTGCGTAGCTTGCGCGAACTGCACCGTTATCAGAACGCCTGCGAAGTCGACCCGGGCAACGATCATCGCGTTCATAAGGCCATCGCCGAGGCGACCATGCGGGCGCACGCGTTGATGGAGGTGTGCATGGTGGACATTCTTGCGCTTGAGGGCTGGGACCGGACGACGCTCAAAATGCCGGAGGGCCTGCGCCGCCGACGCGATGAAGTAATCGCCCGGGACGACTGAGCTTGTCTCGTATTTCGCTTACAACTTGTAGCAAATTTAGTCGCTCGTCCGGCCTAAAATTGACTATCGTGTAATTGAGGTCAAGGAAGGTTGGAGGTCCCCATGAAAGCGGCAAAAATACTGATGGTCGTGTTGGCTGTAGTGATGGCCGGGATGGCGACGACCGCCTCGGCACATGGTTCGCGGGGTCGTGTTGGGGTGTACATTGGTGGCCCGGTGTTGTGGGGGCCGATGTGGTATCCGTCGCCTTACTACTATCCGCCCCAGGTGGTTGTCGTGCCGGCGCCGCAACCCCCGGTCTATATCGAACAGACCCAGGAGTCGGCACCGGCCCCCGACGCTGGCCAGCAATACTGGTATTACTGCAAGAGCGCTCAGGGCTATTACCCTTACGTCAAGGAATGTCCTGGCGGCTGGCAGAAGGTTCTGCCGCAACCGGAGAAATGAATCATGGCTGAAATGAAAAGACTTCTCCCGCGATTGAGCTTGCTCGGCGGCGCCTTGTTTCTCGGCGCCTGTACGGTGTTGCCGACCGGGCCGAGCGTCATGGTTTTGCCGGGTACAGGGCAGAGCATTGAGCGTTTTCGTGAAGACGACCAGTATTGCCGGCAGTTTGCCCACATCCAGATTGGCGGCAAGACCGCCGGCGAGGCTGCCCGTGAATCTGCGGTGACCAGCGCTGCTGTCGGTGCTGCCGTTGGTGCTGTGGCCGGCGCGGCGATTGGTGGTGACGGTCGCGGTGCGGCGACCGGCGCTGGCGTTGGTTTGCTGCTCGGCAGCGCAACCGGCGCCGATACGGCTCGCGCCTCGGGTGTCGGCACCCAGCGTCAATACGACAATGCCTACATCCAGTGCATGTACAGCAAGGGGCACCGCGTGCCCGTGCCAGCCAGCATGGCTTATCCGCGCGCCGTGCGTTCCGGTGATGCAGGCCTTCCGCCACCGCCACCGGGCGCACCTCCGCCACCCCCGCCCGGCGTGCAATAAGCCTTTGGCCATGAAAAATGCCCGGCATCACCTGCCGGGCATTTTGTTTTTGGACGTTTTTTGCGGTTGACCGTGGAAGTCTTCCTGTCGGTTGGGGTTCAGGTGTGGTCTATGCAAGAGGATGAGAAATATCCATAAATAACCCCTGGTTTTTTTTCAAGACGCAGACAATTTATTTGTAAGTTGGTGATTCCAAGTCTAGATTGATCATAGGCCATGATCATAATTTGGGGTCTCTATGCCGGTCAGAAAAATTCCAAAGAATTACCTGGGGGTGACGGGCGGATTTTCGAGCCAGAAGAACGGCCGGATGCTCGGTTTCGAGTCCTTGCTCGAGAAAGACCACTTCATCCTCCTCGAGTACGACGACCAGGTCGCCTCCTTTGAGGAGCAGCCGGTTGCGATTCCCCTCGGGGGCAAAACGAAACCTTACGTGCCCGACGTGGTGATCCACTACCGGCAACCGAAACCTGCCCGGCCGGCCAAGCCTTTACTGGTAGAGGTGAAGACGACTCAGGATCTGGAGAAGAACCAAACCAAATATGCGCGGAAATTTTCTGTGGCAAAAAAATGGGCCGCAGACCGTGGCTGGGTTTTCAAGACGCGGTCGGAAAAGGACATCCGTTGCTTGCGCTTGGATTTCCTGAAGTTTCTCCGGGAGTACCACTGCATCGATCCGGATGCGGCGGATATCGCCTCGGTGACTGGAGCGTTGGCGTATTTGGGCGGTGCTAGCTCCTACAAAACACTCCTCGACGCCCTTTCCCGCGATGATGAAACCAGGTTGCAGTTGATTCCGGTGATTTGGTATTTGGTCGCGGTTAGGCGGCTCATCGTGGATCTGGATCAGCCTGTGACCGATGAAGTTTTGATCAGCCTCCCTTCGGATAGGAGGAAAGCATGACCCAGAATCTTTCTGTGCTTCGCATCGAACCCGGGGCCGAGGTGATGTGCGCCGGCAGTGTCTTTATTGTCACTCGTGTGCTCGATCTGGATACGGTTCTGGCGAAATCTGTGGAGACGGGGAATCTGACTACCATCTCGATCAAGGAGGTGGGCCCCGTTGAGAATGAAGCGCCTACGGATCAAAGGAGTACAAACAAGCTCCAGGATTTGGAAGATGTGTCACCCGAACATTGGGCGGAAGCGAAGCGCCGTTATGAGCTTATCAAACCGTTACTCTCTCCTGTCGAGAGGGGGAAAGCCCAAGCCCGGCAAATCGCACAGCAGAATGGAGTGGGGATAGCGACGCTTTATCGTTGGCGTCGCGATTTCCTTAACTCCGGAAAATTGTCCTCGTTGCTTCCTCCCAAGCCGGATGGAGGGCGAGGCAAAGCCCGTCTGGAAAACGATGAGGTTGAGGAAATTATCGCCGACACAATCCGCGATTTCCACATGACCGATGCCCATCCTTCGATTTCGGCTACTCACCGAAAAGTCGAGGAGCGTTGCAAGTTGGCGAATCTGCCAGTACCCAACTATCAGACCGTTCGAAGGCGGATTGTCTGGCAGTCCGGGCGCAGTATGACCGCTGCGCGGTACGGCGAGAAGTATGCTCGGGAAAAATTCGATCCCATCCTAGGGGCCGTTCCCGATGCTAATTGGCCGCTGGCGCTGGTGATGGTCGACCATACGGAGTTGCCGGTCATTGTGGTGGACGAGAAGACCCGCCGCTCGATTTGTCGCCCCTGGGTTACCTTCTCAATCGACGCATTTAGTCGAGTGGTACCGGGGATGTACTTGTCCCTGGATGCGCCGTCTGCCACGTCGGCCGGGATGTGCTTGTCCCATTCCATCCTTCCTAAGGATGGATGGCTTGCAGAGCGCGGAATAGAAGCAGAGTGGCCGGTATGGGGCGTAATGGGCATTCTTCACATGGACAACGCCAAAGAATTTAGGGGGAACATGCTCCGTGCAGCGTGCGAGGAATACACCATTGATCTCCACCTCCGGCCCGTCAAAACGCCGCATTACGGCGGCTACATCGAACGCTTGATGGGAACCGTCTCCGAAGAACTGAAGGTGGTTCCTGGAACCACTTTCGGTAACTTCAAGGAAAAGGGTGAATACGACTCCGAGGGAAATGCGGTTATGACCCTGGCTGAACTGGAGCGTTGGCTGGTTTTCTTGATTGCCAAATACCACCATCGCCTGCACTCGGGGATCGGTACGAGTCCCTTGGCAAAGTATCGGGAAGGATTACTGGGCTCGAAAGGCAGGCCTGGTCGAGGGCTTCCCGCACGTCGTCTCGACGAAGAGAAGGTGCGAATTGACTTCATGCCGTTCGAAGAGCGCACTGTTCAGGACTATGGGGTCCAATGGGATCTAACGTATTACTCGGACGTGCTGCGTCCTTGGATCAATTCCCTGGATCCGGCCAATCCCAAGCTGAAACGGCAATTCCGCTTTCGCCGGGACCCAAGGGACATCAGTCAGATCTACTTCCTCGAGCCGAACGCCAAACGCTATTTCCCGATCCACTATCGCGATTTGTCACAGCCCCCAATTAGCCTGTGGGAATACCGCGAAGCCAAACAGGCCGCCCGTAAGGCCGGGCTTAAGGAAATCGATGACCGAGTGGTCTTCGAATATGCGAAAAAGATGCGGGTGGAAGTCGAGGAGGCTGCAATCAAGACAAAATCCGCCCGCCGTAAAGGGCAGCGCAACGCCGAGCATGCAAAGGCGAGGATCAGGACAACCAAGGAACTCCCGGTTGTATCCTCCTCCCCGCCCCGAGTCGCTCCTCCGCCCGTGATCAAAGGATACGACCCCGGCTCGGTGGAGGCCTACGACGATGAGTGACCGCGCTGGCGTTTTTCCTCACCTGCGGCAGGCGTCCGCTGAGATAGCTGTCATGGCCGACGATTTCAGAATCCGGGCGATCCAGTCAGGGTTTTGGGTGCCGTATCAGCGAGCAAAGGAAATTCTTGCAGACATGGAAACATTGCTCGCCCATCCGCCGATCAATCGGATGCCCCATATGATGGTCGTGGCGCCAAGTAACAACGGGAAAACGGAATTGCTGCGGCATTTCCTGAGTCTCCATCCGGCCGACCCCAATCCCAATGGAGAGGCGGCCAAATATCCGGTTATCTATGTTTCGGCCCTGGGCCCTGATATCGGGAATTTGTGCTGTCGAATTCTGGATGCTGTAAATGCGCCTTATCGAGAAAGGTCGACGCCGGGAGAGCGAATTCGGACGGTGACCAAGATCCTGAGCCAACTCGAAACCCGGATGCTCCTGATCGACGAAATCAACAACATGACGACCGGCGGTGCGGTCAAGCAACGCGAGTTTCGAAACGGCATCAAGGACCTGGGAAACGAGCTACGGATGTCGATCGTGGCGGCGGGCATCGAGGATGCCTACACCGTATTCGCAACCGATCCCCAGTTATCCAACCGCTTCACGCCGGCGGTGCTTCCTCGCTGGAAACTGGATAAGGAAGGTGGCGCGCTGCTGGCCTCATTCGAAAGGCGATTGCCTCTCCGTAAACCTTCCGGATTGAAGCAGCCCGAGATATTGCAAAAAGTGTTGTGGATGAGCGAGGGGCTGATCGGCGAAATTTACGAAGTGCTGAAGCGGGCCGCTGTCCAGGCGATTCGCGATGGCGACGAGCAGATTACTCTAGACGCCTTGGACCGGATTCGCTGGGCTCGGCCGTCAGACCGGCGGGAGAAACCAGGCCTTGCCTAGGCGCCGCCTAAATCCCGGCGAGGTGCTTTGGCCCATTCACTTGCGGCCATTGGCCGATGAGTTGTTGAGCAGTTGGATTGTTCGATTGGGGTACGCCCACAATCTCAAATTGCGGACTTTCGCTCGGCTGTTGTGGCCGACCCAACCGGAGGTCTGGTATCGGGATGTCGATCGCTATGCTCCCGCACAACTCCTGATGGAGTTGTCCGCCCACACAGGGATACAGATGGCTAAGTTGGAGGCGACAACGCTACGAGCGTATCAAGGGCGGATCTACCGGAACGCCAGGGAGAGCGGGGTTTTGCAATGGATCCTTCCTTTGCTCGTTTCGGAGTGGCAGCACAAAGGTTTCGGCCTACAGTATTGCCCGAGGTGTCTGTCGGAGGATGCGGTTCCTTATTTTCGGAAGCGCTGGCGGGTCGCTTTCTATACTTGGTGCGGACGGCACCATGTGATGGTCCACGATCGTTGTCCCAACTGTGGTGCTCCCGTAACCTTTCATCGCAGGGACCTGAATGCAGCTTCTCCCGAAAAGGTCGGGGAAGTCACGTCGTGTAGCGGGTGCGATTTCGACTTGCGGGAAGCACCTTGCCAGGAGCCGGTGTTCTACGAGGCCTCCTCGAAGGCGGCGTTCGGCCTCGCGATCAGCCGGCTCGAGCATCGCGGAAAATGGTGTAAGCCGAGAGGAGTCAGTTACTACAACCTACTTCACCAATTGTGTCGTTTGGCGACTATCCACTACCGGAATGTGTCGCTGCGGGATTTCGTTGATGAAACAATTCATGCGCCGGGTCTGAAAGGGCTGGTGCGCGATGTGCCTTTTGAGCTTAGATCTGTCGAAGAGCGGCATCACGTCCTGCAACTGAGTTTCTGGGTGCTGGCCAATGTGCCGGAGAGGTTGAACGCGGCTTGGAATGCCGGTGCGATCACCCGTAGCGCGCTCCTTCGGGATTTCGATGATTGGCCTCGACAGTTCGTTCAAATAGTCAGACGTTTTCCGAACTGGCGACAGCGCGAGGAACCTACATTACTACTTGGGGCGAACGAATCTTAAAAACCGCATTGAACCATGCTGGAATATCGTATGCCTGCCCAGAGATTCGGCGGATTCACAAGCAGCGATTGACTGCCTGATCTGGAACAAACGAAACCGGCTCATAACCTTTGCCAGTTTAACGAGAGGTCGCTATGGAACCAGCGCTCAGACAGCAAACCTTTGATACGCTCTCGGTATGAAGAACGAATTCACAACGCCACCGGGGGCATGCTTGCGCAGAGGTCACACCAAGGGCTTCTTTTTTATGGTATCGCCTTTCTGCTAAATGGCAACGCTACTTTTCTTCGACTGTGAATTCACCGATCTGAGCGGCTCAGCATCGTTGATCGCAGTTGGGTTCATTACCCAGTCAGGTGACCAGTTTTACGCCGAACTCTCGGATTACGAAGATGGCGCTTGCAACGATTTTGTGAAGGCAACGGTTCTGCCCCTGCTGTCTTTGCCCCCGATTTCAACACTCGACTTCGTTTCCTCGCTGACCGATTGGCTGAACACCTTGGGCGGGGATTTTCTATTCGTTGCCGACTCGGGATGGGATCAGAAGATGCTGAGCAAAACCTTTGCCTCGGTCGGCAAAACAATCCCGGACAACTGGCGTTTCCAGAAAACCCCAGACAATTTCACCAATGGCATGCAGCGCAGTTTGTTCAACGACGAGATGGCGGCGTTTTTCCTGCGCCACCCTGATGAGAAACCGCACCATGCGCTATGTGACGCTCGCGCAATCCGCAACGCATACCTGCGAGCGGAATCGGGATACTAGACCTCATGTTTTGCTGGTCGTGACGACCACCGCCATGACGCAACACCGTTGTGCCGAAAAACGGAAGTGCTGAAAGCCTTGTACAGCGCATTTCAATGTTACCAGCCGAACACACCAGCTCCTGCGGGCACTTTCAGTCGAGAAAATGGTTTTGACATGCTTTTGGGGTGAGTTTGTTGTGGAACGGCAAAGGGCTATGCTCGGCAGCCCACATCACGCGCTGGCCGGCCAGGGGCAAACGTGACTCTTATGCGCGCGACTATTATCCGTCTGATTAGGCGAAGTCCCGTTGGTAGCATCGGTTTCTAGAGTTCGGTAAGAGATCATGACCCCTGGTGAAATTCAGCCCCCAGCAGGTCGTAGAGCTTATCCAGTTCCGCTCGACTTTTCTCGTCCTTGGGCTCACGATCAGCACCGAAGAGATCAGGGTAAAGACTTGGAGCGTCTACGGATACAGAAATCCTCTGGACTGCCCCATCCGGCATTTTCGTTGTGCTAACAGATCGCACGGTGAAATAGCGCAACATGTTGTGGAGAGGGGAATCTGCTGTCTTGAATTTCCCATTTTTGAATGGTCCGCCACTCGCGCCAGCACGTTGGATGAAATCAGTCATCATCCCGCAAACACGAGAGATCGATTGAATATCGCCTAACGCATTGTTGGGATTAAAGTTCTCTGGCTTTGCAGAAAACTTCATCACCCGTTTGGCATCAAAGCATCCATACACGCACGCGATTGGCACCAGCACCACTGGGTGGCTTGTACTGATCCCGAGTTCTTGCGCTTTGGCACAAAGGACTTGTACCGTCTTGAGGCGTTGCGCATCGGAAATTGTGTTGTGCAAGCCGTGGTCGTTCGCGAACTGAAGAAACGCAAGATATGCTGAGTGCGACTGCTCAAGATGGGCTCCGAAGAGTTCTGTCGCATAGGCCTTGACGAATTCCCAGGGTTCGTAAATACACGCATTCTTGAAGAAGGAGCCCATGGCATCCCAGTCACGCCGCGCCTCAACGACAAACTCCTCCGCAGAAAACTTGCTGCGTTGGTCGCTGGCCTTTTCCATCAAGGCAGGAATATACGAAACGCGGTTGTGCGGGAGGTCGAGCTCCTGAAGTGCCTGGATCGAAACCTTGTGACGCTCGTCTTTGAAGCTCTCTTTCGGGAGGAAGGTCTTGATGTGGCCTATCGAACAAATGTCTAGGAAGTAGACAGTTGGCACCATCAGCATCCATTGCTGCATAGCGGCGATAAATGCTTCAGCCTGCTCCCGAGGAAGGCTCACTTGCATTGTGATCTGATTGAGTCGAGGTGCTGGCGAGTTCATTGAATTGTCTCCTATTAATTGTACTAATCGGCCTGAGGAGCCCAATCAATTGTGAATCGCCCAAGCTTCGCTAGACACTTTTTAGCCGCTCAAATACTGCCGCTTATGCTTTACCAATGACTCGTTTCTGAAACTATGCCGCCGTTTGGCGTCGCAAAATCTCAATGTAGCTGTTTGCGGTGTTCAGACAACAGGTCGGCCCTCTAGATGACAATTCCAATGTGATAAAATTCTAATAATTTGCCAGATGCAGAAATTCGTCAAATTGGGAGTAATGTCCGGTTAAGTCTGCGGACATCGATGCCCATTAAATCCCGGCGAGCATTAATCGTCGTAGGTGACAGTAATCGCAGAGGAGCTAGTAAGGGTGGTCGATTTTAACAAGCTTAGGTCCCTGTCCCCGCGGGCAGTACCGATAGATCCGCTGGAGATATTCCGGCGGCTGCCCAAGCCACAGGGCATCAATGACCTGTACACAAGTCAGGCCGAAGTGCTAGAGGCATGGTTCAAACGAAAGGATGAGCGGGACACTGTCGTGAAACTGCACACCGGCGGCGGTAAGACACTGGTCGGCTTGCTGATGGCGCAGTCCACGCTGAATGAACTGAAGGAGCCAGTGCTCTACTTGGCGCCGACGAACCAGTTGGTCAAGCAGACGCTAGAAAAGGCGCAAGCGCTGGGGATCGCCGCAGTGCCCTACGTTCGAGGAAAGCCGCTGGCGGATGACTTCGTGAACTGCAAGGCCATTATGGTGGCGTCGTACAAGGCGCTGTTTAATGGCTTCAGCAAGTTTGGTATCCGAGGCAGAGGGATGCCAGTAAAGGCGGGGGCAGTGATCCTAGACGACGCACACGTTGCGTTCTCAGAAGTTCGCGAGTCGTTCACGCTTGAAGTTAAGGTCAAAGATGACAGGGAACGGTATGACGCGCTGTGTACGCTGTTTCGGGCCGCGTTCAAGAACATGGACAGACTAGGCACCTTCGACGATACCGTCTCCGGTTACAGTAACGTGGTGGTCGAGGTGCCGTATTGGGCGTGGCACGAACAGATCGATGCGGCACGCGGGCTACTGCGCGGCGATGGGGAGGATACTCCCTACGCTTGGCCGCTGCTGCGTGACAACCTGCACCTTTGCCATGCACTCATCAGCAGCGACGCTTTTACGGTCACATCGGTGCTTCCACTGGTCAACATTTTCCCGACCTTCGCCGACGCACAACGCCGCATTTACATGTCGGCGACGATTGCGGACGACAGCGAGATCGTGCGCACATTCGATGCCGAACCCAGGCACGTCAACGAGGCCCTGACGTCGCGATCATTGGCCGGCATCAGTGAGCGCATGATACTGATCCCGAACCTGATGAAGTTCGACTTCAACACAACTCAGGTTGGAAAGGCGCTTCTCCAACAGGTCGCGGGCGCCAACCTTGGCGCGGTTGTTCTCGTGCCCTCAAATTTCGCAGCCAAAGCATGGGAGGACGTCGCTGAGTTCGCTGAAGGCTCGGACAAAGTTGAGGCAAAGGTCCAGGCATTGCAGGCGCGCACGACCAGCGGCCCAGTCGTTTTTGCAAACCGCTATGACGGGATTGACCTCCCCGGTGATTCCTGCAGGCTTCTCGTCATGGAAGGGCTTCCGGCTGGAACGTCCGATTATGAGTTGCTGCGTGCGGCCACCCTATACGGCGGTGCGACCATCAGCCGCATGTTGGCGCAGCGGATTGAGCAGGGCATCGGTCGAGGCGCGCGCGGCGCGGGTGATCACTGCGTTGTGCTGCTTGCGGGCTCGGACTTGGCTGGCTGGATCGCCAAGGACGCCAACTTTAGGCTACTCACCAGTGCAACCCGCGCGCAGCTTGATATGGGGTCGACAGTCAGTAAGGAGGTAAAGGACGTCAACGATCTGGCCAGCACCATCACGATGAGTATCCGCCGGGATTCCAGCTGGGTCGAGTACCATGCGGACACTCTTGCAGAGAACGTGACGCAGGAGACAGCCGACCCAAAGCGCTTTGACGTGGCTGCTGCCGAACGCAAGGCTTTCAATAACTGGGCCGATGGCTATTACGACAAGGCAATCGCCAAGTTGGATCAGGTGACGAGCGGCAAAGAGGCTCCGGACGAGCAGACACGCGGCTGGCTGTTCCAATTGGCGGCCCGGATTGCGCACAACTGGGGCCAGAACGACCGCAGCGACGAACTGCAGCGGTCTGCATTTGGCGCCAATCGCAACTTGCTGCGCCCGCGTGTCATGCCGCCGTACCGGCCGCTGCCGATGCCGGGAGCACAGGGCGCCGCCATCGCTTACCAACTGCGTGGATACCGCATGCGACGCGGCTTGCTGCAACAGTTCGAACAGGTGGTCTCGAAGCTCAATGCCAACGCCAGTGCCAACCAGTTCGAGCAGGCCTTGGCAGACCTCGGAAAAATGATCGGTCTGTCGACAGAGCGCCATGACGATGGCGGCGAAGGGCCGGACGTGCTGTGGCTGCTGCCGACAAAGATTGCGTGGATATTGGAGGCCAAGAGCCGCAAATTGGACAAGAACCCCTTGACCAAGGATGAGCATGGCCAACTGCTCGTCGCACAGCAATGGTTCGACAAAAACTACGACGGGTATACCAGCCTGCGCGTCGTCGTTCATCCGACAAACAAGGCGACCCCCGCAGCTGCCGCCCACGACAGCTATGCATTAACACTGGACCGCCTGAATGCACTGGTTGCAGATGCACGCGTGCTGTTAACGGAGTTGTGCGAGTCTCAGCTCACCGACATCGAGCTGGAAGGGCAATGCCAGCAACTGATCGAACGATCATCAATCCGTGCGGACAAGCTAATTGGATACCTGACGCTCTTCGTTGAAAGCTAGTCATATTGTGCTCCCCCTGTAGGCTCGATCTTTTGCATCACGTAAACTCATCCAGCCTTATTCTTCCTGCCACGCATCTACGAATTGCATCTGGGCTTTTCTTGAAGGGACTTGGCTACCGGCCTTCGCTGCTAAGCAGACGCTGGCCAAATAAGCTCGAATGATCGCAATGGGAGGGGGGCTCCTATGCTGCTGACGAAAGCAGCTATTGACCAGCATCAGCAGTTGAACGGCAGGTAGCCTGCCGCCTGATTCCAGGCCCAGCAGGTTATCCGTTGCACTTTACACGTGTGGTCAATCTGGCTTCCATCAAGCAACATGGGTTTTGCCCCATCAGCCCGGTGGCTACGGCACACTGCGGGTTCTTATTGACTGACTAGTCCATGGATTTGCGTCACATTCGAGACAATCTGGCGCACGAATCGCTGACCTCGAGCTACCTGCATACTGCCGACGATGCGCGGCACCAAGAGCCCGAAGCGAAGCGCCGGGTCGATTGGAAAGCACGTCGTCGGTCTGAACCCGCCGATTGTCACAGCGTTGTCATCGGATGACTCCAGCATAGAAGCAATCTCATACAATTGGCGACGCAATGTTTAAACGCTCTCCCACCGGCGAAGCCTTTTGCCCCGATGGAACCATTGATGCACCAGAACCGTTGCCGCAGCGATCGATACTGAACACGCTGATCATTTTCATCGCCATCTTCGTTCTGCTGCAATGGGGCTGGAGCGCGGCGCGCAGTAGTTGGGTGGAGCGATTGGTTGTCCATCAGATTACTGTTACTCCCGCTGCCGCGCTGATTCGCCTGCTAACTCCGGATATACCTGCCCAAGCCGTTGCCGCCAGCATCAAGGCACCCGGCGGCGGACTCAATATCCTGAATGGCTGCGAGGGAACGGAAGTGATGTTCCTGCTGGCAGCTGCACTTGCCGCAGTCAGTTTGCCGTGGTACCACCGTGTCCTTGCCATGCTGCTTGGCTTCGGTCTGATCTTCGTCCTCAATCAGGCGCGCATCCTGACCCTGTTCTACTCTTTCAGAGCCGACCGTAGTCTCTTCGATGCGCTGCACACAGCCGTGCTCCCGGTGCTGCTGGTCGCCGCCACGGCCGCCTACTTCTATGCCGTCCTCCACTACAGCCAGCGCCGTCTGGCCTGAGCCCGGCTGGCTGTTTCTTCGGCTAGCTGCCGCCTTCGCGCTGGCAATTGCCCTTGCTTGGCTGGGTGGCCGCTGGTTGGTTGAGGTCATGTTGCCGCTCGCCCAGACTGTCCTCATCTGGATAGACGACCGTTTCGCCATACTTTACTTCGGCCTCGACCATACCGGTCAGGACACCGTAATCCGGTTACGGGTCAATCTTGTCCGGATGATCGTCGTCGGTAGCCATGTCACCGAACCCCATCCGAAAGGCTGGCTGGAAGTAACGACCACGGTGGGCGCCATGCTGCAACCTCTGACCATCGCGTTGGGCTTGGTCGCCGCCTGGCCAGGCAAAGCCGCCGCCATTCTGTTGCGCCTGGCGTTTGCGGCAACGCTTGGTCTGTTGTTCATGGCGATCGATATTCCCCTCACGTTGCACGCCTACACCTGGGATATGTTTCTCGAACGCTTCGACCCCGAGCATATTTCCCCATTGATGCTGATTCACCGTTTTCTGCATGGTGGCGGTCGCCTAGGTGTTGGCATCCTGCTTGCGGCGTCGGCTGCTTATGGCGCGCGGGGAGCAACCCTGAAGATTCAAGAGTGGTTGAGTTCGAGCTTTCCTATAACCAAGGGCATATAAATTGCATTTGGCATGATCCGATCGGCTCATGAAAACACCATATCATCAGTGCAATGGCGGTAATGATGTTTGAATAAACTCGACCTCTGGATAAGCAGAGGGGAGAGCTCGTGGACCGCCATCATTTCCTGTCAGCAATGCTGCTGACCGTAGCTGTCGCTTTGCCGGCGCAAGGGGCCATCGACGATGCGCGGGCCAAGGGACTCAAATACCTCATTCAAACCCAGCAAGGCGATGGTGCCTGGCGCAGCGGCGCGGCCGGCCTCGAAGTGCAGTCTACCGCCAACGCCATCATCGCTCTCAAGAACGGCGGATTGCCGACATCGCCGAGCTACGGTGCTGCCCTGTCCTGGCTGGCCAACGCCGACGGCGATAGCACCGACGCTCTTGCGCGCAAGGCTGAGGCTCTCGCCATTGGCGGCATGACTGCCGGGGCGCAGAGCGCTGCCGATACGCTTTATGGGCGGCGGGTTGGCGCCGGCACCGCTGCCTGGGGGGGCTACCCCGGACACACCCTCGACTTCGTGGATACCGCCCTGGGGTTGGCCGCCCTGCGCGCGGCCGATGCCGGTTACAACGCCAAGGCCAGTCAGGCGAGCAGCCCCCTTGCAGCGGCACTATGTCGCTTGGTGATCGGCAAGCTGACGCCGGCCAGCGGCCAGTTGGCTTGGTCGGTCGCCCCGACCACTACCGGGCAGGCAGCCACCGGCGCCCGCCCGTCCGTTGTCGCCACCAGCCTGGTGCTGGCAGAAATACGGGCCATGCAACAACACTCCAACTTGGTTTCAGGAAGTTGCAACGTGACCATTGACGGCACGCCCACGGTGATTCCCTACACTGTCGCGACGCTGCTCCAAGAAGCGGAAGCGTGGCTGAAAACGCAACAGAATGCCGATTCCGGTTTCGGCGAGGTGCGCTCCGACGGCACGAAAGGGACCTCCAACGTCTTCGTCTCGGCGCAAGCCTACCGCGCCCTCAAGAGCATGGCGACGCCCTCGCAGCCTGCCACCGACAACACTTTCAACTATATTCTGGCCCAGCAGAATGCTGCCGACGGCAGTTGGCGGGGCGATGCTTTCATTACCGCCCAAGTACTTGCCGTCTTCCCGGCAGCGACCGGTGCCCAAGTCACCGATACCGATCAGGACGGTATTCCGGACGTCGTCGAGCAGCAACTGGGCAGCAGTACCGTACTGGCCGACGCCAGCAGCCAATTGAAGAGTCCGGACCTCGCTCAGTCCGGCATCACCGCCACCTCCTTCGTGGTCAGCGGCAAGGTCGGAGAGGCTTTCGCCTATGACCTTGGCGGGGGCAGCAACTATGCAGTGGTCAGCGGCAGCCTGCCGCCGGGGATTTCGCTCAACGCCGCGACCGGCCAACTCTCTGGCACGCCTACCCAGGGCGGCAGCTACAGCTTCGAATTCGATCTGCTCAGCGCCGGTGCAACCCAGACCGTTATCGGTCGCATCGATGTGGTCAGCGAGGTTGCCGCCGCCGACGGCAATGGTGACGTGCCCGTTCCGGCCTGGGCTCTGGTCGCACTCGGTGCGGTGCTGATGCGCGGCGCGCTGCGCAAGCCGCGCCACTGACCTCCGATCCCAACGATTCCGTCTTTTCTCCACGCCTTGTTTTTCGAGCGAACCCCATGCGCCCCTTCCGCCTGATCGCCTGCCTTCTCGTCGCCGCCAGCCTCGCATTCCCCAGCCTCGCGAAGGAGCCTTCCGCCGCGCGGGCACTGTCCGACGATACCGTCCGCCAGTTGCGCGAAACGCTGGCCTCCGGCGGTTTGCCCGCGGCCTCAGCAGTCCGGCGCTATCTAGATGATTCCCGGCGCGATGCCGAGGAAGATGGCAAGGAAGCTGCGGCATCCGGCGGGCAGCGCATCGGCAGTCGCCTCGCGGCGCGGGCGGCGGAACTTGCCAGCCTGCGCGACCAGGCGCGGCAGGATCTGGCGGCGATGAAGGCGGCGGCGCTGGCCGCCGGCGCCGCAAATGCCGCCGAACGGGTCGATACCATCGCTGCCCTGGTCGAGCAGCGCTTCGACCGGGTTGATGCCTCGTTCAAAACCTTGCATAAGGCAGCGACGCCTGATGCGCGTCGGCAGGCGCGGCACGACCTGCGGGCCATGCTCGAATCGCTGCGCCACGAGGACATCGACCTGCCCGCTACCGTCCCGGTGCCCACTCTGTCGCCGAAGCGGCCGGCTGGCGAACCCGCCCACCGCAAGCCGAGCGCCAAGCTGCCCCTCTACGCCCAGGCCGGCGAACCGCCCCGGCGGCTGGTTGGCTTCGATGGCTATCGCCTGATCAAGGTGGCCAACACGCCGCCGCCGGTGGCCGCCGAAGCCGCTGCCGACTGCGGCGCCGGGAATGCTGACCTCATCGGCGACGGCAAGGACGTCCAACTTACGCAGCCGATCAAGGATCTGGCGGCCTCGCTCGGCTACTCGCCGGCCCGGATTCTGCGCTGGATGCAACAAAGCATCGCCTTCGAGCCCTACTGGGGCGGACTGAAGGGCGCCGAGGGCGTCCTGGAGACACGGGCCGGTAACAGCACCGATCAGTCCAGCCTCTTCATCGCGCTGTTGCGCGCCTCCAACGTGCCGTCGCGCTACGTGCGCGGTACCGTGCGCCTGTTCGATCACGATTCCCAGGACAACGTCAACGGCCGTTCTCAACGCTGGCTGGGCGCCAAGACCTATCAGGCGTCCTCCTGGATACTGGCCAAGGGCGGCATAAATGCGGGTATCTACAACATCCTGCTCTCGGATAACGTCACCGTGGAGCGGCGTGGCATCCGGTTTGACCATGTTTGGGTCGAGGCCTGCGTGCCCTACGGTTCCTACCGGGGCGCCCCGGCGGAAGCCGGCGGCTACCGCTGGCTGGCCCTCGACGCAGCGGTCAAGGACCACGACTACCAGCAAGGCATCGCGGTCAATGTCCCGCTCACCAAGGCGGATTTCTACGACCCTTACCTGGCCAACCGGAAAGACCAACTGCCCCACGAATACTATGCTGCCAAGACGGAAACCGCTGCTCGCACAGTGGTTGCCGACGCCTCGGTGGAAGACGTTCCCTACAAGGGCTCGCCCAAGTCCCTCCGTTATGACGTGCTGCCCGGCTCGCTGCCCTACGAGGTCGAATCCTTCGCCGACTGGCCAGGCCTAGGCTCCCCCGAAGCGGCTAGCCTGCCGGACGCTCACCGTCACAGTCTGACGATTACCGTGAAAAACGGTGCCAGCACGCTGGCCAGTGCGACGCTGCCCTATCCGCAGAATACCTACAAGCGCATCACGCTCTCTTACCAGCCCGACACCGCCAGCCAAGCGGCCTGGATTGCTTGGGGCGGTGCCTTGCCGGTGGCGCCCGACGGCAGCATCAAGGTCTATCCGCAAATCAAGGCCGAGGGCACGGTCCTGGCCGCCGGCCCCGCCGCCAACGCCATGCCGCTGGCCACCGTCCACAACGTGATCCTCAAATTCGCCCAGGGCGAGCAGACCGGCGCCGACTGCATCAACGATAGCGGCAACCCGGCCGATGCCAAGGACCCCGATGCCACCTGCGTCAACAAGACGGTCTACACCAGCATCAAGGCGGGGGCCTATCACGCCCTGGGCGTGAACGCACTGCATACTTCAGCGGCCTACCTCGCTGACCGCGCCGACCTTCTCGCCGAAGGCGCCCGTGCCTACCCGACAGCGCCTACCCCGGCCGCCGGCGCCGGCTACGAGGCGACCGTCGGCGAACTGCTGCACTTCGTACTGCAGCAATACCTGCACCAGACCGAACACGCCGACCGGCGCACCGCCGAGTTGCGCGGCTTCCGGAGCATTGGCCCCTACGATCTGGGCCTCACCGCCTCCGACCTGAAGACCGACTACATCTTCGATATCCCGGTGGCGGTCAAGCCGGCCGGCGTCTTCGTGGACTTCAAGGGCGGCATCTACGGTTTCGTCAAGCTCGATACCGCGGCGACCACCGGGGCAGCGCTCCAGGCCGAAGGCGTGGATCTCGCCAAGCTCTCGATCTATTCCGGTTCGGCGCTGGAGCATCACGTCTGGCAACAGACCTTGCGCACCGATGCCGTCTCCACCGTGCGCGGCCTGCAATACGCCGCGGAAAAAGGCATCCCCCTCGTCACCTTCAATTCGGCCAACATCGGTCAGTTTGACAGCCTGATGCAAATCAGCGGCGCCACCAGCATGGCGCTCCACAAGACCGCCATCCAGAACGCCGTCAAGGGTTCGGACAACGGCTATCACGGCGTCGTCACCGTGCCCCGCGAGCAGATCGCCTACGAAGACCCGGTGGACCCCAGCAAGAAATGGACGGGCGCCATCTACATGACCGAGAACGGCACCACAGGAGAATACGGCGCCATCATCAATGGCAAGATCGCCGGCGGTTTCCCGCTGCTCAACAGTACCAGCTTTGCCTCCCTGTTCAGCTTCAACTTCGTCGCTCCGGTTGCGCAAAACAGCGCCGACGGCGGCACCGGGGCACTCGAAGCGCTGCCCGGCGGCTTTCTCGGCCAACAGTTCAATACCGTTACCTGGGGCGACCCGGTGAACATGCTCACCGGTAACTATACCCACCAGGAGCGCGACTTCACGATCAAGGGCCGGGGCGGTCTGCCCATCGTGCTCGAACGCGGCTACAACTCGGCCAGCGGCCAGGACGGACCCTTCGGCCATGGCTGGACGCACAGCCTCAACCATCAGTTGCGCTTCTACGGCGTCGAATCCGGCCAGGCCAAGGTCGGCTGGGTGGACGGCAGCGGCGGCCAACGTTACTACGCCACCACCAGCCACAGCAACGGTAACATCGCCAGCGGCACCCTGAACGCACAGGACGGCGTCTTTACCCAGCTCTCCCGACTCGCCGACGGCCGCTACCAGATCAAGGAAACCAACGGCCTGACCTATACCTTCGAGTCCGTCACCAATCCGGCTACTCCGCCCGCCGCCGGGACCGAACCCAAGGCCAAGCTGCTGTCCATCGCCGACCGCAACGGCAACACCCTGACCCTGAACTACACCGGCGGCCAACTTGCCACCGTCACCGACAGCCTCTCCCGCACCGTCCTCACCTTTACTTGGAACGGCGGCCGTATCAGCAAGGTCAAGGACCTCGCCAACCGCGAATTCCAGTACTTCTACGAGGATGGCAACGGCAACCTGACACGGGTCATCGACCCCTTGGCCCAGACCACACGGTACAGCTACTACACCACCACCGATGGCACCAAACTCAACCACGCCATGCGCCGGGTCACCCGGCCGCGCGGCAACGGCATGGAATTCGAGTACTACGCCGGCGGCCAGGTCTTCCGGCACACCCCCTTCGATACCGCCGGCGCGCTAATCGAGGCCTCGGCGCTCACCTTCCACTACAACCTCCACCGCCGCGAAAGCTGGAGTGTGGACGGGCGCGGCGGCGAACAGCGCTTCGTCTTCGACAAATACGGCAACCTCGTCGCCCAGACTGCCGAGAACGGCGCGGTCCACAGCTACGTCTATGCCGACCCCAACGATCCCCACCTGCGCACCCAGGACACCGACCCGATCGGCCGGACCACGAACTACACCTACAGCGCCGCCGGCCACCTCGAAACCCGGACGCTACCCTCCGGTGCCGTGCTCGAATACCGCGACTACACCACCACCTTCGCCCAGCCCCAGCGCGTCAAGGACGCTCGCGGCAACTGGACGCTCAACCGCTTCGACGCCGCCGGCAACCTGACCGACGTCATCCGCGCCAAGGCCGGCGTCGTCCCGGTGGCCGGGGTTGCCCCGGCGGCCGCCAACATCGTCGCCTGGACCAAATACCAGGCCGACAGCGTCGGCAACCTGACCGGCATCAAGCGCCTGAAAGACTGGAGCGGCGCCACCCTGGGCAATTTCGCCAGCGGCAGCGGGCCGAGCTTGGTGAGCAACTACGACGCCAGCAAGCTCAACCTCCAGAACCTGAACCGCACTGGTACCCGCAACAGCGGCGCGATCAACGAAACCAGCCCGACCTTTGTCCACGACAACCTGGGGCGCCAGACCGGCGGCGTCGACGACCGCTGGTATGTGGTCGGTTTCGGCTACGACGCTCTCGACCGCGCCATCCAGGGCGCCGACGCCTTGGGCCAGCCCCGCAACTACCGTTTCGACGCCAACGGCAACCGCTCCGGCATGGAACTCGTCGCCGGTGGCAGCCGCGTCGATTCCGCCACCCTGGTCTACGACGCCCAGGACCGCCCGATCCGCGTTCTCGACCACGCCGGCAACCGTACCGCCACCACCTACGACGAAGTTGGTAACACGGTCAGCGTCCAAGGCCCGGACGGCTATGCCATCGGCTTCGACTACGACATCGCCAATCGTCCTTTCTCCGCCTACGACCAGGAAGGCAACCGCGTCTATACCAGCCTCGACGTGCTCGGCCGCATTCAGACCGTGACCGACCCCAACGGCGCCACCACCACCTATGACTACCATGGCGCCGATCAGGATGGGCGCCTCGCCCGCGTCGAACTCCCAGCCATCCCCGGCCAGGCCGGCGGCCGGGCGACGGAAAGCGACACCGATGCAGGCGGTCTGCCGGTCCGCCTGCGCGAAGTTAGCGCCGACGGCCAGGCCCGTCAGTCCCATCGTTTTTACGACGAACTCGGCCGGCTGGTGCGTAGTGTCTCGCCGCCCGACGACAGCGGCCAGCGCCTGCAAGTCTGCTATAGCTACGACGGCCTCTCCCACCTCATCCAGCTCCGGGCCGGCGCTACCACCGACACAACCAGCGCCACCTGCGTCGGCAGCCCGGCGGTGCAGGCGACCCAGACCTGGGATGACTTCGGCAATCTGGTTTCCAGGAGCGACGCCTTGGGCCGGACCTGGACCTACACCTACGACAGCCATGGCAACCTGATCGAAAGCACGACGCCGGAACAAGCCAAGGCCGGCCAGAAGACCACCTACACCTACGACGCCACCGTCAATGGTCTGCTCCAGACCCGCAGCGTCCCGGGCAGCGCCGGGCAGAGCGTCAGCTACAGTCGCAACGCGCTGGGCCAGGTCACCCGCGCCGAAACGAAGGACGGCAGCGGCAACACCCTCGTCGCCTACGACACCTCCTACGACGCCGCCCACCGGGTGGCCGGCATTACCGACAGCCGCAGCGGCAAGACGCTCGCCTACACCTGGACGCCGGGTGGGCGGCTGGCCACGATCACCCTCGACGGCCACGCCTGGGCGTTCAAATACGACGGGGTGGGGCGCCTCTCGGCCCTCGTTGCCCCCAACGGCCAGACCGTGGCCTATGCGCGCGACGCCGGCGGACGGCTCCTCGAACGGCGCTGGCCGAATGGCGTCCGCAGCAACTATGCCTGGCACCCCGACGGCAGCCTCGCGGCCATCCAGCACCATGCCGGCAGCACTACCCTTGCCGACCTCGCCTACACCTTCGATGTCTGGGGCAACCGGGCGAGCGGCACGGAAACCGTCGGTGGCACGCTCACCGCCAGCACCTACGGCTACGACAGCCTGAACCGGCTGAAGAGCGTGACCGCCGGCGGCGCCACCGAAACCACCGCCTTCGACCTCTTCGGCAACCGCAGCAGCAGGATCGTCGGCGGCGTCACCACCAGCTACCTCCATGACGCCGCCCAGCAGCTCACCGAAATCCAGCAAAACGGCGTCACCGCCGAACGCCTGGTCTACGACGACAACGGCAACCTGAAAAAACACTGTGCCGGCGCGGCCAGCGGCAACAGCGCCGACTGCACCGGCAGCAATCTCCTGACACTCGCCTGGAACGGCCTCGACCAATTGATCCAGGCCAGCAAGAGCGGCCTGCCGGTCGAGACCTACGCCTACGACGACAGCGGCCGGCGGCTCCGCAAGAGCGTTGGCGGCACATCCACCCACTACGCCTACGACGGCCCCGACCTGATCGCCGAATACGCCAACCCGGCACAATCCCCGAGTGCGGTTTACGCTCACGGCGCCGGTATCGACGAACCGCTGCTGCGCCTCACTGGCAGCACCAACAGTCCAGCCGCCAGCGCCCGCTACTACGCCCAGGACGGGGTCGGCAGCGTCATTGCGCTGCTCCAGAGCGGCGAAGTCAAGAACCAGACAGCGGACCCCACCAACACCCTGAGCAGCACCGGTGACTACTCGGCCGGCAGCTATCCGGTGGCCGACCTGGCCAACGGCGTCACCGTCATCTCCAGCAGCGAAGGCTGGGTCGGGCGGACCGACCAAGGGGCGGCGGCTACCCTGAGCTTCCCGATGGCACAAGCCATTGAGCGGGTCGAACTGATGGCGGTCAGCAATTACAAGCCGGCGGCCTTCGTCATCGAGCAGAAGAACGCCGACAACAGCTGGACCGCGATTGCCAGCGGCACCGGCGACGACTTCGCGGCCTGGGCCGACAACTCCAGTGTGCGCGCCGTCAAGAGCTTCCCGCCGATCGTCACCACGGCACTGCGCGTGCGCTTCACCGCCTCGACCAACGGCGTCCTGGTCTGGCTGAGCGAACTGCAGGCCTGGAGCGCGCCCGGCTTCGCCGCAGCGACGCAGCGCTTCGACGCCTGGGGCAATGTCGCCCAGAGCAACGGCAGCATCCCGCAATTCGGTTACACCGGCCGGGAGCCGGATGCGACCGGGCTGATCTTCTACCGGGCGCGCTACTACCACCCGGGCAGCGGGCGCTTCGCCTCCAGAGACCCGCTCGGCTTCGCGGCCGGGATCAACCCCTATGCCTACGCCGATGGGAATCCAATCCGCTACAACGATCCGGATGGGATGTTGCCGAAGGTGGTGTGCAATGGATGTAGTGGGGTGCTGGGCGCGACGGCGGGCGCTGCCGGGACATGGCCGGGAAGTGCGGCGGCCTCTGGGGTGAGCGCCGGAGAACTGTTGAATGTCTTGCGTGGCGGTGCGCTCCTGCTACCTCTGTCGCTCTCGGGCGATACTCGGCAGGAGCAAACGCAAGTGTATCTGACCTACACTCGAACCAATCCTGGGACGGGAGATGTCTACTCTGGGCGAACAAGTGGCAATGCGGATGAATCGATCAATACCATCCTTGATCGCCGGATGAATGGACAGCCTATCCTGAACACTGAGGGATTTGGCCGCCCGGTTTTGGATCAGATATCTACCAGTTTCGATGCAATCCGGGGTCGCGAACAGCAACTGATCGACTACAACGGTGGTTCCCAAAGTGTGGGAGGTACGGCGCGCAACAGGATCAACGGCGTCAGCGATATCAATCCTAATCGGCCATGGTATATGTATCAGTCCAATAGGGAATTCGGTCCGTTGCCAGATAATTCGCCCAGCCGCCCACGGTTTGGTACGGAAATATTCCCCTACCTGATGAATCTGTTGGGGCCATAATTTCTGTGATGACATCTAGCAAACCGAAACGACAACGCAAGCCTAGGGAGGGCGATGTGCTGGCCATTCCCTTGGGGGATGGCACGTACGGCTTTAGCCAAGTATGTGCGGGGGGGGATTACGCCTATTTCGATCTAAGAAGCAGTACGTTTCCTTCCATTGATGAAATTGTAGTCAGTCCAGTCGCATTTCGGGTGCCTACAGTCACAAGCTCAGTCATGAAAGCTGGTTGGGTGATGCTCGGAAATGTTCCTCCAAAAGGGCTACTGAAAGAGGTGTCTAGCTACCGCAACCAGCCGGTGGGTTCGAATCAGGTGTATATCATTAAGGGAAACCAAGTCCGTCTGGCAGCTTACGATGAAGCCAAGGACTTGGAAGCGATGTCTGTTTGGTTCGAGCAACACGTTGTGCAGCGGTTGGTCGACCACTTCGATGGGCGTCCGAATGCGGAATTCGAGAGCACCCGGAAGAACAAATGTTATGACCCCACTACGAAACAAGAGCTTGATCCGGAGACCGGCGAAGTAATTCAGCGAGGACCGAAAAATCCAACACTGGCTGGGGAGGGAGGTATGCCAGCCTCGCCTGTTAAATCATCACGGATTACTGCTGCTACCTTTGCAAAACTCAATGGGTTAGTGGGAGTTTATGATCTTCTGATTCCGCTGCTGAGAGGAATGGAAGATAAGCGGGTGGTTTCCTATGTTGAAAGCGTCGCTAATGCGATAAGCCAGTTACGGGTAATGATCAGCGATGGTGGGGATGCAAAAACGGGCCGCGAGATGCTAAAGGGTCTACGTCAGGGGTTGCATGAAACACCTCGGATTCTGTGCTCGCTCATGCCAGACACTGGTACTCAACTTGTAGGTGAACTGGAACGTCAGCTTGGTGGCCGATTCAAGGATTTCTAGGTAGGGGAAATAGGGGGCGCCCATTAGCCGGCCCAAGTCAAGCGAGCGTACAAATCCATGGCGGCGCCAGCCGGTTGATAGCCGAGTGGTTCCGCCTCTTCATTCTTGTCATCTTCTTGCTCCTCTTCTCGGTCGCTATGCGGCCATCGGTTGACCCTGGCTATCACCTATCCGACTGTCCGAATTTTCGGGGCCGGCTCTGTCACAATCTGATGCCCCTATAGTTCGCTCAACCTGATCACCGTCGAACCAGCCTCGATTGCGAGCATGCCTCGCAGCGGAGCGCTCAGCGTAACGATTTCAGGATTTCAGGATTTCAGGATTTCAGGATTTCAGGATTTCAGGATTTCAGGATTTCAGGATTTCAGGATTTCAGGAAAGACAGAAACCTGTCATAATTCACTAAGTAAAATGCTCACGCTGGGCCACCAATCAAGAGGGGGAGGTAGTGGATGCCTAACAGCGAATTAGTCGGACTTGGCAGCAAAGTGCTGGCAGGAAATGAGAAGGAAGCTTCCCTCAATTTCAAAGTCAGCCCTAAGTTCAAAAAGGATTTCAAGGGGTTTGCTGTTGCGCAGGGGGTCAGCATGACCGCCCTCCTTAAGGAGGGGTTCGAGCTTGTTCGAAAGGTGAGGAAAAATGATGGAGCGAGTGATTAAGGTGATGGACCAAGATCGAATGTCTCCGGTTCAACGTGGCTCCAATGGCGCTTGACGCACCTAACTCCGCACAGATCTCGGCCGAATGGCTGTTCTCGATCTGTCACGGTAACAGTATGGCAGCCGTCGACGGTTTGGTTGCCGTTGTCGGTTACTCCCCCGCTGGACGTCCTCCAGAGGAGGTCGCCATGATGGAGAAGGCGCGCCACTTTGGTGCTCGTGCTGCATTTTTCGAGGCGGCTCATCATGGGAAAGCGCCAGTTGCCCAGGCTTTCATCTTTGATGCGGACGATGAGCCAGACAGCATCCGTTTTGCCGAGTTGCATAAACGCTTATGGAGTTGGGGAGGCGTGCCGCTAGTCTATCGAGCTTCGCCTGGTTGTATTCAACTCTTTCGTTGTGCCCATAAGCCTGACTTCATTGGCCCCAACAATACGACCATTTGCAGCCCGATCCGCACGCTTAATCTGGGCGCAAAAATCGCTGAGCAGGACATCTGGTGGGACGCAGAGAGGATTCGGAACGGGGCGATATGGGATGATCCCAATGCATGCGACCTTATGCTATCTGCGCAAAAGGCTGCACATCGGACATTGGTCGACGCAGTGCGCATGTTGGCTACGCAGCTTTCACAACGGGATCTGCTTCCTCCTCGACTGAGTCGAAAGCTGCTTATCCTTTCGCTGCTCATAGCCTACCTTGAAGAAAGGTCGGTCCTGCTACCGGCTGATTTTAACGAGGCTCGCCCAGGCGCGACCAAATTCTTTGAGATTCTGGCTGACGGCAGAGCACTGTCCAAGTTACTCGAATCACTCGAGGAGCGATTTAACGGCCACGTCTTTCGTTTAGCGAAAGATGAGCATGTGCTGCTGATGGAAAGCGCTGAGCTTGCAAGCTACGCTCGGCTTGTTGAAGGCTATGAGGACGGCAACGGACAGCTGAGCCTGTGGCGCTTGTATTCGTTTCGTGATCTGCCCGTCGAACTGATAAGCAATATCTACCAGCTTTTCGTAAAGGATGCGTCGAGCTCTATCTATACACCTCCCGCGCTCGTCCGGTTGATGCTCGAAGAAACGTTGAACTGGGAGAAAATTGACGGGCTGATGAAGGGGGATGGTGTAATTCTCGATCCGGCTTGCGGATCCGGTGTTTTTCTAGTCGAAGCTTACAAACGGCTCGTCTTGCACTGGCGGTGGCGTAACGGTTGGGTTCGCCCGGGCATTGAAGAGTTGCGTCTCCTACTTCAGCGCGTGCACGGTATTGATCTTGAAGAGGGGGCCATTGAGCTTGCGGCGTTCAGCCTGTGCCTTAGCCTTTGTGACGCGCTCCAGCCTGAGGAAATTCGCTCCAGCGTCAAACTCTTCCCGCAGCTAGCTGATGTAACTTTGCACCATAGCTGTTTCTTTAATGCAAAGGCCCAAGGGCTGATTAAAGCTCCCGTCTCTGTGATTCTCGGCAACCCGCCATTTGAATCCTCCTTCACAACTGACGGTGCGCGCCAGAGTTATAAGGCCTATAACCTTGTCCATGGGATTCTCGCGGACAAACAACTTGCGTACCTCTTCCTCCATGAAGCAATGGAGATGCTAACTAAAGGCGGTTTGCTGGCAATGGTCGAGCCGGCCGGCTTTCTCTACAACCAGCATGCCCTGCCTTTTCGCCACTCCTTTTTCAGTCGCTGGAAAGTGCGTGAAATCCTCGATTTCGTATCAGTGCGGGGACTGTTCAAAAAAGGAGGCGCAGATCCGAAGATTGTCGTTGTGATCGCGGAGGCGAAAAAATCGACTCCCGACGGCCACTTACTTCATGCTGTTTTCCGTCGCAGCGGACGGGCAACCGCCGAACAGGGTTTCGACATAGATTATTACGACCTTCACTGGCTTCGCAGCGTAGACGCGGAGCGATCGCGTGATGTCTGGAGATCGAATTTGCTGGGAGGAAGCCGCGTCCATAGCATGATTACGCGGTTGCGCAGCTACCCCACGCTGAAGGATTTTGCCGCCGAGCGAGGCTGGAATTTCGGTGAAGGCTATTTCGGTGGTGAAAAGAACGCGTCGGATAACGTACAGCATCTGATCGGCAAACCATTACTACTGACCGAAGCTTTAGGCCCAGAAGGTATTGATCACTCTTTGATCAAAACAGTACCAAACAAGCCAATCAAGGATCCAAAGTCGGCTGGCCGGTTTATGCCGCCCCTACTACTTATCAAAGAGCACGAAGACCTTTATCACGACATATGGGATGAAGGTTATTTGACCTACAAGAACGAAATCGTTGGATTTTCAGCCCCCGGCGATACTGAACAACTTGGGGAAGTTGCAAATTGGCTCCAGCAAGAATCAGCCGTACTTCGAGCCTATGTAGCGGGGATCAGTTCGCGACTCATCACGCAGAGGGCAACATCCATTTTCAATGCCGATATTTTTTCTCTCCCTTACCCAGAGAGTAGGGAACTCGACATAAGCCCGAACGAAAAGATTCTTGCTGAAGATATTGTTTCATTTCAGCGCGACTATATTCGGCTGGGAACAGGCGCTAAAGTGATGCAGAAGGCGCCGACTGAAGCGCTTGAGGCATTCGACGATGTCCTTACAAATCAAATCAATGCCATATACTCTCGCAACCCTCTGCGAGCACTACCTTTACAACACTGGGCGGGAGCCATCTGCAAGGCGTATTGCTTCGGAGAAGGGGCCGTGGATTGGTCTGATGCTAGCGATCTACGCAATAGATTAAATGCACTCCTTTACGAGCAGCGTGGAGCGAGCCTGACGGTTACACGCATTACTAGAATTTATGACGGGAATTTTTTATTTCTCCTGAAGCCCGACCGCCATCGTTTTTGGACACGATCTATTGCACTCCGGGATGCCGATGACGTGCTCGCTGATCTTCGCGCGCAGGGGTTTTAACATGCTCGCAGATCAAGGAGAACGTCAGTTGGCGGCGGGAGTGCTTAATCCCGGAGTACTCCTGCCTGAAGAATGGTTTGAATCTCTGATAAGGTTCATTAGCGGTGTTTTGCCAGGTTGGCGCGACGACTCGGTGAGGCCGGCTCAAACAGGCGAAACCAAACTCACAGCTCAACTGTGCTCTCGCCTCAATAGCGCGAGTCACCGCACAGTCGGTTGGGACTTCCTTCAATTTAAGCGGGAAGAACCAGATGAAGCGGACGGCCGCCGCGCAATCGATCTAACCGTGGCGCCTCGTGATTCCGTCATTTGGATTGAAGGTCGCAGATACACCGAATATCAGACTCTTCTTCCGATCGAATGCAAAAGGCTGCCAACTCCAGCTGGAGTCGATCGCGATGAAAGAGAATATCTCTACAGTCGGTTCAGTACCACTGGAGGCATTCAGAGATTTAAAGCCGGCCATCATGGTGCATCACACAATCGCGCCGCAATGATTGGCTACGTTCAAGAGCAGTCTATTCCTGCCTGGAACGCTCAGCTTGATCAATGGATTGACGATTTAGAGACTGCCTCAGTAGTAGGTTGGTCAGTTGCCGATAAGCTCAAGCTTACACAGCACGATGCCGCATCAATGACTGCCATGCTCCAGTCGGAGCACAAACGGGATCGTGATCTGAACGATATCAAGATCGACCATCTCTGGATCGAGATGTGAGTTCCACCGGGCGCTTCAAAGGGGCATTTGGTGTTGTCGCCGGGCCTAGAGTAGCGAATTAATATCTACTCCGCACCGTTCGGCGATTATTTGAGGAAGTGATTCCTCAAATAAGCGAAATGCTAAAGCCAGCAACCACGCCCTGGCGATTGGAGAGCGGCGTTCAAAGTTACCTTGCCCTAAACACTCTTGGCTGGGGTATGGGAGGTTACCGAGACTGGGTACTATCCAATTTTCTGTTTTTTGGATAGAAGGGAGGAGCGAGACAAAGGAGACCAGATCACGAAATCCACTGAGGAAATTTGCAATGGGTAGGGGCGGGTGATTTGCAATTGATATACAGCCGCTAGTTATGCCGTGAATGATCAAGTGCTCAATTTCAGCAACTCTCTCAAGTAAAGGATCGTGTTCCTTCCATGCTGAGCGCTTGAAAATCCGGCGGCAACCTAAACACCGGTTGCCTTGGAGTCCATGTTGACTAGGCTGCCGATCAGTTCCAGCATACGAAAACGGATGGCCACAGGTCGGACAATGGTCCAGTAGTAGTCCATGTTTTGGACAAACAGGATAAAAAGCATAGCGCCAAATCTTCCGGTAATAGGGAATATCACCACTAGTCAGGCAAGATGGGCAGAAAGGAACAGGCGCCTTTTTTCTTGATTCACTGCTTCCTTCCAGAAAAATAGGTACTACCCATACAAAATCATTAGGCTTGAGGCGGGAGCGACGTGCCCCGTTGTCGTTGGCATATCCTGTGGACATCGCAAGTGTCTGGTCAATGCCGGATCGCGTCGATAGAGTTTTAAAGAACTCGGCATCGTCAATCAAATCTATGTCAATACAGGTATTGGCCACTTTCGGTAGGCCGAGTTCTACCAGACAAGAAAGGTTTAGGCCGTTTCCTTCTGCAATCCTAAGCAACCATGAAGACAATACCTCCCCATCCATCGGCCTGGGATGGACGGGCCAAAGTGCCGCTGATAGCTGGCTCTCCATAAAGTTTGCCTACGGACAACGGGCAAGAAGAATGCTAAACAAGGGTTCTGCCGTAATTTAACTCAAACGACCTTGTGAAAATTATCACTGGCTTGCGAATATTCTCATCCAGTTGCATTAGTTAACATCAGGCGACGCCGGCGCTGTGTGCCTGCTCGTCAGCCCAGTAGCTGGAACGGACCATCGGCGCGCAGGCGGCGCCGGTGAAGCCCATTTTCTTGGCCTCTTCCTCGTACATCTTGAAGATGTCGGGATGGACGTAGCGCGTCACCGGCAGGTGGTGGCCGGACGGCGCCAGATACTGGCCGATGGTCAGCATTTCGACATCGTGGGCGCGCAGGTCGCGCATCACTTCAAGGATTTCCTCGTCGGTTTCGCCGAGGCCGACCATCAGGCCGGATTTGGTCTTGACGTTCGGGTAGTGCGCCTTGAACTGCTTGAGGAATTCGAGCGAGTGCTGGTAGTCGGCGCCCGGGCGGGCCTGCTTGTAGAGGCGGGGTACGGTTTCCATGTTGTGGTTGAGGACGTCGGGCAGGGCGCCGCCGAGAACGTCGAGGGCGACATCCATGCGGCCGCGGAAGTCGGGAACCAGTGTTTCGATGGTGGTGGCTGGCGACAGCTCGCGGGTGTTGCGGATGACGTCGACGAAGTGCTGGGCACCGCCGTCGCGCAGGTCGTCGCGGTCGACGCTGGTGATCACGACATATTTGAGCTTGAGGGCGGCGACCGACTCGGCTAGTTCGCGCGGTTCGTCCGGGTTGGGCGGCAGCGGCTGGCCGTGGCCGACGTCGCAGAACGGACAGCGCCGGGTGCAGATGTCGCCGAGGATCATGAAGGTCGCCGTGCCGCGGCCGAAGCATTCGCCGATGTTCGGGCAGGTGGCTTCTTCGCAGACGGTGTGCAGCTTCTTTTCACGCAGCATGGACTTGATTTCGCCGAAGCGGCCGGCGCTGTTGCCGGCCTTGACGCGTATCCACTCGGGTTTGCGCAACGGGGTGTCGACCGGCACGATCTTGATGGGAATGCGTGCGGTTTTCAGTTCGCCTTTTTGCTTGACGCCTTTTTCAGCCATTTCTATTTGTCCAGTTGCTGTAGCAAGTGTTGAGAGAGTTGCTCACCAGCCTCGTGAGCGGTGAGCGGAATATTGAAGTCCGTGGTCTGGATGACCTTCAGGCCAGCATAGCCGCAGGGATTGATCGCCGCAAAGGGGGAAAGATCCATATCGACATTGAGCGAGACGCCGTGGTAGCTGCAGCCGTTGCGGATGCGCAGGCCGAGCGCGGCGATCTTGGCTTCGCCGACGTAGACGCCGGGGGCGCCATCGCGGCGTTCGGCCGTCACGCCGTATTTGGCCAGCAGGTCGATGACGGCCTGTTCGATGGCGGTGACCAGTTCGCGCACCTTGATTTTCAGGCGAGCGAGATCGAGCAGCAGGTAGAGCACGACCTGACCAGGGCCGTGGTAAGTGACTTGGCCGCCGCGGTCGATCTTGACGACGGGGATGCCAACGTCCTTGAGGATGTGTTCCGGCTTGCCGGCCTGGCCCAACGTGTATACGGGGGGGTGTTCGACAATCCAGATTTCGTCAGGGGTTTCGGCCGTGCGGCAGGCCGTGAAATCCTGCATGGCCTGGAAGGTGGGTTGGTAATCGACCCGCCCCAGGCGCTTGACGACAGGAAACACTTACAGCACGACCTTGATCATCGGGTGACCGCTGAGGTCGGTGTATAGCGCATCGAGTTGCGGCTTGGATGTGGCGATGACGGTGCACGTCAGGCTGACGTAGTTGCCACCCGAGCTGGCGCGCATTTCCATGCTGGCGCCGTCGAAATCAGGGGCGTGCACGGTGACGATGTCGAGGACGACCTGAGCCAGGCTGTCGTCAGCCTTGCCCATGATCTTGAGCGGGAACTCGCAGGGGAATTCGAGGAGGGTGTCCTTGTACGAAGCCATTTCAGCCTTTGCGCATTACGGTGTTCTTGAAGTCCTGGTACCACTGCCACATCTGTCCGGCCAGCGGGCCGGGCTGGCCGGTGCCGATTGGTTGGCCGTCGAGTGTGGTGATCGCCAGGATTTCTTTTGTCGATGAGGTCATCCAGACCTCGTCGGCGGCACGAAGTTCAGTTTCTTCAATTTCGGCGATTTTTACCGGTTGACCGTGGGATTCGGCCAATTCGAGGATCACGTCGTAGGTAATGCCCGGTAGCATCAGGTGGGTCTTGGGCGGGGCGCACAGCACGCCGTCCTTGACGATGAAAATGTTTGAGGCCGCGCCTTCCTTCATGAAGCCGTCGCGAATCAGCAGCGCTTCGGCGCAGCCTTGCTCGACGGCCTGCTGGCGGGCCAGCACGTTGGCGAGCAGCGAGATGACCTTGAGGTCGCAGCGCGACCAGCGCAGGTCGGGCACGGTGATCGCCGCGACGCCCTTGGCGCGGATGTCGGCCGGCGTGGTGACCAGCGGCGAAGAAAAGGCGAAAGCCGTCGGCGGCACACTGGCCGGCGGGAAAGCGTGGTCGCGTTTGTCGTCGGCGCCGCGCGTGACTTGCAGGTAGATCGACTGGTCTTCCCACGGGGCGGTTTCGATCAGCTTGAGGACGACGGCCTTCCAGCCGTCAGCCGTCAGCGGATTGGCCAGCTTGATGCCGTCCAGCGTCGCCTGCAGGCGTTTCAGATGTTCATCGACACGAAATACCCGGCGCGAATAGACGGGGATTACTTCATAGACGCCGTCGCCGTACAGAAAGCCGCGGTCGAGCGGCGAAATGCCCGCTTCGGCCAGCGGCTTGAACTGGCCGTTCAGGTAAACGGGATCGGCGACGTAGGGCGTCATGGGTTTAGTTGAACCAGAGTCGGATGGTGTCGAGGATACGAATGAAGATGTTGCCGAGCGGCACATTTTCAAGAGCGACGACCGGATATTCGCCATAAACCTTGCCGTCGATACTGACTTTAAGCACGCCCAGTTTCTGGCCAACCTCGATCGGGGCGATCAGGCGTGGTTCGGCGACGAAATCGCTCTTGACCTTGTCGGCGTAACTCTTGGGCACGGCGATTGACAGGTCGTTGGCAAAGCCGGCCTTGACCTCGCTCTGTGCGCCCTTCCAGGCACGTAGCGTGGCAACCGCCTGATCCTTGGCGAAAAGGGTCACGGAGTCGTAGGAGATATAGCCCCAGTTGAGTAGTTTCTGCGACTCGCTGGCCCGGGCACTGTCCGAAGACGTGCCAAGGACGACCGAGAGCAGACGGCGCTTGTCGCGCAGGGCGGAGGAAATCAGGCAGTAGCCGGCGGCTTCGGTATGGCCGGTCTTGACGCCATCGACGGTGGGGTCGATGTAGAGCAGGCGGTTGCGGTTGGGCTGGGTGATGCCGTTATAGGTGTATTCCTTCATTGAGTAATACTTCTTGTATTCCTCGGGGAAGTCGCGGATCAGGGCGCTGGCCAGTAACGAAAGGTCGCGTGCCGTGGTGTAGTGCTCCGGATCGGGCAGGCCGGTCGAGTTGCGGAAGCTTGAGGCATTCATGCCCAGGCGTTGCGCCTCGCGGTTCATCATCTGCGCGAAGTTTTCCTCGCTGCCGGCAATACCTTCGGCCAGCGTGACGCAAGCGTCGTTGCCCGACTGGACGATCATGCCCTTGATCAGGTCTTCCACCGGTACTTGCGTGTCGACGCGGACGAACATCTTCGAGCCGCCGGTGCGCCAAGCTTTTTCGGAGACCGGCAGCGGCTGTTCTAGTGCCAGCGTTTTCTTGTGCAGGGCGGCGAAAGTCAGGTACGCGGTCATCAGCTTGGTCAGCGAAGCCGGTTCAAGGCGCTCGTCGGATTTTTCTGCGGTCAACACCTGATTCGATCCCATTTCCAGCAGCAGCCACGATTTGGCGGCCAGAGACGGGGGAACGGGCAATTGCTGGGCCAGCGCCTGGGCGGCGAAAGCGAAACTCAGGGCGAGAAGGGTGGTCTTGCGGAACAGCGACATTGGTTTTGGACTTTGTTTTGCGTTGGGGGGTGGAAATTATACCCTTGGCTCAATCACGACTTGCGGCGCGGCGGCGCAAAGCGCCTCGACGGCCGGGTGGCGGATGCGCCGCTCGTTGGAGATGGCGTAAATGTGCTCGCTGACCCCGCTCATGGCGCCGAGCGGCACGGCTTGCAACTGGCTGGCCACTTGCTCGGCGAGCGCCAGCGGAGCCGGGAAAATGCCCAGACCGCCGCGCCCGAAGGTCGTCAGCAAGGCACTGTCCTCGAATTCGCCAACGATTTTCGGATGGATGTTCGAATTCTCCAGCCAACGGTCGATGCGGCCACGCAGCGCATTGTGGCGGGTGGGCAGGAGCAGTGGCGCGCCGTCCAGACTTTTCGGGAAATTTTCGCGGTACTGCTCGGCCAGCCCTTGCGTCGCGAACAGTCCGGTAGCGAAATCACCGAGTGGCGTGCTGAACACCTTGAGATTGGCGCTGACCGGGGCTGCCCGGTCGGTCAGCACGACATCGAGTCGGTGCAGGGCGAGGTCGGCGAGCAAGGTATCGAATTCGCCTTCGTCGCAAATCAGCCGGACATCGGCCGGCATGCTGGTCACAGTCGAAAGCAGGCGGTAAGCCAGAAGTTTGGGAATTCCGTCGGAAATGCCAGCGCGCAAGCGAAGTGTGGACTCGCTACCGCTGTTCTCGACGGCCTCGGTCAGCGCCTCGCCAAGCTGGAAAATCTGGTCGGCGTAGCCCTGCGCCACTCGCCCGGCCTCACTGAGGACCAGGCCGCGGCCCTGGCTGTGGAACAAGGCTTTGCCGAGTTGCCTTTCAAGTAGCGAGAGCTGGCCGCTGATTGTCTGGACGGCTACGCCCAGGCGTTCGGCCGCCCGGGTAATGCTGCCTTCCTGAGCGACGACCCAGAAATAATGAAGATGTTTATAGTTAAGTGGCGTCATGAGTTCTGCAGAAAAAATCGAAGAGTATTTCCATTTTGCTCTCGTTTTTTAGTTTGTTGCAATGCAATAACATCCGCCTGTTTCTCTTTCGAGGAGTTGATAATGAAACGCATCGTGCTTTTTCTCGCCACCAACCTCGCCGTCATGCTGGTTCTCAGCGTGGCGACCAGCGTGCTGGGCGTCAATAAATTCCTGACGGCCAACGGTCTCAATGTCGGCATGCTGTTCGTCTTCGCCGCCGTAATCGGCTTCGGTGGCGCCTTCATTTCGCTGCTCATGTCGAAGACCATGGCCAAGTGGAGCACCGGCGCCCGGGTCATTGAGGCGCCGAGTTCGTCGACGGAGATGTGGCTGGTCGACACTGTCGCCAAACTGGCCAAGCGCGCCAACCTGCCGATGCCGGAAGTTGCCATCTACGACGGCGAGCCGAATGCCTTCGCTACCGGCGCCACCAAAAACAGTTCGCTGGTCGCGGTGTCGACCGGCCTGTTGCAGGGCATGACGCGTGACGAAGCCGAAGCTGTTCTGGCCCACGAAGTTGCTCACATCGCCAATGGCGACATGGTCACGCTGACGCTGATCCAGGGCGTGGTGAATACCTTCGTCGTCTTCCTGTCGCGCATCGTCGGCTACGTAGTCGATGGCTTCCTGCGCCGCGGCGACAGCGAAAACACTGGCCCGGGCATAGGCTACATGGTGACGAGCATGATCTGTGAAGTCGTCTTCGGCCTGCTCGCCAGCATCATCGTCGCCTGGTTCTCGCGTCAGCGCGAATTCCGCGCCGACGCCGGGGCAGCTGGCCTGATGGGCTCGCCGGTGCCGATGCAAAACGCGCTGCGTCGCTTGGGCAACCTGCATACCGAGCCGTTGCCACAGAACATGGCCGCGTCGGGCATCGCTGGTGGTAGCAGCTGGATGGCCTTGTTCTCGACGCATCCGCCGCTTGAAGAACGTATTGCTGCCTTGGGAGGTCGTTGACCGTAGCCAGCCAATGGCACGCGGTTTGCTAAGTAAATTTTATGATGCATTGCACAAAAATACTCACCTTCGCTTTGGGCATGAGCGCGACGCTAGCTATCGCGCAGCCCGAATTCGATCTGCCGAAACTAGAGGCGCTGGCGCTGTCGTCCAGCCGAGCCGTACTGTCGGCACGCGACCAGATCACTGCGGCACGCTACGCGGTCGATAGCGCCGGCGCCTTTCCCAACCCCGAACTGGAATATCTTGGCGGGACATCGCGCAGCCGCGGGGTGGGTGGCAATACCGGTGATGCCCGCAGCGTTACGCTAACCCAGCCGCTTGATATGCCGTGGCGGCGGTCAGCGCGGATTGGCGCGGCAGAGGCCGGGCTGGAATCGACGACGGCAGCGGTCAGGGCCTTTGAGGCGGATACGGTGGCCCGCCTGCGTCTGAGTTATTTCGAGGTCTTGCGGCGTGATGTTGAACTGAGCAATACGCGTGAAGATTTGGCAGCCATGGAGAGTGTGCGCTCACGTATCGCGCTGCGGGTGGAAACCGGCGAGGCGCCGCGTTTCGAGTTGATCAAGGCCGATGCCGAGTTGCTGAATGTTCAGAAAACGGCCCAGGCGGCTGGATTTCGCGGTGAGCAGGCACGCTCGCAATTGCGCCAGAGTGTGGGAGGCGCGTTGCCCGCCGACTTTGCCCTGCGCGGCCTGTTGCGAGACGTTCCGGAACTACCGCCGCTCGACAGCTTGCTCAAGCAATTGGCTCAAACCAGCCCGGATTTGGCGCGCGCACGCTCCGAAATGGTGCGCGCCCAGCATCAACTCGATCTCGAACGACGCCAGCGCTGGCCGAATGTGGCGCTGAAGGCTGGCATGGAAGAAGATCCCGATATGCGCGCCAACAAGCTTGGTGTTGTCGTGTCGATTCCCTTGTGGGACCGCCGTAGCGGCCCGGTGGGCGAAGCCTCGGCACAGTTGTCGCGGGCTCGTCATGAGTTGGCCGCGCAGGAGTTTTCGCTGGCCCAGCAGCTTGAAATCGCCTTCCAGCAATATGAGATTGCCCAGGCTCAGGTTGTCGCGCTGGAGTCCGGCATTCTCAAGCAGGCCGAAGCAGCCGTGAAGGTGGCTGAAGCGGCCTATCGTTTTGGCGAACGTGGTTTTCTTGAAGTGCTCGATGCGCGAAGGGTTTTCCGCGCCGCGCGCGCCGAATTGATTACTGCACGTTACGAACTGGCTTCGGCCTGGGTAGAAATTGAACGACTACGGGCGATCCCCGGAGGAAAAGAATAATGAAAAAAGCCCTATTTTTGCTGTTGACCGTGGCAACACTGGCCGGCTGTAATCAGGAGAATGACAAATCGGCCGCGCAGCAGGTGCGCGACCCCTTGAGCGTTACGCCCTCGCCGGAGTTGCTCGATCAGCTTAAATTGAGCGACGTCAGCACCCAGCCCGTGGCTGAAACACTGCGCGTCAGCGGGCGTATCGATTTTGACGAACAGCGTCTGGCCCGCATTGGTGCGACGGTAACCGGCCGGGTGACGGATATCGACGCCCTGCTTGGTCAGAGTGTCAAAAAGGGTGAAATTCTCGCCAAGTTGAACAGCAGTGAGTTGTCCAGCCAGCAACTGGCTTATCTCAAGGCACGTGCCGAGCTGGAGCTGAATCGGCGCAATGCCGAACGCGCCAAGGCCTTGTTTGAGGCAGACGTGATCGGTGCGGCCGAGTTGCAGCGTCGGGAAAGCGAATACCAGATTTCGAAGGCTGAAACGCGGGCGGCCAGCGATCAATTGCAGTTGCTGGGCGTCGGTCCGGCGGCCATTGACCGCTTGGGCAAGCAGGGCGAGGTCAATTCCGTGACGCCGGTCGTGGCGACCTTGAATGGCGTTGTCGTTGAACGCAAGCTGGCGCAGGGGCAGGTTGTGCAACCCGCCGATTCCCTGTTTGTCGTCGCCGATCTGTCGCGCCTGTGGGCCGTTGCGCAGGTGCCTGAGCAGCAGGTCAGCCAGGTCAAGACCGGGCAGTCGGTGAGCATCGAAGTGCCGGCGCTGGGCCATGAAAAGCTGGTCGGCAAGCTGATTTTTGTCGGTCAGACCATCGACCCGGAGACGCGCACGGTCTTGGTTCGTACCGAACTGGATAACCGCGATGGCCGCCTCAAACCGGCCATGCTGGCTTCAATGCTGATTGAAGCCAAGCCGGTGAATCGCCTGGTCATACCGGCCGGCGCAGTCGTTCGTGAAAATGATGAGGACAACGTTTTTATCGCCGAGGGCGATGGTGCCTTCCGTTTGGCCAAGGTCAAGCTGGGCCCTGAGCAGGGGGGCGTGCGCGTTGTTGTCTCCGGCCTCAAGGGCGGTGAAAAGCTGGTGGTCGATGGCGCTTTCCACCTGAATAACGAGCGTAATCGCAAGGAAATGGAGGGATCGTGATCGAGTCCCTCGTCCGTGGGGCGCTCAAGCAGCGCCTGATCGTCGCGGTGATCGCGACCGTCCTTTTCTTCTTCGGGCTCGATGCGGCGCGCAAGCTGTCGGTCGATGCCTTCCCCGATGTGACCAATGTTCAGGTCCAGATCGCCACCGAGGCCACCGGCCGTTCGCCGGAAGAGGTCGAGCGTTTTGCCACGGTGCCACTTGAGGTCGCGATGACCGGCTTGCCCGGGCTGGAGGAGATGCGCTCGCTGAACAAGCCGGGCCTGTCGCTGATCACCTTGGTATTCAATGACAAGACCGACGTCTATTTCGCCCGCCAACTCGTCATGGAGCGCCTGCTCGAAGTCGGTTCGCGCTTGCCGGCAGGCATTACGCCGGTGCTCGGGCCGGTATCTACCGGTCTCGGCGAGGTTTATCAATACACGCTGGAGCGGCCCGATGATGGCGACCGGACACTGAGCGTAGACGAGTTGATGAAGCGCCGCGTCGCCCAGGACTGGGTGGTGCGCCCCTTGTTGCGCTCGATTCCGGGTGTCGCCGAGATCAATTCACAGGGCGGCTACGCCAAGCAGTATCAGGTGCTGGTCAATCCCGACAAGCTGCGCCACTTCGGGCTCAGCGTCGCCGACGTCTATCAGGCGGTCGGTCGCAACAATGCCAATGCCGGCGGCGGCGTCCTGCCGCAATACGCCGAGCAGTACCTGATTCGCGGCGTTGGCCTGGTCCGCGATCTGGAAGACCTGCGCGCTATCGTGCTTAAGGAAAAGGACGGCGTGCCGGTTTACGTGCGCGATGTCGCCGAAGTGCAGATCGGCCACGATGTCCGGCAGGGCGCCGTGATCAAGAACGGCACGACCGAGGCGGTCGGTGGCGTGGTCATGATGATTGCCGGCGGCAACGCCAAGGAAGTGGTCAGCCGGGTCAAGGCGCGGGTCGAGGAGATCAACCGCAAGGGCATGTTGCCCGACGGCCTGAAGATCGCGCCGTATTACGACCGTTCGGAACTGGTCGATGCGGCGTTGTGGACGGTCACCAAGGTGCTGCTTGAGGGCGTCGCGCTGGTCGTCGTCGTGCTCTTCCTCTTTCTCGGTGATGTCCGTTCATCGCTGATCGTCGTCGGTACGCTGGTGCTGACCCCGTTGCTGACCTTTATGGCGATGAACAAGCTGGGTATTTCGGCCAACCTGATGTCGCTCGGCGGCCTGGCCATTGCTATCGGCCTGATGGTCGACGGCTCGGTGGTTGTTGTCGAAAATGCCTACCTGCAACTCGGGCGCCATGCCAAGAGCGGCGAGAGCCAGTTGCGGGTGATCCTGCGCGCCGTGGTCGAGGTGGCGACGCCGGTCATCTTCGGCGTTGGCATCATCATTCTCGTCTTCCTGCCGCTGATGACTTTGCAGGGCATGGAAGGCAAGATGTTCGCGCCGCTGGCCTACACCATCGCCATCGCGCTGGCCATTTCGCTGGTCCTGTCAATGACACTGACGCCGGTGATGTCTACCTACCTGCTCAAGCCGCCGGCCCACGATGGTGACCACGACACCAAGCTGATCGCGGCCATGAAGCGCCGCTACCTCAAGATGCTCCACTGGACGCTGGGCAACGAGCGCAAGACGGTGATCCTGGCTGTTGGCGCCTTCATCCTGACGGTAGGTACGCTGCCTTTCCTCGGCACCGCCTTCATTCCGGAAATGAAGGAAGGCTCTGTCGTGCCGGGTATCAATCGGGTGCCCAACATCTCGCTCGACGAGTCGATCAAGATGGAAATGGAGGCCATGCGTCTGGTCATGCAGGTGCCGGGCGTCAAGTCCGCGGTGTCCGGCGTTGGTCGCGGCGAATCGCCCGCCGACCCGCAGGGGCCGAACGAGTCGACGCCCATCGTCAGCCTGAAGCCGCGTAGCGAATGGCCTTCCGGCTGGACGCAGGAGGATATTCAGGACGCCATGCGCGAGAAGCTCAAGGTGCTGCCGGGTGTGCAAGTGGTCATGGCCCAGCCGATTTCCGACCGTGTGGATGAAATGGTCACTGGCGTGCGCTCCGACATCGCGGTCAAGGTCTTCGGCGACGATCTCGATCAGTTGAAGAAGATTGCCGGCCAGATCGGCAAGGTCGCCCAGACCTTGGAGGGGGCGCAGGATCTGCGTATCGAGCGGATCAGCGGGCAGCAGTATTTGTCCATTGAAATCGACCGCCAGGCGATCGCACGGCTTGGTTTGAACGTTTCCGACGTCAACGATTTGCTGGAGACGGCAGTTGGCGGCAAGGTGGCGACCGAGATCTTCGAGGGCGAACGTCGTTTCCCGGGCGTGGTGCGTTTGCCGGAGAGCTTCCGCAACAACGTCGAGGCAATTTCGAACATCCTGATCACCTCGCGCAATGGCGCCCAGGCGCGCCTGGCCGACGTGGCGAAAATCAGCGTCATGGATGGCCCTGCGCAGATTTCGCGCGAGCTGGGCAAGCGCCGCATCGTCGTCGGCGTCAACGTCAAGGATCGCGACCTCGGCAGTTTTGTCGCCGAATTGCAGCAGAAGGTGGATGGCCAGATCAAGCTGCCGGACGGCTATTATCTGGAGTGGGGCGGTCAGTTCCAGAATATGGAACGGGCGCTGGGTCACCTGAAGATCATCATCCCGATCACCATCGCGGCGATTTTCTTCCTGCTCTTCCTGCTCTTCAATTCGCTGCGTTTTGCCACGCTGATCATCACCGTGCTGCCTTTTGCTTCCATCGGCGGCATCATCGGCCTGTTTATCAGTGGCGAATACCTGTCGGTGCCCGCCTCGGTGGGGTTCATTGCGCTGTGGGGTATTGCCGTGCTCAACGGCGTTGTGCTGGTGTCCTACATCCGTGGTCTGCGCGACCAGGGACGCAGCGTGCGCGACGCGGTGGTCGAGGGCGCCACGCTGCGCTTCCGGCCGGTGATGATGACGGCGACGGTGGCCATGCTCGGCCTGATTCCCTTCCTGTTTTCGAGCGGGCCGGGTTCCGAAGTGCAGCGGCCGCTGGCCATCGTGGTGATTGGTGGCCTGATTACCTGTACCCTGCTGACGCTGCTGGTCTTGCCCACCATTTACCGCTGGTTTGACGATGAAGAGGTCGAAGCATGAAAGAAATCAAGGCTGTCATTCGCCCCAACAAACTGGCGGATTTGCGTGATGCGCTAGTCGTCCTGCCCGGATTTCCCGGCATGACGGTGACCAAGGTCGAAGGCTGTAGTGCGCCGTCGCGCCATGTGCCGGCGCGGACAAAGATCAAGGATGAATTGACCGATTACACGCCCAAGGTACGCGTCGAAATCGTCGCCCCGGATGAGGTGGCCGAGGCCATTTTTCAGCGGATTACCGAGGTGGCACAGACCGGTCATTACGGTGACGGGCTGGTGTGGATTACCGAAGTCCAGAAGGCGGCTTTCATCTTCAAGACGACGCCAGGACCCGATTAAACGCGGCGCCCCGGCTATTACTTTTGTCAGGTGTGGAGGATTTCACGGGCGAAACAGGCCGAGTTTCTTAAAATTCGGACTTGAATATTTGTCCCTTGGGACTGGTCAGTCGGAATTTTATGGAAAACATGGTCAATCCGGGTCTCGGCAGAACCCTGATGTCGCCGCTGGAGTTGCAGGAAGGTATTGCCAGCCTGTCGCGCGGCGCATATTTCAAGGAGGCGCCGCTCGACATGATGCTGAGCATCCTGACCGAGTCGGCGGCGCAGATGTCCGGCGTCGAGCGCGTCAGCATCTGGGCGCTCACCAACCAGCATCAGGAACTGCTCTGTCTTGACCTCTTCGAGCTGTCGCCGCGGCGCCACAGCAAAGACCAGCGTATCCATGCCCGCCAGTATCCGCTGTACTTCCAGGCATTGCGGGCGGGCAGCAGCATCGCGGCTGACGATGCCTACACTCATCCATTGACCGCCGAGTTTGCTGCCGATTACCTGCCCTGTCATGGTGTGATGGCCATGCTTGATACACCAATTCATATCCGCGGCGAGTTGCAGGGAGTGCTCTGTCTCGAGCAGGTCGGATCGCGCCAACCGTGGACGTCGTCGCACGGGCTGTTTGCGCAGGCGGTGGCCAATCTGGTGACGCTGGCACTGGTCGAATATGAGGCGGAAGAGGCGAAGCTCCAGGCCCGTGCCGCTGGCGAACGGCTGCGCGCCGTTTGCGGTGCGATCTGACGACATTTCAATTTTGGTCGAAATTACCGGTTGACCGTGGCAACGGTGGTGCTGAGTGCTTCCAGCCGATTTTGTATTTCCATGCGGACGGCAGCGTTATCAAGGTCGGCCGCATTGCGTGTGATGCATTCCGAGAGTTGCCGGGCAAGGTGCATGACGCCCCAGATTTCAAGCAATTCGGCCTGTTGGGCCAGCTTGAGCGCCTCCGTGGTCAAGGCGTAGGCATCCGGCGGCAGGGTGGCCAGGGCATCGTGCATCAACTGGATTTGCTCGCTGGCTTCATCCACGAATAGTTGGTCGAGAACAGCCGAGCGCTCGTCGATTTTGGTCGCCTTGGCACAGGCCTCGAGGCGCCCGGCAAAGTGGTCGGCACGTTCCGGGAAGGCTGGGTGCTCAAGGCCGTCTGCTTCGCTCAGGCATTCGATGGCGGCACTCATGGCTGCGATCAGGCGAGGAGACAGCGCATCATCTTCAAGGCGGTCGGCGGCGCTGGCCAGAGCTTCGCCGAGACGCAGGCAGTTGGCGTCGGCGGTTTCGATGGCGATGGTGTAGAGCCCGAAAACGGCCGGTCGAATATCGTCGGAGCCGTCGCCATGGCGCTCCGACCATGCTGCAGCAAGCCGTTTGTTGGCGGCAATCCAGCGTTCATTGAGCTTCGGGTCGAAGCGCGCCTTTCTGGGCGTGGCCACCCAGGGCAGGATCGCCGCGGTCGCCTCCAGCGTGGGGGCGAGCGCGGCGCGGGTTTCCTCGAGTTCGTGCTCGGGGATGTCAGCCATTTTGGCTTACTGGGCGGCCAGCCTGGCGAAGGCTGAGACGACTTCCGGCGGCGCCTGAACGAGCTCGATCAGCACGCCTTCGCCGCCAATTGGGAATTCCTCGTTGCCCTTCGGGTGCAGGAAGGTGATGTCGAAACCCGCAGCGCCCTTGCGGATGCCGCCCGGGGCAAAACGTACGCCGTTGGCCGACAGCCATTCGACAGCCTTGGGCAAATCGTCGATCCACAGGCCGACGTGGTTGAGCGGCGTGGTGTGCACAGCCGGCTTCTTGTCCGGATCAAGCGGCTGCATGAGGTCGACTTCGACCTTGAACGGGCCGGTGCCCATGGCGCAGATGTCCTCGTCGACGTTTTCGCGCTCGGAAACGAAGGTGCTGGTGATTTCCAGGCCGAATTTCTCGACCCACAGGGTGCGCAGTTTTTCCTTGGAAGGGCCGCCGATGGCGATTTGCTGGATGCCGAGAACCTTGAACGGACGTGTCATGAGTCGATTCCTGTCGTGTAGTGGATAACGTAATCCATAATTATAGAATTTTCCGGCGCTTGGCGAGTATCAGCAAAACGAGGCCGGCCAGCACCATGGGCAGCGACAGCCACTGACCCATGCTGATCGTATAGGACTGGCCGAAGATGCCGGCATCCGGCTCGCGGAAGAATTCGGTGATGAAACGGAACGCACCGTAGCCGATCAGGAAAACGCCGGACACCGCACCGCGTTGCTGCGGTCGACTGGAAAAAAGCCACAAAATTGAAAAGAGGGCGAGGCCTTCCAGACCGATATGATAAAGCTGCGACGGGTGGCGCGGCTGCATGTCGCCGGATTGCGGAAAGATCATCGCCCACGGCAGGCTGGCCTCGGCGACGCGGCCCCACAGTTCGCCGTTGATGAAGTTGCCGAGACGGCCGGCGGCCAGGCCAAGCGGGACGAGCGGCGCGACGAAATCCATGATGTCCCACCAGTTGAGCTTTTGCTTGTTGGCCCAAAGGCCCATGGCGGCGAGCACGCCGAGAAAGCCGCCATGGAAGCTCATGCCGCCTTTCCAGACAGCAAGAATTTCCAGCGGATTGCTCAAGTAGTAAGCCGGCTCATAGAACAGCACTTGCCCGAGGCGACCACCGACAATGACCCAGAGCATGCCGTAGAAAAGCAGGTCGTCGAGTTGTTCGACGGAGAGAATCGACGGGCGACTCTTGATCCGGTAGCGACCGAGCAAAATAAACTGAACGAAGGCGACGAGATACATCAAACCGTACCAGCGCACCGAGAGCGGGCCGAGCGAAAAGGCAACAGGATCGAACTGCGGGTGAAGAAGCATTGAAGGTTAAGAGTGGGCTAGAATTAGCTGATTATAGTTCGCGCGCCATGACAAGACATCGGCGCCAGATTCAGACGGAGAGAGAGTCATGCCGCAATACCGTTCCCGCACCTCCACCCACGGCCGCAACATGGCCGGTGCCCGCTCCCTGTGGCGCGCTACCGGCATGAAGGATGGCGACTTCGGCAAGCCGATCATCGCCGTGGTCAACAGCTTCACCCAGTTCGTGCCGGGCCACGTGCACCTCAAGGACATGGGGCAGCTGGTAGCGCGCGAGATCGAGGCAGCCGGCGGCGTTGCCAAGGAATTCAACACCATCGCCATCGACGACGGCATCGCCATGGGCCATAGCGGGATGTTGTATTCGCTACCCAGCCGCGACCTCATTGCCGACTCGGTCGAATACATGGTGAACGCCCACTGCGCCGACGCCATGGTCTGCATCTCCAACTGCGACAAGATCACCCCGGGCATGCTGATGGCCGCCATGCGCCTCAACATTCCGGTCATTTTCGTCTCCGGCGGACCGATGGAAGCCGGCAAGGTCAAGATCCAGGGCAACGTCGTGCACCTCGATCTCGTCGATGCCATGGTCAAGGCTGCCGACCACACGGTTTCCCAGTCCGATCTCGACGAAATCGAGCGTTCCGCCTGCCCGACCTGCGGCTCCTGCTCCGGCATGTTTACCGCCAACTCGATGAACTGCTTGACCGAAGCTTTCGGCCTCAGCCTGCCCGGCAACGGCACCGTCGTCGCCACGCACGCTGACCGCAAGCACCTCTTCCTGCGTGCCGGACGCCTGATCGTCGAACTGTGCAAGCGTTATTACGAGCAGGATGACGCCTCGGTGCTGCCGCGCTCCATTGCCACCAAGGCCGCTTTCGAAAACGCCATGACCCTCGACGTCGCCATGGGCGGCTCGACCAACACCGTGCTCCACATCCTGGCCACGGCGCAGGAAGCCGGTGTCGACTTCACGATGGCCGACATCGACCGCATTTCGCGCGCCGTGCCCTGCCTGTGCAAGGTCGCGCCGATGACCGACAAGTATCACATCGAAGACGTCCATCGGGCCGGCGGCATCATGGGCATCCTCGGCGAACTGGATAGGGCAGGGCTGATCACGCGCGATGTGCCGACCGTCCATATCAAGAATATCGGGGAAGCCATTGAACGCTGGGACGTCGTCCGCGAACACGACGTCAAGGTGCACGAGTTTTTCAAGGCCGCCCCGGGCGGCGTGCCGACCCAAGTCGCCTTCTCGCAGGATCGTCGCTTCAACGAACTCGATCTCGATCGTACCCACGGTTGCATCCGCAACAAGGCCAACGCTTTCTCGCAGGAGGGCGGCCTGGCCGTCCTTTACGGCAACATCGCGCTTGACGGCTGCATCGTCAAGACGGCCGGTGTCGATGAGTCCATCTGGAAATTCAGCGGCCGTGCTCGCGTCTTCGAAAGCCAGGATGCTGCGGTCGACGCCATTCTGGGCGAAAAAATCGTTGCCGGCGACGTCGTCGTCATCCGCTACGAAGGCCCGAAAGGCGGCCCCGGCATGCAGGAAATGCTATACCCAACCTCCTACCTGAAATCGATGGGCCTCGGCAAAGCTTGCGCGCTGCTCACTGATGGCCGTTTCTCTGGCGGCACCTCAGGCCTTTCCATCGGCCATGCTTCGCCGGAAGCAGCCGATGGCGGCGCCATCGGTTTGGTCGAAGAGGGTGACACCATCGAAATCGACATCCCGAATCGTCGCATCCACTTGGCTATCGCCGATGACGAACTCGCCATCCGCCGCGCCGCGATGGAAGCCAAGGGCGATGCTGCCTGGCAGCCGGTCAATCGCGAACGTACGGTTTCTGCCGCGCTGCAAGCCTATGCCCTGATGGCCACCTCGGCCGACAAGGGCGCCGTGCGCGACGTCAAGCAGATTCAGCGCCGTAAATGACACTTGCGGTCTGGCTTGGGTTCCTGCTGGCGGCCATCCTGATCGCGGTGACCCCCGGGCCGGGCGCGGTGATCAGCATGAGCACCGGCATGCGGCACGGCTATTGGGCTGCACTGACAGCCATTCTTGGCCTTCAGTCGGCCATTTTGCTCCATCTGCTGATTGTCGCACTTGGCCTAGGCGCACTATTGGCCGCCTCGGAAACAGCATTTTTGCTGGTCAAATTTTTGGGTGCGGCCTACCTGCTCTGGCTCGGCATCCAGAAATGGCGGGCGCCGGTCATTCCGGTCGATGCCAATGCTCCGATAGTGCATCGCAAAGGACTATTTTTGCAGGGGGTTCTGGTCAATCTGACCAATCCGAAGGCCATCATATTCATCGGTGCGCTGGTGCCCCAGTTTGTCAATCCAGCGGAACCCCAAATTCCCCAGTACCTGTTGATAGCCACAACACTCTGCCTGACTGACATGGCGGTGATGTCCGGGTACGCACTTGCCGCAGTGCATCTGGGCAGGTGGTTGCATGACCCGGTCGCAATTCGTTTGCAGAATCGCCTTTTCGGTGGTTTGTTCGTCTCGGCCGGTGCTTTGTTGGCCGTGTCGTCGCGACCTTCATGAGCATTCCCTGTCAACGCGCCCCGGGGTGCTGCGTTAACCGTCTTGTGGAAGAGATGCGGTTGCCCCAAGCTTCCTGTTTGCAAGGGAAAGAAAAGGGTTTTATCATCCAATACTGATTTATCCACCAACCTGAATAACGGAGCGAGAGAATGAAAGCTGTTTATGTTGCCGTGATGGCCGCCGCTGGTATCGTGATGGCCGGTCAGGCCCAAGCCGACGAAGCTCTGGCCAAGGCCAAGAACTGCATGTCCTGCCATGCCATCGACAAAAAGCTGGTTGGTCCGGCTTACAAGGAAGTCGCTGCAAAATACAAGGGCGACAAGGCTGCCCCCGCCATGCTGGCCACCAAGGTCAAGGCTGGCGGCAAGGGTGTCTGGGGTCAGATCCCGATGCCGCCCAACAACGTTACTGAAGACGAAGCCAAGAAGCTGGTCGCCTGGGTCCTCGCCCAGAAGTAATTTCAGTTTCGAAAGCGGAAAAAGCCGGCTATATGCCGGCTTTTCTGTTTTTGGGTGTTGACAGGGCTGGTGGTCGTCCGGATAATCCCGGGTTCTTCCGGAGGGGTACCCAAGCGGTCAACGGGAACAGACTGTAAATCTGTCGGCTCTGCCTTCGAAGGTTCGAATCCTTCCCCCTCCACCAGATTGAATGCTGTAGCAGCCTGTGTTGCGGGCGTAATAAGCGGGTGTAGCTCAATGGTAGAGCTGAAGCCTTCCAAGCTTAAGACGAGGGTTCGATTCCCTTCACCCGCTCCATGACGCAGTACGGCTGGAGTTTTAAGGTAGGCCCATGTGGCTCAGTGGTAGAGCACTCCCTTGGTAAGGGAGAGGTCGGCAGTTCGATCCTGCCCATGGGCACCACCGATTAGCTTGGATTCTGGATTTTTTATTTATTTGATTATTGAGGAACTGGAATGGCTAAGGAAAAATTCGAGCGTACCAAACCGCACGTAAACGTTGGCACGATTGGTCACGTTGACCACGGCAAGACGACGCTGACGGCGGCGATCACGACGGTGCTGTCCGCCAAGTTTGGTGGTTCGGCCAAGAAGTATGACGAAATCGACGCGGCGCCGGAAGAAAAGGCCCGTGGTATAACCATCAATACCGCCCACGTCGAATACGAAACCGCCAATCGTCACTACGCCCACGTTGACTGCCCGGGACACGCTGACTACGTCAAGAACATGATTACCGGTGCTGCCCAGATGGACGGCGCCATTCTCGTCTGTTCCGCCGCTGACGGCCCGATGCCGCAGACCCGTGAGCACATCCTGCTGGCCCGTCAAGTTGGCGTGCCGTACGTTCTGGTGTTCATGAACAAGTGCGACATGGTGGACGACGCCGAGCTGCTCGAGCTCGTCGAAATGGAACTCCGTGAGCTCCTCTCCAAGTACGATTTCCCGGGCGATGATACCCCGATCATTCACGGCTCCGCACTGAAAGCCCTCGAAGGCGACCAGTCCGAAATCGGCGAACCCTCCATCTTCCGTCTGGCTGATGCCCTGGACTCCTACATTCCGACCCCGGAACGTGCGATTGACCAGCCCTTCCTGATGCCGGTTGAAGACGTCTTCTCCATCTCCGGTCGCGGCACCGTTGTTACCGGTCGTATCGAGCGTGGTGTGGTCAAGGTTGGCGAAGAAATCGAAATCGTCGGTATCCGCCCGACCGTCAAGACCACCTGTACCGGTGTTGAAATGTTCCGCAAGCTGCTCGACCAAGGTCAGGCTGGCGACAACGTTGGCGCCCTGCTCCGTGGTACCAAGCGTGAAGACGTCGAGCGTGGCCAAGTGCTGTGCAAGCCGGGCTCTGTCAAGCCGCACACCCACTTCACCTCTGAGGTGTACATCCTGTCCAAGGATGAAGGTGGTCGTCACACCCCGTTCTTCAATGGTTACCGTCCCCAGTTCTATTTCCGCACGACCGACGTGACCGGCTCCATCGATCTGCCGGAAGGCGTTGAGATGGTGATGCCTGGCGACAACATCGCCATGACCATCAAGCTGATCGCTCCGATCGCCATGGAAGAAGGTCTGCGCTTCGCCATTCGTGAAGGCGGTCGTACCGTCGGCGCCGGCGTCGTCGCCAAGATCATCGAGTAATCGGTAATTTTTGTAATCAAGGCGCTTCGGGTAACTGAAGCGCTTTGATGTTTCTGCCGCAGGGGTGTAGCTCAATTGGTAGAGCAACGGTTTCCAAAACCGTAGGTCGGGGGTTCGATTCCCTCCGCCCCTGCCACTCTCTATAAAGATCGCGAATTTCATGGCTGACAAGATCAAGTTTGCGCTGGCGCTGGTTATTCTGGCTGCTGGCGTGGCTGGCTTCTACCTGCTCTCCGAGCAGGCAATGATTTTGCGCGTCCTGGCGGTCCTCGTTGGGTTGGCGCTGGCGATTGCCGTTGCTTGGAAAACCGAGCCGGGGCAGCGCTTCTTCATGTTTGCCAACGAGGCGGTTGTTGAGGCCAAGAAAGTTGTTTGGCCAAGCCGTAAGGAAACCATGCAGACGACAGGGGCGGTTTTCGCTTTTGTCGTAGTGATGGCGATCTTCCTGTATCTCACTGACAAAAGTCTTGAGTGGGTCCTTTATGACCTGGTCTTGGGCTGGAAGAAATCATGAGTAAACGCTGGTACGTTGTTCACGCTTACTCGGGCTTCGAAAAAAGCGTCATGCGCGCAATTTTGGAGCGCATAGAGCGTCTTGGTATGCAGGATAAATTTGGCCGCATTTTGGTGCCGGTTGAGGAAGTTGTTGAAATGAAGAATGGTCAGAAGGCCATCTCTGAGCGCAAGTTCTTTCCGGGCTATGTGTTGTGCGAAATGGAAATGGATGACGATTCCTGGCACTTGGTAAAGAACACGCCCAAAGTCACCGGTTTTGTTGGCGGAACGGCGACCAAGCCCACTCCAATTTCTGAAAAAGAAGTCGAAAAAATCATGCAGCAAATGCAGGAGGGCGTTGAGAAACCCCGTCCGAAGGTGCTGTTTGAAGTTGGCGAAGTTGTGCGCGTAAAGGAAGGTCCGTTTACCGATTTCCATGGCGCGGTCGAAGACGTCAATTACGAAAAAAATCGCATTCGTGTTTCGGTGACCATCTTTGGTCGTGCTACGCCGGTCGAGTTGGAGTTTGGTCAGGTCGAGAAAGCCTGATTGTTATTTTAGGGCAAGCCGAAAGCCCTTTGTTTCGGCAAGAGGAGCGCTGGTAGCGGATGTGTTTCCGTGAAAGCGCGCTATCACTCATCAATAAGGAGCAATTATGGCCAAGAAGATTATTGGTTATATCAAGCTGCAAGTGCCTGCTGGCAAAGCAAACCCGTCGCCCCCGATTGGCCCCGCCCTCGGTCAGCGTGGTCTGAATATCATGGAGTTCTGCAAGGCCTTCAACGCCCAGACGCAGGGCGTCGAGCCGGGTCTGCCGATTCCTGTCGTGATCACCGCCTTTGCGGACAAGTCCTTCACTTTTGTGATGAAGACGCCGCCGGCTACGATCCTGATCAAGAAGGCTGCTGGTATCAAGTCCGGTTCGGCCAAGCCGCATACCGACAAGGTTGGCAAGATCACTCGTGCTCAGGCTGAAGAAATTGCCAAGACCAAGATGCCTGACCTTACTGCTGCCGACATGGATGCAGCCGTTCGCACCATCGCTGGTTCCGCCCGCTCCATGGGCATCACGGTAGAGGGTCTGTAATCATGGCTAAGCTCACCAAAAAGCAAAAAGCCCAAGCGGGCAAAGTCGTTGCGATGAAGCTGTACCCGGTTCAGGAAGCGCTGACCCTAGCCAAGGAAACCGCGACTGCGAAATTCGACGAGTCCATCGACGTTGCAGTAAATCTGGGTGTCGATGCACGTAAGTCGGACCAGGTTGTTCGTGGCTCGGTTGTTCTGCCGGCGGGTACTGGCAAGTCCGTCCGTGTTGCCGTTTTTGCCCAGGGCGAAAAAGCTGAAGCCGCAAAGGCTGCCGGTGCTGAAGTCGTCGGTTTCGACGATCTGGCTGCCGAAGTCAAGGCTGGTAACCTGAATTTCGATGTCGTCATTGCGACGCCAGATGCCATGAAGATCGTCGGCCAACTTGGCCAGATCCTAGGTCCGCGCGGTCTGATGCCGAATCCGAAGGTTGGTACTGTGACGATGGATGTCGTTACCGCCGTGAAGAATGCAAAAGCTGGTCAGGTTCAGTACCGTACTGACAAGGCTGGCATCATTCACGCCACCATCGGTCGTGCATCGTTCTCGGTCGAGAGCCTCGAGTCCAACCTCAAGGCGCTGATCGATGCATTGAACAAGGCGAAGCCGGCTTCTTCCAAGGGGCAGTATCTTCGCAAGGTTGCTGTTGCTGCCACGATGGGCCCCGGCGTTCGCGTCGATCAGGCCACGCTGGTTGGCTAAAAAGTACTTTGGGCTGCCGGTGGCTGCGTAAGCAATCACCGGCAGATCGTCAAAGACCGCAGGCGCCTTGGTAACGAGGCTTAATCGCGAAAGCACCCTGCGCAGACGGTGTCCCAGAACAAGATTTTCTGCTGACCGGTAACGGGCGGCATAGCTTCTGGTTCAGGTCGCCGTAGGTGCGGCGGGAAATTCTTCCCGTCGTGTTATGACTTGAAAGGAGGAAAGACCTGTGGGTCTCAATCTGAACGACAAAAAAGCGGTTGTAGCTGAGGTATCGGCACAAGTAGCCAACGCCCAGACTATCGCGATTGCCGAATATCGTGGCATTGAGGTCGGAGACCTCACCGTGCTGCGCAAGAAGGCTCGCGAATCTGGCGTCTATCTGCGTGTGTTGAAGAATACCTTGGTGCGTCGCGCCGTCGCGGACACCCCGTTCGCAGGCCTGGCAGATCACATGGTCGGTCCGCTGATTTACAGCGTATCCGCCGATCCCGTGGCTGCTGCGAAGGTGCTTAGCGATTTCGCTAAAACCAACGACAAATTGGTACTCAAGGCTGGCTCCTACGCCGGCAATGTGCTCGACAAGGCTGGTGTGCAGGCGCTTGCGTCCGTCCCGAGCCGCGAAGAGCTGCTCTCCAAGCTGCTGTACGTCATGCAAGCTCCGGTCGCCGGCTTCGTCCGCGGTCTGGCTGCCCTGGCTACCCAGCGCGAAGAAGCTGCCGCTTGATCACTACCGCATACGAACTGATTTAGGAGTTTATTGAAATGGCAATTAGCAAAGAAGATATCCTGGAAGCCGTAGGTTCCCTGACCGTTATGGAACTGAATGACCTGGTCAAGGCATTCGAAGAGAAGTTTGGCGTTTCCGCCGCTGCCGTCGCCGTTGCCGGCCCGGCAGGTGGTGCAGCTGCCGCTGTCGAAGAGCAGACCGAATTCACCGTTATGCTGAACGCAGCTGGCGACAAGAAGGTCGAAGTCATCAAGGTCGTCCGTGCTGTTACCGGCCTGGGCCTCAAGGAAGCCAAGGATCTGGTTGATGGAGCTCCGAAGGCAGTCAAGGAAGGTGTTTCCAAGGCTGATGCAGAAGCCCTCAAGAAGCAACTGGAAGACGCGGGCGCCAAGGTCGAAGTCAAGTAATCGACGCTTCGCAAGCGGGCTGGCGGCTTTGTCGCCAGCCCTTTTGTGCTTTGTATGACAGGTTTCATAGACCCCAAAACCGAACTTGAATAACGCCAACTGGCAAACGCAAACGATGCTTTCTTCTTCCCCGGAGGGGAGGAGAGTTCGTTTGCGTTTGCCTGTTTTCTCAGGTTCAACGTTTGATTCCATCCTCACGGAGTTACCATGACTTACTCCTTCACCGAGAAGAAACGCATCCGCAAGAGCTTCGCCAAGCGCGCTAGTGTGCTTGACGTCCCTTACTTGTTGGCGACCCAACTGCAGTCTTTCAAGGATTTCCTGCAAGACGGAGTCGCTCCCGAGCGGCGGAAGAATGAGGGGTTGCAGGCTGCATTTACCTCGATATTTCCGATCGTTTCACATTCGGGCAACGCTCGCTTGGAGTTCGTTAGCTACATGCTCGGCGAGCCGGCCTTCGATGTGACCGAATGTCAGCAACGTGGTCTGACCTTTGCGTCTTCGCTACGTGCAAAGGTTCGCCTGGTCATTATGGACCGCGAGGCTCCGGACACCGTGAAGGAGGTCAAGGAGCAGGAAGTTTACATGGGCGAGATGCCCTTGATGACGACCAACGGTTCTTTCGTCATCAACGGAACCGAGCGTGTCATCGTTTCCCAGTTGCATCGCTCGCCAGGTGTCTTTTTCGAGCACGACCGGGGCAAGACCCACAGTTCCGGCAAGTTGCTCTTCTCGGCGCGTGTGATTCCCTACCGCGGTTCGTGGCTGGATTTCGAATTCGATCCCAAAGATACGCTCTTTTTCCGGGTTGACCGTCGGCGCAAGATGCCCGTCACGACGTTGCTCAAGGCTATCGGAATGTCGTCCGAGGAAATCCTTGCGCAGTTCTTTGAATTTGATACCTTCCTTCTGTCAAAGGAAAAGATCGAATTCACTCTGGTTCCCGAGCGGTTGCGTGGCGAAGTTGCCCGATTTGACTTTGTTGGTCCTGATGGCAAGGTGATCGTCGCTAAAGACAAGCGTATTACCGCCAAACATATCCGTGACATTGCAGCAGTTGCCATCAAGCAAATCGCAGTGCCGGAAGATTTCTTGGTCGGGCGTGTTGTCGCCAAGAACATCATCGACAAGGCAACGGGCGAAGTCATTGCCAATGCCAACGACGAAATCACCGAAACATTGCTCGCCAAACTGCGCGAGGCTGAGATTTCTGCGATCGAAACGTTGTATACCAACGAACTTGACCGTGGCTCGTTTATTTCAAACACGCTACGTGCGGACGAAACAGCAACCCGCCAGGCTGCACGTGTCGCGATTTATCGCATGATGCGTCCGGGGGAGCCGCCGACGGAAGAGGCCGTGGAAATTCTGTTCAACGGACTCTTCTATTCCGACGAGCGTTACGATCTTTCTGGTGTTGGCCGGATGAAGTTCAATCGGCGTTTGGTTCGTCCTGACGTCATTGAGTACAAGTTGATGCTCAAGGGCTTGGCATCCAAGGCCGAAGCGGCATTGAAAAATCTGGCTGAAGCCTCCGGCTTTGCGCTGTCCGCCATTCAGGATTTAGTTGGGTTGATGCCCTATGGCGCCCGCGCCATGGTGGAGAATGTCACTCTGGCTGAAGCCGAAGCACTGGCCGCGAAGATCAAGCCGCTCGGCGCCAATATCGAAGTGCGCGAGCAGTTGACCCTGTCACCGCGTGACATCGTTGAAGTCATCAAAATTCTCGTCGAGCTACGCAATGGCCGTGGCGAGATTGACGACATCGACCACTTGGGCAATCGCCGCGTTCGTTCCGTCGGTGAGTTGGCAGAAAACCAGTTCCGCGCCGGTCTGGTCCGCGTCGAACGCGCAGTCAAGGAGCGCTTGTCGCAAGCAGAGTCCGACAACCTGATGCCGCACGACCTGATCAACGCTAAGCCGATCAGCGCTGCAATCAAGGAGTTCTTCGGCTCAAGCCAATTGTCGCAGTTTATGGATCAAACCAATCCGCTGTCGGAAATCACGCACAAACGCCGTGTTTCCGCACTCGGCCCCGGTGGCTTGACCCGTGAGCGTGCCGGCTTCGAAGTTCGTGACGTGCATCCGACGCACTACGGCCGAGTTTGTCCGATTGAAACGCCGGAAGGTCCGAACATCGGTCTGATCAATTCGCTCGCGTTGTTCGCCCGTGTTAATAGCTACGGCTTTATTGAAACCGCCTACCGAAAGGTAGCGGACGGCAACGTTACCAACGAAATTGAATACCTTTCGGCTATTGAGGAGGGCAACTACGTCGTTGCTCAGGCCAATGCCTCGTTAATTGATGGCCGTCTCTCTGACGATTTGGTGACTTGCCGTGAAAAGGGCGAAACCATCCTGGCCGAGCCGTCACGTGTCCAGTACATGGACGTTGCCCCAGGGCAGATCGTCTCTGTTGCTGCCTCGCTGATTCCCTTCCTTGAGCACGATGACGCCAACCGTGCCTTGATGGGCGCCAACATGCAGCGCCAGGCCGTTCCTTGTCTGCGTCCGGAAAAGCCGTTGGTCGGCACTGGTATCGAGCGCACGGTTGCGGTCGACTCCGGTACTGCTGTAGTTGCCCTGCGCGGAGGCAAGGTTGACTATGTTGATGCAGCGCGCGTCGTGGTTCGTGTCAATGACGATGAAACGATCGCCGGCGAAGTGGGCGTAGATATTTACAATCTGGTCAAGTACACCCGTTCTAACCAGAACACAAACATCAATCAGCGTCCGATGGTGCGCGTGGGCGACCATATAGCCAAGGGTGACGTGGTGGCTGATGGTGCTTCGACGGACAAGGGCGAATTGGCGCTTGGCCAGAACATGCTGATTGCCTTTATGCCGTGGAATGGCTACAACTTCGAAGACTCGATTTTGATCTCCGAACGTGTGGTTGCCGAGGATCGCTACACCTCGATCCACATCGAGGAACTGACGGTTGTCGCGCGCGATACCAAGCTCGGCCCTGAAGAAATTACCCGTGACATCGCTTCGCTGGGTGAGTCCCAGTTGTCTCGCCTGGATGATTCCGGCATTGTTTACATCGGCGCTGAGGTTGAAGCAGCCGACGTGCTCGTCGGCAAGGTCACGCCCAAGGGTGAAACCCAGTTGACGCCGGAAGAAAAGCTTTTGCGCGCCATCTTCGGTGAAAAGGCTTCTGACGTTAAGGACACCTCGCTGCGCGTGCCGTCGGGTATTGCCGGTACCGTCATCGATGTTCAGGTGTTTACCCGCGAAGGCATTGAGCGTGACAAGCGCGCCCAGTCAATCATCGATGAGCACCTGCGCCACTACAAGCTGGATCTTGCTGACCAGATGCGCATCGTCGAGCGCGATGCCTTCGCTCGTGTCGAGCGTCTGATTCTCGGCAAGAAAGCCAACGGCGGTCCGAAGAAGCTGGCCAAGGGGGCGGTCGTTGAGAAATCCTATCTCGACGGGATGGATCCGCATCACTGGTTTGATATTCGCCTTGCCGACGATGATGTAGCTCAGCAGTTGGAGCAGGTCAAGGATGGCCTGGAGCAGGCTCGGAAGGATTTTGACATTGCTTTTGAAGGTAAGCGCAAGAAGCTGACACAAGGCGATGAACTGCCGCCAGGTGTTCAGAAGATGGTCAAGGTCTATGTCGCCGTCAAGCGTCGTCTGCAACCTGGCGACAAGATGGCAGGGCGTCACGGTAACAAGGGTGTTGTGTCGCGTATCCTGCCGGTTGAAGACATGCCGCACATGGAAGATGGCAGCCCGGTAGATATCGTCCTGAATCCGTTGGGTGTGCCGTCACGGATGAACGTTGGTCAGATTCTTGAAGTTCACCTCGGTCTTGCAGCCAAAGGACTTGGACACAAGATTGGCGCCATGTTGCGCGCCCAGTCCAGTGCCAAGGAAGTGCGTGGATTCTTGGATCAAATCTACAACTCGAGCGGCAAGTCCGAGAATCTCGAGGAACTGAATGATGCTGAAGTTCTCGAAATGGCAGGTAACCTGACCAATGGTGTGCCGTTCGCCACTCCTGTGTTCGATGGTGCCAAGGAAGAGGAAATCAAGGCCATGCTGGCCATGGCCGGTATGCCCTCTTCGGGTCAGATGACCCTGTTCGATGGTCGCACTGGCGAGGCCTTTGAGCGTCAAGTGACCGTTGGCTACATGCATTATCTGAAGCTGCATCACTTGGTTGACGACAAGATGCACGCCCGCTCGACCGGTCCGTACTCTCTGGTTACCCAGCAGCCGCTGGGCGGCAAGGCGCAGTTCGGCGGTCAGCGCTTCGGTGAAATGGAAGTATGGGCGCTCGAAGCCTATGGCGCTTCCTACGTGCTGCAGGAAATGTTGACCGTGAAGTCCGACGATGTAAACGGCCGTACCAAGGTTTACGAAAACATCGTCAAGGGCGAGCACAGGATTGATGCCGGCATGCCGGAATCCTTCAATGTGCTGGTCAAGGAAATCCGTTCGCTGGCGATCGATATCGATCTGGAACGTTACTGATTTAGGGCTGGGAGTTAAACGATGAAAGCATTGCTCGATCTATTCAAGCAGGTAACGGCGGAAGAGGAATTTGACGCGATTACCATTGGTCTCGCCTCGCCCGAAAAGATCCGTTCCTGGTCCTACGGTGAAGTCAAGAAGCCGGAGACCATCAACTACCGTACCTTCAAGCCGGAACGCGATGGCCTCTTCTGCGCCAAGATTTTTGGCCCGATCAAGGACTACGAGTGTCTGTGCGGCAAGTACAAGCGTCTTAAGCATCGTGGCGTGATCTGCGAGAAGTGTGGCGTTGAAGTGACACTGGCGAAGGTTCGTCGTGACCGCATGGGGCACATCGAATTGGCCTCGCCGACTGCCCACATCTGGTTCCTCAAATCCCTGCCGTCCCGTCTCGGCATGGTGCTCGACATGACACTGCGCGACATCGAACGTGTCCTGTACTTCGAAGCCTATGTTGTGACCGATCCGGGCATGGTCAGTAATCTTCAGCGCGCTCAGTTGCTCACTGAAGAGCAATACCTGGAGATGATGGAAGAGCATGGCGACGAATTCGTCGCGTTCATGGGCGCCGAAGGCATCCGTGAACTGCTGCGCAACCTTGACCTGAATAGCGAAGTTGAGTCCCTGCGCGCTGAGCTCGAAGTCACCGGTTCGGAAGCCAAGAACAAGAAGCTGGCCAAGCGTCTGAAGATCCTTGAGGGCTTCCAGAAATCGGGTATCAAGCCTGACTGGATGATCCTCGAAGTGCTGCCGGTGTTGCCGCCGGATCTGCGCCCGCTGGTCCCGCTCGATGGCGGCCGCTTTGCGACCTCCGATCTGAATGACCTCTATCGTCGCGTCATTAACCGGAATAACCGTCTGAAGCGCTTGCTCGAGCTGAAGGCACCGGAAATCATCGTCCGCAATGAAAAGCGCATGCTGCAAGAGTCTGTCGACTCCCTGCTCGACAACGGTCGTCGCGGCAAGGCGATGACCGGTGCCAACAAGCGTCCGCTCAAGTCGCTGGCTGACATGATCAAGGGCAAGGGCGGTCGTTTTCGTCAGAATTTGTTGGGTAAGCGCGTCGACTACTCTGGCCGTTCGGTCATCGTGGTCGGTCCCCAGCTCAAGCTGCATCAGTGCGGCTTGCCGAAATTGATGGCTCTGGAATTGTTCAAGCCATTCATCTTTCACAAGCTGGAAGTGCTCGGCTACGCCACCACCATCAAGCAGGCCAAGAAGATGGTTGAAGGTCAGGAGCCGGTCGTTTGGGACATCCTGGAAGACGTCATCCGCGAGCATCCGGTCATGCTCAACCGCGCTCCAACGCTGCACCGTCTGGGTATCCAGGCATTCGAGCCGACCCTGATCGAAGGCAAGGCCATCCAGTTGCACCCGCTCGTTTGCGCGGCATTCAACGCCGACTTCGACGGTGACCAGATGGCTGTTCACGTACCGCTGTCGCTTGAAGCCCAGATGGAAGCCCGCACCCTGATGCTGGCCTCCAACAACGTGCTATCGCCGGCCAACGGCCAGCCGATCATCGTTCCTTCGCAGGATATCGTGCTCGGTCTGTACTACGCCACTCGTGAGAAGATCAATGGCAAGGGCGAGGGAATGTACTTCGCTGATACCAATGAAATTGAACGTGCCATGGCCGCAGGCCAACTGGATGTTCACTCCCGTATCTCGGTGCGCCTCAAGCAGTACGAGGCTTCTGCGGTCGACGGCGAATTTGTTGAAAAAATGGTACGTGTCGAAACGACTGCCGGCCGTGCGTTGCTTTCCAAAATTCTGCCGAAGGGAATGCCTTTCAAGACGATTGATCGGGCGCTGAAGAAAAAGGAAATTTCCAAGCTGATCGATGAATCCTTCCGTCGCTGTGGCCTCAAGGAAACGGTCGTCTTCGCTGACAAGCTGATGCAGAACGGCTATGCCCTCGCAACTCGCGCTGGTATTTCTTTCTGCTCTGATGATATGCGCGTGCCGGCCAAGAAATACGAGATCATTGCTTCTGCAGAAGCGGAAGTGAAAGAGATCGAAATCCAGTACACCAATGGTCTGGTGACGAACGGCGAACGCTATAACAAGGTCGTCGACATCTGGGGCCGTACAGGTGACCAGGTAGCCAAGGTCATGATGGACGAACTCGGTCACGAGGAAACGGTTGACCGTCACGGTAAGAAGGTCAAGCAGGATTCCTTCAACTCCATTTACATGATGGCAGACTCCGGCGCGCGCGGTTCCGCGGCCCAGATTCGCCAGTTGGCCGGTATGCGCGGCTTGATGGCAAAGCCGGATGGTTCGATTATCGAAACACCGATTACCACCAACTTCCGCGAAGGCTTGAACGTTCTCCAGTACTTCATCTCGACACACGGTGCTCGTAAAGGTCTGGCCGACACGGCACTGAAAACGGCTAACTCCGGTTACCTGACGCGCCGTCTGGTCGATGTGACGCAGGATCTGGTCATCACCGAGGATGATTGCGGTACTCGCAATGGTTTCGTCGTCAAGGCACTGGTTGAAGGCGGCGAAGTCATCGAGGCGCTACGTGAGCGTATTCTCGGCCGTGTTGTTGTCGATGATCTGGTCGATCCGGAAACCCAGGAGTCGGTGATTTTTGCGGGTACCATGTTGGATGAAGATCTGGTCGACCTGATCGACAAGTTGGGCATTGACGAGGTCAAGGTTCGCACTCCGCTGACTTGCGACACGCGTTACGGTCTATGTGCTCAATGTTACGGCCGCGATCTTGGTCGCGGCACGATGGTCAATGCTGGTGAGGCAGTGGGCGTTATCGCCGCACAGTCGATCGGCGAGCCGGGCACGCAGCTGACCATGCGTACCTTCCACGTTGGTGGCGCGGCTTCCCGTGCTGCTGTGGCCGATAAGGTCGAGGGGAAGTCGGCGGGTACCGTCCGCTACACGTCCAACATGCGTTATGTCACCAGCGCCAAGGGCGAAAAGGTCGTCATTTCCCGTTCAGGCGAAGTGCTGATTGTCGATGACCACGGTCGTGAGCGTGAACGTCACAAGGTGCCGTACGGTGCCATGCTGTCGGTTGATGAAGGGAAGGCCGTCAAGGCTGGCGCTAAGCTCGCAACTTGGGATCCGCATACCCGCCCGATTATTACCGAATATGCCGGTACTGCCCGCTTTGAGAACGTCGAAGAAGGCGTTACCGTCGCCAAGCAGGTCGACGATGTGACCGGTCTTTCCACGCTCGTGGTTATCGACCACAAGCGTGGTGGTAAGGCAGCCGTCAAGGGTGTTCGTCCTGTCGTCAAACTGCTTGACGAAAATGGGCAGGAAGTCCGGGTGGCCGGTAGCGATCACACGGTATCCATAGCTTTCCAAGTTGGCTCGATTATCTCTGTACTTGATGGCCAGCAGGTTGGGGTCGGCGATGTTCTGGCGCGTATGCCGCAAGAGTCTGCCAAGACGCGCGACATTACGGGTGGTCTGCCACGGGTTGCCGAATTGTTCGAAGCCCGTACCCCGAAGGATGCTTCAGTCCTGGCGGAATACACGGGAACCATCGGCTTCGGGAAGGATACGAAGGGCAAGCAGCGTTTGATCATTACTGATCTCGACGGCGCAACCCACGAATACCTGATTCCCAAGGACAAGCACGTGCTGGTTCATGATGGCCAAGTCGTTAACAAGGGCGAAAAAATCGTTGAGGGCGAGCCGGATCCGCACGATATCCTGCGTCTGCAGGGTGTCGAGGCGTTGGCTCGCTATATCACCGACGAAGTCCAGGACGTCTACCGTCTGCAAGGCGTGAAAATTAACGATAAGCATATTGAAGTGATTGTTCGCCAGATGCTGCGCCGTGTTGCTATTACCGAGCCGGGTGATACCAAGTTCATCAAGTCTGAGCAGGTTGAGCGCGCTGAGTTGCTGGCAGAAAACGACCGGGCCATTGCCGAAGGCAAGATACCAGCGAATTTTGACCACATGCTGCTTGGTATCACGAAAGCTTCGCTGTCGACCGATTCGTTTATATCTGCCGCATCCTTCCAGGAAACGACCCGCGTGTTGACCGAGGCTGCCATCATGGGCAAGCGCGATGAGCTACGCGGACTTAAGGAAAACGTTATCGTTGGTCGCCTTATTCCGGCGGGTACTGGCTTAGCCTATCACCGTAGCCGTAAGGCTCAACTGGCAAGCGAAGAGCTCGCTGCAACGCTTCCGGTTGAGGAGGTTGTTGCAGAAAACGCAACGCAAGGAAGTGATCAGGATCAGTAAGTCTGTTTGCACCCCTCATGTCTCGTTGACATGGGGGGTGATCGGCCATAGAATTTATGGTCTTTGTCGGCGGGGGCTAATCATTGTCTCCGCTTTGGATAACAAAATAGCCGTCGTGTACCAGTAATTCTGTGCCCGGCCGTTGAAGGAAGTTTGATATGCCGACCATTAACCAGCTCGTGCGCAAGCCGCGCGTAGCCGAAAAGGCCAAGAGCAAGGTTCCTGCTCTGGAAAAGTGCCCGCAGAAGCGTGGTGTCTGTACCCGTGTTTATACTACCACCCCAAAAAAGCCGAACTCTGCTCTCCGTAAGGTTTGTAAGGTTCGTCTGACAAATGGCTTCGAAGTCATTTCCTACATCGGTGGTGAGGGTCACAATCTGCAGGAGCACTCCGTGGTCCTGATCCGTGGTGGTCGTGTCAAGGACTTGCCAGGTGTGCGTTACCACACCGTGCGTGGCTCCCTAGATACGCAGGGTGTCAAGGATCGTAAGCAGTCCCGTTCCAAGTACGGGGCGAAGCGTCCGAAGGCTGCTTAATTTAATTAGTGGCTTAAGTAAGTGGCCGTCCCCTTGGGCGGTCGGGAGAGGCCGGGAGGGTAAAACCCTAGCCCGGCTTTTCAACTGAATCGTGTTTAATAGAGGTTAATATGCCCCGTCGTCGTGAAGTACCTAAGCGTGACATTCTCCCGGATCCGAAGTTCGGCAATGTCGATGTCTCCAAGTTTGTAAATGCCATCATGCAAAGCGGCAAAAAATCTGTTGCCGAGCGCATCGTCTATGGCGCTTTCGATATCATCACCAGCAAGTCCGGCAAGGATCCGCTCGAAGTCTTCGCTTCTGCGATGGCAAATGTTCGTCCGATGGTTGAAGTGAAATCGCGCCGCGTCGGCGGTGCCAACTACCAGGTTCCGGTTGAGGTTCGCCCGGCTCGTCGCGCCGCGCTTGCCATGCGCTGGTTGCGAGAGTCTGCCCGCAAGCGCTCTGAGAAGTCCATGGGGCAGCGCCTGGCTGCTGAAATGCTGGAAGCGGCCGAAAACCGCGGTGGTGCAGTCAAGAAGCGTGACGAAGTGCATCGCATGGCTGATGCCAACAAGGCCTTCGCTCACTTCCGCTTCTAATTTTCTAAGGGCTCTAACGTGGCACGTAAAACACCCATCGAGCGCTACCGCAATATCGGTATCAGCGCGCACATCGACGCCGGCAAGACGACAACGACCGAGCGCATCCTGTACTACACCGGTGTCAATCACAAGATCGGTGAGGTGCATGATGGCGCCGCCACTATGGACTGGATGGAGCAGGAGCAGGAGCGCGGTATTACCATTACCTCTGCTGCCACCACCTGTTTCTGGAGTGGCATGGACAAGCAGTTTCAGCCCCATCACATCAATATCATCGATACCCCCGGGCACGTTGACTTCACCATTGAAGTCGAGCGCTCGATGCGTGTTCTTGACGCTGCCTGCATGGTCTACTGTGCGGTCGGTGGGGTTCAGCCGCAGTCCGAGACTGTCTGGCGTCAGGCTAACAAATACGGCGTGCCGCGTTTGGCGTTCGTGAACAAGATGGACCGGTCCGGTGCCAATTTCTTCCGTGTAGTGGACCAGCTCAAGCTGCGGCTCAAAGCCAATCCTGTGCCGATCGTTATCCCTATCGGAGCTGAAGAGAAGTTTGAGGGCGTGGTTGACCTGATTAAGATGAAGGCGATCTACTGGGATGAGGCTTCCCAGGGCATGAAGTACGACGCCCGTGACATTCCGGCTGATCTGGCCGACGATGCTGCCAGCTGGCGCGAGCAGATGGTCGAGGCGGCTGCCGAAGCCACTGAAGAGCTAATGAACAAGTACCTGGAAGAGGGGGAGTTGTCGGAGGCCGACATTATCTTCGGTCTGCGTACCCGTACCCTCGCTTGCGAAATCCAGCCGATGCTGTGCGGCACCGCGTTCAAGAACAAGGGCGTACAGAAGATGCTTGACGCCGTTATTGAACTGTTGCCGTCGCCGGTCGATATTCCGCCGGTCAAGGGCATCCTTGAGAATGAGTCAGAAGGCGAGCGTCGTGCTGCCGATGATGAGGCTTTCTCGGCTCTGGCTTTCAAGATCATGACCGACCCGTTCGTTGGCCAGTTGATCTTCTTCCGCGTCTATTCCGGCGTAATTAATTCTGGCGACACTGTTTACAACCCGGTCAAGGGGCGTAAGGAGCGTCTGGGTCGTATTCTGCAAATGCACGCCAACCAGCGTGAAGAAATCAAGGAAGTGCGCGCTGGCGACATCGCTGCTGCCGTTGGTCTCAAGGAGGCGACGACCGGTGACACCCTGTGTGATCCGCAAAAGGTCATTACCCTCGAACGCATGGTTTTTCCGGAGCCGGTGATTCACGTTGCCGTCGAACCGAAGACCAAGGCCGACCAGGAAAAAATGGGGCTCGCTCTCGGGCGTTTGGCTCAGGAAGATCCATCCTTCCGCGTGCGTACTGACGAAGAGTCGGGTCAAACCATCATTTCCGGTATGGGCGAACTGCACCTGGAAATTCTGGTCGATCGCATGCGTCGTGAATTCAACGTCGAAGCAACCGTTGGTGCCCCGCAAGTGGCTTACCGCGAGTGCATCAAAAAGGCGGTCGAGCAGGAAGGCAAGTTCGTCAAGCAGTCTGGCGGTCGCGGTCAGTTCGGTCACGTCTGGCTCAAGATCGAGCCGAACGAAGCCGGCAAGGGCTACGAATTCGTTGATGCCATCAAGGGTGGCGTGGTTCCGCGCGAATTCATCCCCGCGGTCGACAAGGGGCTGCGCGATGCGGTGACCAGCGGCGTTCTGGCTGGCTTCCCGGTGGTTGACGTCAAGTTCACGTTGTTTGACGGTTCCTACCACGATGTGGACTCCAACGAAAATGCGTTCCGCATGGCTGCTTCGATGGCCTTTAAGGAGGGCATGAAGAAGGCCAGCCCAACGCTCCTCGAGCCGATGATGGCGGTTGAAGTCGAAACGCCGGAAGAGTATATGGGTAACGTGATGGGCGACCTATCTTCTCGTCGCGGCATCGTTCAGGGCATGGAAGACCAGGTTGGCGGCATCAAGGTAATCAAGGCCGAAGTCCCCCTGTCGGAAATGTTCGGCTACTCGACCTCTGTGCGCTCCCTGTCGCAAGGTCGGGCTACCTACTCTATGGAATTCAAGCACTACACCGAAGCGCCGAAGAATGTCGCTGAGGCTGTCATTAACAAGAAGTAATTGTTGGAGAACCGATAATGGCTAAAGAGAAATTCGAGCGTACCAAACCGCACGTAAACGTTGGCACGATTGGTCACGTTGACCACGGCAAGACGACGCTGACGGCGGCGATCACGACGGTGCTGTCCGCCAAGTTTGGTGGTTCGGCCAAGAAGTATGACGAAATCGACGCGGCGCCGGAAGAAAAGGCCCGTGGTATAACCATCAATACCGCCCACGTCGAATACGAAACCGCCAATCGTCACTACGCCCACGTTGACTGCCCGGGACACGCTGACTACGTCAAGAACATGATTACCGGTGCTGCCCAGATGGACGGCGCCATTCTCGTCTGTTCCGCCGCTGACGGCCCGATGCCGCAGACCCGTGAGCACATCCTGCTGGCCCGTCAAGTTGGCGTGCCGTACGTTCTGGTGTTCATGAACAAGTGCGACATGGTGGACGACGCCGAGCTGCTCGAGCTCGTCGAAATGGAACTCCGTGAGCTCCTCTCCAAGTACGATTTCCCCGGCGATGATACCCCGATCATTCACGGCTCCGCACTGAAAGCCCTCGAAGGCGACCAGTCCGAAATCGGCGAACGCTCCATCTTCCGTCTGGCTGATGCCCTGGACTCCTACATTCCGACCCCGGAACGTGCGATTGACCAGCCCTTCCTGATGCCGGTTGAAGACGTCTTCTCCATCTCCGGTCGCGGCACCGTTGTTACCGGTCGTATCGAGCGTGGTGTGGTCAAGGTTGGCGAAGAAATCGAAATCGTCGGTATCCGCCCGACCGTCAAGACCACCTGTACCGGTGTTGAAATGTTCCGCAAGCTGCTCGACCAAGGTCAGGCTGGCGACAACGTTGGCGCCCTGCTCCGTGGTACCAAGCGTGAAGACGTCGAGCGTGGCCAAGTGCTGTGCAAGCCGGGCTCTGTCAAGCCGCACACCCACTTCACCTCTGAGGTGTACATCCTGTCCAAGGATGAAGGTGGTCGTCACACCCCGTTCTTCAATGGTTACCGTCCCCAGTTCTATTTCCGCACGACCGACGTGACCGGCTCCATCGATCTGCCGGAAGGCGTTGAGATGGTGATGCCTGGCGACAACATCGCCATGACCATCAAGCTGATCGCTCCGATCGCCATGGAAGAAGGTCTGCGCTTCGCCATTCGTGAAGGCGGTCGTACCGTCGGCGCCGGCGTCGTCGCCAAGATCATCGAGTAATTCGTTCTTTTAAAAATCCCGGGTGAGGCTCGCTTCACCCCATCGCTCTTTGGAAGTCAAAAATGCAAAACCAGAAAATTCGTATCCGTCTCAAGGCCTTCGACTATCGTCTGATCGATCAATCCGCTCAGGAAATCGTCGAAACCGCCAAGCGTACCGGTGCAGTTGTTCGTGGTCCCGTGCCGTTGCCGACCCGCAAACAGCGTTTCGACATCCTGCGTTCACCCCACGTGAACAAGGCTTCCCGCGATCAGTTGGAAATTCGTACCCATCTGCGTTTGATGGATATTGTTGATCCGACTGACAAGACCGTTGATGCACTGATGAAGCTGGACCTCCCGGCTGGCGTCGACGTCGAAATCAAGTTGCAGTAATAGGGTAATTGCGGATATAATCCGCGCCTTTCGGGGGTGGCCGGCGACGGCTGCCCATTTGTTGTTTTACATCGACCGGCCAATCGCAGCCGGCGATGAGGAGAATAACCATGAGTCTAGGCCTTGTTGGTCGCAAGGTTGGCATGACTCGCATTTTTGCCGAGGATGGTGCGTCCATTCCGGTAACTGTGCTTGACGTGTCTAACAACCGAGTGACCCAAGTAAAAACGCCGGAGATCGATGGCTACTCAGCCATTCAGGTCGCATTCGGCAAGCGCCGTGCCTCTCGTGTTTCGAAGCCCCTTGCTGGCCATCTGGCCAAAGCGGGTGTCGAAGCCGGGCATGTGCTCAAGGAATTCCTGATTGGTGCTGATCAGCTCGCCACTTTTAAGGCGGGCGACCAGGTTGCCGTCACCATTTTTGCCGAAGGGCAAAAGGTTGATGTGACCGGTAGCTCCATTGGTAAGGGTTTCCAAGGTGGTATCAAGCGCCACAATTTCAGTTCAAACCGTGCAACCCATGGTAACTCGCTGTCGCATAACGCGCCGGGTTCCATTGGTATGGCGCAGGATCCGGGTCGTGTTTTTCCGGGTAAGCGCATGGCCGGCCACATGGGCGATGTGCAATCGACCATGCAGGGACTGACGATTGTTCGCGTTGATGCCGACCGCCAGCTGTTGTTGGTCAAGGGCGCCGTTCCTGGTGCCAAGGGTTCTGACGTCGTCGTACGTCCGGCAGTCAAGGGCTAAGGGGGCGACATGGAACTCAAGGTAATTAACGAACAAGGCCAGGAATCTGCCAAGCTGCAGGCTTCCGATGTGCTGTTCGGTCGCGATTTCAATGAGGCGCTGGTTCACCAGATCGTCGTTGCTTATCAGGCCAATGCACGTTCCGGCGACCGTCAGCAAAAGGATCGCTCCGAAGTCCGTCACACCACCACCAAGCCTTGGCGCCAAAAGGGTACGGGTCGTGCCCGTGCCGGTAGCAATGGCAGCCCGCTGTGGCGTGGGGGTGGTCGTATTTTCCCGAATTCTCCGGAAGAGAATTTCAGCCAGAAGGTTAACAAGAAGATGTTTCGCGCCGGCATGGCTGCGATCCTCTCTGAGTTGGCCCGCCAGGACCGTCTTGTCGTCATCGACGATCTGTCCGTCGATGCGCCCAAGACCAAGCTTTTCATGCAGAAGCTCAAGGATCTGGGTCTCGAAGGCAAGCTTCTGGTCATCACCGACGCGCTGAGCGAGAACCTCTATCTCTCGTCGCGCAACCTGCCCAACGTTCTGGTGCTGGAAGCCCAGGAAGCCGATCCGGTTTCCCTTGTCCGCTTCCCTAAGGTCCTTGTGACCAAGAACGCCGTGGCCAAGTTCGAGGAGATGTGGGGATGAATCAAGAGCGTCTGATGCAGGTGCTGCTAGCACCGCAAATCTCCGAGAAGGCCACCTACGTTGCTGACAAGCACAACCAGGTGATCTTCCGCGTCGCTTCCGATGCCACCAAGCCGGAAATCAAGGCTGCCGTTGAACTGTTGTTCAAGGTAGAGGTTGGTGCCGTCCAGGTCGCCAACGTCAAGGGCAAGGTCAAGCGTTTCAAAGGTGCGGTCGGTCGTCGCAAGGGCTGGAAGAAAGCCTATGTGAGCCTCAAGCCGGGCCAGGAACTGAATTTTATTGAAGGGGGGAATGCGTAATGGCACTCGTTAAAGTCAAACCGACTTCCCCTGGGCGTCGCGCTGTTGTCCAGGTGGTTAATCCCAATCTGCACAAGGGCAAGCCGTTCGCTCCGCTGGTCGAAGCCAAGTCTGGCAACGCCGGTCGCAACAACAATGGCCGTATCACCGTTCGCCATCAGGGGGGCGGTCACAAGCAGGCTTATCGCGTCATCGATTTCAAGCGCAACAAGGACGGCATTCCGGCCAAGGTTGAGCGCCTGGAGTACGATCCGAACCGTACGGCCAATATTGCACTGCTGTGCTACGCCGACGGTGAGCGTCGCTACATCATTGCCAACAAGGGCATGGTGGTTGGTCAGCCGATCATGAGTGGCTCCGAAGCACCAATCAAGTCTGGTAATGCACTGCCGATCCGCAATATCCCGGTTGGTACGACCATTTGCTGCGTTGAGATGCTGCCTGGCAAGGGCGCGCAAATTGCCCGTTCGGCTGGCACCTCAGTACAGCTGCTGGCCCGTGAAGGTTCGTATGCCCAGATCCGCCTCCGCTCCGGCGAAGTGCGTCGCGTGCATGTCGAATGTCGCGCCACCATCGGTGAAGTTGGCAACGAAGAGCACAACCTGCGCAAGTTCGGTAAAGCCGGTGCTATGCGTTGGCGTGGTATTCGCCCGACCGTTCGCGGTACGGCCATGAACCCGGTTGATCACCCCCACGGTGGTGGTGAAGGCAAGACCGGCGAAGGTCGCGTGCCAGTCAATCCGTGGGGTCAGCCCACCAAGGGTTACCGCACCCGCAGCAACAAGCGCACGAACAGCATGATCGTTCAGCGCCGTCACAAGCGTTAAGGGGTAGGAAATGGGACGTTCTCTCAAAAAGGGCCCGTTTGTTGATGCGCATCTGATCGACAAAGTCGAAGCGGTCCGCGCCACCAGCGACAAGCGCCCGATCAAGACATGGTCGCGTCGTTCGACGATCCTCCCCGAGTTCATCGGCCTGACGATTGCGGTGCATAACGGCAAGCAGCATATTCCGGTGTTCGTTACCGAAAATATGGTCGGTCACAAGCTCGGCGAGTTCTCGCTGACCCGCACGTTCAAGGGTCACACCGCCGGCAAGAAGGCCAAGAAGTAAGGAGCTGACATGGAAACTCGTGCAAATTTGCGAGGCGTACGCCTCTCTGCGCAAAAGGGCCGCTTGGTTGCGGACCTGGTGCGCGGCAAGCCGGTTGGCCAGGCTCTGAACATCCTGGCTTTTTGCCCCAAAAAGGGCGCCGGAATCGTCAAGAAAGTGCTGGAGTCGGCAATTGCCAACGCCGAGCACAATGATGGTGCTGATATCGACGAACTGACGGTGAAAACCATCTACGTTGAAAAAGGCATGGTGCTCAAGCGCTTTACGGCGCGCGCCAAGGGTCGTGGCAATCGGATCGTCAAGCCGACCTGCCATATCTATCTGACCGTTGGTAACTAAGGAAGAGCCATGGGACAGAAAATACATCCGACTGGCTTCCGCCTGGCAGTCACCAAGAACTGGGGTTCGCGCTGGTATGCCAACAGCAAGGATTTCCCGGGCATGCTCAACGAAGACATCAAGGTTCGTGAGTATCTCAAGCGCAAGCTGGCGCACGCCTCTGTTGGTCGTGTGCTGATCGAGCGTCCCGCCAAGAATGCCCGTGTCACCATCTACTCGGCTCGCCCGGGTGTGGTCATCGGCAAGAAGGGCGAAGACATCGAGCAACTGCGTACAGATCTTCAGCGCATCATGGGTGTTCCCGTGCATGTTTCGATCGAGGAAATCCGCAAGCCGGAAATCGATGCACAACTGATCGCTGATTCAATTGCGCAGCAACTCGAAAAGCGCATCATGTTCCGCCGCGCCATGAAGCGCGCCATGCAGAACGCCATGCGTCTGGGTGCCCAGGGCATCAAGGTAATGAGCGCTGGCCGTCTGAATGGTGCTGAAATCGCTCGTAGCGAATGGTATCGCGAAGGCCGTGTGCCGCTCCATACCTTGCGCGCCGACATCGACTACGCCACCTCGGAAGCTCTGACCACCTATGGCATCATCGGGATCAAGGTCTGGGTTTATAAGGGCGACATGCTGGATCGCAACGAGCAGCCGGAAGTTGTCGAGCCGGTAGCCGATGATCGTCGTCCGCGTCGTGCACCGGGCAAGCCGGAAGGCGACAAGCCGCGTACCCGTACCGTCAAGAAGGCTGATGGCGCTGGCGCTCCGGGCGCAAGAAAGGCAGGTGCTTAACATGCTGCAACCAAATCGCCGCAAGTTCCGCAAGGAACATAAGGGGCGCAACGAAGGCCTGGCCACCCGCGGCACGAAAGTGTCGTTCGGTGAGTGGGGTCTCAAGGCAACCGGTCGTGGCCGCCTGACGGCGCGTCAGATCGAAGCTGCCCGTCGTGCCATGACCCGTCACATCAAGCGTGGCGGCCGCATCTGGATCCGTATCTTCCCGGACAAGCCGATTTCCAAGAAGCCGGCTGAAGTTCGTATGGGTAACGGTAAGGGTAACCCGGAGTATTGGGTCGCCGAGATCCAGCCGGGCAAAGTGCTGTATGAGATGGATGGTGTTAATGAAGCTTTGGCGCGCGAAGCATTTGCTCTCGCTGCCGCCAAGTTGCCGATTGCCACCACCTTCGTGACTCGTCATCTGGGGTAATCATGAAAGCTAGTGAATTGAGAACCAAGAGCGTGGACGAGCTCAACAAGGAATTGCTGGACCTGTTGAGGGCCCAGTTCGGTATGCGTATGCAGCTCGCTACCCAGCAGCTGTCCAATACCAGCCAAATGTCCAAGGTGCGTCGCGACATCGCTCGCGTTCGTACGCTTATCCGTGAAAAGGCGGTGCAGCAATGAGCGAAACCACCAGTATCAAACGTACTCTCGTCGGTCGCGTTGTCAGCGACAAGATGGAAAAGACGGTTACCGTCCTCGTCGAACGCAAGGTCAAGCACCCCATGTACGGCAAGGTGATGGTTCGTTCGAAGAAGTATCATGCCCATAACGAGGGCAACTCGGCCAAGGCAGGTGATCTCGTTGAGATCGTCGAAACCCGTCCGGTTTCGCGTACCAAGACCTGGGCAGTGACGAGTGTTCTTGAGAAGGCGATCGTTGTATAACGAAAATTTCTTAAAATGCTTGCGCAGTCTTGAAAGAAGCCGGTATAATCCGGCTTCTTTTTTGCAGCCTTCGTCCTGAGGGTTTGCGAAGTTGTTCAACCCGTACGGGTTCCAAGACTGACCGCGCAAGCGGATTAAGTTGGAGTTAATTTAAATGATTCAGATGCAGACGACTCTGGATGTCGCCGATAACACCGGCGCACGTTCAGTAATGTGTATCAAAGTGCTCGGTGGATCCAGGCGCCGCTATGCTGGCATTGGTGACATCATCAAGGTCAGCATCAAGGATGCTGCGCCGCGTGGCCGCGTCAAGAAGGGTGATGTCTACAATGCTGTGGTGGTTCGTACCGCCAAGGGCGTTCGTCGTCCCGATGGTTCGCTGGTTCGCTTTGATGGCAATGCCGCCGTTCTTCTCAACAACAAGCTCGAGCCGATCGGCACGCGCATCTTTGGCCCGGTAACCCGCGAACTGCGTACCGAGCGCTTCATGAAGATCGTGTCCCTGGCTCCTGAAGTGCTGTAAGGACTGGCCATGGAAAAGATTCGTAAAGGCGACGAAATCGTCGTTATTACCGGTAAAGACAAAGGCAAGCGCGGTACCGTGCTGCGTCGTGTCGATGATGAGCATGTGCTCGTCGAGGGTGTCAATCGTGCCAAGAAGCACGTCAAGCCGAACCCTGTAAAGGGTGTAGCGGGTGGCATCGTTGATAAGGACATGCCGATTCATATCTCCAATGTTGCGCTGTTCAATCCGGCGACCAAGAAGGCCGACCGTGTCGGCATCAAGGCGCTCGAGGATGGCCGCAAGGTTCGCGTGTTCAAGTCGAACGGCGAACTGGTCAACGCATAAGGAGTGGTCATGGCGCGTTTGCAAGAGTTTTACAAAGAAACCGTTGTTGCTGATCTGAGCAAGCAATTTGGTTACAAGTCCGTGATGGAAGTCCCGCGCATCACCAAGATCACCCTGAACATGGGTGTCGGTGAAGCGGTAGCTGACAAGAAGGTTCTCGAGAATGCTGTTGGCGACATGCAGAAGATCGCAGGTCAGAAGCCGGTGACGACCAAGGCCCGCAAGTCTATTGCCGGCTTCAAGATTCGTGACGGTTATCCGATTGGCTGTATGGTCACGCTGCGTGGTCCGCGCATGTTCGAGTTCCTTGATCGTCTGGTCACCGTTGCGCTGCCGCGAGTTCGCGACTTCCGTGGTGTTTCTGGCAAGGGTTTCGATGGCCAGGGCAACTACAACATGGGTGTCAAAGAGCAGATCATTTTCCCGGAAATCGAGTACGACAAGATTGATGCTCTCCGGGGTATGAACATCAGCATCACCACGACCGCGAAATCCGACGCAGAAGCCAAGGCTCTGTTGGCGGCGTTCAAGTTCCCGTTCAAGAATTGAGGCAATCATGGCAAAACTTGCTCTGATCAACCGTGAAGAAAAGCGCCGCAAGCTTGTGGCTCAGTACGCCAAGAAGCGTGCTGCCCTCGAGGCGATTTTCAATAACGCGAGCCTGTCTGACGATGAGCGTTACGCTGCCCGTCTGAAGTTCCAGGCCCTGCCGCGCAATTCGAGCCCGTCTCGTCTGCGCAACCGCTGCCAGCTGACTGGTCGTCCGCGTGGTGTTTTCCGTAAGTTCGGTCTGTGCCGTCACAAGATCCGCGAACTGGCCTTCAATGGCGAAGTTCCGGGTGTTGTTAAAGCCAGCTGGTAAAAAGGAGATTCAGAAATGGCTATGAGCGATCCGATCGCGGACATGCTGACTCGCATCCGCAACGCCCAGCTCGCCGAAAAGGCGTCTGTCTCCATGCCCTCGTCCAAAGTCAAGGTTGCTATCGCTGCCGTGCTGAAGGATGAAGGTTACGTTGATGATTTCGCAGTTCGTCAGGCTGATGGCAAGCCGACCCTCGATATCGCACTCAAGTATTACGCCGGTCGTCCGGTCATTGAGCGCATCGAGCGTGTCTCTAAGCCTGGCCTGCGTATCTACAAGGGTTGCGAAGATATTCCTCGCGTCATGAACGGTCTGGGCGTTGCCATCGTGTCGACCCCCAAGGGTGTCATGACTGATCGCAAGGCTCGCGCCAGCAAGGTCGGCGGCGAAGTTCTTTGCATCGTGGCATAAGGGGATATCGATGTCTCGTATTGGTAAAAATCCCATCGTTCTGCCGGCCGGCGTTGAAGTTTCGGTTGGTGCGGACATTACCGTCAAGGGCCCGCTGGGTACCCTGAAGGCGATTACGCATCCGTCCGTGACGATTTCCGTCGAAGGTCAAAACGTCCAGGTTTCCAAGGTTGAAGGCGCCGCTAACGCAGCTGCCATGTGGGGCACCATGCGTGCCAACATCAACAATATGGTCACTGGTGTTTCCAAGGGTTTCGAGCGCAAGCTCCAGTTGGTCGGCGTGGGTTACCGCGCCCAGGCTCAGGGTGATGTCCTGAATCTGTCGTTGGGCTTTTCACACCCGGTCGCGCACAAGATGCCGGCTGGTGTGAAAGTGGAATGCCCGACCCAGACCGAAATCCTGATCAAGGGGGCCGACAAGCAACAGGTTGGCCAGGTCGCTGCCGAAGTTCGTGCATACCGCAAGCCGGAGCCCTACAAGGGCAAGGGCGTTCGGTACTCGGACGAAGTGGTGGTTATCAAGGAAACCAAGAAGAAGTAAGGGTGGCATATGTTTAATAAGAAACAAGCGCGTTTGCGCCGTTCCCGCCAAACCCGGGCCAAAATCGCCGAACTCAAGGCTGTGCGTCTGTGCGTCAATCGCACGAATCAGCACATCTATGCCCAGATCATCTCGCCCTGTGGCGGTAAGGTCCTGGCTTCGGCTTCCACGCTGGACAAGGACGTTCGCAACGACGTCCCGAACGGCGGTAACAAGGCTGCTGCCACTTCGGTGGGTAAGCTGATTGCCGAGCGCGCAAAGGCCGCCGGCATCGAGCAAGTGGCTTTCGATCGTTCCGGTCTTCAGTACCACGGTCGGGTTCAGGCGCTGGCGGAAGCCGCGCGTGAAGCCGGTCTGAAGTTCTGATCGCTGCGAAAGGATAAGGTTAAAAAATGGCTAAACCTGAAAGAAACAAGAAGCCGCAGCAAGCTGAAGAGCGTGATGACGGCATGCGCGAAAAGATGGTCGCGGTCAATCGCGTTACCAAGGTGGTTAAGGGCGGCCGAATCCTCGGTTTCGCAGCCCTGACTGTCGTTGGTGACGGCGATGGCGGCATCGGCATGGGCAAGGGCAAGTCCCGCGAAGTGCCCGTGGCTGCTCAGAAGGCAATGGAAGAGGCCCGTCGCAAGATGGCCAAGGTCAGCCTGAAGAACGGCACCGTGCATCACACCGTCATGGGCCGTCACGGCGCCACCACCGTGATGATCCAGCCGGCTCCGGAAGGTACGGGCATCATCGCTGGCGGCGCCATGCGCGCTGTCTTCGAAGTCGTCGGCGTCACCAACGTGGTGGCCAAGGCGCACGGCTCGACCAATCCTTACAACATCGTGCGTGCCACCATCGACGGTCTGTCGAAGGTCAATACGCCATCGGAAATCGCCGCCAAGCGCGGTCTTCCGATTGAACGGGTTCTGGGGTAAGTGATGGCTGACAAGAAAATCACAGTGAAGCTCGTCAAGAGCATCATCGGCACCAAGCAGGACCACCGCGCCACGGTGCGTGGTCTGGGTCTGCGCAAGCTGAACAGCACCTCTGAACTGGTGGATACGCCGTGCGTGCGCGGCATGATCCAGAAGGTTCAGTATCTCGTCAAGGTTGAGGGTTAAGCCATGCGTCTGAATACCATCAAGCCGGGTGAAGGCTCCAAGAAGGCCGCCAAGCGCGTCGGTCGTGGCATCGGTTCCGGCCTCGGCAAGACCTGCGGCCGTGGCCACAAGGGTCAGAAGTCCCGTTCGGGCGGTTTCCACAAGGTTGGCTTCGAAGGCGGTCAAATGCCTTTGCAGCGTCGCCTGCCGAAGCGTGGTTTCAACTCGCTGACCCGTGCCCGTAACTACGAAGTTCGCCTGACCGACCTCGAGCGTCTGCCGGTTGAAGAGATTGATCTCCTCGCCCTGCAGGTTGCCGGTATCGTTCCGGGTGACGCTCTCTCCGCCAAGGTTATCCTATCTGGCGCCATCGCCCGCAAGGTTGTCCTTAAGGGTGTGGGCGCTACCAAGGGTGCCAAGGCTGCTATCGAAGCTGCCGGCGGCTCGGTCGTCGCAGAGTAAGACAGGGAAAGGTTAGAACGTTGGCAGCAAATCCCAATACCGTTGGCAAGGGTGGCAAGTTCGGCGATCTCAAGCGCCGGCTCTGGTTCCTGCTTGGTGCGCTGGTCGTGTACCGCATTGGCGCCCATATTCCGGTTCCTGGGATTGACCCGAACGCGCTGGCCGATCTCTTCAATTCGCAACAGGGCGGCATCCTGGGCATGTTCAACATGTTCTCGGGTGGTGCCTTGTCGCGATTCACCATTTTTGCACTTGGGATCATGCCGTACATTTCGGCCTCGATCATCATGCAACTGATGAGTGTTGCCAGTCCGCAACTCGAAGCCCTGAAAAAAGAGGGTGAAGCCGGACGTCGCAAGATTACGCAATATACCCGCTATGGCACCGTGATTCTCGCCCTCTTTCAGGGGCTGGGTATCGCTGTGGCGCTCGAGGCGCAGGCTGGGCTGGTTAACGATCCTGGGTTCATGTTCCGTCTGACCACGGTGTCGACGCTACTGACCGGTACGATGTTCCTGATGTGGCTGGGTGAGCAGATTACCGAGCGCGGTCTTGGGAACGGGATTTCGATCATCATTTTCGCAGGTATCGCTGCCGGCTTGCCAAACGCCATTGGCGGACTGCTTGAACTGGTTCGTACCGGTGCCATGCATCCGCTGACCGCACTGATCATCTGTGTTCTGGTTGTGGTGGTGACGGGCTTCGTAGTGTTTGTAGAGCGCGGTCAACGCAAGATTCTGGTCAATTATGCCAAGCGCCAGGTTGGCAACAAGATTTACGGTGGTCAGAGCTCGCATCTACCGCTCAAACTGAATATGTCTGGCGTTATCCCACCGATTTTCGCCTCGTCGATCATCCTGTTCCCCGCCACAGCCGCCAACTGGTTTGGCGCTAGCGAGTCGATGCACTGGTTGAAGGATGTTGCTGGTACTTTGTCGCCAGGACAGCCGATTTACGTCATGCTGTATGCCTCGGCGATCGTCTTCTTCTGTTTTTTCTACACCGCCTTGGTGTTCAACTCCAAGGAAACTGCGGATAACCTGAAGAAAAGCGGTGCGTTCGTTCCCGGTATTCGCCCGGGTGAGCAGACAGCGCGCTACATTGACAAGATATTGATGCGTTTGACCCTGATCGGCGCCGCCTACATCACTGTCGTTTGTCTGCTTCCGGAATTTTTGATCCTGAAATGGAACGTACCGTTCTATTTTGGTGGCACTTCGCTGTTGATTATCGTAGTCGTGACCATGGACTTTATGTCGCAGGTTCAGGCCTACGTGATGTCGCACCAGTATGAAAGCTTGCTGAAGAAGGCAAATTTCAAAGGCGCACCGATGATCAAGTAATTGCTCATGGCAAAAGAGGATTACATAGAAATGCAAGGGGAGGTTGTTGAAAATCTCCCAAATGCGACCTTCAAGGTCAAGTTGGAAAACGGCCATATTGTGCTTGGGTTCATTTCCGGAAAGATGCGAATGCATTACATACGCATTCTTCCCGGTGACAAAGTGACCGTACAGTTGACGCCATATGATTTAAGCAAGGCCCGGATCGTTTTCCGGGTCAAGTAAAAGAGTTCTCTACGCAATAAACCGCAGGGCAAGGAATCACGGCTGCTTCCAAGCTCTCGCAGACGAGGAGTTAAACATGAAAGTGCATCCTTCAGTTAAGCGCGTGTGTCGCAATTGCAAAGTCATCCGTCGCAAGGGTGTCGTTCGCGTCATTTGCAAGGACCCGCGTCACAAGCAGCGCCAAGGCTAATGGCTTTGGCGTCGGCATTTGTTAATTTTGAAATAGTGGAGTGATTCGATGGCCCGTATCGCAGGGGTAAACATTCCGAACCATCAGCATGCAGAGATCGCGTTGACCGCGATTTTCGGCATCGGCCGTACCCGCGCACAGAAGATTTGTGACGCGGCCGGTATCGTTCGTTCTACCAAAATGAAAGACCTGTCCGATGCGGACATGGATCGTCTGCGTGACGAAGTCGGCAAATTCACCGTAGAAGGTGATCTGCGTCGCGAAGTCACAATGAACATCAAGCGTCTGATGGACCTCGGTTGCTACCGTGGCCTTCGCCATCGCAAGGGCTTGCCTTGCCGCGGTCAGCGCACCCGTACCAATGCTCGCACTCGCAAGGGTCCGCGCAAGGCCATTGCTGGCAAGAAGTAATAGGGACAGAACATGGCAAAGACTGCTACCAAAGTTCGCAAAAAGGTTAAAAAGAACGTTGCTGAGGGCATCGCCCATATTCACGCATCGTTTAATAACACCATCATCACCATTACCGATCGTCAGGGCAATGCGTTGTCTTGGGCTACTTCCGGTGGTGCCGGCTTCCGCGGTTCGCGCAAGTCCACCCCGTTTGCTGCTCAGGTTGCTGCTGAAGCCGCTGGCAAGGCTGCTCAGGAATGTGGCGTTAAGAATCTGGAAGTTCGCATCAAGGGCCCTGGTCCTGGTCGTGAATCTTCGGTCCGCGCTCTGAACGCGTTGGGCATGAAGATCACCGCGATTTCCGACGTGACGCCGGTGCCGCATAACGGTTGCCGTCCGCCCAAAAAGCGCCGCATCTAAGGAGAAAGACAAGTGGCTCGTAATCTCGATCCGAAATGCCGTCAGTGCCGCCGCGAAGGCGAAAAGTTGTTCCTGAAGGGCGAAAAGTGTTTTACCGACAAGTGTGCCATTGAGCGTCGTTCGTATGCTCCTGGCCAACACGGCCAAAAATCAGGCGCTCGTTTGTCTGACTATGGTGTTCACCTCCGTGCCAAGCAGAAGATCCGTCGTGTCTACGGCGTCCTCGAAGGCCAGTTCCGCAAGACGTTTGCCGAAGCTGACCGTCGCAAGGGCCAGACCGGTGAAAACCTCCTGCAATTGCTCGAAGCCCGCCTCGACTCCGTCGCCTACCGTATGGGTTTTGGTGCTTCCCGCACCGAGTCCCGTCAGATCGTTCGTCACAATGGCGTTCTGGTCAACGGCAAGCGCTGCAATATTCCTTCCTTTATCGTCAAGCCGGGTGATGTTGTCCAGCTGACCGATCGTGCCCGCGCTTCCCTGCGTTGCAAGGCTGCGCTGGAAGCTGCAGAGTCCCGCGGTTTCCCCGAGTGGATTTCGGTGGATGTCAAGGAAGGCAAGGGCACATTCAAGGCCATGCCGCAGCGCTCTGAACTGCCGGCGACCCTGAATGAAGGTCTCGTCATCGAACTTTACTCGAAGTAAGCACTGAGCAGAGGATCTAGCCCATGCAAAGCAGTGGACTTCTTAAACCCCGTATCATCGACGTGCAGAGCGTTTCGCCCGTGCAGGCCAAGGTGGTCATGGAGCCGTTTGAGCGCGGTTATGGCCATACTCTTGGCAACGCGCTGCGTCGTATCCTGCTTTCCTCAATGGTTGGTTATGCACCGACCGAGGTTGGTATTGATGGTGTTCTTCATGAGTACTCGACCATTGATGGCGTGCAGGAAGATGTCGTCGACATTCTCCTCAACCTCAAGGGTATCGTGTTCAAGCTGCACAATCGCGATGTCGTTAACCTGAAGCTGGCCAAGGAAGGTGAAGGTCCCGTTCGTGCTGGCGATATCGAATTGCCGCACGACGTGGAAATCATCAATCCGGAACACGTAATCGCTCACCTCTCCACGGGCGGCAAGCTGTCCATGGAGATCAAGGTCGAGAAGGGCCGTGGTTACGTACCCGGCAATATGCGCAATCTCGGCGATGCCAAGTCAATTGGCAAGCTGGTTCTTGACGCATCGTTCAGCCCGATTCGTCGCGTTGCTTACGCTGTCGAAAGCGCTCGCGTTGAACAGCGTACCGACCTGGACAAGTTGATTGTCGATATTGAAACCAACGGCGTTGTCGAGCCGGAAGAAGCCATTCGCTACGCTGCTCGCGTATTGATGGAACAGCTTTCGGTCTTTGCTGATCTGGAGGGTACCGCACCTGTGGCCGAGGCTTCCAAGCCAGCTCAGGTTGATCCGGTTCTGCTCCGTCCGGTGGATGATCTCGAATTGACGGTTCGTTCTGCGAACTGCCTCAAGGCTGAGAATATCTACTACATCGGCGATCTGATCCAGCGTACCGAAAATGAACTTCTCAAGACTCCGAATCTGGGTCGCAAGTCGCTGAATGAGATCAAGGAAGTGTTGGCCGCTCGCGGTCTGACGCTCGGCATGAAACTGGAAAACTGGCCGCCCGCCGGTCTGGAAAAGGCGTAAGCCTTTTCCGCCCGGGTAGTCAAGGGACGCCTGCAGAATATAGAAAGGATTAACCATGCGTCACCGCAATGGACTTCGCAAACTAAACCGTACCAGCAGCCATCGCTTGGCGATGCTGCGCAACATGACCGTTTCCCTTCTCAAGCACGAGGCCATCAAGACCACCGTGCCGAAAGCAAAGGAACTGCGCCGTGTTGTTGAACCGATGATCACCCTCGGCAAGACCCCGACGCTGGCCAATAAGCGTCTGGCCTTCGACCGCCTGCGCGACCGCGATATCGTGGTCAAGCTGTTCGCCGAAATCGGCCCGCGTTATGCAACCCGTCCGGGCGGCTACCTTCGTATTCTGAAGTGTGGTTTCCGTGTTGGCGATAATGCTCCGATGGCATTTGTTGAACTGGTCGACCGTCCGGAGCCCACCGAGGCTGTGGAAATCGAAGAATCCGCTGCCTAAATGCAGCGGTAGTTAAAAAGGCCGGAATTTCCGGCCTTTTTTTTGTCCGTATTTTTTGCTGATGCTTACGGGCAGTCGATAAGCATTAGCGATATGTCGTCGCTAGCGACGCCGTTATTTTGGTGGCTCGCCAGCGCGGCCTCAATTTTGGCAAAGCGGTCAGTCGGCGAGGTATTGGCGGTAGCGGTTATCAGCCCCTCGACACCAAATTGAATGCCTTCTGGGTTGGTCGCCTCAAGCAAGCCGTCCGAGCAGAGTACTAACTGGCTCTCTCCAGCCCAATCGAAATGTTGGGGATTGCCGCCGAGTTCGTCATTGCCGACGATCCCCAATGGAAGATTAGCCGATGGGAAGGTGCGGGATATCCTTCCCCATCGGTCGAACAGGAAGGCTTCGGGGGTGCCGCCAACCCAGATGTCGCCCTGTTTTTTCGTTTCGTCGAGGCAAACCAGTGTAACGGCGACGAAGCGCCCAACAGGCATGGACTCCTTTAGTTGGTAGTTCAGTTCAAGAACAATCTCGCGTATTGGCCGATTGAGCTTTGTCATTCTGTAGAACAGCGCGAGCACGGGCAACACGCTGATGGCTGCAGTCAGGCCGTGCCCGGTGGCGTCGGCGAGCAAGGCGTAGAAAAGTCCATCTGGTGAGCGATTGGCGGCAACGATGTCGCCACTGAAGTTCTCGGCCGGGATGACTGTATAGCGTAGACGGCTGTCCTGGAGGCCCTTGCGATGGAGTTGCTTCTCCATCAGGCCCAAGGCGAGATGTTGTTCAGCTTGGGTCTGGTCGTAATAGTCCTGCAACTGGCGGGCATTTTCGCGGAGTTTTTGCTCCGTTTGCTTGCGCTCAGAAATATCGCGGATGACGCCGACCATCATTCGCTGATTGTCGAGCACCATTTCCGTGATGGTCATTGTCGCAGCAAACCGGTGACCATCCTTGTGTTGAGCTTCGAGTTCCCGCTCTAGGCCGATGGGCTTTGGCGAACTGTCCGTGGCGTGATCTCTGATTCGGACCTCATGCGCCGACCGTTCCTGCTCCGGCATTAGCATGGAAACGTTTTTGCCTACCATTTCATCGGAAGTCCAGCCAAAGATACGCTCGGTGGACTTGTTGACGGATACCATGGTGCCGTATTCGTCGCTGGTGATAATGGCATCGAGCACGTTGTCTGAAATGGTTTGTACGCGCCGAAGTGAGTCGATGGACTCCTGTTGCATGGCCAGCGAACGCTGCATCGAGCGAAGCTTGGCTTCGAGGACAACGAAATTGATCGGTTTGGTCAGGTAGTCGTCGGCGCCGGCATCAAGGCCTTCAACCAGATTTTCATCGCGATTCAACGCTGAGAGGAAGATGACCGGCGTCCAGCGGTCGCGCGGCATTGCCTTGATTCTGCGTGCCGCCTCGAACCCATCCATCACCGGCATCATGATGTCGAGCAACACCAGATCCGGGGACTCGGCTGCAAAGCGGCGGACGGCCTCTTCACCGTTCTCGGCCAGCAGTACGTCGTGCCCCAGTTTCTTCAGGAAAACCTGAAGAATGTGCAGATTGGTGCGGTTGTCATCGACGGCCAGTACCTTCATCTTGCTTGAAATCGAAGTCATGTTTGATGCTCACCATTGTTTCCATTGCCACAGCGAATGGTGGCGACGGCAATATTGCCGCTGCCCTCATAGGTGATGCTGCTGAAGCTCAGCATGCGGGCCATTGCTATACCGCGACCATTGGGATCAAAGGCGCGCTCAGGGTCCATTTCGAGATAGTTTTGCCATGGAAATCCACTGCCTTGGTCGCAGATGCGAAGGGTGATGGCTTCAGGCTGACGGTGATAGCTCAGGCGGACTTCCTTGGCTGCATTTTCCGGCAGGGCGGCGCGTCGGATGATCTCTTCGTGCCAGCGATCCTCTTGTTTCAAAATGCTTTTCTCGGCATAGGCCAAGCCGAGATTGCCGTGCTCCACCCCGTTGATCAGCAACTCGGAAATTCCCATCACAGCAGCTTCGGGATTCGGGCAGGCGTGCGCAATAAACGAGGCCAATCGGGCTGCTTCATCGACGGTCCGGATTGAAAATTCAGCGCGGTCGAGAAACTGCAGCGAGTTGATGTGCTGGTGCAACTGCCGGCTAAGCGAGTTACGTGCCTCGGCATCACTCAGCGCCGCGTGAACGATGGCGAGCAGACTGTCTCGACGGTAGGGCTTGGTCAGGTAGTAGTAAGCGCCGGCTTCGAGACCTTCGCGAATCTGCTCGGGGGAATTGGCGGCCGTCTGCATGATGACGGGGATGCCGGAGAGGCGCGGGTCGCCCTTCATCCTTTTGAGTAGGGCGATGCCGTCCAGCCCTGGCATCATCCGGTCCAGCAGGATAAGTTTGAAATCGCTTTCCGGATGTTGTAGCAGTTGCCACGCGGCTTCGCCGCTGTCTGCTGTTTGCAGGACGAAGGGATCCTCCCCTTCGAAATACTCGACCAGAATTTCCAGGTTGAGTTCTTCGTCGTCCACCAGCAAGACACGTTTCTTAGTCATGTTGTCCCGATTTTTCCATCCAGCAGTTCAATGGCAGGGTGACGACGAAACAGGCGCCTGGCCCTGGATTGTTGTGGGCTGCAATCGTACCACGGTGCTGGGCAACAATTGCCCGGCAAATAGCCAGCCCGAGTCCCGTTCCACCCGCCCCGTTCTTGGTGGCGCTACTTTGCACGAACTTTTCGAAAATGTGCTCCAGTTCATCGCTTGGTATGCCGATTCCCTGATCAATGAAGCTGATGGCCAGTGCCGTTTGCAAACCGCTGTCCTCGACGCGCCGGCCCGCCGGGAGTTTGGCTTCCGATATTTCGATGCGAATACATCCGCCTTCCGGTGAAAATTTGATGGCGTTGGAGAGCAGGTTGCAGATGACCTGGGTTATCCGGCCTTCGTCGGCGGTGAGGCGAGTGCTCGCCGCCAGGTTGCTGATATCGAGTTGCAACTTGCGATCGATCAGCAGCGATTCGAGCTGTGCCCCGACCTGCTTGACCAAGGCAAGCACGTCGAAAGTGATCGGGTGCAAGGCCATTTGCCCGGCATCCAGTTTCGAGAGATCGAGCAATTCATCGATCAGGGTGAGCAGGCGTTGCCCGCTTTGGTCGATACGCTGGAAGTACTGGGTGATTCTGGGGTCGTTGGCATTCGCGGCGCGTCGGTTGCCGAGTTCGACAAAGCCGAGGATGGCATGCATCGGCGTGCGTAGCTCATGCGACATGTTGGCCAGAAACTCCGATTTTGCCTGGCTGGCGGCGCGCGCCTGCTGCAAGGCGCTTTCGAGACTGGCTGTTCGCTCGTGGACGAGTTCCTGCAAATGGTCGCGGTGCTCGCTCAGCTCTCGTGTCAGGGAGAGTGCATAGCGTTCAGCGCGTTCTCGATGGGTGGCAAGGTGGTGAACGAGGAGCGCCAGCAGCAGGCTACCCAGAAGTCCGCCGTAGAGAACCAATGCCGGGGTGTCGAGTCCTTTGTTGGCATGGCTGTTCAAATAAAAGTGAAGAATCCAGTTGCGGCCGCCAAAATCGATTTCGTGATGCAGCAAAGGTGCATCGCCAATGCTGTGGCTGGGGTCCGAGTTGTAGATCAGGGTCGGGACCGAAGCCTCGGCGCTGTCTCCGGCCAGTGATTCGTCAAAGATTTGCAGCACGAAGCGGCTGCCGAGGGGAAGCTTGAAGGACGACATGAACTCGTCGAAGCGATAAGCCGTCAGGACGACGCCGGCGAAAGCGCGCTTGTTCGTGTCGAGGCGGCTGGTCAAGGTGCGGTCGTGGAAGATGGCCTGGACCATCTGGAAGCCCGGACGTTTTTTTCCTTTGTCGGGCTGAAGTTCGATGGGTGCCGTCATCGCGATTTTGCCGGTAAGGATGGCGCGGTTGATCGCTTCGCGGCGAGTTGGCTCGGACAACAGGTCAAAACCGATCACGGCTTGAAGGGCTGGCGACTCCGGTGCGATAAAGACAAGCGGCAAGACCAGCCGGGAGTCGGTTTTAGGGAAAATTCGCAGCCTGCTACGGTCAACCGGAATTTTGCTCGATTTTTGAAATGACTCTGCGGCGTCGCCATGCACAACCGGGGCATAGGCGAAGGCAAACATCCCGGTCAGGCTGCCCTCGGTTTCCATGGCCTTGGCAAAACGTCGCCACGTTGCCAGATCCTGCATCGGCGCCGCAGTGGCAAAGGCCTGCAGCGAGCGGAGGAACTGGCCGTGCAGATTCAGGCGGTCGCGAATCTCGGCCGTAATCGCCGCGCTTTCCTGATTGTTGGCCAGTTCCTCGGCGTGAGTCTCCAGGCGCAGCTGCCAGTGCCAAGTCGCGAGCGTCACCAAGGCCAGCAACAAGAAAGTCACCAGTGGCAACAACCAGTTGCCACGGTTTCGCCTCAATGTTGTGCCGCGCATTGCATTCACGGCGTGATCGGCTCCATGTCGCGATCTTCCTGCTGTTGCAGCGTCCACATCCGGGCGTAAGTGCCGTCGGCGGCCAGCAGAGCGGTATGGCTGCCGCGCTCGACGATCCGCCCCTCGTTCATGACCAGGATTTCGTCGGCATTCATGACCGTAGACAATCGGTGGGCAATAACCAGTGTCGTATGGCCAATGGCGACTTGTTCCAGTTGCGTTTGAATGGCCCGTTCGGTCGCCGAGTCGAGCGCCGAAGTGGCTTCGTCGAAGATCAGGATCGGCGGATTCTTGAGCAGGGCCCGGGCAATGGCGACACGTTGCTTTTCGCCGCCGGATAATTTGAGTCCGCGCTCGCCGACGCGTGTCTCGTACTTGAGCGGCAAGGATTCAATGAAGTCGTGCAACTGGGCGGCCCGCGCCGCGGCGAAAACCTCGTCGCGACTGGCTTCCGGGCGGCCGTAATTGATGTTGTAGAAAATGGTGTCGTTGAACAGCACCGTGTCCTGCGGGACGATGCCGATGGCGGCACGCAGGCTGGTTTGCTTCAAGGCGCGCAGATCGTGGCCGTTGATCTGGACGGCACCGCCCGTGACGTCGTAGAAACGGTAAAGCAGTCGAGACAGCGTCGACTTGCCGGCCCCGGAATGACCGACGACGGCCACCGTCTTGCCGGGAGGAATGGCAAAACTCAGGTTTTTCAGAATTTGCCGGTTCGACTCGTAGGCGAACTCGACGGCGTCGAAATTGACCTGCAGAGGGCCGGTTGGCAGGTCGCGGGCATCCGGCGCATCGGCGATTTCGCGGTTCTCGTTGAGCAGTTTGAACATCCGTTCGATATCTGTCAGCGCCTGGCGAATTTCGCGGTAAACGATGCCGAGGAAATTGAGCGGCATGTAGAGCTGGATCAGGAAGGCATTGACCAGCACGAGGTCGCCGATGGTCATCCGGCCATCGACAACGCCGCTCGCTGCGCGCCACATCATGGCCGTGACACCCAGCGCGATGATCGCCTGCTGGCCGAGATTGAGAAAAGCCAGCGTCGTCTGGCTGCGCGTTGCCGCCTCTTCCCATTTGATCAGTTGTTCGTCGTAACGGCGGGCTTCCCAAGCTTCGTTGTTGAAATACTTGACCGTCTCGTAGTTGAGCAGGCTATCGACCGCACGCGTGTTGGCCGCCGAGTCGTTTTCATTGACGGCGCGGCGGATGTCGATGCGCCAGTTGCTGACCTTGATGGTGAAAACAACGTAGGTGACCAGGGAAATCAGCGTGATGACGACATAACCGATGTCGTATTTGACGAGCAGGATGCCAAGAACCAGGCCGATTTCGACCAGTGTCGGCAGGATCGAATAAAGCGTGTAGGAAATCAGGCTGGAGATCGACCGGCTGCCCCGTTCGATATCGCGCGACACGCCGCCGGTCTGCCGTTCGAGATGAAAACGCAGCGACAGCGCGTGCAGATGGCGGAAGACTTCCAGCGACACCTGCCGGACGGCGCGTTGCGTGACCCGGGCGAAGAGGATTTCGCGCAGTTCCTGAAACAGCGAGGTGGAAAAGCGCAGCGTGCCGTAAAGAACGAGCAGCAGAATCGGCAAGGCAAGCAGTTGCTCGCCGCCCGACAGCCCGTCGATCATCTCCTTGAAAACCAGTGGCACCCCGACATTGGCCACCTTGGCGCTGATCAGGCAAGCCATCGCGGCAAGAACGCGCAGACGGTATTGCCAAAGGTAGGGGAAGAGCGTGCGCAAGGTCAGCCACACATGGGTTTCCGGCAGAGGTTGTCCGGCGGGGGGTTTGGGAAGAGCGGTGCTACGGCGCATGGCGGGGCCTGACGGAGATTGGCGAGTGAGGTGACTTCTGCGAGTATATGAAAACTGCTCGCTTTCCGGGAAAATCCCGACATACATAGCGTTTTGGACAACAAATGGCCCTCGACCAGATCACCCTTCCCGGCAAGCACTCCACCTTGCGCGTTGTTCCCATGCCGGCGGATCTCAACCAGAACGGCGACGTCTTCGGCGGCTGGGTCATGGCCCAGGTTGACGTGGCTGGCGCCATTCCCGCCATGCGCCGGGCGCGTGGCCGGGTGGCTACCGTTTCGGTCAATTCCTTCCTGTTCAAACAGCCTGTTTCAGTCGGCGACATCGTCAGTCTTTACGCCGACATCGTGCGTGTCGGCACGACATCGATCACGGTCAAGGTCGAGGTTTATGCCGAACGCAATTACGCCGCGCCGATCATCGTCAAGGTCACCGAAGCCGAACTGACTTACGTGGCCATTGATGGCGACGGAATGAAGCGCAAGGTTCCGCCCGAAAACTTGCCGAAAATGGATTAAAATCCGTCAGTTATCCAATTACCCCTCCTGTTAGGGAGCAAGCCAATGAATAAAATGACCTTGCGTATCGTTCCGGCTCTGTTGCTGGTTGCGTTTTCCGGCGCCGCTTCGGCCGCTGCTTTCCAGCTTCTCGAACAAAATGCAAGCGGTCTGGGTAACGCCTACGCCGGCTCGGCTGCAGTTGCCGACAATGCCAGCACGATTTTCTACAACCCGGCTGGCATGACGCAGTTGGGCAATGGGATCCAGCTTTCGGCCGGTGTGGCAGGTGTCGGCCCGAGCTACGAATACCGCGATCAGTTCGGCGTAAAGTCGGGGGGTGACGCTGGCGGCTGGGCTGCCGTACCGAATGCCTATCTCTCGGGGCAACTGACCAAAGACCTCTTCCTTGGTTTGGGGATTTCGGCGCCGTTCGGGTTGGCCACGGAATATGACAGCAACTGGGCCGGCAAGTCGCTGGCAATCAAGTCGGAAATTACGACAATCAACATCAATCCCTCCCTGGCCTATCGTGTCAGCGACAAGGTGTCGCTTGGCTTTGGCCTGAACTACCAGAGCATCGAAGGTGAGTTGACGCGGAATCCGGGGGCGCTGGTTACCCTCAAGGCCGACGATACATCTTGGGGCTGGAATGCCGGTGCATTGTTCACCCTGTCCCCCGCCATGCGAGTTGGTATTTCCTACCGCTCCGCAGTCAAGCACAAGCTTGAAGGTACGGTTAACGGAGCATTGCCGGTCTATGCCGACGTCAAGCTGCCTGATACTTTCATCCTGTCGGTCTGGCAGCAGGTATCGGATCGCTGGGAGGCAATGGGCGATCTCTCCTACACCCGCTGGAGTTCAATGAAGGCGCTGAATGTCATGAGCAGCGCCAGCGGAGGGCTGGTGAGCAGCGAAACCTTCAATTACGAAAACTCCTGGCGTTTTGCCTGGGGTGCCGGCTACAAGGCGACCGATAAAGCCAAGCTGAAGTTCGGCATCGCCTTCGACCGCACGCCGGTTCGTGACGAATATCGCTCGCCCCGTGTGCCGGACAACAATCGTCTGTGGTTGTCACTCGGCGGCCAGTGGAATGCGGGGCCCGTCGGAAAGTTCGATCTGGGCTACACCTACCTTTATGTTATCGATCCGACCATTTCCCAAGGGGCAGTGCAGGGCAAGTACGACGCCAGTGCCCATATCGTCGGCGTGCAATATTCGGTGGGTTTCTAAGCTGTCGCGGCCGAGGCCAAATTGCCGGCGCTTGAACTGGGTGGCATGACGCTGGGGCTGCGCGAAGGCGTGATCGGCTTGATCGCGCTGGTCGCAGCCTACATGCTGTTCGTCTTGCTGCGCATGCTTCTGCCACGCAATCGCCAGGCCGTTAAAGAAAAAACTGTTCCGTCGGTCGTGCCTGGCGACGAAGCGGATGAGAAGCAGCCTGAGGCCTCCGCCAATGTCGACGACAGCTGGGCGCTGGCCTCGGCGGGTTTGGCCGGAGACACCTTGCGCAACGGTCTTGAGCAGGAACTGGCCCAGATGCGCGACGAAGTCGACGCCATTCGCGGCGAACTGGCCGCCTTGCGCCAGGACATGCATCAAGAGCTGGCCCATCTGCGCGCTGGCCAGACGGTTTCCCCCATTTATGGTGACGCGATGCAGATGGCTGTTTCGGGTTACGATCCGGCGGCGATCGCCGAACGCTGCGGCATCGCCCGCGCCGAAGCCGAACTGGTCGTGGCGCTGGCCAAAAGTCAGGAACGTTGAGGGTGGCAATGGCAGAAGAACCGGAAGTTTCCGAAAGCGAGGCGGGGGCCGGCGAGATTCGCAGCAAACTCCTCGCGCGCCTGGCCGTGGCCGGCGTGCTGGTCGCTGTTCTGCTCGGCGTGCTGGCATTCTTTGATTATCTGGCTACGGCGCCGGACGAATCGGAAGAGCAGGTATTCACCCAGCCCGTGCCGGTTGCACCAAAAAAAGAAGCATCGCAGCCAGTGACCCCGGCCGAAAACCTGCCCGCGCCACCGGAGCCTGAAAAGTCAGGGCCGGCTGAACCGCCTCCTCCACCGCAGGTTGAGACACATACGCCGGCCGTGGTCGAGGCCAAGCCGGAGGCGGTTGTCGAAAATCGGCCAAAATCCCCGTCGACCGTGGAATCCACCAAAAAGCCGCAAGCGCCATCGCCGGTCGCTGTTCAGCCGCCAGCACCGGTGCCGGAGGCGACTACCGCTCCATCAAATATCCTGCCGCCACCACGCGCCGCAGTTCCAGTTGAGCCAACGCCGCCCAAGCCCGCTGCGCGGATCGTTGACGTACGCCCGGCGCCGGCGGTTACGCCGCCGGCCGTGTCTCGACTGTTCTCTGGGTTCCTGTTGCAGGCTGGCGTTTTCTCGAGCGTCCAGCGTGCCGAGGAACTGCATGCCCGGCTAACCCTGAGCGGCGTTCCTTCAACGCTGGAAACCCGCGTTCAGGTTGGGCCGTTCAAGACCCGGCAAGAGGCCGAGGCGGCACAGGCCAAGCTCAAGGAATTGGGCGTCGAGACCATCCTCGTTCCGCCCAAGGGTAAAAACTAACTCGCTCAGGGCATGCCCGGCATGCCCGGCAGGCGCGGCAAGCCGAGGCTGCGCCGGACATCGCGGTGCAACTGCAGCGGGGGCGGCAACGGCGCGGCCTGGCGACGAGGCTCTTCATAACGACGGTCATCGTAATAGCGGCCACCGCGATCATCGTAATACCTGCCGCCACGGTCGTTGTAATGCCGATACCCGGAGTTGTAGTAAATGGTCCCGCTTGGTTGGCCATAGCCCGGATAGGTTTCGACATAAGCCGGCGGTGGCCGGTGATAGCCCACCGGATAAGGTGCCACTGCGCAGGCACCCAGGCTGCCGATCAGTGCGGTAGCGAGGCCAAGGCGAAGAAGCTTTTGCGAGATGTTCATTGAGGAATGTGTCCGGGGGTCATGTGAGCAAATAACGCGGACACCCCCCGCCCGGCATACATGGATGCCGGGCTTGTTTGTAACAAATCGTTAGAGGTTCAACAGTGCGATTGCCCTGAGGCCTTGCGAGATATTGCTACGGGTTGCCGCTTCGACAGCCATTCGCAGCCTGGTTACGCCAGCAAAGGCGTCGCTCATGGTGGCGGTGCCACTTGATTTTACCGATTTGCGCATGACCACGGAGCGATCGGATAGTTTGGTCAGCGACCAGGCTGTTTCAAGCTCAACGGTGAATGTGCCGCCAAACACTGGTTTCGACAGGCTGGTGACACTGACGCTGAGCGCGTAGTCGCCATCGTTCCCCTGGACGATGGTATTGAACAGCTTGCTCTTGACGACGGCTTCTTCAATGGCGGCTTTTAGGTCCTCGTCAGCGATATTGCTGCTGTCCATGGCGCCGGTCTGAGCGCCGCCACCTGTCTGGACCTTCAGGCTATATGGAAAATGTTTGCTGACGGTCAGATCTTTCGGGGTCATAGCCGCGCGGTCCGCCGGCGAGGCGCATCCACCCAGGATCAGAGAGATTGCTGCAATGGCCAGCCAGTTCAGTACTACGGCTCTCATTTATTTTGCTCCCTTGTAAATGTTTTCTACGACCTCTTCGACCATTTCCTTGGGTGACAGGCGGGTTAGCGATGTATGGAATGAGTTGCCGGTAGCCAACGGGAAATCGGTTTTCGGGTCACGAATCGTAATGGTCAGTTCAAGCATGTACATGGTGATGTCCCACATCCATTTGTCGATGTAGGTGACCACGGCATCAACGTTGCCGGCCGGGGCATCGGTGCCGGTGGTGACAGTGACACCCTTGGTGCGGAGCTTGTCGGCTATCAGGTTATAAGTGTTGTCATCCTCGGCAACTCTCTTGACGTACATCGTCTTGAGCGCGGAGAGGTTGGTTGAAGGATCGACGCTTCCGGTAGCACGGTTGACCGCGCAGCCGGTGCTAAGCGTAGCGACAAGTCCAAGCAAGGCCACCAATTTCATGGCTTTTCTCATATACCACCCCCTGTTATCAATGAAAGAGGGCGATATTATGCCAAACGGAAATGCTGATTGTTGACCTAGCGCAGGTCCTGGGTGATTTTGGCCCTACGGGGATTGCGCGCTATTCAGCTAACGCCGTGCGAATCCGCCGGGCAAACACGGTCATTTCCTTTGCAGCCTGAATGTCACCCTTCGATTCGGCAACGAGGATGCCGCGTTCGTAGGCTGCCAGGGCTGCGGGATGGTCGCCGGCTTCGGCCAGGGCCTTGCCGAGTGCTTTCCATGCAGCTGAGTAGTTGGCGTCGCGGTCGACGGCATGCCGGAAGCAATCGGCCGCCTTGGCCGAGTCGCCGGCCTTCAGGTATTCGTTGCCGAGCGAGAAGCGGAGCAGGGCGCCGTCGCGCGGGCCGTCGAGCATTTTTTCCAGGGATTCGATACGTGGGTTCATGGGCTACCAAGGCTAAAATAGGGTTTTGCAATCCGGATACAGGAAGCTTATTCATGGCCAAGACCATCATCGCCACCCCGAACGCCCCGGCCGCCATCGGCACCTATTCGCAAGCCGTGCGCGTCGGCGACACCGTGTACATGTCCGGGCAGATCGGGCTCGATCCGGCTTCCATGCAAATGGTAGACGGGATCGACGCGCAAATCGTTCGCGTTTTCGACAATCTGAAGGCTGTGGCCGAAGCAGCCGGTGGTTCGCTGGCCGATGTGGTCAAGCTCAACGTCTTTTTGACCGATCTGGCCAACTTCGCCAAGGTCAATGAAACGATGGCCAAGTATTTCAGCGAGCCGTTCCCGGCCCGTGCTGCCGTCGGCGTCAAGGAACTGCCGCGCGGCGCGCTGGTCGAGGCCGATGCGGTGATGTGCCTGGGCAACTGATTTACGCCTGATGACGACAAGCGGGGCGCCAGCCCCGACTTCTCCGCCCATTCGCGCCTCCGAGGCGTTGCAGAAGAAGCTCGCCAAGATCGGCCTCCATAGCGAGGCCGATTTGCTGGTGCACCTGCCACTGCGCTACGAGGACGAAACGCGCATCACGCCGGTCAATCGGAGTTTTGGCAACGAACCGGTACAAATCGAGGTCGTTGTTCAAAGCAATGAAATCCAGTTCCGCCCACGCCGGCAGATGATCGTGCGGGCGGCGGACGAGAGCGGCGAGATCACGCTGCGCTTTTTCAGTTTTTATCCGAACCAGCAGGCGGCGCTCAGCGAAGGTTCGCGCATCCGGGCTTTTGGCGAAGTGCGCGGCGGCTTCTTTGGTGCCGAGATGGTGCACCCGCGTTTCCGCAAGGTCGGCGACGACGAGCCGCTGCCTTCGGAATTGACGGCGATTTACCCGACGACCGCCGGCCTGGCCAATTCGGCCCTGCAAAAACTCATCGGCAAGGCGCTGGCGGTCGGCGATCTGTCCGAAACGCTGCCTGAGGAATTGCGCCAGCGGCTCAAACTGCCGGGGCTGGCGCGCAGCCTGCGCTTTTTGCACACGCCGCCACCCGGCACCGATCTCGACACCCTGCACGCGCGCAACCATCCGGCCTGGCGGCGCGTCAAATTCGACGAAGTGCTGGCTCAGCAACTGTCGCTGCGCCGGGCCTATCTCGCGCGCCGCGAGCAGGGGGCGCCGGTGCTGGTGGCGCGCGACGATCTCGGCGCGCGGCTCCTCGACCAGCTGCCGTTTGGTCTTACCGGCGCGCAATTGCGGGCGATGGCCGAAATCGCCGATGACCTGGCCCAGCCTTATCCGATGCAGCGTCTGCTGCAGGGCGACGTCGGCGCCGGCAAGACCATCGTTGCCGCGCTGGCCGCGTGTCAGGCCATTTCGGCCGGCTGGCAGGCGGCCTTCATGGCGCCGACGGAAATTCTCGCCGAGCAGCATTATCTGAAATTGAAGGACTGGCTGGAACCGCTCGGGGTCAAGGTGGCCTGGCTGTCCGGCAGCCTGAAAACCAAGGCCAAACGGGAGCAACTCGCGGCGACGGCGGCCGAAGCGCAACTGGTCGTCGGCACGCACGCGCTGATTCAGGATGGCGTCGATTTCGCCAAGCTCGGGCTGGCCATTGTCGACGAGCAGCACCGTTTCGGCGTCGCCCAGCGCCTCGCCCTGCGTAAGAAGGGCGACAACCCGCATCAGCTCATGATGTCGGCGACGCCGATTCCGCGTACGCTGGCCATGAGCTATTACGCTGATCTCGACGTCACCGTGCTCGACGAACTGCCGCCCGGCCGGACACCGATCAAGACGCGGCTGGTCGCCGATAACCGGCGCGACGATGTGGTCGGTTTTGTGAAAAAGGCGGTCGAGGAAGGCCGGCAGGCGTACTGGGTTTGCCCGTTGATCGAAGAGTCCGAGGCGCTGCAATTGCAGACGGCGCAGGAAACCTACGATTTCCTTTTTGAGCAATTTTCCGGGTTGACCGTGGGATTGGTGCATGGCCGCCTGAAAGCCGATGAAAAGCAGGCGGTGATGGCCGCCTTCGCAGCCGGCGACATCGATGTGCTGGTGGCGACGACGGTCATCGAAGTCGGCGTCGATGTGCCGAATGCCAGCCTGATGGTCATCGAGCACGCCGAACGTTTTGGCCTGTCGCAACTGCACCAGTTGCGCGGCCGGGTCGGCCGCGGCAAATATGAGTCGAGTTGCGTGCTGATCTATGCCGGGCCGCTCGGCGAGATTGCCCGCCAGCGCCTGAAGATCATTTTCGAAAATACCGACGGCTTCGAGATCGCCCGCCAGGATCTGCAGATTCGCGGACCGGGCGAGTTCGTCGGCGCCCGGCAGAGCGGGGTGCCGTTACTGCGCTACGCCGATCTCGAAATGGATGCCGATCTGGTCGAAATGGCCCGCGACGTGGCTGAGGAAATGCTGACCGAGCACCTCGAACTGGCCGAACGCCACCTCAAACGCTGGCTCGGTTCGCGCGAAGAGCTGCTTAAATCCTGACGCGATTGGCCGAGGCGATGATGCCGTCGCTCAGCGTCTTCAGCGCTGCCATCGCCCGCGCTTCGCGCAGATAGATCATGCCGGTCGGAACCAGACTGAATTCGTCGGGCACCGTTTCGATGACGAGGTCGGCAGCATGGCTCGATTGCTCGACGACGCGGCGCGGCATCAGCGTCCAGCCGAGGCCGACGGCAATGCAGCCGAGGATGCCTTCGAGCGTACCGAATTCCATGGCATCCGAAACGGCATGGCCCTGGGCGCGTTGCCAGGCGACGGCGCGGGTCCGGTAGGCGCAGCCTTCGCGGAAGAGGATGAGCGGCAACAGGACCGGATCGGTGCCGGCGGCGTGCACCTGGACCAGTTCCTCGACGACCAGTTCGTCGAAGCGCAGATCGGGATGGATGACCGGGCCGGCGACGAAGGCGCAGTCGAGCTTGTGGTCGAGGACTTTGCCGGTCAACGTGCTGGTCGTGTCGGTCGTCACCCGCAGTTCAAGGCCCGGGTGTTCGGCCCGCACGGCTTTGAGGGCGCTTGGCAGATGCAGGGCGGCGAAGGTTTCCATGGCGCCGATGCGCAGTTCGCCGGCGCTTTCGCCGACCTGCCGCACGGCGCTGGCCGTCTGGCGTTCGAGCATGAGCATCCGGCGCGCGTAGTCGAGCAGCACCTTGCCTGACGGCGCGAGTTCGAGGCCGCGACCCTTGCGGAAGAACAGTTCGGCGCCGAGTTCTTCTTCGAGCCGCCGGATGCGGCCGGTGACGTTCGATTGCACGGTGTTCAGCTTGCGTGAGGCGGCGAGGATGCCGCCTTCTTCGACGACGGCCTGAAAGGTGCGGAGGGCGACGAGTTCCATCGTGTATCTCTAAATAAGAATGGTTCGTTCAAAACAAATCATTTGAGTTGATACTTTACTCTGTTTATTGTTCGGGTATCAATAACAAAGGGAACATCCCATGAACTCACAGAGAGAGCGCTTCAAGGTGCTGGGTGCCGGGATTTTCAGCTTGCTGCTGACCTTCGGTGTCGCCCGTTTCGCCTACACGCCGCTGCTGCCGATCATGCAACAGCAGGCTGGCCTTGGCCTGGCGGAAGCCGGCTGGCTGGCGGCGTTCAATTACGCCGGCTACCTGAGCGGGGCGCTGATTGCGTCGCTGATCAGCGATCTGGTGCTCAAGGACCGGCTGTACCGGATCGGTCTGGTCGTCGCCATCGTGAGCACGATCATGATGGGGCTGACTGCCGATCCATGGCTGTGGATGGCCTCGCGCTTCATCGCCGGGCTGTCCAGCGCGGCCGGCATGCTGCTCGGCACCGGGCTCATTCTCAACTGGCTGATCCGCCACAACCATCGGCCGGAACTGGGCATCCATTTCGGCGGCATCGGCCTCGGCATCGCCGGCTGTTCGATTGCCGTGTGGTTGACCAACGGCTGGCTGGACTGGCGCGAACAGTGGTTCGCCTTTTCGGCCATTGCCTGCGTGCTCATCGTGCCGGCGCTCGCCTGGTTGCCGGCACCCGATACCAGCACGGTAACCAAGAGCGGTGCGCCGATGCGCGACAACCCGCCCAGCCCGCTGTTTCTGCGTATCTTCATGGCGGCGTATTTCTGCGCCGGTTTCGGTTATGTGATCAGCGCCACCTTCATCGTTGCCATCGTCGACGGTTTGCCCGGGCTATCCGGGCAGGGCGCACTCGCCTTCCTGGCCATCGGTCTGGCGGCGACCCCGGCTGCCTTCAATTGGGACCTGATCGCGCGCTATACGGGCGACATCAATGCCCTCATCCTCGCCGCCGTGCTGCAGATTGTCGGCATCATCATGCCCGTTGCGGTGGGCGGGCTCTACGCCACCCTGTTCGGCGCCCTGCTTTTTGGCGGCACCTTCATCGGCATGGTCAGTCTGGTGCTGACCATGGCCGGGCGCTATTACCCGACCAAGCCGGCCAAGATGATGGGCAAGATGACGCTTTCCTACGGCGTCGCGCAGATCATCGGCCCGGCCATCGTTGGCTGGCTGGCGACGCGGCTCGGCAACTATTCGATCGGCCTGACCATCGCGGCCGGCGTCATGGTGGTTGGCGTTGTCCTCTTGGCTATACTGAAACTTGTCGAAAAGCGGGACGCCACCCTGGCGCTCGAACCCAGCTTGCAGAACTAAACGGAGACCAGACATGTTCAAGGGAATTCTGATTGAGAAGGATGACGCCGGTTACCGCGCGTCGGTACAGGACATCGATGAAAGCCAGTTGCCGGAAGGCGACGTGACGGTGCGCGTCGACTATTCGTCGCTCAATTACAAGGACGGCCTGGCGATTACCGGCAAAGGGCCGGTCGTTCGCAAGTTCCCGATGGTGCCGGGCATCGACATCGCCGGCACGGTCGAAAGCAGCAGCCACGCCGACGTCAAGGCCGGCGACCGAGTCGTGCTCAACGGCTGGGGCGTCGGCGAAACGCACTGGGGCGGGCTGGCCCAGAAGGCGCGGCTCAAGGGCGACTGGCTGGTGCCGCTACCCGCCGCTTTCAGCGAGAAACAGGCCGTTTCGATTGGTACCGCCGGCTACACGGCCATGCTCTGCGTCCTGGCGCTCGAGCGCCAAGGCGTCAAGCCGGCCGATGGCGAAATCGTCGTTACCGGCGCGGCGGGTGGTGTTGGCAGCGTGGCGATCGCCGTGCTGGCCAAGCTCGGTTACACGGTTGTTGCCGTCAGCGGTCGGCCGGAAGAAACCGATTATTTGAAGCAGCTCGGCGCGGCCGAAGTGCTCGACCGCAGCGTTTTCTCGGCGCCCGGCAAGCCGCTCGGCAAGGAGCGCTGGGCGGGGGCAGTCGATGTCGTCGGTTCGCACACGCTGGCCAACATCTGCGCGACGACCAAATATCGCGGCGTCGTGACCGCCTGCGGGCTGGCTGGCGGCATGGATTTCCCGTCGTCGGTGGCGCCTTTCATCCTGCGCGGCGTGACGCTGGTCGGCATCGACAGCGTGATGTGTCCACGGCCCGAGCGGCTTGTTGCCTGGCAGCGCCTGGCTGCCGATCTCGATGTCGGCAAACTCGGCCTGATCACGCATGAAGTCTCGCTGGCCGAAGCCATTCCGACGGCGGCACAACTGATGGAAGGCAAAGTGCGCGGCCGTGTCGTTGTGGATGTGAATCGCTGATGCCCTACGTCAATATCAAGATCACCCGCGAAGGGGCGACGCCGGAACAGAAGGCGCGCCTGATTGCCGGCGCAACGCAATTGCTCGTCGACGTGCTCGGCAAGAACCCGAAAACCACGGTCGTCGTCATCGATGAAGTCGATACCGACAACTGGGGCGTGGCCGGCGAGTCGATCACCGTTCGCCGGGCGCGCGGCGAGTGAATCCACCTGTTTTTCGAGCTTCCACGGTCAACCGGAATTTTTGCCCAAAATTGAAATCATGAGTCACCTCTTCGAACCCCTGAAACTGCGCGACGTCACCTTCAAGAACCGCATCGGCATCCCGCCGATGTGCCAATACTCGGCCACCGACGGCATGGCCGGCGAATGGCATTTCATCCACTACGGCAGCCGCGCCATCGGTGGCGCCGGCCTGATGATCCTCGAAGCGACGGCGGTCACGGCCGCCGGCCGGATCAGCCCGGGTGACCTCGGCTTGTGGAACGATGAACAGATCGCGCCTCTGGCCAAGATTGCAGCCCAGGCCAGGGCGCAGGGTTGCGTGCCGGCCATCCAGCTTGCCCACGCCGGGCGCAAGGCCAGTGTCGGGCTGGGTTGGGGCGAACAGCGGAGCTTGCGCGCCGATGAAGGCGGCTGGCAGGCCGTGGCGCCGTCGGCCGTGTCGTTCGGCGAAGGCTACGCCCAGCCGCATGAACTGAGCCTCGCCGAGATTGCCGAAGTCGTCACGGCCTTCGTTGCGGCCGCCAAGCGGGCTGTCGTGGCTGGCTTCCAGGCCATCGAACTGCACGCCGCCCACGGCTATTTGCTGCACCAGTTCCTGTCGCCGCTATCGAATCAGCGCACCGATGCCTGCGGCGGCAGTTTCGACAACCGTACCCGCCTGCTGCGCGAGGTCGTGACCGCCGTGCGCGCCGTGTGGCCGGACAACCTGCCGCTGCTCATCCGCTTGTCGGCTACAGATTGGGTAGAAGGCGGCTGGACGGCTGACGAAACGGTCGAGCTATGCCGCGGCCTCAAGGCGCTCGGCGTCGATCTGGCTGACATCTCGACGGCTGGTCTGGTGCCGACCGCGAAGATTCCGGCTGGCCCCGGCTTCCAGACCGAATTCGCCGCCCGCGTCCGCAGCGAAGCCGGCTTGCCGACGGCTGCCGTCGGCCTGATCACCTCGGCCGTGCAGGCCGACCACATCGTGCGCAGCAGTCAGGCCGACATGGTGCTGATCGGCCGCGAAATCCTGCGCAATCCTTACTGGCCGCTGCAGGCCGCGCAGGAATTGCGACAGGTCGGCGTCTGGCCCAACCAATACTTGCGCGCGGCGCCGAGCGGGTCAGTCGGCCGCTGATTTTTCCAGCTGCAAAAAACAGAAGGCCCGGTGTCGTCCACCGGGCCTTGTTGCGTTGCACAAAAAATTTTTCATCAATCGGGAACTTTTGCCGCGAGCCGTGTCTTACAGCCTGTTTTGCAAACTAACCCAACCTAAACAGAGGCATATAAAAATGGACGAACTCTCTTACGTCGGCATCACTTTCACCGTGGTTATAATCGGTCTGGCCTGCTTCATGGCCGCCAAGCTGGCCTCGAAGACCGCCTACCACTAAGAAGGTAAGGTTTGGCTGAAAGCCGGGTTTTCCCGGCTTTTTTCATTTTTGGCCCAAATTTCCGGTTGACCGTGGGATTCCCCCGAATCAGCCGATAAACGCCTCGACAATGCGCGCCACCTCGGCTGGCTGGTCATGGTGCAACATGTGGTCGGCCTGCTCGACCCATTCCTCGCGGACATTGGCAAAGCACGCCTGACGCGCCTCCCAGTCGCCCGGCCGCTGCCCGAAATCGCGAATGACCCACGATTGCCGGCCAGCCACCCAGAGCACCGGGCAGGCGATCTGCTTCCAGATCGCCATCGATTCCTCCAGTCGGAACAAATACGGCGCCGGCGCCTTGTGCCACGGGTCGCCGTTCCAGATGATGCCGTGATGACGCAGGCCGGCCCGGTTTTCGCCATCGCCGACGCGGGCCAGATGTTTGGCCAGGAACTCGGCGCGCTCGGCCGTCAAAAAGCGGTCGCTGTGCAACAGTCGGCGGGCAAAGGCCGCGCGGTCGGCGTAAGCGTGCATGCGCGGCGGCTTCTTGAGGGCGCCCAGCCACTGCTGGTAACGCTCGGGCGCCATCTCCGGCGTCGTCGGCGCAATGCCGAAACCCTCCAGCGACACCACGCTTTCAACGCGCTCGGGCCGAATGCCGGCATAGAGACAGGACAAAATCCCGCCCATGCTGTGGCCGACCAGCTTCACCTTGCCCTCCGGCGCATAGCGATCAACGATGGCCTCCATGTCGCCCAGATGTTCGGCGAAGAAATACGGCCGGTTCAGCCACTCCGATTGGCCAAAGCCGCGCCAGTCCGGCGCCACGATATTCCAGTCTTTCGCCAGTTCATCGACAACAAACTGGAACGAGGCCGAAACATCCATCCAGCCATGCAGCAGGAAAAGCGTCGGCGCATCGGGGTTGCCCCAGCGCCGGATGTGCAGGCGGACGTCGGGCAGATCGAGAAATTCGGAGCGTGAAGGTTTCATCATGGTTCGGCACGGCTGGCCGCATGAAGCGGCGCAAGCCCGCGCTGGCAGTTGGGGATGGGCCATTTTGACACGCTTTGACGCCATCCCGTTGGCGCCGCAGCGAGCGTTAAAATGGCCTCCCCCGTTCGCTGGAGAAAACGATGTCAAAGCCCGGCCACATTGCCAGCGTGCTGCTCATGGCCAGTCTGCTCGGCGCTACCGCGCTCGCCCGTGCCGACGCCACGCCGCAAGTCCAGCCCCTGCTGCCCTTCGCCTCGACAGAAGGCCTCGAACGCCTGGCGCGGAGCACGGCAAAAAGCGACTTCGCCCCGCTCGCCAACCAGTTCGAAGCCCAAGCCACCATCGCCTTCTGCGGCCCGACCACCGCCGCCATCGTCCTCAACACCCTGCGCCCAGCGGCCATCGAGACGCCCCGCGACCGCAGCCGCCTGCGTCCCGAAGATGACCGCTACCTGCCGAAAACACTGCAACTCACCGTGCCCCGCCACACCCAGGAAAGCGTCATCGCCATCGGCAAAAAGACGCGCGCCCAGGTCTTCGGCGAACCCGCCACCGTCAACGGCAAGCTCATGCGCGACGGCGGCTACCAGCTACGCCAGCTCGACGAACTGCTCAAGGCCCACAGCCTCGCCACCCGCCTCGTCATCGTCGATGCGCAAACCGCCGAAGCCGATATCCGCCGCGATCTCATCGACAACCTCAACCGCCCCGGCGACGTGGTGATCGTCAATTACCAGCGCGCCGCCGTCGGCCAATCCGGCGGCGGCCACATCTCGCCCCTAGCCGCCTACGACACCGCGACCGACTCGGTACTCATCCTCGACGTCAATCCCAGCCATTACCCGTGGGTCTGGATGCCCGTTTCCACCTTGATCAAAGGGATGCGAACCAGGGATGTGGTCGAGAACCGGGGCTACATTCTGGTTCAGGCGCGGTGAGCTGTTCAGCGAGGAAGCACGCCCACTTCTGGCCGGGGCTGAAGTAGCCCTAAGTCCACCAAGGGTCTGCCCCGGTATCTTCATCGTCATCCGTTTCGATCCCTTCTTCTTCACGTTCATCATGAAACGGGTGGTCCGGTTTATGGGGGTGATGGATAGGATCCTTGGGGTTTGGGGTGTCGGGCTCGATGGGCGGACGGCCAGGTGAAGTCGGCATAAACGTTCCTTGCTACTGTCGTTCAATGCCATTGGGCAGATATCCATTCACAAGGTTGCAATTCATTGAACATGCAACTCAACTTGAGCCTAAGTTTTCTAGGCATTCTGTGATCGGCTGATGCATCGAAGGTTTGCCGGGTGATTTCTACGTCCCTGATTTTGTCGGATGAATAGATGAGTGACCAGGTTCCACTTCTTGGCCATTGCATACGTTGGCGGTGGCTCGGTCGAGTGGCCGGTGACTCGTAGGTTGCCGACATTGAGGCTTCATGTCACTTGAAGGGCTGCGTTTCCTCATATACGTCATAATTCAACGTTAGTCGCGCGACCTGAGGACGAATCTTGCTAGGCATCCCGTCAGAACTTTCCATCCCGAAAAACGAAAGCGATTTCGAAAAGATGTGCGCCGAGATATACGGCGTCCTCTTCGGGGACCCTCTACCGAACATGAACGGACGCAAGGGACAGGAACAAAGGGGCGTGGACGTCTACGTGACCCACAAGGGTGTCGGAAAGATCGGCGTCCAATGCAAGAAATATTTTAAGACGAAACTGACTTGGGCGCACGTCGAGGATGAGGTGCGCAAGGCGGACGACGGAAAACAGCCAATAGTTCGCCTTCTCATCGCGACGACCACTCCCAGCGACGCCTCTCTGCAACAGAAGGTCCAGAAGCTGTCCGGCGAGAGGATTGCGAAGGACATGTTCGACGTGAGCGTCGATTTTTGGGAGGACATCGAGACTAGGGTCTCATCCTTTCCCATCCTTCAGGAAACCTACGCCCCGAACTCGCCCGGCGGCGTCTTCAACCGTGTCGAGAGGGGGCATGAGGAAATAAAAAGAGGTGTCTCGGACACCCTTAAAGCGGTGCTGGACACCAAGGAGATGCTCGTGGAGGCCGTCCTGCCTGAGGGCAGGGCCGATTCTCTGAACAAGATGGTCACCGAACAGCTGGACCGGACGAGCGCCCTCGTCAGGGCAGGCAAGTTCCGCGACGCCCTTGAAAACGCCGATGCCGCTGGCAAAGACCTTTCCGGCTTCGATGCCCACCAAAAGGCGCGCTGGCACCATCAAAGGGGGGTGTGCTTCTGGCTGTCCAGGGACGACGCCAAGGAAGCGGCCCGACTGTTCGCAAAGGCGTACGCATGCTGCCCGGACGACGAGAGGGTCGCCGCAGGGAGGGTCCGCGGGCTGATGCTCTCCGGGGACAACGAAGGCGCCGTCAAGGCGGGGATCGAGGAGTCGGAACGCTTTCCCCTGTCCGCCCAGGTTTGGATCGCGACGGCCAACGCCCGCATTTTGCTCGGGGAGAACGTCACCATCGAAGACGCGCCGCGCAAAATAAGGGGGGAGGCTGAAATCCTCTATTTCGCGGCGGCCGCCAGCCATCAGGCGGGAAACCATGAAAAGGCATTGGAACAGGCTGAATCTGCTGCTGAACACAAGGATTCAGGGTTTTTCGCGCGGGACGCCTTCCTCGCGTTTGCGGTGGAGGACTGCGCCAAGGACCCGGTTCTTGCTCTGCACGGGCTGCTTCCGGCCGAGCGTCGACGCAGGTTGGTGAGGGCGACGGAACTGTTCCTGCCGCACTCCGAGCGGCTGTGGTCAGTGCAAACCGACGACGTCTCCAGGGCCGCCGCCAATCTCGGGTTCGCCTTCCTTCTGCTCGGCGACGCCCGGGCGGCCCTCGACTTGGTCGGAGAGGCCCGGGTCGGCGGCGTTGCAGACCCCCAACTCGTCAGGATTGAGATACAGGCCCTCTACGAACTCGGCCGGAAGGCCGATGCGCTCGCCGTCGCCAAGGAGCACCTCGATGATCTGACCATCGAGGCGGTTGCAGCCGCATGCGAGATAGCCGCTGCCGGCGGCGACGCTGAGTTCGTGGAGACCGCCCATCTGACGGCCGGGGAACGTTTCCCGGATAGGGGTGAAATACTTCGCTACATCGGCGGCCTAGTGTGGGCTGCGACTGCAAAGAGGGGCGGGAAGTCGAAGGTCGTCGAGATGATCATCCGCGCCGACCCATTCGGCACCGGCGAAATTGACATGCTGTGCAGGGCGGCGCCAATCATGAGGTGGGCGGGACGGCCGGAGGAGGCGGAGAGGATGGAGACCGCCGCCTTGTCGAAAATCGGCCCGGAAAGTCCGCAGGGCGAGTTGTTGATCGTGGCGGAGACGCTATTCGGCGCGTCGAGATGGCTGGAGGCGTCCAAGCTCTACGAACGGCTGCTTGCCCCGGGTGCCAAGACGGCGTCCGAACTTCACGCCAGACTCCTGACCTGCTACGTCGAAACTGAAAAGAGGGGGAAGGCCAAGGCCTTGCTGGCCTCGCTTCCTGAGGGATGGGCGGACGTCGAGGATTTGAGGCGGTGTGCCATGGACATGGGCCAGATGGCCGGGGATTGGCATTTTCTTGAGCCATTGGCCAGGAAGCAACTCGACAAGCGTCCTGGCGAGGCCGCCTCGTGGTTGTTCTGGATGTCTGTTCTGGACCGGGTGGCCGGCCCGTCGCGCTTCCAAGACGAACTGCTTGGCGTTCCGGACGACCTGTCAGGGTCGGTGCGGAACGTCGCCACCCTGGCAAGCCTGGAGTTCAGATACGGGCGGACGGAGCGTGCCCTTCGCCGCCTTTATCGGCTGGTGCGCATGAATCCAGACAACCCCCAAGCGCTTTCCGCATACCTGCTGTCCCTGCTGACAAACAAGATTCCGTCGTTGGAAAGCAGCCCGACCTGTATTTCCCCCGGCTGCAACTGCGTGTTCGAGGAGGCGGACGGGCGTCGGGACAGTTTCGTCATCGACCCCATGGACTGCGACGGTTTGCCAGACAGGACCGGCTTCTACCATCCGGCTTCGGAGTTCGCCCAGTCCTTCATCGGCAGGGGCGTGGGGGACGAGGTCGAGGTCTCGATGATGTTCGGGACGGCGAAGACGGTACGGATAGCAGCCATCGGCTCCTCATATCTCACCCTGCTTGAAATGGCTCAGGAGCGCGCCGCCAGACTGGACGGGCTGCCAAACGTGCAGTCGCTGAAAATCGGCGATTCCGGCGATCCAGTGAAGGATTTGGCCCCCCTGCACGAAATGCTGAGCAGGTCCTCGGCCTTTTCCCAAGGAATGCTGGACATCTACGCCCAAGGCCTGCTGACGCTATCCAAGTTGTCGGAACTGCTCGGGCGTTCGCCGGTGGACGTCTGTCAAGGGTGGCCGGACGAGGCGCCGCCCCTGTTTGTGGGCGCTGGGTTGGGCGCAGAGAGAACTGCAGCCCTGGAACTCGTGTTGAAGCGCGAAAAGCCGTTCGTGGCGGACTCCTTCGCCTTGGTCGAACTCGCCAGGTTCGACTCGGAGTCAGCGCTTTCCTGTCTTGGCGAGGTTGTGGTCAGCCACCGAACGAAGGAGATAATCGAAGCCTTCGCTGAACGCTCCAAGTCCTCCCCCGAAGCCGGAACGGCCTACGACGCCGGTGGCCGGATTGGCTTCGTCGAATACGACGAGTCATACCGAAAAAGGCAATCGGATTTCGGCGAAAGGCTTCTGAATGTTCTCCGCGAGTACTGCCGGGTCGAGCCTGGCTACGGGGACTTCGGGGACGACGAGGAGGCTGCCAAGATTTCCGAGATTCTCGGGGATGAGGGACGGGAGGCCGTGCTTCTCGCGAAGGAGCATGGCGGGGTGCTCCTTACTCTCGACGGACGGCTGCGCCAGTTGGCAAAGCACTTCGCGGGAGTCGGAGGCGTGTGGCCTCAAGCGCTGGTGATGGCTGCATCTGCTTCCGGCATCCTACCCAAACACGATGCGAATGCTTTCACCGCCGGCTCCTTTCTCTCCAAGCGTTCTTTCGTGTCCCTGGACTCCGGCAACATCCTCTGGATGCTCTCCCAGGGAGACTGGTCGCTACAAAGGGGAATGACGCGACTAAAGGATTACGTCTCGTCGACGGAGACGGAACTCGCGTCAATCGAGAAGGTGATTCTTGAGTTTTTAGAAATGCTGCTCCGGATCAACCCTCAGCTAGGCGCCTACGGCGAGTTCCTGGGACACCTGGCCGAGGCGGTATTCCGCCGGGCTGACTGCCCGCCGGATTGGATGGAGAGGCTGGACCAGTTTGTCGCCAAACTCCTCGCTGACAGCAGAGGTGGAGACTACGCGGTCGACGTCCTGAATGCTGCGCGTGACGAAGATTTGAAGGTTAAGTACCATTTTCTTGTCAGTTGCCTCAAAGCGGCCCGCAAACGGGTCGAGAATCCGGAGCGAAACGACACCGTCAAGGTTAAGGTGCTTTTTTGCGGCCGCGGGCCGAAGTTCATCATCGACAAGTCTGCCCACATGACTGAATCGACGATGGTTGGCGCAAAGGCGGAGAAAGCAGAGGAGGTTCATTCCGACGGCGCGAACGCCAGCCCATGACAGCCAAGGTGCAATGAAGTTTGCTGCAGTGCCGCCTCCGAGGGGACGGCGTCGCCGCGCCAAGCCCGAAACCCCATGCGGGACGCAATTGTTCTCCCATATGCGCTCTCCGCGGCCACACAGTTTCATCGAGCCAGACTTGTTTGCCGAACGTTCTCGTATGGCGGCATTGGAAAATCCAAAATAAAAACGCTTGACGAAGTCATGTCGATATAACTAAGATCATCGATATGAAAAACGACTATACCCAAACCATTCCGGCCGCATGGCAGGCGATGTCCCGGATTTTCGTGGCGCTGGGCGATGAGCATCGGCAGCGCATCCTGCTGCTTTTTGAGCCGGGCGAGCGGCTTAATGTCGGGCAGATTGCCGAGGTGTCGACGCTGGCCCGGTCGACCGTTTCGCACCATCTGAAAATCCTGCACGAGTCCGGCGTACTGGCTTCCGAAAAGATCGGCAAGGAAGTCTGGTTCTGGATCAACCGCGATTCGCTGGAAACCACTTTCACCAACGTCCTGAATTACCTCAAGGAAAATTCCTGATGCGCAAATTGTTGCGGCCGCTGTTGCGCGGCCTGGCCCGGTTGCTTTTTCGCGTCGAAATTTCGGCGCAACAGGCCAATTTCAAGCATGAGCGACTGCTCATCGTCGCCAATCACCAGTCTTTTCTCGATGGTTTGCTGATCGGGCTGTTCCTGCCCGTCGACCCGGTTTTCGTCGTCCATACGACCATCGCCGAGAGCTTCTTTTTCCGCATCCTGCTTTCGCAGGTCGATTATCTGGCGGTCGATCCGACCAGCCCGATGGCCATGAAGAAGGTCATCCGCCTGATCGAATCCGGCCGGCCGGTGGTCATCTTCCCGGAAGGGCGGATCACGCTGACCGGTTCGCTCATGAAGGTCTACGACGGCCCGGCTTTCGTTGCCGCCAAGACCGGGGCGACGGTGGTGCCGGTGCGCCTCGATGGCGCTTCGCGCAGCTACTTCTCGCGCCTGTCGGGCAAACATCCGCGGACGCTGTTCCCGAAAATCCGCCTGAGCATTCTCGCCGAGCGCCATTTCCCGATGCCGGAAGGCGCCACCGCCAAGCTGCGTCGCCGCAAGTCGGGCGAAGCGATGCGCCGCTTGATGCAGGAAATGATCTTCGCCTCGCGCCCGCAGCAGACGCTGTTCTCCGCGCTGTGCGACGCCGCCGATATCTACGGCCGCGGCCGGCGCCTGCTCGAAGACGTCAAGCAGATCGAGTATTCGTACAACGACCTGTTCAAGATGGCGCTCATGCTCGGCCGCCAGATCGAGCGCATCTCGCAGCCCGGCGAGAAGGTCGGCCTGCTGCTGCCCAATCTGGTGCCGACAATTGGCCTGATTTTCGGGTTGACCGCAAGAAAGCGCATCCCGGCCATGCTCAACTATTCGGCCGGCACCGACGCCATGCAGGCCGCCGTCGATGCGGCGCAAATCCACACGGTCGTTACCTCGCGCGCCTTCGTCGAGCAGGCCAAGCTGGGTGACAAACTGGCCGGTTTGAAGGGCGTGCAACTCGTCTATCTCGAAGACGTCCGCGAAAATATCGGCCTCGGCGACAAGCTCTGGCTGATGGCCTACGGACTGCATTTCCCGCGCGCCTTCGAGTTGCCGGCCTCGCCGGAAGACGCCGCCGTCGTGCTCTTCACCTCGGGTTCCGAAGGCAAGCCGAAGGGCGTCGTCCTGCCGCATCGTGCCATCCTCGCCAACGTCGCGCAGATATGCTCGGTCATCGACTTCTCGGTCCACGACAAGGTGCTCAATGCCCTGCCCATCTTCCATTCCTTTGGTCTGACGGCCGGCGCGCTGCTGCCCGTGCTGAGCGGCGCCAGCCTCTTCCTCTACCCGTCGCCGCTGCATTACCGCGTGATTCCCGAGTTGGCCTACGACCGCGGCTGCACGGTGCTCTTTGGTACCTCGACCTTCCTCGCCAACTACGCCAAGTTCGCCAATCCCTACGACTTTTATCGTCTGCGCTACGTCGTGGCGGGGGCCGAAAAGCTGTCGGAATCGGTGCGTAGTCAGTGGTTCGAGAAATTCGGCCTGCGCATTTTTGAAGGCTACGGCGCGACCGAAACGGCGCCGGTGCTCGCCGTCAATACGCCGATGGCCTATCGCACGGGCACTGTCGGCAACCTGCTGCCGGGTGTCGAACACAAGCTGGTTCCCGTGCCCGGCATCGACGGCGGCGGCATCCTGCACGTCCGCGGTCCGAACGTCATGGCCGGCTACCTCAAGGCCGACCAGCCCGGCGTGCTGCAAGCGCCGGTGTCGGATGTCGGCGAAGGCTGGTATGAAACCGGCGACGTGGTCGAACTGGACGACGACGGCTTCGTGAAAATCGTCGGCCGGGTCAAACGTTTCGCCAAGATTGCCGGCGAAATGGTCAGCCTCGAAGTCGTCGAAAAACTCGCCACGGCGACCTCTCCGGCCTTGCCGCACGCGGCATCCAGTCAGCCCGACCCGGCCAAGGGCGAGGCGCTGGTGCTGTTCACCACCGACGGCGAACTGACCCGCGAACTGCTCGCCGCCAAGGCCCGCGAAACCGGCATTCCTGAACTCGCTGTGCCGCGCAAGATCCACAAGGTCGATTCGCTGCCGCTGCTCGGCACCGGCAAGGTCGATTACGTGACGCTGAAACGCCTGGCGGAGGCGGTATGAACTCGAATTTCTGCGTTCCCACGGTCAACCGGATTAATTGCCCAAAAATGAAATCCTTTCCTTTGACGGCTATGCTGGTCAGTCATTTTCTTGCTGCGAGCCACGCATGAGCGGTCAATTCGGACTCCTGAAAACCCGGCGTTTTGCGCCTTTCTTCGTCACGCAGTTTCTTGGTGCCTTCAACGACAACCTGTTCAAGAACGCGCTGGTCGTCCTGCTGACTTTCCAGGCGGCGCAATGGACGACGGTCAAGCCCGAACTGCTGGCCAACATGGCGGCGGGCGTGTTCATCCTGCCCTTTTTCCTGTTCTCGGCGACGGCCGGGCAGCTCGCCGACAAGTTCGACAAAGCGATGCTCGCCCGCCTCGTCAAAGTGCTGGAAATGGTCATCATGGGCGTCGCGGCGGCCGGTTTCTTCGCGCACAGCCTGCCCGTACTGATGGAGGCGCTGTTCCTGCTCGGTTGCCATTCGACGCTGTTCGGGCCGGTCAAGTACGCGATCATGCCGCAGCATCTGCACACCGATGAGCTGGTCGGCGGCAATGCGCTGATCGAGGCCGGGACGTTTGTCGCCATCCTGATCGGCACGCTGGCCGGCGGCCTGCTTGCCGGGTCGGTCGAGCATCCAGCATGGATTGCGGTCGGCGGTTTTGTCGTGGCCTTTGCCGGCTACTTGACCAGCCGGGGAATTCCGACCGCGCCGCCGCCGGCGCCGGAGCTGACGATCAACCTCAACCCGCTGTCCGAAACCTGGCGCAACATCGCCTTCGCCCGGCAGAACCGCACGGTTTTCCTGTCCATCCTTGGCATCTCGTGGTTCTGGCTCTACGGCGCGCTCTTCCTCGCCCAGTTCCCGGCCTACGCCAAGTTCGTGCTCGGTGGCGGCGAGTCGGCGGTGACGATGCTGCTGGCGATTTTCACGGTCGGCATCGGCATCGGCTCGATGCTTTGCGAGCGGATGTCGGGCAAGCATGTCGAAATCGGCCTGGTGCCTTTCGGTTCGATCGGCCTGACGCTGTTCGGCCTCGACCTCTACTTCGCCTCGCCGGTCGGCCTGCCCGGCACGACGCCGCACGAACTGCTCGCCTTGCTCAGCATCCCGGCCATCTGGCGTGTGCTGTTCGACCTCATGATGCTTGGCGTTTTCGGTGGCTTCTTCATCGTGCCGCTCTACGCGCTGGTTCAACTGCGCAGTTCGCCCGAACATCGGGCGCGCATCATCGCCGCCAACAATATTCTCAACGCCCTGTTCATGGTCGTCGGGGCGCTCGGGGCGGCCAGCCTGCTGGGCGCCGGCCTGTCGATGCCGGCCTTGTTCGGCCTGGCGGCGCTACTCAATGCGCTGGTGGCGATCTATATCTACGGGCTGGTGCCGGAGTTTTTGCTGCGTTTCGTCGCCTGGCTGCTGGTCAAGGCGGTGTACCGGCTGCGTACCGAGGGCATCGAGCACATCCCGCAGGAAGGCGCTGCCGTACTTGTCGCCAACCATGTCAGTTTCGTCGATGCGGTGGTGATCATGGGCGCTTCGCCCCGGCCGGTGCGCTTCGTCATGGACCATCGTATTTTCAGGACGCCGATGCTCGGATTCATCTTCCGCCATTGCGGCGCCATTCCCATCGCCTCGGCCAAGGACGACCCGGCGATGCTGGAAGCCGCTTTCGCCGAGGTCGGCAAGGCGCTGGCCAATGGCGATCTGGTCGGCATCTTCCCCGAAGGCCACATCAGCCGCGACGGCCAATTGCAGACCTTCCGCCCGGGCGTCTCGCGCATTCTCGCTGCCAACCCGGTGCCGGTCGTGCCGATGGCGCTCGGCGGCCTGTGGGGCAGCTACTTTTCACGAATCGACGGCGAGGCGATGAAGACGCCGTTCCGGCGTGGCGTGTTTTCGTCGATCAGCCTCCGTGTCGGGGCGCCGATTTCTCCGCAAGCGGCGACGCCGGAACATTTGCAGAACGTGGTGGCAGCGTTGCGCGGAGCGCGCTTGTGAGGGGAGCCTGAGCGAGTGAATCTGGTCGGCAAAAAAGTGCTGGTGGTCGATGATATGAGCGCGATTCGGCAGGTCATCATGGCCCATCTCAAAAGCGTCGGTTGCGAGCCGCTGGGCGTCAGCAACGGGCGTGTCGCGCTCGATTTGCTCGCCCGCCGTCCGTTCGATCTGGTCTTGTCCGACTGGAACATGCCGGGCATGGACGGAACGCAGCTGGTCACTGCGATCCGCGCCCGCAACAAGACCATTCCCATCGTCATGGTGACGGCCGAAGGCGACCCCAAACTGTTGGAAACCCTGCGTGAGCTTGGCATCAGTGGCTACATCATCAAGCCGTTCAAGCCGCAGGCTTTGCTCAAACTGTTGCAGAAGATCTTTCCGAAACGCTGAGCGGCCGGGCAAGCCGCGGGGCCGCTGCGCCGTCAGTAGAGCCGAATGGCCGAGTCGAAATACCAGGTCCGGCGAATCTCGACGACATCGAAGTCGCGGCCCAGCGCTGGCGAGAAGGTCTGATAGGGCGCCAGGCTGTGCACGATCTCCCGTATCGCGTTGTCGATGGCGGGCACGCCGCTGGACAGCACAAATGTCACGGACTCGACCGAGCCGTCGCTGCGAATGGCCACCGTGACCAGCGGCTTGGTGTGCGGCTGCCTGACCAGCTCGCGTATCGATTCGAAGGCCGGGCTGAAATGAATCTTCCGGCTCCAGGCTTCGGCATACATGATGAGTTCGGCGTTGGGGTCGGCGCGCCCGAAGAGCCGGCCACGGCGCAAGGAGCTGGCCGACGGTGAAAGGCGGTTTGCTGCCTCCGCCGCCTTGCGGCGGTCGGCTTCCTCGTCGAGTTGTCGTCCAATCGCCCGCAGCTTCGCGTCCCGTCTGGCAGCCTGCTCGCGCGCTTCACGCTGCGCTGCTTCCTGTCGTGCCGCTTCCTGGCGAGCGGCTGCTTGTCGTTCGTTCTCCTGACGCTCGGCCGCCAGTCGCTCAGACTCTGCCCGGGCGGCTTCCTGACGTGCCGCCTCTCGGCGCGCTGCTTCCTGGCGGGCGGCAGCTTGCCGCTCATTTTCCTGACGTTCGGCGGCCAAGCGTTCGGCCTCGGCCCGGGCGGCTTCCTGACGAGCAGCCTCACGTCGCGCTGCTTCCTGATGGGCGACAGCTTGCCGTTCGTTTTCCTGACGCTCGGCGGCGAGGCGCTCAGCTTCGGCCCGGGCGGCTTCCTGCCGTGCCGCCTCTCGGCGCGCTGCTTCCTGGCGGGCGGCAGCTTGCCGTTCGTTTTCCTGGCGTTCGGCGGCGAGGCGCTCGGTCTCTGCGCGGGCAGCTTCCTGACGAGCAGCCTCACGTCGCGCTGCTTCCTGGCGAGCGGCAGCTTGCCGTTCGTTTTCCTGACGCTCGGCGGTGAGGCGCTCAGCTTCGGCCCGGGCGGCTTCCTGGTGGGCGGCGGTTTGTCGTTCGTTCTCTAGGCGCTCGGTGGCGAGGCGTTCAGCGTTTGCTCGTGTTTTTTCCAGCTGCGCGGCTTCCAGTCGGGCCGTTTCCTGGCGCGTCAATTCTTGTCGGGCGGCTGCCTGTAGCGCGTTCTCGAGGCGTTCGGCCTCAAGTCGTTCCGTTTCCTGTCGTACGGCTTCCCGCTGCGCAGCCTCCAGCCGTGCGGTTTTTTCGCGCGCGGCGTTCTCGGCGACGGGTGTTGGCTCGACTGGCGCGGGAGGAACGATGAACTCGGGTTCCTTGGCGTGCTCCATGGCGATTACGCTTCGAAATGGCTTGGCCGGGGGCGGTGAAACGGCCGGTATGTTGGCCGGGGCCGCGTTGCTTGGTGGCGGGCTGACATTCGCCGTCGGCGTGATCGGCGCCAGGGTTGCAGTGGTGGGTTGCGCCGCGGCCGGCTCGGGAGTCTTGAGTGCCACGGGCTCGGCAGCGACGGTTGGCTCGATTACCCCGGACGGA
>NZ_JBWKSX010000004.1:0-230717 GCF_059420025.1 Azonexus sp. GW821-FHT04F04 | reverse complement strand
GAGCAGGAGCAGGAGCAGGAGCAGGAGCAGGAGCAGGAGCAGGAGCAGGAGCAGGAGCAGGAGCAGGAGCAGGAGCAGGAGCAGGCGGCGGGGGCGGCGCAATGGCGGGCTTCGCTACAGCGACCGGCTCACGTGCGAGTACGACGCGCAGATCTGGCACTTCGACTCGTCGAGCTTGCCAGGGGAAGGCGAAGCCGGGCAGCCCGAATTCGTCACCGCCGAAGGTCAGGCTCAACAGCAATGCATGAAAGAACAGTGAAACCAGCATCGGCAGATAGAGTTGCCGATCATCCTGAATCTGGCGCCGGCCCGGGTGGGCAGGATAGCTGTCGGGCGCCTGATGCGGTGAGGAGGTCGGTTCCGGCGCGGCGTCTGGCGTTGTCGAACTCAAGCGCACCCCGCCATCGTGGTCCGGGCGCGGGGCGGGTGGCGGGCTGTCCGCCGGGCCGGAGCACGCCAAGCTTGGTCGGTCGCTGACTTGGCGAGCGCTCTCTCGGTCGCGGCCGAGTTTTGGCAGATGCCACGGTCAGCAGGTGAGTTGATATTCATGCGCTGATTATGTGGTCAGAATCATGCCGCCTGCAACGATGCCATGGTGTTCCATTCGACTCGGCGGTGCTGGTGGCGATTTGGTTTAGCCCTTGATTACCCTTTCAATTTTGGCCAATTTTTCCGGTTGACCGTGGCATTCGGCTTCAGGGCATTGACGCCCCGTTAAAATAGCGCTTTTCCCCTCGATTCGATTCGCCATGACGACAGCCGCCCAGATTCCCGCCGATCAACTCGCCAAGCTGGCCAGCGCCGAGACCCAGCGGCTCGCTGCACGCATGGCACAGGACGTTTTTGCCGGGGCTTTTCGTCAGGCGGCGACCGTCGATGCAGCGCCCGATGTGGTGGTGCTCGGCGAGGTGGCGGCGCACTGTTTCGACTGGTGTCAGGCTGCTGCCAGCGACGAGGCGCGGGCGCTGCGCCTGGCCATGCTGATCAGCGGCCTCGACCAGTGGGGGCTGGCCTACACGCAGGCCTTCAATCTCGAGGCGATTCACTCGCTGACGGCCTTGATCGGTGGCTTGCGGACCCGGCTCGATGCTCGTCAGGACACGCTCTTCCAGCAGTATTTCGAGCAGATTATCGACGTCGAGTCCGACGCCATCGACTTCAAGGTCGATCTGCGCCGCAGCATCCACCTCGCCTTGTGGCACGCCATGGCCGCTTGCGAAACGGACGAGCAGGTGCAGGGCATCGTCCTGCCGCTGGGCAGCATGATGGTTGCTCTCAACGAACAGATGCCGGAACTGGGCTGGCGCCTGCTGGCCGATGCGCTGGCCAATATCCAGATTTCGCTGCTCTCCGATCTGGCGCCGAAATCGCCGCTGGCCCAGGACGGGACGCAACAGCTTTTCGCCTCCCTGCGCCACGCCCTGCCCGCCGAACGCTACCAGGCCATCCTCGCCCATGCCGGGCAGGCGGTGGTGGCGTGGCAGCAAGCCAGTCGGCACAGCGCCACCTGAACTTTGCCACCAAGGTAAAATCGCCCGATGAACTGGCCTGCCCTCAAGGAAAAACTCGACCTCTACGAAAAGCTCATGCGGCTCGACAAGCCGATTGGGATCCTGCTGCTGCTTTGGCCGACGCTGTGGGCGTTGTGGCTGTCGGCGCTGGGGCGGCCGAACTGGTGGGTCGTCTGGATTTTTGTTCTGGGCACCGTACTCATGCGCTCGGCCGGCTGCGTCATCAACGACTACGCCGACCGCGATTTCGACAAGCATGTCGAGCGGACCAAAGAGCGCCCGCTGACTGCCGGCAAGGTGACGACCAAGGAGGCATTGGCGCTTTTCGCCGGGCTGGCGCTGCTGTCCTTTGCGCTGGTTCTGCTGCTCGGCAACACGCTGGTCATCTGGCTGTCGGTGCCGGCCCTTTTCCTGGCCGCCAGCTATCCGTTTACCAAACGCTTTCTGGCCATTCCGCAGGCTTATCTTGGCATTGCCTTCGGCTTCGGCATCCCGATGGCCTACGCGGCGCAGGTCGGTGGCGTGCCGGCCGAAGCCTGGTGGCTGTTGCTCGCCAACGTGTTCTGGGCGGTCGCCTACGACACCGAATACGCCATGGTCGACCGCGAGGACGACCTCAAAATCGGCATCAAGACCTCGGCCATCACCTTCGGTCGCTTCGATGTGGCGGCGGTCATGGTTTGTTATGCGGCAACGCTGGCGATCATCGGCGGGATCGGTTACAGCCTGAATCTCGGCTGGGCCTTCTACGCCGGCCTGGTCGTCGCCGCCAACATCATGGGCGTGCATTACACCTGGATTCGCGGCCGCGAGCGAATGCCCTGCTTCAAGGCTTTCCTGCACAACAACTGGGTCGGTCTGGTGATATTTGTTGGTATCGTTGTTGATTTCGTGGTTTCCGGAAGGAGCTTCGGATGAAGGCTTTTATTTTTGCCCTGTTTTTCCTGTCGACCGTGGCAGTGGCCGAAGATACCCGTCAACTGGCCAAATTGCCCGAACCGGCGCAGGAGTCGCTGCGTCAGGAGATGCTCGACAATCTCGTGGCGGTCAATGAAGTGCTGTCCTTGATGGCGGCCGGCAAGGTCAAGGAGGCCGGCGAGGTGGCCGAACGCGAACTGGGCCTGTCGGCCATGGGCAAACATCGCAGCAAGCCTTTTGACGCCCGGCCCGGCCCGCACATGCCGCCGGCCATGCACGGCATCGGCATGGATGGTCACAAGGCGGCCAGCGAATTCGCGGCAGCGGCCAAGACCGGCGATCGCGACAAGGCGCTGGCCCTGCTGCCCAACCTGACGGCAGCCTGCGTCGGCTGTCACTTTTCGTATCGCACGCGATGAAATCTGCCGCCGTCCTGTTCGGGCTGGCCTGCGTCGTGCTGGCGCCAGGGGCGTTCGGTAAGACGGATACGGTCAAGAAGACGGTGATGGTCAACAAGACGGTTGCAGTAAAAAAGGCGCCGCCGGTCAAAAAGACCATGGCCGCAAAAAAGACGACGCATGCCCCGGCGCCGTCGAGCCCGAAGTTGGCGCAAGCGAAGAAAGTCCAGCCAGCGCCGGTGTCCGCCCCGGCAAAGCCCGACAATGCCAACGATGAACGCGAGCTGATCAGGATGCCGTCGCCGGCCCGGCTGGCCATGCGGGCTGAAATGCGCGACCGGATGGCGGCGCTCGATGGCGTGCTGCAACGGATGCGCGACGGCCAGGTGGTGGGAGCCGGCCAGATTGCCCAGATACGACTCGGCGTGGCACTTTGGGGCAACCACTCCCGGCTGCCGAAGGCGGCGCAGCCGGAACAGTACATGCCGCAGGAAATGCAAAACCTGGCGCTCGATGGCTACAAGGCTGCCAGCGATTTCGCCACCGTCGCCCTGACCGGCGACCAACATACCGCCACCGCCATGCTGCCGCAATTGACCGGCAGCTGTGCCCAATGTCACCAGGCCTACCGAATCCGATGAAATATCACGACTTGCGCGACTTCATGTCGCAACTGGAAAAAACCGGCGAACTCAAACGCGTCGGCGTCGAGGTCGATACCCGTCTCGAAATGACCGAAATCTGCGACCGCGTGCTGCGTGCCGAAGGTCCGGCCATTCTGTTCGAGAAACCGAAAGGGCACACGATTCCCGTACTCGCCAACCTGTTCGGCACGCCGAAAAGGGTGGCGCTGGGCATGGGCGAGGAGTCGGTGCAGGCCCTGCGCGAAGTCGGCAAGCTGCTGGCGTATTTGAAGGAACCCGAGCCGCCGAAGGGCCTCAAGGACGCCTGGGACAAGCTGCCGATCCTGAAGCAGGTCATGAACATGGCGCCGAAGACGGTGTCGAGCGCACCGTGTCAGGAAATCGTCTGGGAGGGCAAGGATGTTGATTTGGCGAAGTTGCCGATCCAGCATTGCTGGCCGGGCGACATCGCGCCGCTGATCACCTGGGGTCTGGTCGTCACCAAGGGGCCGCACAAAAACCGGCAGAATCTCGGCATCTACCGCCAGCAGGTGCTCGGCCCGAACAAGGTGATCATGCGCTGGCTGGCGCATCGTGGCGGGGCGCTGGATTTTCGCGAGCATCAACTGGCCAACCCGGGGCAACCGTTCCCGGTCGCTGTTGTTTTGGGCTGCGATCCGGCGACCATCCTCGGCGCCGTGACGCCGGTTCCCGATTCGCTGTCCGAATACCAGTTCGCCGGCCTGCTGCGTGGCGGCAAGACCGAGCTGATCAAGTGCCTCGGCTCTGCTTTGCAAGTGCCCGCTTCGGCCGAAATCGTCCTCGAAGGCGTCATCCATCCGGGTGAAACGGCCCTCGAAGGGCCATACGGCGACCACACCGGCTACTACAACGAGCAGGCCGAGTTCCCGGTATTCACCATCGAGCGCATGACCATGCGCAAGAACCCGATCTACCACAGCACCTACACCGGCAAACCGCCCGACGAGCCGGCGGTTTTGGGCGTGGCGCTCAATGAAGTCTTCGTGCCGCTGCTCCAGAAGCAGTACCCGGAAATCGTCGATTTCTACCTGCCGCCGGAAGGCTGCTCGTACCGGATGGCCATCGTCAGCATCAAGAAGGCTTACCCCGGCCACGCCAAGCGCATCATGTTCGGTATCTGGAGCTTCCTGCGCCAGTTCATGTACACCAAGACGATCATCGTCGTCGATGACGACATCGACATCCGCGACTGGAAGGAAGTGGTCTGGGCGATGACGACGCGCATGGACGCGACGCGCGACACGACGCTGGTCGACAACACGCCGATCGATTACCTCGATTTTGCCTCGCCGGTGGCCGGCCTTGGCTCCAAGATGGGGCTCGATGCGACCAACAAGTGGCCGGGCGAGACGACGCGCGAATGGGGACGGCCGATTGTCATGGATGACGGCGTGAAGAAGAAGGTCGACGCCATGTGGAGCGATCTCGGGCTATGACCGTCAAAGTCATTCCGCTCGACTTGTCCGACCTGGCCCAGGCTGAAATCTGGCTCGGCCTGCTCGACCACTATGCGCAGGATCCGATGGGGGGCGGCGATGGCCTGTCCGACTACGCCAAGCTCAATCTCGTGCGTACCATCCGCGAGGTGCCGGGTTTCCACGGCGCGCTGGCCTGGCTCGACGGCAAGGCGGTCGGCCTGATCGACTGCTTCGCCGGCTTTTCGACCTTCGCTGCGCTGCCCCTGCTCAATGTTCACGACATCGTCGTGCTCAATGGCCTGCGCGGCCAGGGCATTGGTCAGGCCCTGCTGGCCTGGGCCGAAGAACGCGCCTGCCAGCTCGGCTGTTGCAAGCTGACGCTCGAAGTGTTGTCCAACAATACGCGGGCGATGGCCTCCTACCAACAGGCCGGCTACGCGCCGTATGTCCTCGACCCGGCAGCCGGCAACGCGCTGCTCATGCAGAAAATCCTCCCGGAGGTGGCCCCATGAATGACCCCGTTCCCGCCCCAGACCTGCGCGGCGTCCGCCCCTCGCTCGTTCAGCTCACCCATTTCATCTACGGCCTGCACGCCATTGCCGTGCTCATCGGCATTACCTCGGCGGCGACGGTGGCAGGCGGCTTCGTCTTTGGTCTGCCGTCGCTGTGCGCGGTCTTTCTCAATTACCTCAAGCGCGGCGAGGTCAACGGCACCTGGCTCGAAAGCCATTTCCGCTGGCAGATCCGCACCTTCTGGTTCACCTTCCTCGGGCTGGTTTTCTACGGCCTGCTGGTCATCACCATCATCGGCATTCCGCTCGCCTGGATATTGATCGCCGTGCTCGGGCTATGGGTGGCCTATCGGGTCATCCGAGGCTGGATTGCGCTGTTTGGCGTCAAACCGGTCGACAACTAAGGCTTAAAAACCGACGCCGAAACAGGCGACGGCGACCGTCGCCACGCCCAACCCCAGATTGAGTGCCACCCGCTGGCGGATGGTGTTCATCGCCGCCCCGGCCGCCGGCCAGTCCTGAGCGGCCACGCCGGCCTGCAGCCTGGCGAAATGGCGCAGCGCGATGTCGACGAAAATGATGGTCATGACCAAGCCGCTGCTCAGCATGACGTGCCAGTGCAGCGGCGCGTTGGCAAAGCCGACGTTGAGCATGCGCGCGATGCCGGAGAGCAGGATCAGGGCAATCGCAACTGCAACGATCCTGAAGAAGCGGCCAAGGACGCCGGCCAGCAGCGGCAGCCGCTGCGGGGGTTGAAGTTGTTCGGCAGCCACCGGGCGCAGGCAGAAATGGGCGAAGAACATGCCGCCGATCCAGATGATGACGCCGGCGAGGTGCAGAAAGAGAAGTATCGAGCGCATGGTGTTTTCCAGTGGGGTGGTCAGGGTTTGTCGATGTACTGCCGGAGCATGGCCAGCGACCGGCGGTAACTGTGGGCGATCTGTGTCGCCTCGTAGCGATGTTCGGCGCCGACCGGGCAGGCCTGGCGGGCCGGGCAGCCTTCGGCGCAAGGAGATTCGGTCTGCAGGCGGTAGCCGCTGCAGGCTTGCAGGTTGAACTGGCGGCCGGCCAGCGCGTCGGCCGGGCAGGCCGTGATGCAAGGCGTCGACCGGCAGTCGAGGCACGGGTTCCCACGGTCAACCGGAAAAAACGCCGAAAATTGAAAATCGATCAGCACGGCCGCCCGATAGGCGTACCAGCTACCCCACTCGGCGTCGATGCCGATCATGAAGGGCGAAGTGTGGTGCCAGCCGGCCAGCTTGCCGAGGGCCTGCAGACCGACCGGCTGCTGGCCCGGATAAACGATGCGGTAAGCCCGGCCGGGCAGATGTTCGACCAGCCACGCTTCAACGGTGCACACGGTGTAGTCGTCGATCGGATGTTGGCTGGCTATGCCGGCCGCCTGCACGCGTTCCCAGAGCCTCCGGCCGGCGTGGCCGAGCAGGATGAGCTGGTGAAAACCGGTGGTGTCGCCCAGTGTTTTTCGCGTTTCTTCGGGTAGCCCATCCAGATCGAAGAGGAATTGCCGGTTGAGGCCGGCCTCGGCCAGCCCCCCGCCCGGAAAAGGTGGGCGCTCACTCATTTTCAAGGACTGGCACTTTCTCGCCAATGCGCCGTTGGGCGACCCAGACGAGCAGGGCGTCGATGGCTGCGCTGCCGCCTTGGGCGCGCGGGTGGTTGATCAGGAAGGTGACGGCATGGCGCTGACCGTGGGCGTCGAGCGCGTAGCCGGCGGCGGTCTTGACGCCATCGAGCGTGCCGGTCTTGATGTGGGCGCGGCCGGTGGCGGCGGAGCCGTTGAGGCGTTTTTTCATGGTGCCGTCGATGCCGACAATCGGCAGGCTGGAGACAAATTCGGGCATGACCGGGCTTTTCCAGGCATCGAGCAGCAGGCGATTGAGGCTGTCGGCGCTGATCCGCTCGATGCGCGACAGGCCGGAACCGTTGTCGAGGACGAGTTCGCTGAAACGCAGATTGCGCGCCGTCAGCCAGTCGGTGATCCGCTGCCGGGCGCGTTCGGCCGTGGCTGGCGCAGAATCGTTGCCAACGGTCAGGAAAACCTGGCGGGCCATGACGTTGTTGCTGAACTTGTTGATGTCGCGCACGGCGTCGGCCAGCGGCGCCGATTCGTGCTGGGTGAGCAGCCTGGCGCCGACCGGCACGCTGCCGGCGCGGACCTGGCCGTTCAAGGTGCCGCCGAGTTCCTTCCACAGGGCGCGGATCAGGCCGCTAGTCTGGGCTTCGGCCGGCAGGGGCGACAGGCTGAGCGGCTTTTCGCCACACAGCGCGGCGTAGCTGCCGGTGAATTCGAGCCGATTGCCGTTGTTTTCGGGAATCAGCCGAACGTTGATGAAGTCCTTCCAGTTGCTGCCGCATTCGTTGTTGCTGGCACGCAACTGGTTGTCGACACGCAGTCCCTCGCTCGGCGTCTCCATAAGGATGCGCGGCTTGCCGTTGTCCGGCTGCAGGGTGAAGCGCAGGGCGCGGAAATTGAGCAGAAAACCGTCCGGCCCGACGTTGTAGGGCCGCATCGGCTTGTCGTCGAAGGCGCCCGGGTCAATGGCCGGAATGTTGAAAACGCTGCGGTCGAGGACGATATCGCCGTCGATCCGGCGGATGCCGCGGACCTGAATCTGGCGAAGCAGGGCGGTCAGATGTTCGATGGCGAAGCGCGGGTCGCCGCTGCCGCGGATGTACAAATTTCCGCTCAAACTCCCGTCGACCGTGGAAGTCTCGGTCCACGCCGTGGTTTTCCACGTGTAGGCCGGGCCAAGCAGGTCGAGGGCAGCGTAGGTGGTGACCAGCTTCATGACCGAAGCCGGGTTCATCGCGCGGCTGGCGTTGTGGGCAACCAGCGGCGCGCCGGCGTCGACTGGCTGGACGACGACGGCGACGCTGGCGGCCGGAATCTGCGCTGCTTTCAGGGCCTGCAACACGGTTGGCGGCAGGTCGGCGCTGGCCAGCCCGGCCGCCGTTAGCAGCGCGAGTAAACCAAAGGCTTGGCGCAGCTTGCGACAGGCGGTCGGGTGTGGCGCCGGGCTGGGCTGGGGCAGAGTCATGGCGAAAAAAGGGGGCTCGAAAGCCCCCATTGTAGTCGTTGCGAGTAGCCGGTCAGCGCCGATATAGCTCGAAGGAAGAGATCAGCACTTCGAGCTGGTGCGAGGTGCTGAGCAGTTCTTCGGCGATCGACTTGGCGCTCTGGGCCGACTGCGTGTTCTGCTCGATCAGGTCGGTGATCTGCTGCATGCTGCCGGCCACTTCCTCGCTGGCAACGCCTTGCTGGCGAGCGGCATCGGATATCTGGCTGGCCATCAGCGAAACCTGGCTCGACGAGTTGGTGATGCCTTCGAGGCCGGCGACGCTCTCGCGCAGCATGCCAATGCCGGTTTCCACCTCCTTGGCGGCCAGATCCATGCTGGCCACGGCCTGGGCGGTGACCGACTGGATTTCGTTGACCGTGTTGTTGATGTCGGCCGTCGAGGTTGTCGTCCGTTCGGCCAGCTTGCGTACCTCGTCGGCAACGACGGCAAAGCCGCGGCCCTGTTCGCCGGCCCGGGCCGCTTCGATCGCGGCATTGAGGGCGAGCAGGTTGGTCTGGCTGGCGATGTCGGCAATGACGCGGGTGATGTCGCCAATCTTGGCGATCGACTGGTTGAGCTGGTCGATCGTGGCGTTGGATGCCGTGACAGCCTCGACGACGCGGGTTGTTGCCGCCATGCTCTGGCTGATGTTGGTGTTGCTGAGCTTGACCTGATTCTGCGAATCGCGGGCAGCCGACGCGGTTTCCTCGGCATTGGCTGCGACTTCCTGCACCGACTGGCTGAACTCCTCGGTGGCCGCTGCCACGCCTTCGACGCTGGCTTGCTGCTGCACGGACTGTGCCGAGACCTGGCTCATCTGCTGCTCAAGCTGGTTGCTGCGCCGGTCGATACTTCTTGCCGCCGTGCTGATTTCATCGAGCATGGCCTTGATGGTGCCTTGCATGACGCCGAGGTTGCAGAGCAGGACGCCCATTTCGTCGCGGCCGGAAATGTCGATTTCGTCGGTCAGCTTGCCGTCGCTGATCCGCTCGAAGTGCGTGTTGGCCTTGCGCAGTGGCGCGATGATGGAACGGACCAGCAGGCCGCCGCCGATGAGCGTGATGAGCAGGGCAAAGACGATCAGCCCGATGCTCATGTTGCGGACCGAGGCATATTCCGTTTCAGCCGCGATGTAGCGCGCTTCGGCATCGCTGCTCAATTGCTGAATCAAGGCTTCGGCGTTTTGCCGTAACTCGGCGTATAGCGGGTTGATCCGGGTCAGCAGGACCACGTTGGCTTCATCGAATTTACTTTCGGCCAGCAGGCTGCGTGCCGCGTTGACACCCTCTTTCGAGTATTTCTCGCGGCTTTCGCCAAACTTGTCGAGCAGGACTTTCTGGGTGTCGGTCAGCGTCTGCTTCTTCAAGACATCGAGCAGGCCGTTGATTTCCTCACGATTTTTCAGGGTCGCGTTGATATGCAGATCGAGCGGGTGATCGTGCATTTTGGCAAAGGGATTCGTCGCTTCGTGCTGCAAGGCAAGCATGATCTGCGAGCGGTTGTCAGCGAGCAGGAAGGTCATGCGATTGACTGTGTTGGATGGCAACAGATTGTCGCGGTACATCGCATTCAGCGCCTGATCTGTCCCCGCCAGGCTGCGCAGGCCAAAGAAGCCGATCAGGCCCATCAAGGCGACCAGTACGCCCATCGCGGCCCACAGGCGAGGGGCCAGCTGGATGCTGCGCCTGGTCGACACCGGCAATTTGCCGGCCGTGCCGGTGGCTCGGTAAAGGGCTTCGGCGGCGGCTTTCTTGTCTGCCGCCAGCGGGGTGCGCACCGACATGTAGCCGGTGATTTCGCCATTTTTCTTGAGCGGAACGACGAAGGCCTCGACCCAGTAATAGTCGCCATTTCGGCAACGATTCTTGACTGCGCCCCGCCACGGCAGGCCGGCTTTGACTGTTTGCCAGAGATCGGCAAAGGCAGCCATCGGCATGTCCGGGTGGCGGACGATGTTGTGGCTGCTGCCGATCAGTTCGGCGCGGCTAAAACCGCTGATTTCGACAAAGGCGTCGTTGGCATACGTGATGCTGCCCTTCAAGTCAGTTTTTGAGACCAGATAACAGTTCGGCGGAAAGGGGACTTCTCTTTGGGTAACTGGTTGGTTGTTTTTCACTGTTCTGCCTTGTTGGGGGTATTGCTTTTTGTTTGTTGTTGTAAAAATACCAAAAACCTATGACGGCGCCCAGTATTTTATTACCAAAGGCATATGTCGTGAGCCCCCTGTTGACTGAATCCGGACTGTCGGCAACGAAATTGCTGGCAACCGAGTGGTGGGGACGGTGCGGCTCTGTACAAAAAAAACAGACACCACCCTTGAAATAGCGGTTCCCCGCCCCTATTATTAGCACTCACCGGAGACGAGTGCTAATAACCCGCCAGCTCCGGTCCCGAATCCACGTTCAGGCGTGGTCGGCCAATTTTCCGTGTGTTGCAATTCAATTTCAGGAGTCAGATTTATGAATATCCGTCCTTTGCACGACCGAGTGATCGTCAAACGCGTTGAAGCCGAGCGCACCACCGCTTCCGGCATCGTCATTCCCGATTCCGCTGGCGAAAAGCCGGATCAGGGCGAAGTTCTGGCCGTCGGCCCGGGCAAGCGTGACGACAACGGCAAGCAGATCGCTCTGGACGTCAAGGTTGGCGACCGCGTGCTGTTCGGCAAGTATGCCGGCCAGGGCGTCAAGGTCGATGGTCAGGAAGTCCTGGTCATGCGTGAAGAAGACATCATGGGCGTTCTGCAGAAGTAATTTCTGCCCGTCTCGAAATGACGGTTGATCCCACGGTCAACCGGAAAATTGATCAAATTTCAGGAGCTATTAAATGGCAGCTAAAGAAGTCAAATTCGGTGATTCCGCCCGCGCCCGCATGGTCGAAGGCATCAATGTCCTGGCTGACGCAGTCAAGGTCACCCTTGGCCCCAAGGGCCGCAATGTCGTCCTCGAGCGTTCCTACGGCGGCCCGACGGTCACCAAGGACGGCGTTTCCGTCGCCAAGGAAATCGAACTGAAAGACAAATTCGCCAACATGGGCGCCCAGATGGTCAAGGAAGTTGCCTCCAAGACCTCCGACATCGCCGGTGACGGCACGACGACCGCGACCGTTCTGGCCCAGGCCATCGTCCGCGAAGGCATGAAGTACGTTGCCGCCGGCATGAACCCGATGGATCTGAAGCGCGGTATCGACAAGGCTGTTGTCGCTACCCTGGCCGAACTGAAGGCTTTCTCCAAGCCCTGTACGACGACCAAGGAAATCGCCCAGGTTGGTTCCATTTCCGCCAACTCCGATGCTGACATCGGCGAAATCATCGCCAATGCCATGGAAAAGGTTGGCAAGGAAGGCGTCATCACCGTTGAAGATGGCAAGTCCCTGGCCAACGAACTCGACGTCGTCGAAGGCATGCAGTTCGACCGCGGCTACCTGTCGCCGTACTTCATCAACAACGGCGACAAGCAACAAGCGCTGATGGAAAACCCGTTTGTCCTGCTCTACGACAAGAAGATTTCCAACATCCGCGACCTGCTGCCGATCCTGGAACAAGTTGCCAAGGCCGGTCGTCCGCTGCTCATCATCGCTGAAGATGTCGATGGCGAAGCACTGGCTACCCTGGTCGTCAACAACATCCGTGGCATCCTGAAGACCGTTGCCGTCAAGGCCCCGGGCTTTGGTGACCGTCGCAAGGCCATGCTTGAAGATATCGCCATCCTGACCGGCGGTACCGTTATCGCCGAAGAAACCGGCTTGTCGCTGGAAAAGGCTGTCCTGAAGGATCTGGGCCAGGCCAAGCGCATCGAAGTTTCCAAGGAAAACACCATCATCATCGACGGTGCCGGCGAAGCTGCGTCGATCGAAGCCCGCGTCAAGCAGATCCGCATCCAGATCGACGAAGCGACTTCCGATTACGACAAGGAAAAGCTCCAGGAACGTGTTGCCAAGCTGGCTGGCGGCGTTGCCGTCATCAAGGTTGGCGCAGCGACCGAAGTCGAAATGAAGGAAAAGAAGGCGCGCGTTGAAGATGCCCTGCACGCTACCCGCGCTGCCGTGGAAGAAGGTATCGTCGCCGGCGGCGGCGTGGCCCTGATCCGCGCCCGTGCTGCCGTTGGCAAGCTCAAGGGTGACAACCATGACCAGGACGCCGGCATCAAGATCGTCCTGCGCGCCATGGAACAGCCGCTGCGTGAAATCGTCGCCAACGCCGGTGACGAGCCGTCTGTTGTCGTCGACAAGGTCCAGCGTGGCAAGGGTAACTACGGTTACAACGCTTCCACTGGCGAGTATGGCGACATGGTTGAAATGGGCGTGCTGGATCCGACCAAGGTGACCCGCACCGCGCTGCAGAATGCTGCTTCCGTGGCCGGCCTGATGCTGACCACCGAGTGCATGGTTGCTGAACTGGCTGAAGACAAGCCGGCCGGCGGCATGCCCGACATGAGCGGCATGGGCGGTATGGGTGGCATGGGCGGCATGGGGATGTAATCTCCCGCCAAGCAAGCGTCACCGCTTTGAAAAGCCCCGCCTTGTGCGGGGCTTTTTGCTTTTCGGGCTTAGCCTGAGCTTTTGTCTGAAATTGCTTTGATCTGCGCTATGGGTTTTGTAACGGTCTGTAAGTTAGCTGTAAGACGCTGCGCCTAAATTACGATCCGCAGCAATGCCTCTATAAACAAAATCTGAGGAGCAAATCAATGCAAGACGTACTTGATCGGATTACAGCAAATCCGAAATTTCTGGAGTTTGTTGCCATGCGCAGCACTTACTCCATCATCATGGCTATTGTCAGTGCCGCCGCTTACTACGGCTTCATCCTGCTGGTCGCTTTCAACAAGGAATTCCTCGCCCAGAAGATCGGTGAGGGTTACACGATGAGTATCGGGGTGCCGATCGGCGTTGCCGTTATCGTCTTCACCATCGTCCTGACCTGGATCTACGTTCGCCGCGCCAACACCGAGTTCGACGCGATCAACGAAGCCCTCATCAAGGAGGCACAGAAGTAAGATGAATAAATTTACTCAAATTCTCGCTGGCCTTCTCGCCCTGGCTGTTGCTGGTGGCGCTGTTGCTGCCGGTGCCGACCTCGGTCAGACCGCCAAGCAGGCCACCAACTGGACGGCCATCGTCATGTTCGCCATCTTCGTCGGCGGCACGCTCTACATCACCAAGTGGGCTGCTTCCAAGACCAAGTCGGCGGCTGACTTCTACACCGGCGGTGGCGGCATCACCGGCTTCCAGAACGGCCTGGCAATCGCCGGCGACTACATGTCCGCCGCGTCCTTCCTGGGTATTTCCGGTCTCGTGTTCGCCAACGGCTTCGACGGCCTGATCTTCTCGATCGGTTGGCTGGTCGGCTGGCCTGTCATCACCTTCCTGATGGCTGAGCGTCTGCGCAACCTTGGCAAGTTCACGTTCGCTGACGTGGCTTCCTACCGTTTCGCCCAGACCCCGGTCCGCATCTTTGCTGCTTCCGCTTCCCTGGTTATCGTCGCCTTCTACATGATTGCGCAGATGGTCGGTGCCGGTCAGCTGATCAAGGTGCTCTTCGGCATGGAATACCTCTACGCTGAAATCCTGGTTGGTTCCGTGATGATGATGTACGTGCTGTTCGGCGGCATGACTGCCACCACCTGGGTGCAGATCATCAAGGCCTGTATGCTCCTCGGCGGTGCCACCTTCATGGCTGTCTCGGTTCTGCTGCAATTCGGCTTCTCGCCGGAAGCACTGTTTACCAAGGCTGTCGAAGTTCACTCCAAGCATGACGCACTGATGTCGCCGGGCGCCCTGATCAAGGATCCGATCTCCGCGATCTCCGTCGGTATGGCCCTGATGTTCGGTACTGCTGGTCTGCCGCACATCCTGATGCGCTTCTTCACCGTGCCGAATGCCAAGGAAGCCCGCAAGTCGGTTGCCTGGGCAACCACCTGGATCGGTTACTTCTACATCCTGACTTTCATCATCGGTTTCGGCGCCATCACCAACCTGATCCAGAATCCGGGCGACTTCTACGTCGGCGGCGAACTGGCCAAGGGTCTGAAGGGCGGCGGCAACATGGCTGCTGTGCATCTGGCCAAGGCTGTTGGTGGTGACCTGTTCCTCGGCTTCATCTCGGCCGTGGCCTTCGCCACCATCCTGGCTGTTGTGGCTGGTCTGACGCTGTCCGGCGCTTCCGCCGTGTCGCATGACCTGTACGCTTCCGTCTTCGCCAAGGGCTGCTCGTCCGAAGCCGAACTGCGCGTTTCCAAGATCACCACCGTTTGCCTCGGCGTTCTGGCTGTGGTTCTGGGTATCGCCTTCGAAAAGGAAAACGTCGCCTACATGGTGATGCTGGCCTTCGTCATCGCCTGCTCCTCCAACTTCCCGGTGCTCTTCATGTCCGTGTTGTGGAAGAACTGCACCACCCGTGGTGCCGTGGTCGGTGGCTTCGTCGGTCTGGCCTCTGCCGTGATCCTGACGGTTGGCTCGGCCAGCGTCTGGGAAGCCGTCATGGGCAACCCGAAGGGCTCGGCCTGGTTCCCGTACAACTCTGCTGCCATCTTCTCGATGTCTGCTGCGTTCTTCACGATCTGGCTGGTGTCCATTCTGGACAACTCCGCTCAGGCCCAAAAGGAACGTGCCCTGTATCCGTCGCAGCAACTGCGTTCGGAAACCGGTCTGGGTGCTTCCGGCGCCAGCGGTCACTAATAAGACGAATCATCGTCAGCAAAAAGCCCGGGCTTGCCCGGGTTTTTTTTGTCCTCAAATTTGGGCGATTTTTCCGGTTGACCGTGGCAAATGATAATTCGCGACTATCCGCGACCAGCCGAAGCCGCCATCGTGAAAACGCGGACGTGCTTGTGCACTGCGGAAATCGCAGGGCAGTTTATTTGATAGACTGTGTGGCTTGGGCGAGGGAAAAAACGGTAGGGGGTTGACCAGTGCAGGTCGGGCAACCCCCTGAGTAGCGGTCTGAACCGCGTACTCCAAAGACCATAAAAGGAGAACAGCCCGAACAGAATAATGCGACAGGCTTACAGAAATCTTACGCGGTCACAGGCCAAAACCAACACATGCGCATTCTTATTGCTGAAGACGACACCATCATCGCTGATGGACTTTCCCGCTCGCTGCGTCAGGGTGGATACGCCGTAGACTGGGCCCCCAATGGCCTGGATGCGGACACCGCGCTGCTCACGGTTTCCTACGATCTGCTCATCCTCGATCTCGGCTTGCCCAAGCTTTCCGGGCTTGACCTGCTCAAGCGCATTCGCTCGCGCAACTCGCAACTGCCGGTGCTCATTCTCACCGCCCTCGACGGCACGGGCGACCGCGTCAAGGGCCTGGACCTCGGCGCCGACGACTACATGGTCAAGCCCTTCGAGCTCCCCGAACTGGAGGCGCGAGTGCGCGCCCTGACCCGCCGTTCGGCCGGCACCTCGCCGACCATCCAGTGCGGTGCGCTGAGCTACGATCAGGTCGGCCGGGTGGCACAGGTCCATGGCGAGGTACTCGACCTTTCGGCCCGCGAAGTCGGGCTGCTCGAAGTCCTGCTCAGTCGCATGGGTCGTCTGGTCAGCAAGGACCAGCTGGTCGACCACCTTTGCGGCTGGGGCGAAGAGGTCAGTCACAACGCCATCGAGGTCTACGTCCATCGGCTACGCAAGAAAATTGAAGCCGGTGGCGTGAAGATCGCTACCGTACGTGGCCTGGGTTACTGCCTTGAGCGACCCCAGAGCGAGTAGCCCGCACGCGCCGGCTTCCGAAACAGAGCGCTCGCTGTTTGGCGAGATTCTCGACTGGATGCTGGCGCCCCTGCTGTTTGTCTGGCCGCTCAGTATTGCCTTCACCCATTACTTCGCCAACAACGTCGCCAACTACCCCTACGATCAGGCATTGCGCGAGCACGTCACGGCCATTGCCCGACAGGTCAAGCTGGTCAATGGCAAGCCACTGTTGTCCCTGCCGGCCTCTGCCCGGGCCATGTTGCGGGCCGACGAAACCGACAGCGTCTATTTTCATGTGCTCGCCGGCGGTGGAAAACTGCTGGCTGGCGACAAGGATTTGCCGGGGGCGGTAGCGCTGCCCGATGACTCGATCATGCCCGGCGAAGTCTATATGCGCGATGCCGATTTCAAGGGCCAGGACCTGCGCATGGCCTACACCTACCTGGCCGAGCCGCAAATGGCCAAGTCCCAGTGGGTGCTCATCGAAGTAGGCGAGACCACCGAGAAACGCAGTCAGCTCGCCAACAAGATCGTCGCCAGCGTGATCCTGCCGCAATTCATCATCATTCCGCTCGCCGTCATGCTCGTCTGGTTCGGCCTGTCGCGCGGCCTGCGGCCGCTGACCCGCCTGCGCCAGACCATCGAGGCGCGCGAGCCGGACGACCTCTCGCCGATTGCCACCCGGCGGGTTCCCGAAGAGCTGGAGCCGCTGGTCGAAGCCTTCAACGAAATGCTCGATCGCATGAAACGCAGCGTTTCGGCCCAGCAACGCTTCGTCGCCGATGCCGCCCACCAGATGCGCACCCCGCTCACCGGGCTCAAGACCCAGGCACAGTTTGCCATCCGCGAAACCGACCCTGAGGCGCTACGCCACGCTCTGCGCCAGATCGCCACCGGCGTGGACCGGGCCGGCCGATTGATCAACCAGTTGTTGACCCTGGCGCGCACCGAAGGTGGCGAAGTTACCCAGCAAAAGCACGAACCGCTCGATCTGGCCGATTTGATCCGCGACGTCGTCAGCGACTGGGTACCGGTCGCCATCGAGAAAAATATCGATCTCGGCTTTGAGTCCGAAAAACCAGCGATGATTGTCGGCAATTCATTCCTGTTGCAGGAACTCGCCAAGAACCTGCTCGATAACGCCCTGCGCTATACCCCCAGCGGCGGGCACGTCACCTGCCGCATTCTCGTCAATCAGGCGACCGTCCTGCTGGAGGTTGAAGACAACGGGGTCGGCATTAGCGAAGAGCAGGCCGAACTCGTCTTTGAGCGCTTCTATCGGGTGGACGATGCCACTACCGAAGGCAGCGGCCTCGGCCTGGCCATCGTTCAGGAGATTGCGATGCAGCACGATTCGCGGGCCAGTCTGCGACCCAATCCCAACCGCCGTGGTGCCGTGGCGCGGGTGGCTTTTGCCGCCTGGCATCCACCGGTTCCGCCAATGCCGCCGCCGGACGATTTTTCCGAGCTCTACCGCCAATCTCCGCCAATCGGGACCTGAGTCCTCAAAAACGCCTGTGCTGGTTGCGGAGGAGCGGTGACATCGCTATAATGCGCCCTCGTTTGGCCAATTAGCTCAGTTGGTAGAGCAGCGGATTGAAAATCCGCGTGTCCGTGGTTCGATTCCGCGATTGGCCACCAAATTCATCCTTGGATCTCAAGGAAAAAACGCCAACCCTCAGCGGTTGGCGTTTTGCATTGTGGAATGTGGTTCTTGCGCCGGTTATTATCGTGCTGCTGACTTCTTTCTTCTCCCGTTTTTCCAACCTGCATTCCACGCCATTTTTGGCGACTAGAGGAGGCCTCTTGGCCAAACCAAACTACCAGTTCGAAAAGCGCCAACGAGATCTCGCCAAGAAAGCCAAGCAGGAGGAAAAACGTCGCCAGAAGCTGGCCGAGAAGGCTGACAATGCTTCCGGCGAGGATGCGGCGTTGAGCCCGTCCGCGGCAGATGTTGCGCCTTCTGATGCCGGGACGCCCAAGGCCTGAGGACGACTTGAGTATCGCCGCAAACGTTCGCATCGAGGCGCTGGCGCCGGAGTTTGTCGACCGGGTTGCCGGGCTGGCCGAGGCGCTGGGTTTGCCGCAGGCGGGGGAGGCTGAATTTGCCTTGCAACTGGGGGCCGATGGCTTGCAGTTGCAGGAGCTGGGGCCGGATGCGGCGGGCCCGGTGCGGGTCGATTTCCTTGAGGGAGCGGTGGCGCATCGTCGTCAACATGGCGGCGGCAACGGCCAGATGATCGCCAAGGCGGTCGGCATCCAGTCGGGTGTTCGGCCGGTGGTTCTCGACGCGACGGCCGGTTTGGGGCGCGATGCTTTTCTGCTGGCCCAGCTGGGTTGTTGCGTCACGCTGATCGAGCGCCATCCGCTGATCGGCGCCTTGCTGGCTGATGGTCTGGGGCGGGCGCTGGTCGATCCGGAGGTGGCGCCGATCATTGCGCGGATGGATTTGCGGCTTGGCAATGCTATCGAGTTGATCAGGGATTGGTCGGCTGAACCACCCCAGGTCATCTATCTTGATCCGATGTTTCCGCATCGGGACAAGAGTTCGCTAGTCAAGAAGGAGATGCGCGTCTTTCGTCCTCTGGTCGGGGGCGACGACGATGCGGCGCAACTGCTGCAGGCGGCGCTCGGGCTGGCGACACATCGTGTCGTCGTCAAGCGGCCGCGCAAGGCGCCGAGCGTTGATGGCCAGCCGCCGGGCTATGTGCTGGAGGGGAAATCCAGTCGCTATGACATTTATCCCAAGAAGGCCTTGAAGGTCAGGTAGCGGCGGTTCGGCGATTTGTTTTGTTGTTGGCCGGGAGGCTTGAAAACTCGCTATAGTGAAATCAGGTGGTAACAGTTCATGGGCATACTGCGGGCTTTTGAGGAGGGGCGGTCATGGAATTGCTGCTGTGGCGCCACGCCGAGGCGGAAGATGGCGAAGACGATCTGAAGCGGCGTCTGACTTTGCGCGGCGAAAAGCAGGCGCGGACGATGGCGGCCTGGATTCTGGCCCATCAACCCAAGGATCTGCGCATCATCGCCAGCCCGTCGGTGCGCACCCAGCAGACGGTTGAAGCCTTGAAGCTGCCCTTCGAAACAATGCGCAAGATCGGGCCGGAGGCCTGTGTTTCCGAGCTGATCGCGGCGTCGGGCTGGCCCTCGGCTCAGGGTTCGGTGCTGATCGTTGGCCATCAGCCTTCGCTCGGGCGAATGGCGTCCTTGTTGCTGGCCGGGCATGAGTCCGAGTGGAGCATCAAGAAGGGGGCCCTGTGGTGGCTGAGCAACCGCGTACGCCGGGGCGAAACGCAGACCGTGCTGCGGGCGGTCATTCCGGTTGAAATGCTGGACTAGACAAGGCGCCGTGTTTGCCGTGAAATAAACTCTTTACATCGTTTGATGGAGAGAGAGATGGTCACCAGAAAAAAAACGACGGTAACGCCGCCGAAAACGATCGCCCCTGTTGAAACCAAGCCTGCCGCACGTGCCGTTCGCCGGCGCCGGGTGATCAGCGGGGATGTGCCGCCGGTGCTGACCGAGCAGGGCATTGAGGGGTTCACCGTGCGGGCTGCGGTCGACGGTGCCCAAGCTTCAAAAATGGGGGCGATGCGCGATGTTATCGCCGGGATGCCGGCCGACGAGTCGGTTGCCTTGCTCCGCGGGCTGCTCAAGCAGCAGGGCGTGGTCGTCGAGGAATTGCCGGCCAGCCCGGATGACGAGTTGGCCAAGGATTGGCGCGACGGCGGCTACCCGTACAAGAACCTCATGCAGCGCAAGAACTACGAGCGGCAGAAGTATCGCCTGCAGGTCGAGTTGCTGAAGCTGCAGGCCTGGGTCAAGGAAACCGGGCAGAAGGTGGTGATCCTCTTCGAGGGCCGCGATGCGGCGGGCAAGGGGGGCACCATCAAGCGGTTCATGGAGCATCTGAATCCGCGCGGCGCCCGTGTCGTGGCGCTCGAAAAGCCGAGCGACATGGAGCGCGGCCAATGGTATTTCCAGCGTTATGTGCAGCATCTGCCGACCAATGGCGAAATCGTCATGTTCGACCGCTCGTGGTACAACCGGGCCGGTGTCGAGCGGGTCATGGGTTTTTGTAGCGATCAGGAGTACTCCGAATTTGTCCGTCAGGCACCGGAGTTCGAGCGCATGTTGGCGCGCAACGGCACGCATCTGATCAAATTCTGGTTCTCGGTCAGTCAGGACGAGCAGCGCCGCCGTTTCGGCGAACGCAAGGTGCATCCGCTCAAGCAGTGGAAACTGTCACCGATCGACATGGCTTCGCTCGACAAGTGGGGCGACTACACCAAGGCCAAGGAGGCGATGTTCTTCCACACCGATACCGCCGATGCGCCATGGACGGTGATCAAGTCGAACTGCAAGAAGCGGGCGCGTCTGAACGCCATGCGCTACGTGCTGCACAAACTGCCATACAACAACAAGGATACCGACCGTATCGGCAATCTCGATCCGCTCATCGTCGGCCGCGCCAACGTGGTTTACGAGCGCGGCGAGCAGCAGGGCGTACCGATTCTTTAGGCTTCGGCGCGATCGACGGCATTTCATTTTTGGCCTTTTTTTACGGTTGACCGTGGAATGTCCCCGGCGGACGCCATGCGCCGGCGGGTTTGATTTTTGTTCCTCATGGGCACAACTGGAATACGGCCACCGGGACGGTTTATCCGTCCGGTGGCCGTATTGTTTTGCCGATCAGTTGGTGCGGACCAGCTTGCTGGTCGGCCGAACGTTCTTTCAGGGGATTCCTACAGTCACCATCATTCTGGCGTGACAGCAATCGTATCCGCGAGGCCTTTGCGTAGTCCAAACGGATCACAGAACATCAACTTTGGTGCAATGATCAGGTAATAATTTTTGGTCAGAATCAAAATTGTATGGCTACCCCCAATGGATTTTCCCGGTTCGAATCGGCGCATTGGTGAGGCCATGGTCCCGCCCCCCACCCGACGATGAAAGATGGTCGAGTCACAATTTTGAGAGGAATGTCATGAAAGGCAGCAAGCATCCAAGGAACGATCTGACGATCAATCCGTCAGGCAACGAATCGATCATCGATGTCATCGGCCGCGTCGAAGTCAGCCGCCGCCGCTTCATCCAGGGTTCGGCCAGCGCCGGCGCGCTGGCAGCGGCCGGTGGCCTGACCCTGTCCGGTATCGTCGGTACCGTTGAGGCAGCCGTGGCCGCCCCGGTGGTGGGTATCGGTTTCGAAAGCATCCCGCCCAGTCTGGCACCGGTTGCCGACAAGGTCACCGTGCCGGCTGGTCATACTGTCAAGGCTCTGGTTTCCTGGGGCGATCCGATCATGCCGGGGGCTGCTGCCTACAAGGCTGATGCCACCAATACGGCTGCCGAGCAGGCCATGCAGTACGGCATGCACACTGACGGCATGCATTTCTTCCCCTTCCCGAGCCGTGGCCAGGTCCTCAACGACCGTGGCATCCTGTGCGCCAACAACGAATATACCCACGAAGAAATCCTCTTCCCGGATGGTCAGGTCGGCGCCAGCGGCTACAGCATCGAGAAGTGCCGCAAGTCGCAGGCCGCGCACGGCGTTTCGATCACCGAAGTCCGCCGCATCAACGGTAACTGGAGCGTCGTCAAGAGCTCCATCTACGGCCGCCGGCTGACCGCCAACACGCCGATGCGTATCGCCGGCCCGGCCGCCGGTCACGCCCTGATGAAGACCCGTGAGTTCAACATCGCGCCGACCGGCTCAGTCGCCACCGGCAACAGCACCGACGGCTTCAAGGCTTTCGGCACCATCAACAACTGTGCGCATGGCATCACCCCCTGGGGCACCTACCTGACCTGCGAAGAGAACTGGAACGGCAACTTCGGCGCCAACGCCGCCCTGCCGGCTGTTACCACCGAAGCCGGCAAGCTCTACAACCGCTACGGCGTCACTGCCGGCGGTTTTGGCTATCGCTGGCACACTGTCGATCCGCGTTTCGACCTGGCGGTTAACCCGAACGAAACCAACCATTTTGGCTGGGTTGTCGAAGTCGACCCGACGGATCCGAAGAATGTGCCGGTCAAGCGCACCGCACTCGGCCGCATCAAGCACGAGAGCGCCCAGTACGTCGTTGACCGTGCCCAGAACCTCGCCTTCTACATGGGCGACGACGAAAAGAACGAATACATCTACAAGTTCGTTTGCGCCGACAAGTACAACCCGGGCAACCGTGCTGCCAACCGCGATCTGCTCGACCACGGCACGCTCTACGTCGCCCGCTTCAATGCCGACCTGAGCGGCACCTGGCTGCCGCTGACGCCGGACAGCATCGGCCTCGACGGTGTTGCCCTGCGCGACAACCCGAACTTTGCCGGGGCCGACGATGCCGAAGTCCAGGCTAAGATCCTGATCAAGACCCGCATGGCGGCCGATGCCCTGGGCGCCACGATGATGGATCGTCCGGAATGGACCGGCGCCCGTCCGCGCCTCAACGGCAACGACGAGATCGAAATCTTCTGCACGCTGACCAACAACGATCGCCGTGGTACGACCACCGCTTCGTCCAACAAGGCCGATGGTTCGACGACGGCGGCTTCTGCCCGGCCGCCGGTCGATGCCGCCAACCCGCGTGAAGACAATCGCTACGGTCACATCATCCGCTGGCGCGAAGCCGGCCAGTCGGTGCTCGCCACCGAATTCGGCTGGGACATCTTCGTTCAGTGCGGCGACACCGCGACGACCAAGACGGCCAAGCCGACCAACGACTACAAGGGCAACATCAACGACGATCCGAACGGCTCGGCCGATATCGGTGCGCCGGATGGTCTGTGGTTCGACTGGTTCGGCCGCCTCTGGGTGCAGACCGACCAGGCCGGCAACGGCACCGGCGACTGGGTCAACATCGGCGCCAACAGCCTGTCCTGTGCCGACCCGGTGAGCAAGGAGTTCCGTCGTTTCCTGACCGGCCCGAACAAGTGCGAAGTTACCGGCATCACCATGACGCCGGATGGCAAGACCCTGTTCGTCGGCATCCAGCACCCCGGTGAAGACGCCGTTGCCGCCAATCCGACCGCGCTGTCCAACTGGCCGGCCAGCCAGTGGGCGACGCGTGCCGACGGCACCCCGTTGCCGGGCGGCCGTCCGCGCAGCGGCGTCGTGGTCATCACCAAGGACGACGGCGGCATCGTCGGCGCCTGAGTTTTTGAACCAGCCCCGGCGCCAGCCGGGGTTAATTCGATAAAGGAAAATCAATGAACAAGTTCAACCTGATCGCCGGCCTGCTGCTGGCGATTTCCTCCGCCGCCTCGCACGCCGCCGTAATCGTCGACCGTGCCGACGTGCCGGCCACACAAACCGTCATCGACTTCGAAAGCGAAGATGGCCTCAACCTGTTGGCTGGTGACATCTACAACTTTGCCGGCGGTTCGCTCACCGCCACCGACAGCTATACCGTCGGCCAGTACATTGCCGATCTTGGCGAAAACGGCGTATGGGGTGCCGGCAATCACTTCGTCTCGTTTGACACCATCGGTCAGATGACCATGAACATCAGCTTCGCCGCACCGACCCAGGGCGTTGCCTTCGACTACAGCATCTACGAGGAGTTGGGTGATACCGATGGCTCCGCCATGCTGACGGCGCGTTATTACGATGCCAACGACAGCCTGCTGAAAACCGCCAAGTTCATCTTCTCGCCGTTTGGCAGTGCGACCTACAACCAGTTCCAGAGCTTCGGTTATGTCAGCGACGTGGCCAACATCGCCCGCGTCAGCATTTCCGGCGATGGCGTCGTGCTCGACAACCTGACCTTCACGGCCGCTGTTCCCGAGCCGGAAAGCTACGCCATGCTGCTCGCCGGTCTCGGCTTGATGGGCGTGGTCGCCCGTCGTCGCAGCATCCGCGCCTGACGACAAAGGCGTCTCAGGCGGCAGGGCTGGTCCTGCAGTAACGACAAAGGCCGGAAGATTCCGGCCTTTGTCGTTACTGCGAACGGCATCTCAATTTTGGCCCTTTTTCCCGGTTGACCGTGGCAGGTGCTGTGGCCGGTTCAGCCCTAGCTGATGACGTATGAGGCGCCGCCGGTGGCGATGAGCAGGCCGGTTTCGTTCTCCAGCGTCATCTGCACCGAGGCGATGCGGCCGCCGAGGCGGGTCACCCGCCCGGTCGCCGTGAATTTCTTGCCGACGCCCTGGTGCAGGTAGTCGGTGCGCAGGTCGATGGTGCCGATGCGGCCAAAGCGATGGCTGACCTGGTCGGTGCTTTCGCTGTTGAATTTTTCGGCGACGGCCACTGTCACGGCCAGACCGCCGACGGTGTCAAGAACGGTGGCGATCACCCCGCCATGCAGGCGGCCGTGCTGATAATGGCCGATCAGGTCCTGACGCATGGCAAAGCTGATTTGCGGTGCAGCCGGGTCGAGCGATTCGACGCGGAAACCGAGGAGCTCGTTGAAACAGAGGCGGTGCTCGAAAACATAACGCAGCGTGATTTCGAGGTGCTTTTGCTCTTCGGGAGAGCGGCGGGGCGGAGTCGAGGTCATTGGGTCCGATAGACATTAAAAAGGGCGACGGGGTTGCCGTCGGCCAAGTCGAACGCAATTTTAACGCAGCTTGTTTTTTACGCGGTGCCGGCACATCGATGCGTTACCGGGCGCCACTTCGGCCAACACTACTGGCTGGCGGGGGGCGTTGGCGCATCGAGGAAGCGCTGGCGGAATTCAGCTTCCGGCATCGGCCGGCCGCTCAGGTAGCCTTGGTGGATATCGCAGTGCAGGTCGCGCAAAAGTCCCAGTTGCGCTGCTGTTTCGACACCTTCGGCAACGACTTCGAGGCCGAGGTTGTGGGCCATGGTGATGATCGCCGGGACCAGTGCGCTGCCGCCGGCATCGTCGATCAGTGCTGTGACGAAGCTGCGGTCGATCTTCAGGCTGCTGAAGGGCAGGCGGTGCAGGTAGGACAGCGAGGAATAGCCGGTACCGAAATCGTCCAGCGCCAGGCGAAAGCCGCGGGCGCGCATGGCGTGGAGCATGTCGACGTGGTTGCCCTCGGCCTGCAGCAGCATCGACTCGGTGATTTCCAGCTCGATTTGTCCGCAGGCGACGCCGTGTTCGGCGCACAGCGCGGCCACCGTCTCGGTCAGATCGCCGGGCCAGAACTGGCGGGCCGACAGGTTGATGGCTATGTGCAGCGGCGTCGGCGACAGGTGGTTCCAGCGGGCCAGACAAGCGATTGCCTCAGTCAGTACCCAGTGGCCGATGGGGATGATCAGGCCGGTTTCTTCAGCCACCGAGATGAAGCGGTCGGGCGGAATCCACTGGTCGCCGTCCTGCCAGCGCAGCAGGGCCTCTGCACCGAGCAGGCGGCCGCTGGCGGTGTCGAACTTGGGCTGGTAGTGCAGCGAGAAGGCTTGTTGCTCGATGGCGCGGTGCAGGCGTAACTCGATCGAGGCGCGTTGCAGCACGCGCTCCTTCATTTCCGGCGTGTGGCGGGCCACCTGGCCGCCACCACGACGCTTGGCCACGTACATCGCTGTATCGGCATCGCGCAACAGTTGCTCGGCATCGGCGGCATCGTCCGGGTACAGGCTGAGCCCGATGCTGGCGCCGACGTGCAACTGGTTGCCATCGGTGATGAAGGGTTGATTGAGGCGTTCGAGGAAGTCGCGGGCACGGGTTTCGGCGGTCGCGCCACTGGCGATGCCGGTGAGCAACACGATGAACTCATCGCCGCCCTGGCGGACCAGGGTGTCGAGCGGGCCGAGGCCACCGCGCAGACGCCCGGCGACATCCTGGAGCAGGCTGTCGCCCAGCCGGTGGCCGAGCGAGTCGTTGATGTCCTTGAAGCGGTCGAGGTCGATGAACAGCAGGGCGACACGTTCTTGCCGAGTCGTCGCCTGGTGCAGCGCCTCGCTCAGTTTTTCGGCAAGCAGCAAGCGGTTGGGGAGGCCGGTCAGCGGGTCATGCTGAGCCATGAAGGCGAGTTGCTCGTCGTGCTGCTTGCGTTCGGTGATGTCGGTGACCGAGCCGGCCATCTGGTAGGCGACGCCGTGACGGTCGCGCACCGCAATGCCGCGCGAGGCGATCCAGCGGTACTGGCCGCTGCTGGCGCGGACCCGGTACTCGCAGTAAAAGTATGGCGTCAGCCCCTTGAGGTGCTCGGCGACGGTCCGGTTGTAATGGCTGCGGTCCTCCGGATGGACCAGTTCCAGCCAGGCATGCGTGTCGGGCAGGAAATTGTCGTGGTAACCGAGGATTTCGAGCAATCGCTTGCCGACATCGAGGCGCTTGCTGACCGGATCCCACGCCCAGAAGCCGTCGTGCGCCGCCGCCATGGCCAGACTGTAGGCGCGCTGCGTGGCCCACAGTTGGCGCAACTGAGCCTGGATGACGTAGCCGCCGAAGAGGATGAGCAGGGCGAAACCGCCGCGCATGACGAACGACGACTCCCACCACCAGAGCAGCGGAAGGAGTACGCCAAGCAGGGCGAGCAGGGCCAGGCGCGCCAGGATGCCGCGATTGCCCGGGCCGGGGATGAGTTGCTGCAGGGTATGGATGGACATGTCTCCGGGGCGTTTCTGTTTTCCTGGCAGGGCGTTTGGCAACTCGCGCCGGAAGATTTTTCTGCAGTATCACTTCGTGTTCCGGCTGCGGTCAAGCTCGGGAAAACCCCGGGAAACCCCTGCGTCATCGGGCTATGTTCACGGCATGGGGAGGCGTGTCTGGCCTGCGGATGGCGGAGCGGGGCGCCAGTTTGAAATTCCGGGCCGGGCGGACGGGGTTCTGGTGGCCGTTTTTTGCCATTCCGGGTCGTCGACCGTAGCAAATCGGCCGAACGCCACTGATGTGGGGTTCGGCCGATTCGTTGGGGCGTTGCGGTTCAAAACCGCAATCGGGTTGTCTTGCTATTTCTTGCGCGGTGCCGGCACATCGGTACAGGTACCGTGCGCCACTTCGGCCGCCATGCCCACCGTTTCACCGAGTGTCGGGTGCGGGTGGATGGTTTTGCCGATATCGACCGCGTCGCAGCCCATTTCGATGGCCAGACAGACTTCACCGATCATGTCGCCAGCGTTCGGGCCGACAATCGCACCGCCGATGACGCGATGCGTTTCGGCATCGAAGATCAGCTTGGTAAAGCCGTACTCGGCACCGTTGGCGATGGCCCGCCCGGATGCCGCCCACGGGAACTTGGCGGCTTCGACCTTGCGGCCTTCCTTCTTCGCCTGGTCCTCGGTGTAGCCGACCCACGCCACTTCCGGGTGGGTGTAGGCAACGCCGGGAATCACTGTGGCGTCGAAGGCGGCCTTGTGGCCGGCCGCGACTTCGGCTGCAACGTGCGCTTCATGGACGGCCTTGTGGGCCAGCATCGGGTTGCCGACGACGTCGCCGATGGCAAAGATGTGCGGCACATTGGTGCGCATCTGGGCATCGACGTTGATGAAGCCACGGTCGGTGACCGCCACGCCAGCCTTGTCGGCACCGATCTTCTTGCCGTTCGGCGAGCGGCCGGCGGCTTGCAGGATCATGTCGTACTTGACCGGCTCCGGCGAGACGCCTTCGCCTTCGAAGGTCACGTAGAGGCCATCTTCACGGGCATCGACGGCCACCGTTTTGGTCTTCAGCATGATCTTGTCGAAGCGATGCGTGTTCTGCTTTTCCCAGACCTTCACCGCATCGCGGTCGGGGCCCTGCATCAGCGCGTCGAGCATTTCAACGACATCAACCTTGGCGCCGAGAGTCGAATAGACGGTAGCCATTTCGAGACCGATGATGCCGCCGCCGATGACCAGCATCTTCTGCGGCACGAAGCGCAGTTCGAGCGCGCCGGTCGAGTCGACAATGCGCGGGTCCTTCGGGATGAAGGGCAGATGCACGGCCGCCGAACCGGCGGCGATGATGCACTTCTGGAACTTGACGATCTTCTTGCTGCCGGTCTTGTCCTGACCGCTGCCGTCGGTGACTTCGACCTCAATGTGATGCGGGTCGAGGAAAGTGCCGAAACCGCGCACGATGTCGACCTTGCGGCCCTTGGCCATGCCGGCCAGACCGCCGGTCAGCTTGCCGACGACCTTGTCCTTGTGGGCACGCAGCTTGTCGATGTCGACCGTCGGGGCGGCAAAGGTGACGCCGAGATCGGCCGCATGCTGGGCTTCTTCCATGACCGCGGCGACGTGCAGCAGGGCCTTGGACGGAATGCAGCCGACGTTGAGGCAGACGCCGCCGAGGGTGGCGTAGCGTTCGACGATGACCGTCTTCATGCCGAGGTCGGCTGAACGGAAGGCGGCGGAGTAACCGCCGGGGCCGGCGCCGAGGACGAGCATCTCGCACTCGATGTCGGCACCGCCGGCATGGCTACCGGCGACCGGAGCGGCCACCGGGGCGGCGGCTGGCGCCGCAGCCGGGGTTTCCGTTTTTGGCGCATTTTCCGGGTTGACCGTGGAAGCCGCACCGCTTTCAACCTTGATCAACAACGCGCCTTCCCCGACCTTGGCGCCAAGCTGAACGAGCACTTCCTTGACCACGCCAGCGACCGGCGACGGCACATCCATCGTCGCCTTGTCGGATTCCAGCGTGCAGATCGCGTCGTCCACCTTGATGCTGTCGCCAACCTTGACGAACAGGTCGATGATCGGCACTTCGGCGAAATCGCCGATATCCGGGACTTTGACTTCTACGAGACTCATGATGATCTCCTTCCCGGGTTACAGCGCGACGCGACGGAAGTCGGCCAGCAGCTGAGCGATGTAGACGTTGAAGCGGGTTGCCAGCGCCCCGTCGATGACGCGGTGATCAGCAGTCAGCGATAGCGGCAGGACCAGACGCGGCACGAAGGCCTTGCCGTCCCAGACCGGCTTCATGGCCGACTTGTTGACGCCGAGAATGGCGACTTCCGGCGCATTGACGATCGGTGCGAAGTAGGTGCCACCGATGCCGCCCAAGCTGGAAATCGTGAAGCAGGCGCCGGACATGTCGGCCGGCTTGAGCTTGCCGTCACGCGCCTGCTTGGCCAGTTCGCCGGATTCCTGCGCCAGTTCGAAGACCGATTTCTTGTCGACATTCTTGACCACCGGCACGACCAGGCCGTTCGGGGTGTCGGCCGCAAAACCGATGTTGAAATACTTCTTCAGCACCAGATTGTCGCCGTCGAGCGAGGAATTGAATTCCGGGAACTTCTGCAGGCCCTTGACGCAAGCCTTCATCAGGAAAGCCAGCATGGTCAGCTTGGCGCCACCACCCTTTTCGTTTTCCTTGTTGAGCAGCACGCGGAAGGCTTCGATATCGGTGATGTCGGCATCTTCGTGATAGGTCACGGCCGGGATCATCACCCAGTTGCGCGACAGGTTCTGGCCGGAAATCTTCTTGATGCGCGACAGTGGTTTGACCTCGATCTCGCCGAACTTGGCGAAATCAACCTTCGGCCAGGGCAGCAGATCGAGCCCGCCGCCAAGGCTGGCGCCGCCAGCGGCAGCAGCCGGGCCGGCAACGGCGCCGGACATCACGCCCTTGACGTACTTGGTCAGGTCTTCCTTGACGATGCGGTTCTTCGGGCCGGTGGCCGGCACCTTGTTCAGATCGACACCGAGTTCGCGGGCATAGGCGCGGACCGACGGCGAGGCGTGAACCTTGGAACCGACTGCCAGGGCCGGGGCCAGCGCAGTCGGTGCGGCAGCGGCCGGTGCCGGGGTGGGAGCAGCAACCGGGGCTGCAGCAGCGACAGGTGCCGGAGCAGCGGCTTGCGGCGCAGCAGCCGGGGCCGACGCACCCGTTTCAACCTTGATCAGAACCGTGCCTTCGCCGACCTTGGAACCGATCTGAACGAGCACTTCCTTGACCGTGCCGGCGACGGTGGAGGGAACATCCATCGTTGCCTTGTCGGATTCGAGCGTGGCGATGGCATCGTCAACCTTGATGCTGTCGCCGACCTTGACGTAAAGCTCGATGACCGGGACTTCGGCGAAGTCGCCGATATCCGGCACCTTGACCTCAACCACGCCACCGCCGGCCGCCGGTGCAGCAGCCACCGGAGCCGCTGCGGGGGCGGGTGCCGGCGCAACAGCTTGCGCAGCCGGGGCAGGGGCGGCAGCAGCAGCGCCACCCGTTTCAACCTTGATCAGCAGCGCACCTTCGCCGACCTTGGAGCCGAGCGAAACGAGCACTTCCTTGACCACGCCTTCAACGGTGGACGGGACGTCCATCGTCGCCTTGTCCGATTCCAGCGTGACGATCGCGTCGTCGACCTTGATGGTGTCGCCGACCTTCACGAACAGTTCGATGACCGGAACGCTTTCGAAATCGCCGATATCGGGGACTTTGACTTCAATGATTTGGCTCATGTTGTCTCTCCCTGATTAAACCGACATCGGGTTGGGTTTGTTCGGGTCAAGGTTGTACTTGACCAGAGCGGCGGCAACCTTCTCGCGGCCGATTTCGCCGTTGTCGGCCAGCGCCTTGAGGGCGGCCAGCGTCACCCAGTGACGATCGACTTCGAAGAAGTGACGGAGCTTTTCGCGGGTGTCCGAACGGCCGAAACCATCGGTGCCCAGCGTGACATACGGCGCCTTGACGAAAGGACGGATCTGCTCGGAGAACAGCTTGATGTAATCGGTCGAGGCGATGACCGGGCCCTTGGCGCCAGACAGCTTCTCTTCGACGTGCGACAGCTTCGGCTCTTCGAGCGGGTGCAGCAGGTTCCAGCGCTGGACGTCCTGACCGTTGCGGGCCAGTTCGTTCATGCTGGTACAGCCCCACAGGTCGGCCTCGACACCCCAATCGGCCTTGAGCAGGTCGGCGGCGGCGATGACTTCGCGGAAGATGGTGCCGGAACCGAGCAGCTGAACGCGCGGGCCGGCCGATTCGGCGCCCTTCTTGAACAGGTACATGCCCTTGATGATGTCGGCTTCAGCGCCGACCGGCATTTCCGGGTGCTCGTAATTCTCGTTCATTACCGTCAGGTAATAGAAGACGTCTTCCTGCTCCTGGAACATGCGGCGCATGCCGTCCTGCGTCACGACGGCGACTTCGTACTGGAAGGTCGGGTCGTAGGAAACGCAGTTCGGGATCAGGTTGGAGAGGATCAGGCTGTGCCCGTCTTCGTGCTGCAGGCCTTCGCCGTTCAGCGTCGTGCGACCGGCCGTGCCGCCGATCAGGAAACCGCGGGCGCGCTGGTCGCCAGCCGCCCAGCAGAGATCGAGGACGCGCTGCATGCCGAACATCGAGTAGCAGATGTAGAACGGAATGGTCTGGACGTTATGCACCGAATACGAGGTGGCGGCGGCGATCCAGTCGCTCATCGCGCCCGACTCGTTGATGCCTTCCTGCAGCACCTGGCCGGTCTTCGATTCCTTGTAGAACATCAGCTGGTCATGGTCTTCCGGCACGTAGTTCTGGCCTTCCTGATTCCAGATGCCGACCGAGCGGAACATCCCTTCCATGCCGAAGGTGCGGGATTCGTCCGGCACGATGGGCACGACGTTCTTGCCGACGTTCTTGTCCTTCAACATCATGTTCATGATGCGGACGATGGCCATCGTCGTGGACAGTTCGCGGCCTTCGCCTGACGCCTTGAGCAGGGCGGCAAAGGTGTCGAGCGCGGGAATCTGCAGCGCTTCGGCCTTGCGGCGGCGCTGCGGCAAGAAACCGCCGAGGTCCATGCGACGCTGGCGCATGTACTTGTACTCCTCGGAATCTTCCGGGAAAGTCAGGTAGGGCAGTTCTTCCAGTTGATCGTCGGCAACCGGTAGATTGAAACGGTCACGGAAGCGGCCGATCTGCTCCTTGTCCATCTTCTTTTGCTGGTGCGAAATGTTCATCGCCTCGCCGGCCTGGCCCATGCCGAAGCCCTTGATGGTCTTGGCGAGAATGAGGGTCGGGGCGCCCTTGTGGGTGACGGCGGCGTTGTAGGCGGCGAAGATCTTGAAGATGTCGTGGCCGCCACGGTTCAGTTGCCACACTTGATCGTCGGTCCAGTCGGAGACCAGTTCGCGCAGTTCCGGCGTATTGAAGAAATGCTCGCGCACGTAGGCGCCGTCCTTGGCCTTGAAGGTCTGGTACTGGCCGTCACACAGTTCCATCATGCGCTTCTTGAGGATGCCCTTCTTGTCGCGGTTGAACAGGGTGTCCCACTGGGTGCCCCAGATCAGCTTGATGACGTTCCAGCCGGCACCGCGGAATTCGGATTCGAGTTCCTGGATGATCTTGCCGTTGCCGCGCACCGGGCCATCCAAACGCTGCAGGTTGCAGTTGATGACGAAAATCAGATTGTCGAGCTTTTCGCGACCGGCCATGCCGATGGCGCCGAGCGATTCGACTTCGTCGGTCTCGCCGTCGCCGAGGAAGGCCCACACCTTGCGATCACCGGCCTTGGCCAGTCCGCGCGAGTCGAGGTACTTCATGAAACGGGCCTGATAAATGGCCTGGATCGGGCCAAGGCCCATGGAAACGGTCGGGAACTGCCAGAAATCCGGCATCAGCCACGGGTGCGGGTAGGACGAAATGCCCTTGCCGTCGGTTTCCTGACGGAAGTTGTCCATCTGGTCGGAAGTCAGGCGACCGAGCATGAAGGCGCGGGAATAGACGCCGGGCACCGAATGGCCCTGGAAGAAGATCAGGTCGCCGCCGGACGGGTCATTGATGCTGCGCCAGAAATGCGAAAAGCCGACGTCGTAAAGCGCGGCGGCCGAAGCGAAGGAGGCGATGTGGCCGCCGACGTTGGTGTCCTTGTTGGCGCGGACGACCATGGCCATCGCGTTCCAGCGGATGTAGCTGTGAATCTTGATTTCCAGGTCGGCATTGCCCGGGTACTTGGGCTGACGGTCGGCCGGGATGGTGTTGATGTATTCGGTGTTGGCCGAGTAGGGCAGATCGATCCCGTCTTCGCGGGCCTGGCCGATCAGCTTTTCGATCAGGTAATGGGCGCGGTCGGCGCCTTCGTTGGCGAGGACGCCGCCGAGGGCATCAGTCCATTCTTTGGTTTCTTGGGGATCTACGTCAGCGGGGTCAGGCAAATTGTTCGGTTGTTCGGCCATGGTTTGTCTCCTGGGTTGAATGTCATTCTGTTTTGCCTGTTGAGCAAAACTACTTTAGCTGCTTCTGACTCGGACCGCGAGTCGGTACTTTCCCTAATTCGCGTTTCGCATTGTAAAAACAATATTCGCATCGTGCAATACGTACGAGCGCGTACCTTGTGCTTTTTTGTCGATTTACAACAGGGAGGTCAGAGCGTGGCCCAGCGGGCCAGCGTGCCGCCGAAGAAGGCGGTGGCGATCAGGGCGAGGGGCGAAACGGCGATGAAGATTTTCAGAACGCGGGCGATGAAAGGGTGGGCGACCTGCGCTTCGATGAAGCAGCGGGCGACCAGCACGCCCTTGATCCAGATGATCGCGGCGACGAGCAGCGGCAGCCAGCGTGCCTCGCGGAACCATTCGCTGAGGCCGAGGCTGGCCAGGGTCAGGGCGACCAGGGCCAGCCATGCCACGGTCAACCGGAAAAAATGGTCATTTTTGAAATTCGTGTTCACGCCAGCACGTAGAACAGCGGAAAGATGACCAGCCAGATGATGTCGGTGGCGTGCCAGTAGCTGGCCAGTGCTTCGAGTCCGGCGTAGTCCGCGGACGAATAGCCGCGGAAACTCAGCCGGGCGAGCACCCAGAGGATGCCGAGGATGCCCCAGGTGGCGTGTACGAGGTGGGTGAAGGTCAGGTAGTAATAGACCGTGAAGAAAATGCCCGATTCGCCGTTGATGCCGTGGGCCAGGTTCCAGTCGATTTCGAGCACCTTGGTCAGCGGGTAGCAGAGCGCGACAATGAGGCCGGCAACCAGCCAGATGATCGCCGAGCGATGCTTGTCCTGGCGGATGGCGTTCACCGAGCAGGCGATGAAATAACTGCTGGTGATCATGAGCAGTGTGATCACCGTCCCGGCGGTCACCGGCAGGCGTTGGGCGCCGTCGTGGAAGGCCTGCGGGAAATGGGCGCGGGCTATGAAGTACACCGCGAAAAGTACGCCGAACTCGACAAACTCGCAGGTAATGCCGGCCCAGATGCCCTTGTTGCCGGGAATCCGGAATGGGCTTTCGGCAGCGGGGGGCGGTTCGGCGGGGAGGGTGGCGGCGGTCATGGTCGAGGTGTCGATGAGCGGCCATTGTTCCGGGGGCGGGCGGGGCTGGCCTTGATGTTCATCAACGGCTTTCACCATGCCCTGATGCGACACGAAAAAAATACCCCAGCGAATTGCGTTGTATCAAGTTGCCGCAGGAATGCCCTTTTATAATGTATGGCTTTAGTCCAAACGATCGAGGAGTCGACATGGCGGCAGTCATGCCTGTACCCGCAGCAAGCCGGGTTTTGATGTCCGGTAACGAAGCAGTCGCCCGCGCGGTCTGGGAGGCCGGCGTCAAGGTCGCCGCCGCCTATCCCGGCACGCCGTCTACCGAAATGCTCGAAGTCATCTCGAGCTACCCCGATCTCTATGCCGAGTGGTCGGTCAACGAGAAGGTTTCGCTGGAAGTCGCCATCGGCGCTGCCTACGCCGGCTCGCGTTCGTTCTGCTGCATGAAGCATGTCGGCATGAACGTCGCCTCCGACGCGCTGATGACCCTGACCCTGACCGGCGTGATTGGCGGCTTGGTCATTGCCATTGCCGACGACGTTGGTCTGTCGTCGTCGCAGAACGAGCAGGATTCCCGCTACTGGGGCCGCTTCGCCCACGTGCCGGTGCTCGAACCGGCCGATTCGCAGGAAGCCTACGCGATGACGCTGGTCGCCTACGAGTTGTCCGAAAAATTCCAGGTGCCGGTCATCCTGCGCATGACGACACGGATCAACCACGTCAAGTCGCTGGTCACTGTCGGCGAGCGGAACGAATACGTCGGCGCCGGTTTCAAGAAGGAGCCGGCCCGCTTCGTGATGGTGCCGGGCAATGCCGGCAAGCGCATCCCGCTCATGTTCGCGCGTGACATCAAGCTGCGCGAACTGGCTGAAACCTCCGAACTCAATTTCATCGAGGACGGTTCCGACAAACGCGTCGGCTTCATCGCCTCCGGCCCGGCCTACATGCACGTCAAGGAATCCTTCCCGAACGCGCCGGTCCTCAAGCTCGGCTTCTCCTGCCCGGTCCCATTAGAGAAATGCCGCGAACTGGCGGCCATGGTCGATCAGGTCGTCGTCGTCGAAGAAGTCGAGCCGCTGGTCGAAACCGAACTCAAGGCCCAGGGCCTGAAAGTCATCGGCAAGGAAATCCTGCCGTTGCAGGGCGAGTTGTCGCCGAACGTGCTCAAGCCGGCCATCGCCAGGCTGCTTGGCGAGCCGATTCCGGAAAAGACCGCGCTGGCCCCGCTGCAGGTTTTCCCGCGGCCGCCGACGATGTGCGTCGCCTGCCCGCACCTTGGCGTCTATTACACGCTGTCGCAAGTGCGCAATCTCAATATCTCGGGCGATATCGGCTGCTACACGCTGGGCGCAGGACACCCGTGGAACGCCCTCGACACCTGTGTTTCGATGGGCGCCTCGATGGGCGTCGCGCTGGGTATGGACAAGGGGCGCGGCGAGGCCGACAAAGACAAGCGCGTGGTGGCCGTGATCGGCGACTCGACCTTCCTGCACATGGGCATGCAGGGGCTGCTCGACATGGTTTACAACAAGGGCAACGTCACGGTTTTGTTGCTCGACAACCGCGCCGTTGGTATGACCGGCGGCCAGAACAATCCGGGTAACGGCTACGGCATCCACGGCGAAGAAGCACCGCGCGTCGATTTCGCCAAGCTGGTCAGTGCGCTCGGCGTCAAGGATGAGCGCATCCACGTCGTCAATCCGTATGAATTGCCGGTGCTCTTCAAGACCATCCGCGACGAGGTCAAGGTCTCCGATGTGTCGGTCATCATCACCGACCAGCCCTGCGTTCTGGTCAAGGATTACCACAAGCTCAAACCCTTCGAGGTCATCGACGACAAGTGCACCGGTTGCGGCAATTGTATCGACGTCGGTTGCCCGGCCATTCACGTCACGCGCCGTGGCAAGGAGGTCAAACCCAGCGGTCGCGAAGTCGATCTGGCTTTCGTGCGCATCGAAACCTCGGTGTGTACCGGTTGCGGCCTGTGCGTCCAGCCCTGTGCGCCGAAGGCCATTGTCCATCATGTGCAGACCTCGCCGATCCAGCTGGTGACCAAGGGAGGCTGCGCAGCATGAGCGTTGTTGAAAACACCTGCACCAACATCCTCGTCGTCGGCATCGGCGGCCAGGGCGTCATGACGGCGACCGAAATTCTCGCCGAAGCCGCCATCGCGCTCGGTCACGACGCCAAGAAAACCGAAGTTGCCGGCATGGCGCAGCGCGGCGGGGTTGTCTCGTCGCACCTGCGTTTCGGCAAGCGCGTCCTGTCACCGCAGATCACGCCGGGCACAGCTGATGTGCTGCTCGGTTTCGAGTCGGCCGAAGCCATGCGCTGGCAGCACATGCTCAAGCCGGGCGGCATCACGCTCATGAACACGGCCAGGCTGGTGCCGCCGGTTGTCGAGTTGGGCCTCTTTGATTACCCGGAAGACCCGCTGGCCGAGATCCGGAAATCCGGCAACAAGGTTGTCGCCTTCGACGCGACGACCATCGCGCAGAATCTCGGCGACATCCGCCTCGGCAACACAGTGATGCTGGGCGCTATCGCTGACCACCTGCCGTTCGGCGCCGAGGTACTGCTCGAATGCGTGCTCAAGCGCTTCCAGCGCAAGGGCGAAAAACTGGTCGAACTGAACCGCCGCGCATTTGAGGCAGGTCGCGCCGCCGTCGGCGAAGCGGAAGCTGCCGCGGCGTAATCTGGTAAAATACGCGCCAATTCAAAGGGAAGGCTTTCGCCTTCCCCTTTTTCTTTTCAGTTGGATGCGACGATGACAGCTCAAATTATTGACGGCAAGGCGCTGGCCGAAGAACTGCGCCAGGGTTTCAAGGCACGCGTCGAGGCGCTCACCGCCAAGGGCCACAAGCCTGGCCTCGTGGTCATTCTGGTCGGCGCCGACCCGGCTTCCGAGGTTTATGTTCGCAACAAGGTCAATGGCTGTCTGGCCATCGGCATGCACTCCGAAAAGATCACTTACGATGTCACGGTCGATCAGGCCACGGTGCTCGACAAGATCGCCGAACTGAACGCCGATCCGAACATCCACGGCATCCTCGTGCAACTGCCCCTGCCCAAGCATTTCGACGAAGAGGCCGTCCTCGAAGCCATCGCTGCTGACAAGGATGTTGATGGCTTCCACGCCGAAAACGTCGGTGCCCTGGCCCAGGGCAACCCGCGCTTCATTCCCTGCACGCCCTACGGCGTCATGAAGATGTTCGAGAAGGGCAACGTCGATCTGACCGGCAAGGAAGCGGTCGTCATCGGTCGTTCCAATATCGTCGGCAAGCCGATGGCCCTGCTGCTGATCAATGCCGGGGCGACGGTTACCGTCTGCAATTCGCGCACCAAGGATCTGAAGTTCCACACCAGCCGCGCCGACATTCTGGTCGCCGCCGTCGGCAAGCCGAAGTTCGTCACCGGCGACATGGTCAAGCCGGGCGCTGTCGTCATCGACGTCGGCATCAACCGCCTGCCGGACGGCAAGCTGTGTGGGGACGTCGATTTTGCCAGCTGTCTCGAAGTCGCCGGCCAGATCACCCCGGTGCCGGGCGGCGTCGGGCCGATGACCATCACCATGCTGCTGGCAAATACGATCGAAGCTGCGGAACGAAAAGCAGCGCTGGCTGACTAAGGCCTCTTTCCATCCCTACTAGAAGGACTAACAACATGAGCACAAAGCCCCTCGTCGGTATCGTCATGGGTTCGGACAGCGACTGGCCGATCATGCGCGCCGCCGCCGTTGCCCTGAAGAACCTCGATATTCCCTACGAAGCCAAGGTGCTGTCGGCCCACCGCACGCCGGATCAGGCGCTTGACTACGCCTCGACCGCCGCCGAGCGCGGCATCAAGGTGCTGATCGGCGCGGCCGGCGGTGCAGCCCACCTGGCCGGCGTGCTCGCCGCCAAGACCCAACTGCCGGTGCTCGGCGTACCGATGCCGTCCAAGCACCTGATGGGTCTCGATTCGCTGCTCTCCATGGTCCAGATGCCCGGCGGCATTCCGGTCGCCACCTTTGCTGTCGGCGAAGCCGGTGCCACCAATGCCGCGTTGTTTGCTGTCGCCATGCTGGCCTTGAGCGACGAAGCCATCGCCCAGCGGCTGGCCGGCTTCCGCCAGAGCCAGACCGAAAAAGTGCTGTCCAAGACGCTGCCCGACCAGCCTTGATCGCCATTCCGACCAGCTTTCGCCAATGACTCAGGACTACGCGCGCGCCGTTGAACTACTGCGCGCCGGCGAGCTGGTCGCCTTCCCGACAGAAACGGTTTACGGCCTGGGGGCGGACGCCGCCAACCCGGCCGCCGTCGCCAAGATTTTTGCCGCCAAGGGTCGCCCGGCCGATCATCCGCTGATCGTTCACATCGCCGGCCACGACGCCGTCGATCATTGGGCCGAGCAGGTTCCCGCTGTCGCCTGGGAACTCATGGAAGCCTTCTGGCCCGGCCCGTTGACCCTGATCCTCAAAAAACAGGCCTGGGTGCCGGACGCCGTGACCGGCGGCCAGGACACCGTTGGCCTGCGCGTCCCCGGCCATCCGGTCGCTCTCGACCTGCTACGCGCTTTTGCCGCTGTCGCCGGTGAACATGCCGGCATCGCCGCCCCGTCGGCCAATCGCTTTGGCCGCATCAGCCCGACCACGGCCGAACATGTCCGCGAAGAGCTCGGCGACCGCGTGCCGCTCATTCTCGATGGCGGGCCGTGCAAGGTCGGCATCGAATCGACCATCGTTGATTGCTCGCGCGGCGAACCTGTCGTCCTCCGTCCCGGCCACATCGCCCCGGCCCATCTCGAAGCCGTTCTCGGCCGCCGCCCGAACATCGAAACCGCCGTCGGTGCGCCACGCGTCTCCGGCTCGCTGGCCGCCCACTACGCGCCACAAACGCCGATGCGTCTGGTGTCGTCCGAGCGCCTGCTCGATTTCATCAACGCCCAGCGCCACAAAGGCGACCGCTGCGGCGTCATCAGCACCAACCAGCCGCCACATGCCGGCATGCCCCACGCTTGGCGCATGCTGCCAGCCGACCCGGTCGGCTACGCCCACGACCTCTACGCCGCCCTGCGCGACATGGACCACGCCGGCGTCGACCTGATCGCCGTCGAAGCCCTGCCCGACGAACCGGCCTGGGCCGCAGTCGCCGACCGCTTGCGTCGCGCCGTAGCCGGTGCAGGACAAGCGTAAACGCGGACTTCCACGGTCAACCGGAAAAAACGGCCAAAATCGAAAATGTCTGCGCGCCGAAAAGCTGCTTTGATCTGCAAATTGGAGTGCGCTAGAATCAGTCCTCGTTGGGGGGGTAGCTCAGCTGGGAGAGCGCCTGGTTCGCAATCAGGAGGTCGTGAGTTCGATCCTCATCCTCTCCACCATCGATTCCTGAAAAGGCCTGATTTGTCAGGCCTTTTTCATTTCTTCCCGGGTTAGGGTTTTCCCTCGGGGTGCTTGTATTGCTGCGCGAATCGCCGAATACTTTGTCCGTGTCAGGCTGGCCTGACTCAACAGAGGTTTGGTCGCAAAACAATAACGGATGGAGGATCGAGACATGACTTTGGTACCCAAAGTGCAAACGCACAAGATTTCCAAAAACATTACTTTGAGCGCTTCCGGATACAACGTGATCGGCGCCGACTCGCCGGCGATCGAGGCGATGACTGACTTTTTGCGGGTCAGCGTGGTGGTCATCGCGCCTGATGCCTCGGTGGTCGAGGCCAATGCGCAGATGATTGCGCGCGGCGTTCGTCTGCTCATGGTGACGGGGGCTGGCGACCGCCTGGAAGGTCTGATCACCGCCCGCGACATTCTCAGCGAGAAGCCGATGCAGGTGGCCTCGGCGCGCGGTTGCAAGCGTGACGAGCTCAAGGTCGCCGAGCTCATGACGCCGATCAGCCATGTCGATACGCTCTACTTGAAGGAAGTGCTGAACGTGCGCGTCGTGGATATTCTCGATGCCCTGAAACGTCTCGGTCGCCAGCACATCCTGGTCGAGGATGTGGATGCGGCGACCGGCTTGCCGCGCGTCCGTGGCGTGTTTTCGGCCACCAACATCGGTCGCCAGCTCGGCGTGCCGGTGCTTGGCTTCGAGCTGGCCAGCACTTTCGCCGAAATCGAAGCCGCCCTGGCCAACTAGGCGTGACTCCGGACGACCTGCGCCAGCTGGCATCGAAATCACTGCTCTCGCATTTTGCCGATTTGTGCGAGGGGGCGGTGGTGGTCGATGCCGAGGCCAACGTCGTCTGGATGAATGATCAGTATCCGGCCCGTCTGGGCATCCGCAATCCGGCGTCAACGGTTGGCCGGCCGATCGAGGAAGTGATCCCGAACAGCCTGATGCGTCAGGTGATCAGCACCGGCCGGCCAATCATGCTCGACATCATGGATTTCGGCGAAGAGGCCTTCGTTGTCACCCGCCTGCCGCTGCGCGATGAGGGCGGGGTGGTGGTCGGGGCGGTCGGCTTCATCCTGTACGACGATCCGCGCCATCTGACGCCGGTGGTGTCGCGTTACCAGCGGCTACGGGCGGATTTGGCCGAAGCCGAACGCAAGCTGGCTGATGCCCGGCGGACCAAATATACTTTTTCGAGCTTTGTCGGCGCTGGCACCGGTTGCAGCGAGTTGAAGCAGGCGGCGCGACGGGCAGCGCGAACGTCGTCGTCGGTGCTCATTCTCGGCGAAACGGGAACGGGCAAGGAGCTGCTGGCCCAGGCCATTCATGCGGCCAGCCCGCGGGTTAACGGGCCGTTTGTTGCGGTCAACATTGCCGCCGTGCCGGAAACGCTGCTCGAAGCGGAGTTTTTCGGTGTCGCTGCCGGGGCCTATACCGGCGCCGACAAGCGCGGCCGCGACGGCAAGTTCAAGCTGGCCGATGGCGGCACCTTGTTCCTCGACGAAATCGGCGACATGTCGCTGGCGCTCCAGGCCAAACTGCTACGCGCCCTGCAGGAGCGGGAGTTCGAGCCGGTTGGTTCGAACAAGCTGCTGACCGTTGATGTGCGGATCATCGCGGCGACCAGTCGCGATCTCGAGCAAATGGTCGCCGATGGCCAGTTCCGGGCCGATCTTTATTATCGGCTCAACGTCATTACCCTGAAAACGCCGCCTTTGCGCGAGCGTCCCGAAGACATGGGCTTGTTGGCCGATTACCTGATTGAACAGATTTGTCGCCTGCAAGGTATTCCCCTGCACGGCATCAGTACGTCGGGCCTCAATCGTCTGCTCCAGCACGACTGGCCGGGCAATGTGCGCGAACTGGCCAATGTGCTCGAACGGGCCTTGTTGATGAGCGATGGAGACATGCTCGAAAGCGCCGATCTTGATCGGGTCATGCCGCAGGTCAAGGCATCGCTCGTGCCGCCGGTGGCCAGGGTTCTCGGCATTGCCGAGGTGGTCGCCGAGGCCGAACGCCAGGCGATCCTCGCCGCCTTGCGCAGCTGTGCCGGGAACAAGGTTCAGGCCGCCCGGCTGCTCGGTATTTCGCGGGCGGCGCTGTACGAAAAGATTGCCGGCCTGGGCGTTGATGCCGAGGCGGCCTGAAGTGTCTGCCTGGCTGGACAGCGTGTCAGCCGGAGCAGACGTTCGCGCTGCCACGGTCAACCGGAAAAAACGTCGAATTCCATAATAGTCAATGAGTTGAATGTTCTGGCACGCCGCGTGCGATAGAGAAGGCTCCGCAATAATATTCAAGGAGACAAAGTGGACTTTCTGATCGTTCTGGGCGCCCTGGCGTTCCTGATGTTCGTGGCCTATCGCGGCTACAGCGTCATCCTGTTTGCACCGATTGCCGCCATGGGCGCCGTGCTTTTCATTGACCCCAACATGGTTGCACCGATGTTCACCGGCCTCTTCATGGACAAGATGGTCGGTTTCGTCAAAAACTTCTTCCCGGTCTTTTTGCTCGGTGCCGTCTTCGGCAAGGTCATTGAGCTGTCCGGCTTCTCGAAGTCGATCGTCGCCTCGGTGATCAAGATGATCGGCAGCGAGCGGGCCATGCTGTCCATCGTCATCGTCTGCGGAGTCCTGACCTACGGTGGCGTTTCGCTGTTCGTCGTCGTCTTCGCCGTCTATCCGTTTGCCGCCGAGATGTTCCGTCAGGGCGGCATTCCGAAGCGCCTGATTCCCGGCACCATCGCGCTCGGCGCCTTCACCTTCACGATGGATTCCCTGCCCGGTACGCCGCAGATCCAGAACATCATCCCGACCACCTTCTTCAAGACGGACATCTATGCCGCACCCTGGCTGGGGATTATCGGTGGCGTGTTCATCTTCATTGTCGGCATGCTCTATCTGGAAAGCGCCCGTCGTCGTGCCGCCAAGGCCGGCGAAGGCTATGGCGAAGGGCACATCAATGAGCCGGAAGCGGTTTCCGGCGAAAAACTGGTCCATCCGGCCATCGCCATCCTGCCGCTGATCATGGTCGGCGTCATGAACAAGGTGTTCACCACGGCCATTCCGGTGCTTTACGGCGAGAAGGTCTCCTTCATCCCGGCTGTTATCGGCAAGGCCGCCCCGGTCGTCCAGCAAACCAAGGCCGTTGCCGCCATCTGGGCCGTCGAAGGGGCGCTGTTGATCGGTATAGCGACGGTCTTCATCTTTGGCTGGCGGATGGTTATCAGCAAATTCGGCGAAGGCAGCAAGAACGCCATCGGTGGCGCCCTGCTGGCCACCATGAACACCGCCTCCGAGTACGGTTTCGGTGCCGTGATCGCGGCGCTGCCGGGCTTCCTGGTTGTCGCCAATGCCCTGAGTTCGATTCCCAACCCGCTCATCAACGAAGCGATCACGGTTACCTCGCTGGCCGGCATCACCGGTTCCGCTTCCGGCGGCATGGGTATCGCGCTGGCCGCCATGGCCGAGACCTTCATCGCCAACGCCAACGCGGCCGGCATCCCGCTTGAAGTCTTCCACCGCGTCGCTTCGATGGCTTCCGGCGGCATGGATACACTGCCGCACAACGGCGCCGTCATCACGCTGCTCGCCGTCACCGGCCTGACCCATCGCCAGTCGTACAAGGACATTTTCGCTATCACCTGCATCAAGACCATGGCCGTCTTTGTGGTGATCGGGGTGTTCTACGCTACCGGTATTGTTTGATAATCCAACAAAAATAAAGAGGAGATAAACCATGGCCTTGTCACGTCACCCAATGGCTTCGTCGCTGCGCGCTTCCGACACCGGCAAGGTGGTGTCGGCCCGCGATGCCGTCCGCCTGATCAAGGACGGCGACACCGTCGCCACCGGCGGTTTTGTCGGCATCGGCTTTGCCGAAAACATCGCTGTCGCGCTCGAGGCGCTTTTTCTCGAAGGCGAGGAAGCAGATGTGCACGGCCTCGGCCGGCCGCGCAACCTGACGCTCGTTTACGCGGCCGGGCAGGGCGATGGCAAGGATCGTGGCCTCAATCACCTCGGCCACGATGGCCTGATCCGCCGGGTCATCGGCGGCCACTGGGGCTTGGTCCCCAAGGTCCAGGCGCTGGCCGTGGCCAATCGCATCGAAGCCTACAACCTGCCGCAAGGGGTGATTACCCACCTCTTCCGCGACATCGCTGCCGGCAAACCGGGGACGCTGACCCGCGTCGGCCTCGGCACTTTCGTCGATCCGCGTTTCGGCGGTGGCAAGCTCAACGAAATGACGACGACCGACCTCGTCCGCTTGATGGAGATCGACGGCGAGGAATACCTGTTCTACAAGGCGCTGCCCATCAACGTCGGGATCATTCGCGGCACCACGGCCGATCCGGATGGCAATGTGACGATGGAAAAAGAGGCTTTGACCCTCGAGGCGCAGGCTATCGCCATGGCGGCGCGCAACTCCGGCGGCATCGTCATCGTCCAGGTCGAGCGCATCGCCGAGCGTGGCACGCTGAACCCGCGCCAGGTCAAAATTCCCGGCATCCTCGTTGATTGCGTCGTGGTCGCCGAGAAGCCGGAATACCACATGCAGACTTTCGCCGAACCCTACAGCGCCGCCTTCGCCGGCGAGATCAAGGTGCCGCTGTCGGCCATTGCCGCCATGCCGATGAGCGAGCGCAAGATCATCGCCCGGCGCGCGGCGCTGGAGCTGAAAGCCAATGCCATTGTGAACCTCGGTATCGGCATGCCCGAAGGCGTTGCTAATGTCGCGGCCGAAGAGCAGGTCATCGACCTCATGACGCTGACTGCCGAACCCGGCGTCATCGGCGGCGTGCCGGCCGGTGGCCTGAGTTTCGGGGCAGCGACCAACGCCCAGGCGATCATCGACCAGCCCAGCCAGTTCGATTTCTACGACGGTGGCGGGCTTGACATCGCCTTCCTTGGTCTGGCCCAGGCCGACAAACAGGGCAACCTCAATGTCTCCAAGTTCGGGCCGCGGCTGGCCGGGGCGGGTGGCTTCATCAACATTTCGCAGAACGCCAAAAAGGTCGTTTTCGTCGGCACCTTTACGGCTGGCAATCTGGAGGTTGCGGTTGATGCCGGCAAACTGAGGATTATCGAGGACGGCAAGGCGGTGAAGTTTGTCGACGAGGTCGAACATCGCACCTTCAGCGGCCCGCAAGCCGCCAAGTGGGGCAAGACCGTGCTCTACATTACCGAGCGCTGTGTCTTCAAGCTGACCGCCGAAGGACTCGAATTGATCGAAATCGCACCCGGTGTCGATCTGCAGAAGGACATCCTCGACAAGATGGAGTTCCGGCCGATCATGCACCGCGAACCGCAGCTCATGGATGCGCGGATCTTTACCGACGAGCCGATGAACTTTCGCGCTGAAATGCTCGAACGGCCGCTGGCCGAACGCCTCACCTACGATCCGGAGCAAAACCTGTTCTTCGTCGATTTTGCCGGGCTCAGCGTGCGCAGCGAGGCGGATATCAGCCGCATCCTCGAAGCCGTCGAGAGCGAACTGGCGCCGATCGGTCACAAGGTCAACGCCATCGTCAATTACGATCGCTTTTCCATCGTGCCCGAACTGGTCGATGAGTACATCGGCGTCGTCAAGGGCATCATGGATCGGCACTATCACGACGTGACGCGCTATACCTCAAGCACGTTCCTGCGCATGAAGCTTGGCGAGGCGCTCGAGAAACAGCGGATTTCGCCGCATCTCTACGAGAGCGCCGACGAGGCCGAGGGGCATCTGGCAAAGCAATGATGACCGAAGGGTCATTAGGCCTGTGACATCGGCCGCGGTATGATTCGACGATTCCCGCGGTCGACACAGGTTTTTGCATGAAATCCAATATATTGGGCCCGCTTGCCGGGCGAAAAACGTACATTGCGCTGGCTATTGCCGCCCTGGCAGTGGTCGGCGCTTTCCTTTTATCGCGCTCGGATGAATCGAAACCGGCCGAAACAGCCAAGGCGGCCGCCGCCCGGCCGGCGCTGACGGTCACCCTGACCACCCCGCAAAAACTCGAGTGGCCGCTGGTGCTGCCGGCCAACGGCAATGTCGTCGCCTGGCAGGAAGCGGTGATCGGCGCCGAAATCGCCAATTACCGGATCACCGAAGTGCGCGTCCAGGTGGGCGATACGGTCAAAAAGGGGCAGGTGCTGGCGCGCATCGCCAGCGACACCGTGGCCAGCGAACTGGCCGAGGCCCAGGCCTCGGTGGCCGAACTCGAAGCCAGCGTCGCCGAGGCGAAAGGCAATGCCGAGCGGGCGAAGGAGTTGAAGGAAAAAGGCTTCTACAGCTCGCAGCTCAACACCCAGTACCAGACGGCCCAGCACACGGCGCAGGCACGCCTCGCCGCGGCGCGGGCCCGGCAGCGGGGGGCTGATCTGAAAATGAGCAAGACCGGCGTTGTGGCGCCCGACGATGGTGTGATTTCGGCGCGCAGTGCGACGGTCGGCTCGCTGACCCAGTCGGGGCAGGAGCTGTTTCGCCTGATCCGCGGCGGCCGGCTCGAGTGGCGGGCCGAGGTGCCATCGGCCGATCTCGGCAAGATCAAGGTCGGCGTCGTCGCGGCGCTCACGGCGCCGGGCGGGGAAACGGTCAAGGGCACGGTGCGCACGGTGTCGCCGAGCGTTGATCCGCAAACGCGCAACGGGCTGGTTTATGTTGATCTGCCGGCGACTTCGGCCGTCCGGGCCGGCATGTTCGCGCGCGGCGAATTCGCGCTGGCGGAAAGTCCGGCGCTGACGCTGCCGCAATCGGCCGTCGTCCTGCGCGAAGGTTTTGCCTATGTTTTCCGGATGGAGGGCGAGGATCGCGTGGCGCAGGCCAAGGTTGCGCTCGGCCGCCGTGGTGGCGAGCGCATCGAGGTGGTTTCCGGGTTGGAACCGACGGCGCGCGTGGTGGCGACGGGGGCCGGCTTCCTGGCCGATGGGGACATCGTCAAGGTGGTCGACGGGGTTGCAAAATGAGCCGTTTTTTCCGGTTGACCGTGGAAGTCCGCTTGGCTGCTGTGAAGATTGAGATGAAGGGTGTGACGCGATGAACGTTTCGTCGTGGTCGATCCGCAATCCGACGCCGGCCATCCTGCTCTTCCTGCTCCTCACGCTGGCCGGGATCATGGGCTTCAAGGCGATGAAGATCCAGCAGTTCATGGACATCGAATTGCCCAACGTGATCGTTACGGCCAGCCTGCCCGGCGCCGCGCCGGCCCAGATGGAAACCGAGGTGGCGCGCAAGATCGAGAATTCGGTGGCAACGCTGCAGGGCATCAAGCACATCTACACCAAGGTCCAGGACGGCACGGCGACAGTAACCGTCGAATTCCGCCTGGAAAAGCCGTTGCAGGAAGCCGTCGATGACGTGCGCGATGCCGTTTCACGCATCCGCTCCGACTTGCCGGGCGATCTGCGCGATCCGGTGATCAGCAAGATGAACGTCTCCGGCTCCCCGATCCTGACCTATACCGTCGCGTCGAGCCGTATGGACGACGAGGCACTGTCGTGGTTCGTCGACAACACCGTCAGCAAGGCCATCCTCTCGGCGCGCGGCGTCGGCGCCGTGTCGCGGGTCGGTGGCGTGGCGCGCGAAATTCGCATCGAACTTGATCCGGCAAAAATGCTGGCGCTCAACGTCACGGCTGCCGACATCTCGCGCCAACTCAAGCAGATCCAGCAGGATGCCTCGGGTGGCCGGGCTGACGTCGGCGGCATCGAGCAGTCGGTGCGCACCATTGCCACCGTGCAGAGCGCCGACGAGTTGGGCAGCATGGACATCGTGCTGACCGACGGCCGGCGCATCCGCCTCGATCAGGTGGCGACGATCAGCGATACCGTCGGTGAACAGCGCACTGCCGCCCTGCTCAACGGCAAGCCGGTCGTCGGCTTCGAGATCACGCGGAGCAAGGGCGCTGGCGAAGTCGAGGTCGCTGACAGCGTCAAGGTCGTGCTCGACAAGCTGAAAGCCGATCATCCCGATATCGAAATCACCGAAGCCTTCAATTTCGTCGATCCGGTCATTGAAAACTACGAAGGCTCGATGAAGCTGCTTGTCGAAGGCGCCATCCTCGCTGTGCTCGTCGTCTGGCTTTTCCTGCGCGATGGCCGCGCCACCTTTGTTTCGGCCGCCGCGCTGCCGTTGTCGGCCATCCCGACTTTCGCCGCGATGTACCTGATGGGCTTCACGCTCAATGTCGTCACCCTGCTCTCGATGTCGCTGGTCGTCGGTATTCTGGTCGATGACGCCATCGTCGAAATCGAAAACATAATGCGCCACCTGCGCATGGGCAAGACGCCCTACCAGGCGGCCATGGAAGCAGCCGACGAAATCGGCCTGGCGGTTATCGCCACGACCTTCACCCTGATCGCCGTCTTCCTGCCCACGGCCTTCATGGGTGGCGTCGCCGGCAAATTCTTCGTCCAGTTCGGGTGGACCGCAGCTGTCGCCGTCTTCTTCTCGCTCGTCGTCGCCCGCATGCTGACGCCGATGATGGCCGCCTACATCCTGCGTCCGGTGACGCACGACGAGCCGACGCCGCGCTGGCTGAAGTATTACGAAGGCTGGGCCACCTGGTGTCTCAAGCACCGGATCATGACCATGCTCGGTGCGGCCTTCTTCTTTGTCGGTTCCTTCATGTTGGTGCCGCTGTTGCCGACCGGCTTCGTGCCTGCGGACGACGTGTCGCAAACGCAAATCTACCTCTCCCTGCCGCCCGGCGCGACGCTCAAGGAGTCTGTCGCCATTGCCGAGCAGGCCCGCCACATCGCCGAGGCCAACGAGCACGTCAAGCTGGTGTACACCGCCGTCGGCGGCGGCAAGGCCGGCAGCGATCCGTTTGCTGCCTCGGGGGCTGCCGAGGTGAGGAAATCAACGCTGACCATCAACCTGACACCGCGCAACGAGCGTTCGGGCATCAGCAAGCAGGCCATCGAAGACCAGTTGCGCGAGGCGCTCAGCGTCATCCCCGGCGCCCAGATCAAGGTCGGCCTGGCCTCCGGCAACGCCAAATACGTCCTCGTCCTGGCCAGCGAGAATGGCCCATTGCTCACTGAACACGCCCGTCTCGTCGAGCGCGACCTGCGCACCATTCCCGGCATCGGCGGCATCACGACGACGGCCAGCCTGGTTCGCCCGGAACTGGTCATCCGCCCCGATTTCGCCCGCATGGCCGACCTCGGCGTGACTTCGGCGGCGATTGCCGACACCCTGCGTATTGCCACGGCCGGCGATTACGACCAGGGTCTGGCCAAGCTCAACCTGACGCAGCGTCAGGTGCCCATCGTCGTCAAATTACCGCCTGAGGCGCGCACCGACCTTGCCCTGCTCGCACGGCTGACCGTACCCGGCAAGCACGGCCCGGTCATGCTCGCCAATGTCGCTACAGTCAGCATTGCCGGCGGCCCGGCCGAGATCGACCGCTACGACCGCCTGCGCAACATCAATTTTGAAATCGAACTGAACGGCCAGCCGCTTGGCGAGGTGGAAGCCCAGGCCCTGGCCAAACCCAGCCTGACCAACCTGCCGCCCGGCGTCATCCAGACGACGGTTGGCGACGCCGAGGCGATGGGCGAACTGTTCGCCAGTTTCGCGCTGGCCATGGCCACCGGCGTGCTCTGCATCTACATCGTGCTGGTTTTGCTCTTCAAAGACTTCGTCCAGCCGGTGACCATCCTCGCCGCCCTCGTGCTCTCCGTGCCGGGCGCCTTCCTGGCGCTGTTCGTCACCCACACGGCGCTCTCCATGCCGTCGATGATCGGCCTGATCATGCTCATGGGCATCGCCACCAAGAATTCCATCCTGCTCATCGATTATGTCGTCCTCGCCCGGCGCGAGCACGGGCTGGATCGCTGGCACGCGCTGCTCGATGCTTGCCGCAAGCGGGCCCGGCCGATCGTCATGACCACCGTCGCCATGGGCGCCGGCATGATGCCGATCGCGCTGGGCATCGGCACCGACCCGAGCTTCCGGGCGCCAATGGCGATTGTCGTCATCGGTGGCCTGATTACCTCGACTTTCCTGAGCCTGCTGGTCATTCCGGTGGTGTTCACCTACGTCGATGACCTGATCGGGCTGGTTCGGGCACGATTGGGGCTCAAGCCGCACTAAGCATCGCGGCAGATGGGGGCGAACATCGGGATGTTGCGCGAGGCGTCATCGCCATGGAGATGATCGCCAGATACCGGTTATAGCGCCGTTCCTGTCGGGACGGTCTTGACTTTGGCGATGGGCGAGGCGAGCATCACGCTCCTTGTTCATCGGCAGGGGGCGCGTCTTGCGGCCGCCTTGCATGATGGGTCGATGCACGGCGCCAGTTGGTGAGCGAAATTCCTGCAAAAAAATACTCCGCTTTGTCACTCCGGCCGCAACTTTGGCTGATGCTGGTGTTTGGTCTGGGGCTCGTCTGGGCGATCGCCTGGTATGAGCTTGACCGTAGCCGGGCGGGTTATTTGCGTGAAGTCGAGAACTCGACCCGGTTTCAGGCTCAGGCCTTCGCCGAGAGCGCATTTTCGGCCATCAAACGCCTTGACCAGATGCTGCTCGATCTGCGAACCCAGTGGGATGGGCGCCCCGAGCGCTTCGCCGACCAGGTTAAACGTCGCCAGCAATACATGGCCGACATGGCCTTTCAGGTAGCCGTTATCGATGCCGAGGGCTGGTTGGCTTATTCCAATCTGTCGGTTGCCAGGGAGCGAGTGTTTCTTGGCGAACGCGAGCATTTCCGGGCGCACCTTGCTGGCGGCGACCGGCTGTTCATCAGCAAGCCGATCAAGGGTAAGGTGTCCGGCAAATGGTCCATCCAGTTCACCCGGCCAATCCTGGTGAACGGGCGATTGACGGGGGTGATTGTGGCTTCCGTCAGCCCGGGGTCGGTGGCAGCCTATAGTGAAAAAATCGCCCCGGAGGCGAGCAGTACCGTGGTTGCCGATAGCGGCGACATTGTCGCGCGCGAGCCCGGTTTCGAAAACGCCATGGGCAAGAAAATTGTCGGGGCTCCTTATCTGCCGCCGGATGCACCCTTGTCCGGCAGTTTCACGCGACAGGCTCAGGTGGATGGTGTCGAGCGGGTCTACGGGTTTTACCGACTGCCGGACTACGGCCTGAGTTTTGTCATCGGGCATGCCGTTGAGCAGGTGTTGATGCCCTTCTACAGTCACCGGCGGGTCGTGCTTGGCGCTGCTTCGGGGGTGAGCATCGTTTTCGCGGCCTTCATGCTGTTTCTGTTCCGTTCGCTGGCCCTGCGGGCCGAGATGGGGAAGCGCCTGCATGATAGCCAGGCGATGCTCGCTTCGGCGGTCGATACCATCGGCGAGGCCTTTGTCATTTACGATCAGGATGACCGGCTGGCGTATTCCAATGAACAGTATCGTCAGTATTACCGGAGCTCTTCCGACCTGCTGGTTGCCGGAAAAAGCTTCGAGGAAATCATTCGCACGGGGGCTGAACGCGGCCAGTACAAGGAGGCCATCGGGCGCGTAGACGAATGGATCGCCGAGCGTCTGGCCGCGCATCGCAGCGGCAATACGGAGATCATTCAACCGCTTGATGACGGCCGCTGGCTACGGATTCTCGAGCGCCGGACACCGGAAGGATTTACTGTCGGTTTTCGCATTGACGTAACCGAGCTTTACGCCGCCAAGGAGGCGGCAGAGGCGGCCAATCGGGCCAAGAGCAGTTTTCTGGCGATGATGTCGCATGAAATCCGCACGCCGATGAACGGCATCCTGGGCATGGCGCAACTGCTGCTGATGCCCGGGGTGTCGAATGACGAGCGCAATGACTACGCGCGCATCATCCTCAATTCCGGCCAGACCTTGCTGGCGCTGCTCAACGATGTCCTCGATCTATCGAAGATCGAGGCCGGCAAGCTGTCCCTGTCCGATGCGGTCTTCGACCCGAAACAAATCGTCGACGAAACCGTCAAGCTTTTTTCCGGGCCGGTCCACGACAAGGAACTGGAGGTTCGGGCGAACTGGCGTGGCGAAGCGGGCGCGCGCTACCGAGCTGACTCGATCCGGCTCCGCCAGATGCTGTCCAATCTGGTCAGCAACGCAGTGAAATTCACGGCGCATGGCTTTGTCGATATCGAGGCCAGCGAGGTCAGCCGTGACGAGCGCGGGGCGATCCTCGAGTTTTCGGTCAGCGACAGCGGAATCGGCGTTTCGTCCGGCCAGCAGTCACTACTTTTCCATCCATTTTCGCAGGCCGATAGCTCGACGACCCGTGAGTTTGGCGGAACCGGCCTCGGCCTTTCCATCGTCCGCCGGCTGGCTGAAATGATGGGCGGTGAAGTCGGCGTCGAAAGCCAGTCGGGGCTTGGGGCGCGCTTCTGGTTCCGGGTTCGCGCCGTGATCGTCGAAGCTGGCGAGGATGGTCGTCAGGCGACCCGAAATCGGGCACCCGACGTCAAGACCGCCTCGGCCAGCCAGATTGGCCGGGTACTGGTGGTCGAGGACAATCTGGTGAACCGCAAAGTGGTCGGCGCCATGCTCCAGAAAGAGGGTTTCGCTGTCTCGATGGCCGAAAACGGGCTGGAGGCGCTGACCGTCATTACCGGCGGCATGCACCCGGATCTGATATTGATGGACATGCAGATGCCGATCATGGACGGTCTCGAGTCTACCCGCCTGATCCGCGACTGGGAGCAGGAACAGGGATTGCCGCGCCGGCCCATCGTGGCGCTAAGCGCCGCAGCCTTCGTCGAGGATCGGCAGCGCTGCATGGCGGCCGGCATGGACGATTTTCTGGCCAAACCGATTAATCATGCCGAGTTGCTGGGCATGGTCGGCAAGTGGTTGGGCAACTTCCAGGCTCGTTGATGGCAAGCGTGAAATATGTCACTGCCCTCAAAAAAGGATGGCGCTAACCTGAGTCAACAGGAGGTGCTGTCATGACGATTACTGCAAGCGTAGCGTTTTTCAAGAGTGAATTTGTCGCGGCTTTGAGCGATGGCCGGAGCGTTGAGCGGCACGACTGGCGTGCCATGGCGCAGGCGCTTTATGAGCTTGGTGTTGACGATACCGCCATCAACTACGAATGGCACAATGGCCAGCGCATGATCACGGCCGGGCAGCAGGTGGCATTGCGGGCTGAAATTCGGCGTCTGGCCCATATGTCGGCTCACCACACCGTTAAAAACCACATCGCCGCGGCATGATCCGCCAGATTGTTTCGTTCTTACTCGACGACGGGCTTTTTTTCTGCACGCCCGAAGGTCAGCGTATAGAAAATATCCAGCGCGTTGTCGCTGCCGGCGCGGCCAATGACAGCGATTTGTCGCGTCAGGTTGACGGTCAGCTTGACGATGCCTTCGGCCCGACCCAGCGTCTGCTCGTAGGAAACAAGCGCGTTTGACGTCAGGCGTTTGCCGACGCTGAGAATCTGCTGGCCAGTCGTCCCGGCTGTGTCGATGCTGTTGCCGCCGGCCACGCGGCTGGTTGGTTGGCGCCCGCCGGTGTCGCCGATGTTGCCCTGACGAAGGCCGAATTCGTCGAATCCAAAGGTCTTTTTCAACTGCTGGACAACATTCCCTGAATCGTTGCCGAGCAGGCCGCCGGCTGCCGAGAAAAGCAGCGTCGCGTCGCCGGCGCCCATCTGTTCCGGGCCGTGGCCGAGGACAAGCCAGGCAAGTTTTTCGGCATCGGGCAATTCCGGGTCGGAGATCAGCTTGATGACCGGCCGTTGCGCCGAGCCGCTGATCTGGACGCCGGGTTCGACCGACAAACCCTTGCGCACGGCGCGGACATCGAGTCCGGGATTGTCGAGCAGGCCGTTGAAACTCAGGATGCCACGTTCAATTTCCAGTTTCTGGCCATAGGCTTCGAAGCGGCCGCTACGCGCCCGGATCGTGCCGCTGGCCCGCGGCAGGTCGCGGCCGTGGGCGGTAATCCGGATGCTGCCGGCCAGCCGGCTCGAAAGCCCGGCGCCATTGAAGAGGAAATTGCGGCCGAGGTCGGTGCTGACGTCGAGTTCGAGTTTCGGACGCAGGCTGGCCGCGGGCTTTTCCGTACCAGGGCGTTTGACCACCACGTCGTCGGAGAGTCGTGGCGTGCCGCTCGGGGCGAGTTGCCAGTAACCGGCGTCGACGGCCATTTTGCCGACGGCGCCGAGCGTGCCATCTTTGAGACTGAGCCGGCCGTTGCCGGAAACGGCGACCCATTGGTCGGGCAACTGGAAAGCGCCAAGGCGATCGAGTTTGAAGTCGAGAAAAGCGTTTTCGCCGGCACTTCCACGGTCAACCCGAATTTCGCCCGAAATTTCAAGTCGCCCCGGCTTGGCCGTCAGCCCGCTCAGGTCGTCGCGCGCATCGAGCCGGATCGCCCGCGGCATCGGCTGGAGCAGGCTATCGAAGCCGAGGCGATTGATGTGCAGCAGGTTGTCGCGCAGATCGACATCAAGTTCGCCGCGGGCCAGGTTGAGGCCTTGTTCGGGTAGGCGCAGTGCCAAGTTATCGCCGCGGAAGCGGCCGCTGGCCAGCGGCACGGCGGGTGTGCCGGCCAATTGCAGTTCGCCGTTGAGGCGTCCTTCGCTCTGCCAACCGTCGCCGATCAGTTCGGCCAGCCAGCCGAGGTCCGCGATGTCGGTCTTGAGCCGGCCCTGCCAGCGGGCGTTCTGGGCTAGCGACCAGGGGCCGAGCATGGCGGCGTTGAGTTCGCCATCGACCTGGCCGATACGGCTGCCCCTGGCGCTCAGCGTGGCGTGCAGTTGTCTGGCGTCGGCGCCCGCTTGCAGGGTAGCTTGCCAATCGAGCGGATCGCCGATGAATTGGGCCGGGCCGATGCTCCAGCCAGCGCCGGCCAGCTTGATCGGGGCCGGGGCGGCGAGGTGGAAATTGCGCGATTTGTCGGCGCTGTTCAGCTTTGCTTCGAGCAGGCGGCCTTGCCACTGGCTGAAATCGGCGCTCAAACCCCCGTCTACGGCGAGGTTCAGCAGATTCTTGCCGGCTACCTCGGCGCTGGCCGTCAGGCTGTGCGCCTGGTTGGTGCCGGCGCCGTGCAGGCGGATGCTACGCAGCAGGCCGGGCTGGTCCGGCATGTCGACGGCGGCGATGGCGAGATCGAGGCTCAGCGGCGAGCCGGCCTCCCCGGCGGCGTCGGCCTTCAGGCTCAGGCCGGTGAGGCGGGCGACGCCGGGCTGGCCAATTTTGGCGGCGTTAAGCTGGCCGGCGATTTTCGGTTGCTGCGCCGAGCCGGTCAGGGCGAGCCGGCCGGTGATGCCGCCGTCGAGGCCGTAGGGAGCGAGTTGCTGGGCGTCGAGGTCGACGACCACGGTGTCGCCGGGCTGGCCGAAAGCGCCCTTGGCCGTCAGGTGATTGGCGCCGGAAACGAGATGGATATCGATGCCGGGGATGTGCGGCCAGTCGATGTTGAGTTTGCCCTGACCGTTCAGCGGCTGACCGGCGACCCGGCTGTCATTGAGCGTGAAGCTGGCATCGACCACGGCACGCGGGTCGAGCCGGCCGTCGGCCTTGAAATTGGCGTTGATCTGCGCCGCTGGTACTTTGGCGAAGCGGCTTGGGTCGAAACGTTGCAGTTCGCCTTCGGCCGTGAAGGCGCGCGGCGTTTTTAGGTTGAGTTCGGCTTTGGCGCTCAGGCGGGCGTCACCGGCGGCGAGTTGGAGTTGCGGCAGGTCGATGCGCTGGTCGGCGTGGCTGGCCTCGACGAGCAGGGTAAAGGTGGCGTCTTTCAGATTGAGCTTGAGTTGCTGGCGCTCGGCGCCGACAAGACTTGAAATTTGGCCATTTAATCGGGTTGACCGTAGCGTCGAGACGAGTTGCGCAGCGTCGAGCCGGCTGGCGGTCAGCGCCAGTTTAAGGGCGCCGTCGCGCCATTCGCCGCTGCCGTCGAGTTCGCTGCCGCCGGGCAGGGTGGCGTGCAGGGTGGCGAATTTGGCGCTGCTGCCCTGCCAGTCGACCGTGCCGGCCAGCGTGGCGAGCGGCAGGCGCTGGCGGTCGAGGGGGCCGGGTTGATGGTTGGTCAGGCCGAAGCTGCCGACAATGCCGTCGCCTTGCGGTGCGATGTCGGCGGTGATGCTGAGTTTGGCTTGCGGCGCGCCGGGCTGCCAGGTGGCCGGGTCGATGTCTTCAAGCAGGAGGCGGGCGCTGGCGAAAGCGGCGTCGGCGAAGGGCGTGAGAGCGACCTCGGCCGTGCCGGCGACGCCTTGGGTGGCGACGGCGGTCAGCGCGATGCGTTCGAGCGGGCCGTTGGCGGTCAGCGCCAAGGCGAGCGGGCGCTCGTCGAGCTGGCCGGAAATCTCGGCGCTGGCGGCGAGCGGCAGGGGGGCGAGGCCGTCGAGGCTGGCGCGGCCGGTGATGGCGATGCCGCCAGTCAGGGCATGGACGTCTGCAAGCTGGTGCTGGCGGCCGTCGCTGCTGAAGCTGGCGGCGAGGTCGGTGGCGGTGAAGCCGTCGCCGACACTCAATTTCAAAATTGCCAGTTTTTTCGCGTTGACCGTGAAAGGCAGTTGCAGATCGATCGGCGCCGGTGTCGGCGTGTCGCTCGGGGTGGTGACGATGTGCAGGGTGGCGATGCTCAGTTCGGCGATGTCCAGTGTGCCGCGGAGCAGGGCTGACTGCGACCAGTCGAGGTGAATCTGCGTCGCCTCGATTTGCTGCTTGGCGCCTTGCCAGCGCAGTTGGCCGATGTCGATGTTGCCGAGCAGGCGGCCGCTGGCTTGTTCGATTCGCAGCTGGCCGGCGGTGGCGCTTTGGGCCAGGCCGATGGCGGTTTGCAGGCCGCTTTCGCTGGTCGTCAGCCAGCCGAGTCCGCCGATGACGGCGGCGCTGGCGAGGAGGGCGAAAAGGGTAAGGGGGCGTTTCATGTCACGCTTAGAACGGAATGGCCAGCGAGAAGTGCAGGTGCACTTCCTGGTTGCGTTCGCCGTAGGCCAGATCGACGCCGATTGGCCCGGCCGGGCTGCGCCAGCGGGCACCGAGGCCGGCGCCGACGGCGAGGCGGATGTCCTGCAGGCTATCGACCGCGTCGCCGGCGTCGACGAAGGCGGCGATGCCCCAACTGTCGTTGAGCCAGTGCGTGAATTCGGCGCTGGCGATGGCCAGGTAGCGGCCGCCGACTATCGCGCTGCCTTCCCGGATACCGAGGCTCTGGTAGGCGTAGCCGCGCACCGAGCCGGCGCCGCCGGTGCGGAACAGGTAATCCTGCGGGATGCCTTGGCGCGAGTCGGCAAAGGTGTAGCCGATTTCGCCGCGCAGATTGAGCGTGTCGGCGTGGCCGAGCGGGATGTAGTGCTGGACACGGGTGTGCAGCCGAACGAAGTTCTGGTCGGAGAGCGCGGCCTTGGCGCCGCCGCCGATCTGCACCTGGACGACGGAACCGTCACGCGGGTCGAGCAGGTTGTCGATGTGGCGCCAGGTCCACACGCCATTGGGGACCAGCGCCCGGGCGGTTTGCGGGCTGGCGCCGCTGGCTTCGCGCTTTTCTTCCTGCCAGTTGAGCGACAGGCGCTGTTCGACGATGCCGCGTTGCTGCACGGTCTGCGCGCCAAAAGCGTAGCGTTCGGTTTTCAGTCCCTGGATGTCGGCGGCTTCAGCCATGATGCCAAAGCTGTGCCGGCGGTTGCGCGCGTCGGGCGGCAAAAAGACGTCGCTGTAGGCGGTCTGTCTTTTCTGCTCGAGGCGCAGGCCGGTATCGAGCGCCCAACCGCGGTTGAGCAGGTTGGGGGTGTGGTAATTCACCTCGACCCGGGCGCCGGTGTTGGAACTGGCGCCGGCGCCGAACGAGACGCGGTGCGGCGAACGTTCGCGGACGCGGACGAGGACGGGCGCCGTCGCCGTGCCGTCCGCATTGACCACGGCCGCCTCGCGGTCGAGCGTGGTCTGCACCGAGGAAAAATAGGGGGTCGATTGCAGCATGCCCTGCAGCGCGTTGAGCCGGTCTTCGCGGTAGGGCTGGCCGGCCTGCACGGCGCGGTTGTAGCGCGCGATGAGGTCGGGCGGGTAGTTTTGCAGGCCCTCGACGCGAATGTTGCCGAAACGGTAGCGCAGGCCGGCGTCGTAATGAGCGCTCAGGTCGGCGCGGTGCGTTTCGGCGTCGATGCTGGCTTCGCTGTCGACCAGTTTGGCGTCGGCGTGTTCGACGGCCAGCAGGTCAGCCAGGATTTGCTGCTTGGCTTCATTCCAGTCGGCTTGCCGGAATGGCTGGCCGACCGGCAGGCCCCAGCTGGCGATGAGGTCGGATTTCGTTTTTGGCTCAATTTTCCCGTCGACCGTGACATTGACGCTGGCGATGGTCGTCCGTGGCCCGGGATCGAGATTGAGCGTCAGGCCGTCATCGTTTTCGGTGAAATTGAATTCCGGCGAAAAATAGCCCTCGGTGGCGAGGATTTCGCTGAGCTGCCCCTGCAGCCGACGCTGGTTGCCGGCTTCTTCCGGCAACCAGGGAGCGAGCAGTCTGTTGATGTCATTTGGCGCGTGCACAGTCAGCTCGCCGGCCATCAGCGGCGTGGCGATGGTGAGCAGGACAAGAAGTGGCAGGCGGCGGGTGATCACGCCGGCATTTTACGCGTTGGCAGCGGCTTGGCGCGGCGGCAGCAGGAAGCTGCGCGGTTGTCTGAGCAGGCGGCTCCCCAGGACGTTCAGCAACGGTCCCCAATGTTCGAAAACGATGCCGCGGGCGCGCATGGCTGTGCGCAGGGCGAGCGCGAAGCTGACAGCGAGGTTGGTGAAGCCGATGGCGGCGATGCCGAAAGCGGCCCAGGCGATGGCCTTGAGGGGCAAGGCGAACTGGAAACCGACCAGTGCGTAGCCAAGGTTGGCCGAGGCGAAGGCGATGTGCCGGATGTCGAGCGGCAGGCCGAGGATGGTGCCGATGACGCCGGTCGAGCCGAGCATGCAGCCGAACAGGAAATTGCCCATGATGCCGCCCAGGCGTTCCTGGATGTAGTTGCCGAAACGCCCGGCCCGTTCGCGGCCGAACAGCGCCTGCAGCCAGCGCAGGCGGCCAATGCGTGGGCCGATGTCGGCGTAGGCGGCGCGGTTGTCGAAATAGCCGGTGATCAGGCCGGAGAGAAACAGGTAGAAACCGGCGATGGCGGCGTGCGGCAGCGCCCAGGACAGCGGGTCGAGATCGCCAATCAGGTGGGCGCCCTTGTCGAGCGTGATGGCCGGCTCCCCGGCCCAATAACTCAGGCCGAAACCGACGGCGATGGCGACGGGCAGCGCAACCATGACGTTGCCGGCAATGGCGGCGAGCTGGCTGCGGCTGACGGCGGCGGCGACATCGACCAGCCGTTCGAGATCGGCGCTGCGCGTCGGCTTGATGTCGCCGAGCAGGCCGGCCAGTGTTTGTGCCGTCATCGCCGGCTGCTTGGTGGCGACCGTCATGCCGAGCAGGAAGATGATGACGAAGCCCAGGCCGTAAATCATGCTGAACATGAAAGCCTCACCAAAGAGTGGCGCTTGCAGTGCGGCGGCCTTGATCTTGAGCAGCGCCATGAGGCCGATGATGATGCCGGCGCCGGCCGCCGAGCGCCACATGGCGCGGTAATCGGCATTCGTGTCGCAGATGTAATGCTCGCCGGAGCGCGCGGCATTTTCGGTGACGCGCACGGCAAGCAGTTGAGACAGCTGGGCGACGTAGAAACGCAGGCTGTTGCGGCGGTTTTCGGCCAGGAAGGCGGCGTGGGCGAACTCCGCCCAGGACTGGATGGCCTCGTCGCGGGCCGTTGTCTGCTGGCCGATGGCGAGAATGGCGGTGAGGTCGCGCAGGCGCTCAAGGCTTTGCTCGCTGCGCGTCAGAATGTAGGAAAGATGGAGGCTGGTACCGACAGTGAGCGCCCGCTTCCGGATACGCTGCAGGGTGTCCTGGCACTGATCGGCGATGACCAGCAACTGGCTGCCGTCGTCGGCTTCCTGTTCGGGATCGTTGAGCGCAGCACGGAATGAATTGACGAAATCGAGTGCCTCGGCCGACAGCGCGACGAAGCGTGGTGTGTCGTCGTCGAAATTGGGCGAGGCACGCATCAACTCGCTTTCGACCCCCAGGCCGCTGACCCGGTGGGCGAGCAGCAATACGGCGTCGAGCATCTGTTCCTGGATGCGGTGCCAATCGACATTGCGCAGTTCCTCGGCCGGGGCGAGCAGAGCCCAGAAGCGTTGCGAGGCCGCGGGCGGGATCGCCTCGAGCCAGCGCCAGTCGTCGGTCTGGTCGTAGATGACATGCAGGCAATCCTTCAGCCGGCGCTCGTCGGGGACTTCCGGCAGCAACCGGCTGCCCAGGATGCGCCACCATTCCGAGAAAAAGCCGGTGCCCGGCAGCACGCCGCTATCGGTGAAGAAAGTGACCAGCCGGCGGGTGGCGATGAAGTGGACGATGTGGCCACGAAAGGCGGTGAGCAGCTCCGGATCGGATTCGAGCCGGTCGAGCATCGACTGGTAACGGTCGGCCGAGCCGCCAGCACGCCGACTTTGCGGGCGCAGGGCGGCAACCAGCCGCCGCATCAGCTCCAGTGTGTCGGCTTGAGGGTCGCGAAAGCGGTTCAGGGCATCGGCCAGCGGGTCGCCAACCGGCGATGCCTTGCCAAACAGCCAGAGGAAAAAGGCTTGGATTTTTGTCATGGTTTTGGAGTCCGGAGTGGCCCTCGGGGTGTCGGACAGACCCATGGTAACGGAGATAAAGACTACCCGCCATGCGTGACAAGTGGTTGAAATGTGACGATTCGTAATAGAATTCAGAGGTTTCAAGAATTGACCACCATCCTAATTACTACACCGGGACTGCCAAAAATGAATATCGTCAAAAAATCTCTGGTTCTGGCCCTGCTGGCCGGTATCGGTTTTACCGCTGTTGCCCAAGAACGCGTTTACCTGATCGACGGTCGTGACGTCGTCGCCAAGTCCGGTTTCGGCCTGTGCTGGCGCGATGGTTACTGGACCCCGGCCGCTGCCGCTGCCGACAAGGCCGGTTGCGAGTGCGACAAGGACCTGCTGCCGAAGGAAGCCTGCGAACCCAAGGTTGCCGCCAAGCCCGCCATGCCTGCTGCAACCGGCGTCAAGCCGTCCGGCGAAAAGATCACCGTCGCTGCCGACGCCCTGTTCGACTTCAACAAGGCTGTCCTGCGTCCGGCCGGCAAGGCCAAGCTCGACGAGCTGGTTTCCAAGGCCAAGGCCATCAAGCTCGAAGTGATCCTGGCCGTTGGCCACACCGACCGCATCGGTGGCGACGCCTACAACCAGAAGCTGTCCGAAAAGCGCGCTGCCGCGGTCAAGGAATACCTGGTTGCCAAGGGCATCGAAGCCAACCGTGTTTACACCGAAGGCAAGGGCGAGAAGCAGCCGGTCACCGGCGACAAGTGCAAGGGCAACGCCAAGACCAAGGCCCTGATCGACTGCCTGCAGCCGGATCGTCGCGTTGATATCGAAGTCATCGGCACCAAGTAATCTGCCGAAGCTTCAATGAAAGCCCCGCCCAGCGGGGTTTTTTTTCGGATAAAGGAATGACATTGCCGATACGCCGTCTGGTTGCCGTTTTCATTTTTGCCCATTTTTTCGGGTTGACCGTGGCAATGGCCGCTGATGCCGCCCGACCGCGCATCGGCCTCGTGCTGGGCGGCGGCGGGGCGCGCGGGGCGGCGCATATCGGCGTGCTGGAGGTGTTGGAGAAGTCACGTGTGCCGATCGATTGTGTGGCCGGCACCAGCATGGGGGCGTTGATCGCTGGCGCCTGGGCGGCCGGCATGTCGCCGGAGAAAATGCGCGAGGCGCTGGCCGCGGCGGACTGGGGCGACATTTTTGTCGATAACCCGGAATACGCCGAGATGAGCTACCGCAACAAGCTGGTCTCGCGGAGCTACCTGCCCGGGTCGGAAAGCGGTGTTTCGGCCAACGGTGTGGCCTATCAGGGCGGTGTCGTTGCCGGGCAGAAGATCAAGCTGTTCTTCAACCAGCTGGTGCGCGCCAATCAGGGCGAGCGCAACATCGAGGATTTGCCGCTGCCGCTGTCGATCATCGCCACCGATATCGGCACGGGCGAGCGCGTGGTATTCCGCGATGGTGCGCTGACCACGGCGATGCGCGCCAGCATGTCGGTGCCCGGCCTGCTCGCCCCGGTCGACCATCAGGGCCACAAGCTGGTCGATGGCGGGCTGGTCGATAACCTGCCCATTTCGGAAGTCCGCGAACGCTGCCGGGCTGACGTGGTGATCGCCGTCAATGTCGGCTCGCCGCTGCTCAAGGCCGATGAGGTCGGCTCGCTGCTGACGGTGTCGGCGCAGATGGTCGGCATCCTGACCGAGCAGAACGTCAGTCGTTCGCTGGCCATGCTCAAGCCGGGCGACATTTACATCAAGCCCGAGCTCAGCGGGATCACCGCGGGCGATTTTACGAAACATGCCGAGGCTGCCGAGAGTGGCCGCTTGGCGGCCGAAGAGGCGATTGGCAAACTGGCTCGCCTGAGTGCCAGCGAGTCGGCCTACGCGGCATGGTGGCAGAGTATCGAAGTCACCCGCCGCCCCTCGCCGCGTATCGACGAAATCGAGATCGTCGGGCTGGAGCGAGCCAATCAGGGCGTTATTGAACGCTATCTCAGCGTCCAGCCGGGCGAAACGATCCGGCCGTCGGTGATCAACCGCGACCTGCTGCGCATGTATGGCGACGGCTACTACGAAAGCGTCGATTACACCGTGCTCGCCCAGCGCGACCGCAACATTCTGCGCGTCATGCCGATCGAAAAGCGCTGGGGGCCGGATTACGCCCGCTTCGCCATCAATCTGCAGGCCGACAACAGCCAGGGTTCGACCTTCGGTCTGCGCGCTGCCTATCACCAGACCTGGCTCAACCACCTCGGTGGCGAGCTGATCTACCACGGCGAAATCGGCTCCAACAACCGCCTCGGCATCAATTACTACCAGCCGCTCGACGCCCGCCAGCGCGTCTTCTTCGAAGGCACCGCCGGGGTCGGCCAAACCCGTCTCAATGTCTATGAAGACGACAAGCGCATCGCCCAGTACCGTGACAGTGAAACCAGTGTCGGCGCTTTTCTCGGCACCAACATCGGCCTGCTCGGGCCGCTTCGTTTCGGCTGGGTCCAGCGCCATCGCTACTTTGAGCTTGATATCGGCGACCCGTCGCTGCCCAGGGGCGACAAGAAATTGACCGGCTGGAAGGCCAGCCTCGATTTCGACCAGTTCGACCGCGTGTACTTCCCGACGCGCGGCTGGGCAGCGCAACTTTCGTGGTTCGAGTCGCCCGGCAGCAACTACGCGCGCGCTGATGCCGACCTGCGCGGCGCCTTCGCCTTCGGCGGTACGGTGGTCAACGCCCGGCTGCGCTACACCGGATCGCCGCGCGGCAATCTGCCGGTTTTCGACGCCGGCACGCTGGGCGGCTTCCTCAACCTGACGGCGTTCGCGCCGGGTCAGATCATCGGTGACGACATCCGCTACCTCGGCGTGCGCGGCGAACAAATCATCGGCCGCCTGCCGCTCGGCCTGCGTGGCGACATGCGCGTCGGGCTGGCGCTGGAAATGGCCAAGGTCGGCTCGCCGTACTCCGAATCGACGCGGGTCGGCGTACTCGACTCGGCGGCTCTGTATCTTGGCGGCCAGACGCCGTTCGGGCCGGCCTATGTCGGCTTCGGCTATTCGACGAGCGGCGTCTCCAATCTCTTCCTGTTCGTCGGGACGCCCTGACGCTGCGGCGAATGGCATACTGAACGACTAATTTTCCGGGAGAAAAGCATGAAATCACGTTTTCTGATGTTTGCCCTGGCTGGCCTGCTGTGCGTTGGCCAGGCCCTGGCCCGGGTCAACGTCAATACCGCTACCGCCGAAGAGTTGCAGACCCTGAATGGCATCGGTCCGGTACGGGCCCAGTTGATCATTGATTTTCGCCGTGAGAACGGGCCGTTCAAGTCGATTGACGATTTGCGCAAGATTCCCGAGCTACGCGGCGCGGTTGCCGAGGGCTTGAAAGGGCGGATTACCTACACTGGCCCGACCAGGATTTCGGGCGCCGAGACCGACAACAAGAGCGAAAGCCGCAAAGCCGAACGTGCTTCTCCCGCCAGCCCATCGGTTCAGCCGGCAAAACCGAAAGCCTTGCCGCCGCCAAAAACAGTCGCCAAACCGCTCGCCAAGCCAGTTGACGAAGCCGCTCAGCCTGCCGCGCCAGCGCCGACGAACACGGCCAAGCCCGCCGGCCCGGCCTCTCCGGCCAGACCGGCGATGCCCGGCAAGCCTGCCAGCGAGAGCAAGCCGGTAGCCACCGCGCAGCCCGCTGAGGAAAAATCACCTGCGGCGCTTGCCCCGGCCCGCCCCGCCATGCCGGGCAAGCCGGCCGGTCCGGCCTCGGCTCCGGCCAAGCCGGCTGTCCCCGAGGTCAAGCTAGCCGCACCGTCTGTCGCACCGGCCAAGCCCGCGTCGCCTGTCGCCAAGCCAGCCGGCCCGGCGATGCCCGGTGCGCCAGCAAAACCCGCCAGCCCGGCGCAGCCGGCGGCGTACTGATAACAGTGGCGAAATATCGAGGCCTGTTTGAGCGATAGCCTCTACCTCTGCGCAACGACCCGTCTCGCCCAAACCCTGCGCGGCGAGCTGCCGGCTGAGCGGGCCGTCTGGCGCACCCGGCAGGCCCTGACGCTCGGCCAGTGGTTTGCCTCGCTGGCCGACGAGGCGCTGCTCAGCGGCATCGCCGACCTGCCCGTCGGGCTCGACGCTTTTTCCGAACGCCTGCTCTGGGAAAAGGTCATCGCTGCTTCGCTGACCGAAGCGGCGCCACTCTTCGACATCCAGGGCATGGCGGCTTCGGCCGCCGAAGCGCAGGCGCTGGCCCGGGTCTGGAAAATCAGGGCGGACGGCAGCGAGTTGTCCGATGAGGCGAAACTGTTCATCGGCTGGCAGGCGGAATTCGACAAACGCTGCCGGAGCAACGGCTGGATCGACACGGCCGGGTTGCAGCGACAAGTTGTTGAACTGATCGCGGCCGGTCATTTTGCCCTGCCGGCAAGCATCGCTTTCATCGGCTTCGACCGCTACACGCCGCTCGAACGTGACCTCATGGCAGCGCTGACGGCGCGCGGCGTCAGTGTTCAAAATCAGCCTAAATTTCCGGTTGACCGTGGCAATGACGATGGCCGGCACCGCGTCGTCGCCTGCGCCGACGGCGACGCCGAATGCGCCGCCGTGGTCGCGTGGGTGCAGGACCAACTGACCGCCAATCCGGCGTGCCGGCTCGGCATCGTGGCGCCCGATCTGGCCGGCGTGCGTGACCGGCTGGAGTTCCTGCTCGACGACGCGCTGCATCCGGCGCTGATTCGTCCCGATGCAGCCGAAGTGCCGCGCGCTTTCAATTTCTCGCTCGGCCGGGCGCTGGCCGATCTGCCGCTGATCCGCGTTGCCCTCGATCTGCTGGCTCTCGGTAGCGGCCGAGCCAAGGTCGAGCAAAGCCGCTTGTCGGCCTTGCTGCTGGCGGGCGGCTGGTCGGCCGCCGACGGCGAGGCCGATGGCCGGGCCCGGCTCGACGCCGCTCTGCGCCGCGATCTACCCTATTTCACGACCTTGCCGGCCTTGATCCGTCTGGCCCGGCGCCTGGCCGAAAGCGAAGCACCGCTCTGTCCGCAAACCGTCGACGCCCTCGACGCTTTCGCTGAAACTGCGGCGGCAGCCAGCCGCAAGCTGCCGCCCGGGCAATGGGCCGGGGTCTTCCGCAACTGCCTCAAAGCGGCCGGCTGGCCCGGCGACCGGCCGTTGTCCAGCCATGAATTCCAGGCCCGCCGGGCGTTTGGCGAAGTGCTCGACGGTTTCGGCCGGCTCGACGGTCTGCTCGGGCCGCTGGCTTTCGCCGAAGCCGTGCGCCGCCTGGCGCAACTCTGCCGCCAGCGCCTGTTCCAGCCGGAAACGCGCGGCCGGCCGGCGATCCAGGTGCTCGGCGTCCTCGAAAGCGCCGGCCTTGATTTCGACGTCCTGTGGGTCATGGGCATGAACGACGACCTGTGGCCGCCGCCGCCGCGCCCCAATCCGCTCTTGCCGGCCGAGCTGCTGCGGGCGGCCGGAGCGGCCCACGCCAGCGCCGAAGTCGAGCTCGATTTTGCCCGGCGCGTCCATGCCCGGCTGGCGCAGTCGGCGCCGGAGGTGACTTTCTCGTTCGCGCAAGCCGACGGCAATCGCGTCCTGCGGCCGAGTCCGCTCATTGCCGGGATTCCGCTCGCCGCCAACGCTTCGGCCGACGTCACGACGCTGGCCCGGCAAATGGCCGACGAATCGGCCGCGGCGCTGGAGCAGATAGACGACGCCATGGCGCCGCCGGTCGGCGAGGGCGAAAAAGTCTCCGGCGGCAGCTGGGTCCTGCGGGCCCAGGCGATATGCCCGGCCTGGGCCTACTTTCAGTACCGTCTCGGCGGCGAGGCAATGGATGAGCCGGTCGAAGGCCTCGACCCGGCGGCGCGCGGCACGCTGGTGCACGAGGCACTGGAAGCTTTCTGGACGGCCGTAAAGTCATCCGAGGCGCTCGCCGCATTGGGCGACCTGAGCCGCCAGCAAACCATCGCCGAAGCCGTCGCCAAGGCGCTGGATACTTTCGAGCTCGACCGCCGCATCACGCTGCCGGCTCGCTTTCGCGTACTCGAAGCGGCGCGTCTGGCGAAACTGGTGGATGTGTGGCTGCAGGTCGAGGCCAAGCGTGGCCTGAGCTTTGACGTCATTGCCTGCGAAGCGCCGGCCGAAGTCGAGATCGAGGGCATCAAGGTCAAGATGATCGTCGACCGCATCGATCAGCTGGCCGACGGCCGGCAGGTCATCATCGACTACAAGACCGGCGCCGCCGTCGACACCAAGAACTGGGCCGAGCAGCGCATCACCGAGCCGCAACTGCCGATCTACGCCGCACTGGTCAACGAAGATGTCGCCGCCGTCGTCTTCGCCAAGGTGTTGCTCGACAAGCCGGCCTTTGCCGGTGTGGCCGACGAAAAGGACATCCTGCCCGGCGTTCAGGGGATCGGCGACGACAAGCAGAAAATCTTCGACCCGGCCGAATTCCCCGACTGGGTCGCCGTCATCACCCATTGGCGCGAGCGGCTGCACGCCGTCGCCAAAGAGGTCAAGCAGGGCCGGGCCGGTGTCGTTTTTGCCGACGAAAAGGCATTGCAATATTGCGAGGTCCTGCCGCTGCTCAGACTACCCGAACGGCGTCGTCTGCTGGCCGCCGCGCAGGCCGGTTAGCAAGGACTGAGGCTCAATCTAATACGTTTGTTATAGGTCAACCCATCGGCGTCGGGATGGGCGAAAAATAAGCTAAAGGGCTTTGCTTCGCTCACCCTTTTGTCTGGAGGTGCCTCAACGTGTCGCCTGATCTTGTCCCGCTATTGCAACGCTTGAAAGGGTGGCGCTTGTCCGCGGTCGCCACAGTCGGTGTTGTCGTGATGGTCGAGCTGATCGTGTCGGCGATGGGGCTTCTGCTCAAAGGCTCGGTGCCTTGGGATTATCTGCTGACGGGGTTGGTGGCGGCGGTGTTGGCCGCGCCGCCGGCACTGGTCGTGGTGGGCTATCTGCTGGGCAAGCTGGCCGAACAGCAGCGGGTTTCACTGGCGCGAGATATGTCCAGCCTGGAAAGCCGTTTGATGACGGCGCTGCAGGCGGCTCGGATGGGTAGTTGGGAGTTGGATTTTGTCGATGGCTCCCTGCGTTACGACCCCTCGTTGCTGACGATTCTGGATATTCCGCGAGAGCCGCCGCCAATGACCCTGCAGAGCTGGCTGGCGACCGTGCATCCGGACGACCAGGCCGGGTTCGCGGCGGCCTATCAGGAAACGGCGAGGGTCGGTGGGGCACCATTTTCCGTCGAGTACCGGGTTGGTCTCCAGGCTGGCGGCTGGGGCTGGATTCATTCCCGGGGAATGGTCGTCGAGCGCGATTCCGATGGGCGCCCGCTGCGCGGTGGCGGCATTTCGGTGAATATCAGCGAGCGCAAGCAGAACGAAGCCGAGCTCGATCAATACCGGCATCAACTTGAAGATCTGGTGCAGAAGCGGACGGCCGACCTGCGCGAAGTGCATCGCAAGTTGCTCGATACCCAGTTTGCGATGAACAGCGTCGGCATCGGCATCCGCTGGAGCGATTTCGAAACCAAGCGCCTGATCGACGTCAATAGTTTTGCCGCCGAGATGCTCGGCTACTCGGTCGAGGAGATGCTCCAGCTGCGGGTTGGGGACATTTATCCGAAACAGGCCATGGACGAGACCGAGCAGGCGGTAGCCATGATCCGGAAAAAGGGTTGGTTCAAGATCGAGACGCAGAACCGGGCAAAGAACGGCGCGCTGATTCCGGTCGAGGTAACCCTGTATTACATTCCAGCCGATGATGGCCTGCCAGCCAGGATGATTTCCTTCGTGCGCGATATCAGCCAGCGCAAGAAAGCCGAAGCAGCCCTGATTGCGGCCAAGGAGGCGGCCGAGGCAGCCAACGTGGCGAAAAGCGCCTTTCTCGCCAACATGTCACATGAAATACGGACGCCACTCAATGCCATCACCGGGATGGCCCACATCATCCGGCGCGCCGGGTTGCCGCCGGAACAAATGGCCCGTCTGGAAAGAATCGATGCAGCCGGGCACCATCTGCTGGAAATCGTCAATGCGGTGCTCGAACTGTCGAAAATCGAAGCCGGCAAGTTTGCCACGGTGGAAAGTCCGGTCAGCCCGGCCGGCATCGCCCGCAATGTCGTTTCCATGCTCCAGGAGCGGGCCACGGCGAAAAGCTTGCGGCTGTATGCCGATGCCGAGGAGCTGCCATTCCCACTGCTCGGCGATGCGACCCGGCTGCAGCAGGCGCTGCTCAACTATGTGGCCAATGCCGTCAAGTTCACCGACCATGGCGTGGTGATCGTTCGCGTTCTGACAGCCGAGGAAACGGATGGCGATGTCGTACTGCGTTTCGAGGTCGAGGATACGGGTATCGGCATCGATCCCGAAGCGGCTGGCCGCCTCTTTTCGGCCTTCGAGCAAGCGGACAATTCGACCACCCGCAAGTATGGCGGCACCGGCCTCGGCCTGGCCATCACCCGCAAGCTGGCCGAACTGATGGGCGGCACCGCCGGCATGAACAGCACGCCGGGCATGGGCAGTATTTTCTGGTTTACCGTGCGCCTGAAAAAAGGCGGGCCGGGTGCCTCGGTGCATCTTGCCAGTCCGGTGGAACCCGCCGAGGCGGTTCTCGGCCGGGAATACGGCGGCCGACGGATACTGCTGGTCGAGGACGAACCGATCAACCGCGAGGTGGCGACGGCCTTGCTGGAAAGTGCCGGGCTGGCCGTCGATATCGCCGTCGATGGCCGGGAGGCAGTGCAAAAAGTCACACTGGGGATTTACGACCTGATCCTCATGGATATCCAGATGCCTGGCATGGATGGCCTCGAAGCAACGCGGCAGATACGCGCCATGCCTGGCCTTGCTGACGTGCCGATCATCGCGGTGACGGCCAACATCTTCGCCGAGGACAAGGCCAATTGTCTGGCAGCCGGCATGAACGACTTTCTCGCCAAGCCCAGCCCGCCCGGCCTGCTTTTCTCGGCTGTCCTCAAGGCGCTGAAGCGTCGGGAACAGGCCAGACCGGAAAAGCCATCGATCACTTGAGGCAAAGCGCTGCCCGGCGTACGATTTGCCGCCGCCGGGCAACATTCGTTTGCCTCGGCTCCCTCCTCGGAAAGCTCCCTGCCTGTGACTGCTGCGGTCGACCGCCTCGAAGAAGACAAAACCGCTCGGCTGCGCGCTCTGGAAGTCGCCTCGTTCATCGTCGAAGCGCCCGCCGGGGCGGGCAAGACGGAGTTGCTGACCCAGCGCTATCTGCGCCTGCTGGCCGTCGTCGAGGATCCCGAAGAAGTGCTGGCGCTGACTTTCACCAACAAGGCGGCGACCGAGATGCGCGACCGCATTCTCGGCAGCCTGGAGCGGGCGGCGAGTGGAAATCTGCCGGCCGAGCCCCACAAGCAGCTGACTTTCGGCCTGGCGCAAAAGGTTCTCGCCCACGATGCGGCGCAAGGCTGGCACCTGCTCGGCCACCCGGGACGGCTACGCATTACGACGCTCGACGCCCTGTGCGCCAGCCTGGCCCGGCAGATGCCCTACCTCAGCCGCTTCGGCGCCCAGCCGGGCGTCGCCGAGGACGCCGAGGCGCACTACGCGACGGCGGCGCGGCGGACGCTGGAAATGGTCGAAGCCGGCGGTGCCGATGCCGACATCGTGGCCGAGGCGCTGGCCTTCATGGACAACAACGCCGGGCGTCTCGAAAAACTGCTGATCGCCATGCTCGGCCGGCGCGATCAATGGCTGCAGCACGCTTCGCGCATCGAAAGCGGGGTGATGAAGGCCGAGGTCGAGGCTGGTTTCGCCGCCCTGATCGAACGCGATCTGGCGATCGTCGGCGAACGGCTCGACGGCCGTCTGCAAAGCCTGCTCATGCCGCTGGCCCGCTTTGCGGCGGCCAATGTGCCGGGAACGCTCGATTCCATTTTTGACTGGAATTTCCGGTTGACCGTGGAAATCGCCGATTTGTCGCGCTGGCAGGCAGTGGCCGCCCTGCTCATGACCGGCACCGGCACGCTGCGCAAGACGGTCGATAAACGCATCGGTTTCCCGGCCGACAAGGAATTTGCCGACCAGAAAAAAGCCATGCTCGAACTGCTCGCCGAACTGCGTGGCGTCGCCGGCCTCGAAGAAGCGCTGGCCATGCTCGTCAAGCTGCCTCGGCCAGAGCTGAGCGACGGCGAATGGGCCACCGTCGAATGCTTTTCGCGCCTGCTTCGGCTGGCCGCCGGGCAGTTGTGGCTGGCCTTTCAGGAAGCCGGCGAGGTCGATTTCATTGAAATTGCCGCCCGCGCCGGGCTGGCCCTCGGTGATGACGAAGCGCCGACCGATCTGGCCCAGGCCCTCGATTACCGCATCCGTCACCTGCTGGTTGATGAATTCCAGGACACCAGCCCGACCCAGGTCGAACTGATCGAAAAACTGACGCGCGGCTGGATGCCCGGTGACGGGCGGACGTTGTTCGTCGTCGGCGACCCGATGCAGTCGATCTACCGCTTCCGCAAGGCTGATGTTGGTCTCTTCTTGCGCGTCCGCGAGCGCGGCATCGGCGACATCAAGCTCGGCCACCTGCGCTTGTTCCGCAACAACCGCTCGTATCCGGGCATCGTCGATTGGGTGAACACTGCGTTCCCGAGCATCTTTCCGGCCGATGACAGCCCCGAAGCCGGCGCCGTGCGCTACGCCGAATCGGCGGCGACCCGGCCGGCGCGCGCCGATAGTGGTGTCGAGGTGCATCCGGTCATCGCGCGCGACGGCACCGATGCCCTTGGCGAAGAAGCCTGCCGCATCCTGGCCATCATCCAGCAGGCGCGTCGCGAGGCGCCGGAAGAGCGCATCGCCGTCCTCGTTCGCGCCCGCAGCCACCTTGACGCGCTCGTCGCCGAAATCCGCCGCAGCGCGCCCGACCTGCGTTTCCAGGCCGTCGACATCGAAGGGCTGGACGGTCGTCAGCATGTCCAGGACCTGCTTACCCTGTTCAGCGCTCTCCATCACCGCGCCGACCGCGTCCATTGGCTGGCGCTCCTGCGCGCGCCGTGGTGCGGTCTCAAGCTGGCCGACCTGCATGTGCTGGCCGCCGACGACCGGAATTCGACGATCTGGCAGCTGATGCAGGACGAAACCCGTATCGCCCGTCTGTCCGCAGATGGCCGGCAACGTCTGTTGCACGTCCGCGAAGTCCTGCACCTGGCCTTCGCCGGCCGCGCCCGCCAGCATCCGCGGCGCTGGCTCGAAGGCATCTGGCTCATGCTCGGCGGGCCGCGCTGCCTCGAAGCGCCCGAGGCATTGAACGACGTCGCCGCCTTCTTCAAGCTTGTCGACAAACTCGTCGCCAGCCGCAACCTGAGCGCCGAAACGCTGGCCGCCCACGCCGCCGAGCTCTACGCCCCGTCCGACCCGCTCGGCGATGCGGTGCAGATGATGACCGTGCACAAATCGAAGGGCCTCGAATTCGACACCGTGATCCTGCCCGGCCTCGACCGGGGCACCGGCGGCAACGACAGCAGCCTGCTGCTCTGGGATGAAGTGGCCGGGGCCGATGGCGACGAACATCTGCTCGTCGCGCCGATGAAACAAAAGGGCGCCGGCAACGGCGAGCCGACCGCCTACGACTACCTCAAGAAGCTCGAAGCCGAACGCGCCGCCCATGAGGATGAGCGCCTGCTTTATGTCGCCGCCACGCGCGCCATCCGCAAGCTGCATCTGCTCGGCGTGGCCGTCGCCGATGACAAGAAGGACGACGGTCTCAAGCCACCGGCTGCCGGCACGCTGCTCCATCTGCTCTGGCCGGGTGTCGCCCAGCCGGTATTCGTCGCGGCGCTGGCCGGGAACGAAGCCGTTCTGCCGGCCAGCCTCGGTATCGACCCTGCGACCTTCATCCCGCCGCTCGTCCGCCTGCGCGAAACGGTGCTGCCCGCCAGCCTCGGCGCGCTACCCGAAGGCCTGCGCCCGGCTGACAACCCGCTCGATCTCGACGAAGTGGAGCTTGGACTGTCGCTCGAAGCCTCGGTCGGTACGCTGGTTCACCGCTACCTCGAACTGATCGCAAAAAATGGCCTGGAAAGCTGGTCGACCGCAAGAATTGCCACGCTCCAGCCGGCCTGTCAGCGCTGGCTGCGCAGCCAGGGCCATGGCGAGGAAGAGGCTGTCAGCGGTGCGGCGGAAGTCATCGCGGCACTGCGCACCACGCTGAACTCCGACAGCGGTCGCTGGGTGCTCGCCGAGCATCGCGAAGCTGCTGCCGAGCAGGCCTGGAGCAGCAGCGATGGCGAGGTCGCGGTCAACCACGTGATCGACCGCATTTTCGTCGCCGATGGTTGCCGCTGGATCATCGACTACAAGACGGCGCGCCTGCCCGATGCCGAACTGCCACAACGCGCCGAAAGCTACCGGCCGCAGCTCGAACGCTATGCCGATCTGTTCGCCGACGGCGGGCTGCCGCTCAGGCTGGCCATTTTCTTCCCGGTGCAGGGGCGGCTGGTCGAGCTGGCCGGAGTGCCGTAAACGAGGGGGCTAGGGTAACGACGAGGCGCAACGTTATATTCATATCGACTATAATGCCGGTCCGGTCGAATTTATGCGATAAACATGTCTCGCGCTGCGCTTGTCTTCCTGTTGTGTTGCGCGCTCCCTGCCAGCCTCGGAAGTGGAGCTCTGGCGGCAGATGAGCCCGCCTTGCGCGTCCTCGTGCTCGACAATGCGCCGCCGATGTCCTTTCGCGACGAGTCTGGCCAGCTGACCGGTTTCAGCGTCGAGATTGCCCGGGCGGTGTGCAGTGAAATGCGCGTCAATTGCGCTTTCGATGTCGTCACGCAAAGCGCGTTGCTGCCGACCCTCAGCCAGGGCAAGGCCGACATCGCCGCGGTTGGCCTGCTTGAAACGCCTGAGCGGCGCACCAAGATGCTATTTGCCAAGCCCTATTACCGGTCGATGTCACTGTGGCTGGCTCGCTCCGGCGTCAGCCCCGGGCAAGCCGGGGTCAAAGTCGCTGTTGTTGGCGGTTCGGCCCAGGAGGCCTATGGCCGCAAGCAGGGCTGGGAAATGCACCCGGTTGCCACCCATGGTGAATTGGGCGCGCCGCTGGTTTCCGGCGAAGCCCAGGCTGTGCTGGTGCCGATGATCACCGGCATCAGCCTGCAGAAAAACGCGGCTTTCCGGCAACTGGACCTGGCCACGACGGTGTTGCAAGCCCCCGAGCTGGGCGGCGATGCTTCGTTCGGCATTTCACCCTATCGGCCCGAATTGCAGAAAGAAATTAACGCGGCGCTCGAACGCATCAAGCGCAATGGGACGTATGATCGGATCAATTCCCGGTTTTTGCCCTTTCGGGTGAGTTGATGCCAGTTATCTCCCAGATTCCAGTCCGCTATCGAGCGGCAGGTGGCTTGCCGTGATCAAGTCGCTTCAGGCGATCCAGGCCGGTCGGGCCTTTGCGTTGCTGGCTGCACTTTTCGTGACAGCCTTCGGGGCCGCTGTCGTCCTGCTGGCGCTCGACCAGCAACGCGTCATCGAAGCAACCAGCCGGTTACAGGAACAGACGGTGCCGGAAATCATCCGTTTCCAGCGTCTGGCCAGAAATCTCGAACAACTTCGCCAGGAAGGCGAGCGCATCTTTGCCGTCAGTTCGCATGCCTCGCGTCAGCAGTCGATGTTCGTCGTGACCCTGATCGCCAGTCATCCAAGCATCCTCGAACATCCCGGCGCCGCCCAGCTGGCGCGCGAAACCGAGCAGTTTCTCGGCGATGTCGTGCGCCAGGCTGTCGCCGACGATCGCCGCCCGGCCATGCGCTACGACGAGTGGCAGCGTCTTGCCGCGCGTCTTGGCATGCAGGTCGACGATGTATCGATCCAGGGCATCAATCTGGCCAATAACGATCTGGTAGTGGCGACGAGTGCGATGAAATTGGCGCGTTCGAAGCTGATGATGGCGCTGATTCTGGTTGGCGTTTTCCTGCTTGGATTCATGATCATTGTTCGCCGTCATTTGATTCAGCCACTTCAGCAGATCAACCTCGCCCTGTCGACGCTGAGCGCCGACCGCCCGGCGCCCGAATTCAAACCGTCGACGATGCTCGAAATCCAGGCCGTCGAAGAATCCATCTGCGAACACCATGCGCTGCTTATCCAGAACGAAGAAACCCGGCAGGTGCTCGAAAAGCTGGCCAACAAGGATGGTCTTACCGGGCTCATGAACCGCCGCCATTTCATGCAGTCGGCCGAAGTCGAACTGCAGCGTGCCCAGCGCTATCGGCGGCCGGTGACAGTGGCCATGGCCGACCTCGACCTCTTCAAGAAACTCAACGACACCTACGGCCACGCCGCCGGCGATGCCGTGCTACGTGCCTTTGCCGAACTGGTTCAGGACACCTTGCGTCAGTCGGATCTGGTCTGCCGCTACGGCGGCGAGGAGTTCGCTTTCCTTTTCCCGGAAATCGGACCGGCCGAGACGGAAAAACTGGCCGAACGCCTGCGCGCTCGCTGTGATGCCATGGAAGTCCCTTTGCCCGATGGCCGCTCGGTCAAGGCTACGGTCAGCATCGGGCTGGCCGATGCCAGCGAATGTCCGATCGAGATTGCGCTCAAGCGCGCCGACGAGGCGCTTTACGAAGCCAAGCGCCTCGGCCGCAACCGGGTCGTGCTGTCCGGGCCGCCGGTGCCCGAGTCGGCATTCGAAAACGAGCCGGATACGCGCACGGCCAGCCTGTTCTGAGAGGCCATCTGAGGTTTTTCGGGCCGTTCAGCTCCAGAGCAGACAGGCCCAGACGGCTGCGGCATTGAGCAGGCTGAGCAGCACGGCGGCGCTGCCCATGTCCTTGGCCCGTTTGGCCAGTTCGTTTTTTTCCGGCGAGGCCTTGTCGACGACGGCTTCGACCGCCGAATTGAGGATTTCGGCGATCAGGATGAGGGCGACGCTGCCGATCATCAAGGCCCGTTCGACGCCGGTTTTGCCGAGGTAAAAGGCCAGCGGAATGGCGATGCCGGCACTCAGCATTTCCAGCCGAAAGGCCGCTTCGTTTTGCCATGCCGCCCGCAGGCCTTCGCACGAATAGCCGAGGGCGTTGATCAGTCGCCACAGGCCGCGTTTGCCCTTGAAATTCTCGGGCGCGCTCATCGTCCTGTCTTGCCTTGGCGTTTTGAATTTTGGCCGATTTTTCCGGTTGACCGTGGCATCGTCGTTTCCGGCTATTTCTTGTCGAGCAGCGGTTTGAGGAAACGCCCGGTGTGGCTGGCCTTGCACTTGGCGACCTGTTCCGGTGTGCCGGAAACGAGGATGCGGCCGCCGCCGTCGCCGCCTTCCGGGCCGAGGTCGACGATCCAGTCTGCCGTCTTTATGACGTCGAGGTTGTGCTCGATGACGACGATGGTGTTGCCGTTGGCGGCCAGCCGTTGGAGCACGCTGAGCAGCATTTCGATGTCCTGGAAATGCAGGCCGGTGGTTGGTTCGTCGAGGATGTAGAGCGTGCGGCCGGTGTCGCGCTTGGAGAGTTCGAGGGCCAGCTTGACGCGCTGGGCTTCACCGCCGGACAGCGTGGTGGCGCTCTGGCCGAGGGTGATGTAGCTCAGGCCGACATCGACTAGGGTTTGCAGCTTTCTCGCGATATTGGGCACCGGGTCGAAGAATTCGCGGGCCTGCTCGACGGTCATGCCGAGGATGTCGTAAATGTTCTTGCCCTTGTACTGGACTTCCAGCGTTTCGCGGTTGTAGCGCTTGCCGTGGCAGACGTCGCAGGGGACGTAGATGTCGGGCAGGAAGTGCATCTCGACCTTGATCATGCCGTCGCCCTGACAGGCTTCGCAGCGGCCGCCCTTGACGTTGAAGCTGAAGCGGCCCGGGCCGTAGCCGCGGACGCGCGATTCGGGCACCTGGGCGAACAGTTCGCGGATCGGCGTCAAGAGCCCGGTGTAGGTTGCCGGGTTGGAGCGCGGCGTGCGGCCGATGGGCGCCTGATCGACGTTGATGACCTTGTCGAACAGTTCGAGGCCGATGATTTCCTTGTACGGCGCCGGCTCGGTCGTCGAGCCGTAGAGATGGCGGGCGGCCGCGGCGTAGAGCGTGTCGTTGATCAGCGTCGATTTGCCCGAGCCGGAAACGCCGGTGATGCAGGTGAGCAGGCCGCCGGGGATTTCGAGGGTGACGTCTTTCAAATTGTTGCCGTAGGCGCCGACAACCTTGAGCTGCTTGTTCCGGTCCTGCGGTCGACGCGATTTTGGTGCCGAAATCGATTTGCGGCCGGACAGGTAGTCGCCGGTCATCGACAGCGGGTTGGCCGTCACTTCGGCCGGCGTGCCCTGGGCGACAACGGCGCCGCCATGGACGCCGGCGCCGGGTCCGATGTCGACGACGTAATCGGCGCTGCGGATGGCGTCTTCGTCGTGCTCGACGACGAGCACCGTGTTGCCCATGTCGCGCAGGTTCTTGAGTGTTTGCAGCAGGCGGTCGTTGTCGCGCTGGTGCAGGCCGATCGACGGTTCGTCGAGGACGTACATGACGCCGGTCAGGCCCGAGCCGATCTGCGAGGCCAGCCGGATGCGCTGCGCTTCGCCGCCGGACAGCGTCTCGGCTGAGCGTTCGAGGCACAGGTAATCGAGGCCGACGTTGATCAGGAAGCTCAGGCGGGCGGTGATTTCTTTCAGAATCTTGTCGGCAACCTGCGCTTTGTTGCCGGCCAGCGTCAGGCAGTTGAAGTAATTGCGCGTCTCGCCGAGCGGCAGACGGCTGATTTCGTGCAAAGTCTTTTCCCCGACGCGCACGTGGCGGGCCTCGACGCGCAGCCGGGTACCGGCGCAACTCGGGCAGGCCGAACTGCTGACGTATTTCGACAATTCCTCGCGCACGGCATTCGATTCGCTGCCGCGGTAGCGCCGCTCGAGGTTGGGGATGATGCCCTCGAAGGAATGGCTGCGGTCGAAGCGCGTGCCCTTCTCGTTGAGGTAACGGAAATTGATTTCGGTTTTGCCGGAGCCGTAGAGGATCAGCTGGCGCTCGGCCTCGGTCAGTTGCTCGAAAGGCGTGTCGACCGAGAAACCGTAGTGGTCGGCGATCGATTCGATGATCTGGAAATAGAACTGGTTTTTCTTGTCCCAACCGCGAATGGCGCCGTTGGCCAGCGAGGCGGCCGGGTTGGTGACGACGCGCTTGGGGTCGAAGAACTGGATGACGCCCAGCCCGTCGCACTTCGGGCAGGCGCCCATCGGGTTGTTGAAGGAAAACAGGCGCGGTTCGAGTTCCTGCAGGGCGTAGGAGCAGACCGGGCAGGCGAACTTGGCCGAGAACATGTATTCCTTGGCCGTGTCCATTTCCAATGCAATGGCCCGGCCCTCGGCATGGCGCAGCGCAGTTTCGAAGGATTCGGCCAGGCGCTGGCGCATGTCATCGCGCACTTTCAGGCGGTCGACGACGACGTCGACGGTGTGCTTGTGTGTCTTGGCCAGCTTCGGCACGTCGTCGATTTCATAGACCGTGCCGTCCACGCGAACGCGGGCAAAGCCCTGGGTGCGCAGTTCGGCGAAGAGGTCGAGCTGTTCGCCCTTGCGGTTGGCGACGACCGGGGCAAGGATCATCAGTTTGGTTTCGGCTGGCAGGGCGAGGACCGAATCAACCATCTGCGACACCGTCTGCGCTTCGAGCGGCAGGTTGTGGTCGGGGCAATATGGCGTGCCGGCGCGGGCGAAGAGCAGGCGCAGGTAATCGTGGATTTCGGTGACGGTGCCGACGGTGGAGCGCGGGTTGTGCGAAGTCGCCTTCTGCTCGATGGAAATGGCGGGCGACAGGCCTTCGATCAGGTCGACATCGGGCTTCTCCATGAGCTGCAAAAATTGCCGGGCATAGGCCGAGAGCGACTCGACGTAACGGCGTTGCCCCTCGGCGTAGAGCGTGTCGAAGGCGAGCGAGGACTTGCCCGAGCCGGACAGCCCGGTGATCACGATGAGCTGGTTGCGCGGCAGATCAAGGTTGATGTTCTTTAAATTATGGGTGCGCGCGCCGCGAATGCGGATGAATTCCATCGCTGTTTTTTTCGGGGTTGGGGAAGGGGAAACTATACGCAAAAAAGCCGGGTTCGCCCCGGCTTCGTTTGCATCCGGATGAAAATCCGCCATTCAGCCGGGCAAGAGCCGATCCCACGGTCAACCGGGAAAAACGGCGAATTTTGAAATCCCGCGGATGCCGCGCGGGGCAAGCGGACTTGCCGTGCGCCGGACTTGCCGTCAAAATATGCGCCATACATTTATTATGGATTTTTCATGGCACGGAAAGTGTGTCCGCCGCTTGCCGGCGCCATCGATCTTGCGGCCAGTCTCCCCTGGCAGATTGGCGGATTGCTGGCCTTGGTCGCGTACTGGGTTTTTCACGACCTCGCGGCATGGATGGTTCTCGGCAAGGGCGTCGACCAGAATCTGGCCAGCTTTCCCCAGTACATCGTTCCCGGGCTGCTGTTGATCGTTGCGCTGATTTCCTTCGTGCATCGCCACGGCCGGGGAGCCCCGGTAGAAATGCTGAGTCCGACGACCGATGCGCTGGCGCGGATGAGCGTTCATGACTTTGAAAAGCTGGTTGCCGAGGGCTTTCGTCGTGAAGGGTTTCTCGTCGTCGAGCGCACCGGTTCGCGGCATCAGGGTTGCGTTGACCTCGAGTTGTTCATGGGGCGTGACCGCTATCTCGTGCAATGCCGCCGGTGGAAGGAAAAAACGGTCGATGCGCTGGCCGTGCGCGAGTTGGCTGCCGTGATCAGCGCGGAACGGGCCGTCGGCGGATTCATCGTGGCCTCCGGCCGGTTCACCGATGAAGCGAGAAAAGCCGCACTGGGTCGCTCGATTCGTGTCGTTCCGGCCGATTCCTTGCGGCGGCTGATCAAGAAAGTGTCGGCTTCGAGCACCGGCGAAGTCACCATTTCGCCGATGTTCTCGCGGCGGCACCATGACCCGGCACCACCGGCCTGCCCGAATTGCGGCAAGGTGATGATGCCGCGAATGAAAAAGCAGGGAGGAACCACCGTTCAGGTGGATTGGGGCTGCACCAGTTTCCCTGCGTGTACGGGCAGCCGGGAAGTTTAAATGCCTGAAGCAGGGGGCGAACCGCCTTCAGCCGGGTATGCGGCTGTATGGGCGGCGGGTTGGCGCACCGGAAACTCTATAACGAAGCACGCGCCGCCTTCAGGATTGTTCCGGGCGCTGATCGAGCCACCATGCAGGCGCATGATTTCGCGGGAAATGGCCAAACCCAACCCTTTTCCTCCGGCACCGGTGCGGGTGACGGTCGACTGGGTAAAGTGCTCGAAAATTCCGTCGAGTTCGTCATCGGGAATACCTGGCCCTTGATCGATGACGTGGACCACGGCGCCTGTTGGCAGGTCGTGTTCGTTGGCGGTCGCCGAATATTTCCAGCGAGTCAGGACCCTGACTGTCGAAGCCGGGGGGGAGAATTTGATGGCGTTGCCGATTACGTTGCGTAGCACTTGGCGGGCGCGCTCTGGCTCGCAAATGATCGGCGCTGTCTCGATTTTTGCCTCGAAGACTAAAGAAATGGCCCGGCCCTCGGCGAGCAGAAACGCTTCGTCTACAACGCGCCGGGCCAGTGCGCAGAGATCGGCGGGGACGGGCTTTAATTGTGCATTTCCGGAGTCCAGAGCACTCAGGTCAAGCAGTTCGTGGACGAGCTTCGAGAGTCTGGTCGCGCTCTCGGTTATGTAGTTGAAGTAATTCTCCAGCTTGCCGCGCGGCGCCTCCTTGGCCTTTTCCAGGCCCTTGTGCGAGAAGGCCAGTACGGCGTGGAGCGGGGTGCGCAATTCGTGCGACATGTTGGAGAGAAATTCGCTTTTGGCAAGATTGGCGCGTTCGGCAGCAAGTTTTGCCTGAAGCAGGTCATGGGTCCGTTCTTCGACCATTTGTGTCAGTCGCTCGTGGTGCCGGCGAAGCTCTTCGGTGGCCTGCTGTTCCTGGGTAAGAAGGACGGCCATGACGTTTCTGGTATAACCGATGCCAAGTAGCTGGCCAGCTCGGGTAACGATGAAATTGTCAGCAAGGGTATTTACGGCGCCTGTATCGAGGAGGCGACTGGCGATGTCGGGAATCGTCATGTCGGCGTCGATGATCAGCGGGTCGTCCTGCATCAGTTTGACGCAACGCTTCTTGCTGTAAACTTCCCAATGAAAACGCCCGGCCATCTCGGTCATGAAAGACTCCCGATTGATCAGACCAATAATGCGGTCCTTGCCGGTAACCGGCAAACACTGCAGTTCAGGGTGCTTTTCGAAAACCTTGTAAACCTCGCTGTTAAGCGTGTCCTGATCAATGCAGCGTGTCGAATGACAGAGATCGTTGGCGCACCGTATCTGCTGCCATTGTTGGCGAAAGGGGGCTTGTGGATGCTTTTTCTTCACGCTTATCCTGGCTCAGGCGCCAGCCTTGTCTACCGAAATGACCGGATGTGTCTCGTTGTCTGATACGAGTACGGTGAGCAGATTGCCGACAAGGTGCACACGGTCGGCTTCTGTTAGTTTGACGACACATTCGCGCTCCAGATGATCGATAGCCAGGCGCACCATGCCAACAGCACCTTCGACAATGTAGCTACGGGCAGCGACGACGGCCTGCGCTTGCTGACGACGGAGCATGGCGTTGGCGATCTCGGGAGCGTAGGCAAGGTGGGCGATGCGTGCTTCGATGATTTCCAGCCCGGCAAGGGAAACATGTTCCTGAATGGTGTCGGAAAGTGCCTGGGCGACGCTGTTTAGGTCGGCGCGCAGGGAGTTATTGCCATGTTCGTCGCCGTCGTACCAACGGGCGCTTGCCACGACACGGACGGCCGATTCGGTCTGGATCAGGATGTAGGCAGCATAGTCCTCGACATCAAAGGCGGCTCGCGCCGTGTCGGCCACTCTCCAGACGACAACGGCGCCGACCTCGATTGGATTGCCGGCGCGGTCGTTGACCTTCAGCGTCGGCGTGTTCAGGTTGTGCACGCGTAGCGACAGGCGTAGTCGCTGGTAAAACGGATTGACCCAGAAAAAGCCGTCGTCGCGCAGCGTGCCGGCGTAGCGGCCAAAAAAGGTGAAAACGGCGGCGATATTTGGCGCCAGAATGACGAAGCCTTTGGCGAGAAAGACCAAGATGGGCAATGCAACAAAGCCGAGGACGGCGGGCGGCCGGTTGTAAATGAAAATATTGCCAAAAACCTGCCACAGCGAACCGGCGAACAGTACCAGCCAGACGATCAGCGCCAGCCAGCCGGAAACGGCGCTTGCCTCGCGTTCTTCTATGTTATTGCTCACCGTTTCTCCTCGCCATGCTTTTGGCCAGCATAGCATCGGCAAGATGGCGAGCCAATGGCGCAATTATTTCAATTTTGGCCGTTTTTTCCGGTTGACCGTGGGAGCCGCCGAGTCTCGATGGCGTTTCACCAAACCTGCTAATATTGTTGTCTCGCTGCAATGCAACAATTAAAAACGACAATGGCCCCCCCAAACGACCGCATGAGCCCCGAGGAACGCCGCGCCGGCGCCTCCCTGGCTTCCATCTTTGCCCTGCGCATGCTCGGGCTTTTCCTAATCCTGCCGGTGTTTTCGGTCTATGCGAAAACGCTGCCCGGCGGCGACAACCTGGCGCTGGTTGGTTTCGCGCTTGGCGCCTACGGCCTGACGCAGGCCTTTTTCCAGATTCCCTACGGCATCGCCTCCGATATTTTCGGACGCAAGCCGGTCATCGTCGTCGGCCTGCTCGTCTTCGCGGTGGGCAGCTTTGTCGCCGCCTGGGCGCCGGACATGACATGGATCATCGTCGGTCGCGTGCTGCAGGGCATGGGCGCCATCTCGGCCGCGGTGACGGCGCTGGCCGCCGACCTGACGCGCGAGGAGCACCGGACCAAGGTGATGGCCATGATCGGTTCGTCGATCGGCCTCGTTTTCGCCTTGTCGCTGGTCGGCGCGCCGATTCTCTACGGCTGGATCGGCATGGCCGGCCTGTTCATCATGACCGGCGCACTGGCGCTGGCCGCCATTATTCTGTTGCTCAAGGCCGTACCGCCGGCCCCGCCGCCGCTCGGCCATGAGAAGCTGCCGCTGCGTCAGGTTGTCTTCGACCCCGACCTGATCCGCCTCAACGTCGGTATTTTCGTGCTACACATGGTGCAAATGGCGATGTTCGTTGTCCTGCCGCATGCCCTGGTCAATCACGGTGGCCTCGAAGCTGCCGCGCACTGGAAGGTCTACCTGCCGGCCGTGCTCCTCTCGTTCGCCATCATGGTTCCGGCCATCATCGCCGCCGAGCGCAAGGACAAGATGCGGCCGATCTTCCTCGCTGCCATCGCGCTCCTCGTCGTCGTTCAGTCCGGCCTGCTCCTTTACAGCGCAAGCCTGTGGGCACTGGCCTTGTGGCTGGTGCTTTTCTTTGTGGCCTTCAACGTGCTCGAAGCAACCTTGCCTTCGCTGGTTTCGCGTACCGCGCCGCCCAGCGCCAAGGGTGCGGCGCTCGGGGTCTACAACACGACGCAGGCGCTCGGGCTATTCGTTGGCGGTGCAGCCGGCGGCTATATTGCGCAGAATTTCGGCGATAATGCTGTTTTTGCTGCCTGCACCGGGCTGGTTCTGGTCTGGCTGGTGGTGGCAAACTCGATGAATTTTCCGCAACGGCGCGTCACTGCCGCTGCGACACAAACTGCTTAGGGGACATTTCATGGCATCGGTTAACAAGGCAATCATCGTCGGCAATCTGGGCAAGGACCCGGAAGTTCGTTACACGGCGAGCGGCGAGGCGATGTGCAACATCACGGTCGCGACCAGCGAAAACTGGAAGGACAAGGCGACCGGCGAGAAGAAGGAACTGACCGAATGGCACCGCATTTCCTTCTTCGGCAAGCTGGCCGAGATCTGCGGCCAGTATCTGAAAAAAGGTTCGCAGGTTTATGTCGAAGGCAGCATCCGCACCCGTAAATGGACCGACAAGGAAGGCCAGGAGCGCTACACGACGGAAATCCGTGGCGACGAAATGAAAATGCTCGGCTCGCGCCAGGGCATGGGCGCCCCGGCCGGCGGTGGCGGCGGTTACGACAGCGAGCCGACCGATTACGCCCCGGCCCCGGCCAAGAACAAGCCGAAGCCATCGTTCGACGATCTCGGTGACGACATCCCATTTTAAAAATGGCATTGCTTGCGCTGCTCGTGTGATGCGGCGCAATTCCCTTTTTGCCCAGAGGTAAACCAGCATGGCCAGCGCTGTCACTTTCAAGATTCTTGAGGACATTGCCCGGGATCTTTCCAGCAATGAAATCACTTTCCCGACCTTCCTCGACATCACCTTTCAGGTGCGTGCCGCGCTGAAGGATCCGAATCTGAGCGTCGAACAACTGGCCAAGCTGGTTGGTGCCGAGCCGCTGATGAGCGCCAAGATCATCCGCATGGCCAACTCGGTGGCGCTCAACCCGAGCGGTCGCGAAGTGGCCGACGTCAAGAGCGCCATCGTCCGGGTCGGCATGGAAGCCGTGCGCACCGTGTCATTTGCCGTGGCCATGGAGCAGTTACTCAAATCGAAGCAGATGCAGCCGTTCGAGGAGATTTCCCATCGGCTGTGGGAACACACCTCGCACGTGGCAGCGCTGTGCCGCGTGCTGGCCCGCAAGAAGGCCCGGATCAATGGCGACGAGGCGATGTTTGCCGGCCTGGTCCACGATCTTGGCGTCTTCTATTTGATGTCACGGGCCGCCAACTTCCCGGAACTGGCCAGCGACAAGGTTGAGTTGCATGCCTTGCTGGTTGGCTGGCACGACAATATCGGTCACGCCTTGCTCTCGGCGATGGGCTTGCCGGAGTCGGTGCTCGAAGCGGTTCGGGATCACGAAACCGAACGCGAAATAACGGCCGTCGATAACCTGTCCAACGTGCTGTTCATCGCCAACAAGATCGCCAACCGTACTTCCAGCTGGCGCGACAAGGAACTGGACGGCGAGATCGATACGACGATTCTTGACACGCTTTTCGACGCCGATGCCTTGGCCGAGATCGTTGAAGAGTCGGAAGAGGAAGTGCAGTCGCTGAAGGCGGCGCTCGGGGGCTAAGCCCCTGGGCTTGGGGCCAGCTCGGCCAGTCGCGTGCCGAATCAGCGGGGAGCTGGATTAATGAGTCATCACGAGGTGGAGTCTTCCGGCAAGCGTTTCGCGGCCCTGGCCCTGGCTGCCCTCGGCGTCGTCTATGGCGACATCGGGACCAGCCCGCTCTACGCTGTGAAGGAAGTCTTCGCCGGTAACCACCCGATCCCGGTTACCGTCGGCAATATTTACGGCAGCCTGTCGCTCTTCTTCTGGGCGCTCATCGTCGTCGTCTCGATCAAGTACGTGAGCTTCATCATGCGCGCCGACAACCGCGGCGAGGGCGGCATCATGGCGCTCATCGCGCTGGCCCTGCACACGGCCCAGAACAAGCCGAAGCAGACCCGGCTGATCATGATTTTCGGCGTCCTCGGGGCGGCCATGTTTTACGGTGACGGGATGGTGACGCCAGCCATTTCCGTGCTTTCCGCCGTCGAGGGGCTGGAGGTCATCACCCCGGCCTTCAAGTCCTTCGTCATTCCGATCACGATGATCGTCCTGTTCGTGCTGTTCTTCGTCCAGCGGAGCGGCACGGCCAAGGTTGGCGCCTTTTTCGGGCCGGTCATGATGCTGTGGTTTACTGTCCTGGCCCTGCTCGGGCTGCACAATATCGTCGCGCATCCGGGCATCCTGATGGCGATCAATCCGGTCTATGGCATTGAGTTTCTGCTCGAAAACAAGGCCATGTCGCTGATCGCCATGGGCAACGTCGTGCTCGCCGTGACCGGGGCCGAGGCGCTGTACGCCGACATGGGCCACTTCGGCCGCAAGCCGATCTCCCGCGCCTGGTTCGCTTTTGTGCTGCCGGCGCTGGTCCTCAACTATTTCGGTCAGGGCGCCCTGATCCTGGCCGAGCCGGAAGCGGCCAAGAACCCCTTCTTCCTGTCGGCACCCGACTGGGCGCTGATTCCGCTGGTCGCCCTGGCCACCATGGCGACGGTGATCGCCTCGCAGGCGGTGATTTCCGGCGCCTTCTCGGTGACGCGGCAGGCCATGCAGCTCGGCTTCGTGCCGCGCATGGAAGTGCAGCATACGTCGGACAAGGAGCAAGGCCAGATCTACCTGCCGGCGGTCAACTGGGGCCTGATGGTCGCCGTGATGATCCTCGTCCTCGGCTTCAAATCCTCGAACAATCTGGCCGCGGCCTACGGCATCGCCGTGACCGGCGACATGGTGATCACCTCCATCCTCGCCACTGTGGTCGTCGCCAAGGTCTGGAAATGGGGCTGGATCAAGGCCGGGCTGCTCTTCGCCTGCTTCCTCGCCGTCGAGCTCGTCTTCCTGGCCGCCAACGTTCTCAAGATTCCCGATGGCGGCTGGTTCCCGCTGCTCGCCGGAATGGCCATCTTTATCGTCATGATGACCTGGAAGCGCGGCCGCCAGTTGCTCTCCGCACGCCTGCAAGGCGAACGTCTGGAACTGTCGATGTTCCTCGATTCGCTGGCCTCCTCGATGCCGACCCGTGTCGCCGGTACGTCGGTCTTCCTCAACGCCGACCCCAAGGGCGTGCCGCATGCGCTGCTCCATAACCTGATGCACAACAAAGTCCTGCACGAACGCGTCGTGCTGCTCTCGGTGCAGTTCTTCGATGTCCCTTACGTGCCGGACATCGATCGCGTCGAAGTACACCAGCTCAAGGAAAATTTCTGGAGTGTGGTCATTCACTATGGATTCATGGACGACCCCAATGTGCCCGGTGCGCTCGATCGTTGCGCCGTCTTCGGCCTGGACTTCAGCCCGTTGGAGACGTCCTACTTCATCGGCCGCGAAACGCTGATACCCCGGCTTGGCTCGGAAATGGCGTTCTGGCGGGAGAAGATTTTCGTCGCCATGTTCCGGAATGCGGGGTCGGCGACGGCCTTCTTCAAAATTCCAAGTAATCGGGTTGTTGAGCTTGGGACGCAGGTGGTGTTGTAGGCGTTCGATTCGGCTTGTGGTTCCGTTGAATGAGCTTGGGGTTCCGCCTTGCTGGCGGGCGTACTTTCTTTTGCTTCGCCAAAAGAAAGTAGCCAAAGGCTATTGCTAGCGCAGCTAAAAGGCGACCCCGGGGGCGGCGCCCTTCGGGTTCCTTGCGCTACTCGGCAGGCCGGGCGGCTTGCTAAACTCGCCTGCGGCTCAGACAACGCAAGCCGACTGCCCCCGGCCCGCCTGCGTTGCTCAGCGCCTTCCACGGGGGCCCCAAAGGCGTCCGGGCTCAACCGTTTTGCCGGAAAAGCAGATTCCCACGGTCAACCGGAAAAAACGGCCAAAAATGAAATCTGTTATTCAGGCACCCAATCTCAATCACGGATCGTTTCACCGGGCCCCTTGAGAGGTGCCGAGCAACGGAGGGGCTGGCGGAAAAAGGGCGAGGACTGTCTGAGGGCGAAGCCCGAGTTCCGCAGCCCCCGCCAGTTCCGAGTAGCACAGGGAACCGGCGCAGCCGGCACCGACCCAGGGTCGCCTTCTTCTTTGGCTACTTTCTTCTTGGCGAAGCAAGAAGAAAGTACGCCCGCGCCTCAAGCGCGGAAAACAAGGCTTACGAAGAGGCACCCACACCTCAAGCGCGAAACCCTCCGGTTGTCAGAACCCGCGTCCGATCAAAGCCGCCGAATCTTCTCCAGCAATGCCGTGGTGGATTTCTGGTGAATGAAGGGTATGGAGTGCACCGTTCCCCCCCAGCCCAGCACTTCGCCGCAGCCAACAATCTTGTCCACCGGCCAGTCGCCACCCTTGACGAGAATCTCCGGTCGGCATTCGAGGATGCGTTGCAGCGGCGTTTCTTCGTCGAACCAGGTCACCAGCGCCACGCATTCGAGCGCGGCCATGACGGCCAGGCGGTCTTCGAGCGCATTGACCGGTCGGTCGTCGCCCTTGCCCAGACGTTTGACTGAGGCATCGGTATTGAGCGCGACGATCAGGCTGGTGCCGAGCGCTGCAGCCTGCGCCAGATAAGTGACATGGCCGCGGTGCAGGATGTCGAAGCAGCCGTTGGTGAAGACCAGCGGGCGGGGCAGTTGGGCGGCGCGCGTGGCGAGCTGGTCGGGCGGGCAGATTTTGGCTTCGAAGCGGGGGGCGGCGTAGGTCATGGCGACATCACGGATTGAGGACAGGCCGTCATTTTAGTGCCAGTTGGCGGGTGGCGCCGGATTGTCGCGTCGGCCCCCTGTCATCCCCATGTAACATCGGCTGGCTAGTGTGCAGGGCACTCCATCGAACCCAGCGGAATTCAATTGCCCTTGCTCCGGCGCAGCACCTTTTCGGCCCTCGTTGCGCTCCTTGTCAGCGTCTTGCTGACAGCCTGCTCGCCGCGTCAGCTGGTGGTCGGCAGCATCGCTGATGAACTGGCGGCACAAGGACAGGCCAGCGAAAACGATCTCGATCTGGCCCGCGAGGCGAGCGCCTTCTACCTGAAGTTATCTGAATCCGCGCTGCGCAGTGACCCTGGTCATCGCGGCCTGGCCGAGTCGGTGGCCGGTGGCTTCACGCAGTATGCCTACGCCTTCGTCGCTTTCGAGGCGGACCGCATCGAGGCCAAGGATGCCAAGGCGGCCGATCGACTGCGCCGCCGCGCCGCGCTGCTTTATCGCCGGGCGCACAAGCATGCGATGGCGGCGCTGGAAAAGGAAAGTCCCGGCTTCGTTCGCGCTCTCAACGCCCCGCAGGCGACCGACTGGCCGAAGCTGGAGCCGGCCCAGGTCGGCCTCGCTTACTGGGCCGCAGCGTCGTGGGGCGGCTGGATTTCGCTGTCCAAGGATGATCCGGACGTAGTGGCCGATCTGCCGCAGGCCGTGCGCCTGACGCAACTGGCCTGGCAGGCTGACCCGGCCTGGGGGCAGGGCGCGCTGACCGGCTTGTTGGCTACCTTTGAAGCGTCACGCCCGGGCGGCAGCCAGGCGCAGGCGCTGGTCTGGTACGACCAGGCGATAGCCCAGGGCGGTGGTAACAGTGCCGGCGCGCTGGTCGGCAAGGCCGAGGGCTACGCCCAGCCGGCCGGCGACCGGGCGCTGTTCGAGAGCCTGCTCAAGCAGGCCGTGGCTATCAAGGATGCGCCGGACAGCCCGCTGGCGCTGCAAAACGAAGTCATGCGCCGGCGTGCGGCATGGCTGCTGGAACAGGCGCCTGACCTGTTCTGAAACTCCCGGAGATGACAATGAAAACCAGACTGGCTGCGCTCCTGCTCGGCACCGTGCTTGCTCTCAATGCCTACGCCGCCGACAAGCAGTTGCGCATCGGCACGCTGGCTTCGAAGAATTCGCTCTACCACCGCCAGCTCATGGAACTCGGCGAAGCCTGGCGCACGGCGCAGGGCGGCCAAGGCAAGTATCTCGTTTATCCGGATGGCAGCCAGGGGGGAGAGACGGACATGGTGCGCCGCATGCGCATCGGCCAGTTGCAGGGCGGCCTGCTCTCGGTGGTCGGGCTGCGCGAGATCGAGCCGTCGATTGCCGCGTTGCAGAACATGCCGATGATGTTCAAGAGCTGGGAAGAGGTCGATTACGTGCGCGAGAAGATGCGCCCGGCGATGGAAAAGAAATTTCTCGACAAGGGCTTTGTCGTGCTCGCCTGGGGCGACGCCGGCTGGGTGCGTTTTTTCAGCAAGACGCCGGCCTTCGCGCCGAATGATTTCAAGGGCATGAAGTTCTTCGCCTGGGGCGCCGAGGCCGACCAGCAGGAAATCATGAAAAACCTCGGCTACACGCCAGTGCCGCTGGAAACGGCCGACATCCTGCCGGCCATCCAGACCGGCATGATCAACGCCGTGCCGTCGACGCCCTATTTCGCGTTGGCGACGCAGATCTATACGACGGCCAACAACATGCTGGACATGAACTGGTCGCCAATTGTCGGCGCCCTGATCATCACCAAAAAGGCCTGGGACGAACTGACGCCGGAAGGCCAGGTCATCGTCCGCGAAGCCGGCGCCAAGGCCGGCATTCAACTGCGCGCCAAGGCCCGGCAGGAGGTCGACGAGGCGGTCGAGGCGATGAAAAAGCGCGGCCTGACAGTCAACAAGCCCAATGCCGAGCAGATGAAGGAATGGAATGCCCTGGCCGACGGGCTCTACCCGCGTATCCGCGGCAAGCTGGTGCCGGCCGAGCAGTTTGACGAAGTCGTCGCGCTGCTCAAGGCTTTCCGCGCCGGCAAGAAGTAGGGCGGCCGAGCTGAAAAGTATGCATTTCCTGCGCCGTCTCGGTGAATTCGATGCGCTGATCGCTGGTGGCGCGCTGCTTGTCATGCTGCTCGTGCCGCTGCTCGAAATTGTCCTGCGCCCGTTGTTCGGTTCGGGCATCGATAATGCACCGGTGCTCGTCCAGCACTGCGGCCTGCTGCTCGCCATGTTCGGGGCCCTGCTCGCCGAACGCGGCCTGCACCTCAGTGCGCTCGGCGCCGGCTTTACCGCCTCGGCCAATCCGCTCGTTCGCAATAGCGCCGTGGTTTTCGGCAAGGCCAGCGCCGCCGTGCTCTGCGGCATGCTGGCGCAAGCGAGTTGGACTTTCGTCGCCACTGAAATGGAAATGCCGCGCGACATCGCCTACGGCATCGCCGGCTGGATGTTCGAAATCGCCATGCCGCTCGGCTTCGCGTTGCTTGGCCTCAAGCTCGCCTCGCGCATCACGCCCAACCTGGCCGGCCGCATCGTCCTGGCGCTGGCCCTGCCGGCCGCCGGCTACGTCTTCGCCCAGCATTTCGACGGCAGTACGCTGCCCGTCTGGCCCTTCGCTCTCTGGCTGACGCTGATCCTCTTCTGCGGCGCACCGATCTTCGCCGTCCTCGGCGGCCTGGCCCTGGCGCTGTTCTGGAGCGAAGGCCAGCCGCTCGCCTCGGTGCCGCTCAGTCACTACCAGATTACCGTCAATCCTTCGCTGCCGGCGTTGCCCTTGTTCACGCTGGCCGGCTTGCTGTTTGCCCGGACTGGCGCGGCGGCTCGGCTCGGCGAGGTGTTCACGGCCGCTTTCGGCAGTGGTGTGGCCGGCACGGCGATAGCCGCGGCGGTGCTTTGTTCCTTCTTTACCGCCTTCACCGGCGGCAGCGGTGTCACCATCCTGGCCCTCGGCGGCCTGCTGCTGCCGTTGCTGACCAAGGCCGGCTTTCCCGAACAGCGCGGCATCAGTCTGGTGACCAGCGCCAGCGCCCTCGGCGTGCTGCTGGCGCCGTCGGTGCCGCTGATCATGTACGCCATCATCGCCCGCGTGCCGATCAACACCATGTTCCTCGCCGGCGTGCTGCCGGCCGTGCTTATGGTCGCCTGCCTGTTGCTGGTCGGCGGCTATTTGCGGCGCGGCGGCATTGCTACGGTCAACCGGGAAAAAGAGCCAAAATCGAAAAGTCTGGGCAGCGCCTTGTGGGTCGCCAAATGGGAGCTGCTGGCGCCGGTCGTCGCCATCGGCTCATTGGTCAGCGGCATCGCGACGCCGACCGAGAGCGCCGCGCTGACGGCGATGTATGCGCTGCTCACGCAGTCCATCGCGCATCGCGAACTCGATTGGCCGCATTTCCGGACGACGCTGGTCGATTGTGCCGAAGTCATCGGCGGCATCATGCTCATCCTCGGCATGGCGCTCGGCCTGACCAACTACCTCGTCGACGCCGGCATCCCCGACGCGGCCATCGAGTGGGTGCAGTCGGTGCTGCCCAACAAGTTCGCCTTCCTCATTGCCCTCAATCTGTTCCTGCTACTGGCCGGGGCCTTGATGGAAATCTACGCGGCCATCGTCGTCCTCGTCCCGCTGCTCCTGCCCGTAGCCATCGCCTACGGCGTCGATCCGGTGCACTTTGGCGTGATTTTCCTGGCCAATATCGAGATGGGCTTTCTCTGCCCGCCGGCCGGTATGAACATCTATTTCGCCTCGGCGATGTTCGGCAAGCCGATCCGCTACGTTGCTGCTGCCGTATTGCCGGCGGTGTTCGCCATGTTCATCGGCGCGCTGACCATTTCGGCCTTGCCCTGGCTGGCGATATGGTTGCCAAAAATCGCCGGTTTTTACGGTTGACCGTGTGAGATTGCTCAGCGAGCGGCGAGCAGGCGACCGAGCAGGCTGCCCGAGTTTTCCCGGCCGGTCAGTACAAAATCCAGCTCGTTGGCGTTTTTGAGGGTCAGTTCGAGGTCGCGCTGGGCGTGTAGCGGGCTGGCCATGAGCAGCTGATCGCCGGCCTCCAGCAAAAAATCATCGCCCGGCAGCAGGTGGCAGTCGGTACCGCGCTCGACCAGCAACGGGACGGCGGGCAGGCGCTGGCTGCGGTCGGCACCATCGGGGAGGATTTCGCCGAGGCGGATCGGCCGTTCGCGCAACAAGGCTTGCCAGATGGCTGGCGCTTCGGATGCGTTAAGGCGGACGTCCCAGACGGCTGGGGTCAGGCCGCCGCATTCGGCATGCAGGCGTTCGACCAACTGTCGACAATGGGTTTCATCGAGGCTGTGCAGTCGTTCGAGAAAGCGGGCGAGCAGCGGCGCGGTGAGGATGGCGATGCATTCCTGGGCGACGATGCGGCTGGGCAGCACGGTGAAATCCGCACCGTAGGCGGTGAACAGCGCGCTGTTGGCCGCGTGGTTCTGGCGTGTCACGACGAAGAGCTCGGGCTTGATTTCGCTGGCGGTGACGGCGATCGACAGGTTGTTCACGTCGTTGTCGCTGCCGGCGACGATGCCCGAGGCAGTTTCGATGCCGGCCTGGCGCAGGGTGATGGCTTCGGTGCCGTCGCCGACCAGTTGCTGGTCGGCATCCTTGGCGGCAGGGTCGATGATGGTCAGCGTGATGCCGGTATGGCGCAGGCGGTCGGCCACGGCATGGCCGAAATTGCCGTAGCCGCACAGAATCCAGTGGCCGCGCGGTGGGCGGTGCGGTTCGGGGATCGGGCTTTCGGGCAGGCTGGTCAGCAGTTCGATCAGGCGAAAGCGTTCGGGGGCGGCAACGGCCAGTGCCAGATGGTCGGCGAAACGCTCGAAAGGATTGATGATGTGGTCGGTGCCAAAGGAGGCCATGTTGGCCGTGGTCGACGCCGTGCGGGCGCGGGCGATGACCGGGATGTCCGGGTTGAGCAGGCGGACGGCAATGGCGATGGCCAGGTTGGTTTGCTCGTCATTGGTGACAGCGAGCACGCCACGGCATTTCGGGTGCTTGAGGCCGGCCAGCAGCAGGTTGTCGGGCAGGCTGGCATCGGCGGCGAGGGCCGGGGTGTCGGTCTTGAAATCCTGGAGGTCGATTTCCTCGACACGCAGTTCGTCCTTTTCGAGCACGACGAAGGCCTGGTCGAGGCGGTCGAAGGTGCGGGCGATCAGGTTGCCGGTTTCGCCACAGCCGCAGACGATGTAGAACGGCGCTTTCAGTTGGCGGACGCGGCGGACGAAGCGGTTGGTCGTCAGGGTGTTCTGGAAGCCCTTGTCCTGGAGCAGGGCGATCAGCGTGACCACCGAATACGACCAGCCGACGACGGTCAGGTAGATGCAGACAGTGACCCACAGGCGCTGGGCGTCGGAAAAGGCGCCCGGGATCTCGCCGAAGCCGATGGTCGTTGCCGTGTAGCTGATGAAATAGAAGGCGTGAAAGAAACTGAGCGGCGGTGCCATCCGCCCTTCGGCGTCGACGCCGGGGACCAGCGTCAGGCCGATGATCGAGATGGCGTAGATGACGATCAGGCCAATGATCGGCGCCCGCATGCGACGCAGGACGAGGAAGAAGGCGCTGTTCACGCGCGGCTCCCGGCTAACGCCGCAGCATGACGGTTTCGACGATGAGGATGATGACCGAAACGATATTGGCGAACAGCGCGCCGCCGGACAGCGAGACGACGCTGGACGTGACATGCACGGTCATGCCGACGCCGGTGATGTGTTCGGCCACCCCCCAGGTGATGGCGGCGGCGATCAGTTGCAGGTCAGCCACCAGGCTGGTGGACAGGTGGATGGCACCGATCTGCGTGCGGTCGCCGAATTTGAGGGCGGTGGCGATCAGGCTGACGAACAGCGCGGCGGCCAGTTCATAGATGTTGTGTAGTTCCGGCCGCCCGATGTCGCCGATGAAGAAGCCGAAATTCAGCGTCGCGGCGAGGACGATGAAGAAGCCGAAGATGACCTTTTCGAGATTCATTGTTCTTTCCCCCTTACGGCGCCCCGGCTCTTGTTGGCCGGGGGGCTACACCCCGGGAGCCCTTACTCCCGGGAGCGGTCAATCCGGCAAATCAGCGATTTTCGACCGGTGCGCTGGCCGGCGGCGGGTTGCGCGCGCCGAGCGTCTGGTTGTCGAGGCGGCGGGTGTCTTCGTCGCCAACGATTTCCAGCACATTGACCACTTTCTTGACGCCGGAGGTGGTGCGCGCGACATCGACGGCAACCTTCGCTTCGCGGGCGTTGACGATGCCCATCAGATGAACGATGGCGCGTTCGGTGACGACCTTGATGTGGTTGGCCGAAATCTGGTTCGAATCGACCAGCCGGGCCTTGACCTTGGAGTCGATGTACGAATCGGTGCTGCGGCTACCGAGCGACGATGCCGGGCCGATGCCCAGTTCGTTGTACACCTCGCGGACGCCGTCGAGCTTGCGCGTTTCGGCTTCGATGGCGGCCTTGGCTTCCTCGTTCGGCACTTCGCCGGTGATCAGCACGCGCCGGTTGTACGAGGTGAAATTGATGTGCGAGAACGCCTTGTACTGATCGGGAACGCGCTGGCCGGCCTTCCATTCGGTCGTTTCGTCGTCGGTTTGCGTGCCGGTGGAGCGGCGATCATGGGCCGACATGACACCGACGGCCGCACCGCCGATGACCGCCGGAACGCAACCTTCAAGCATGGGCAAAAGGGTGATCAGCGCCGCAGCGGCGAGGGTGAGTTTGGCTTTTTGCATCATTCGACTCCCAATAAAAGTGCATCGATCCCATCGCACAGGCAATGGATGACGAGCAGGTGGGTTTCCTGAATTCGCGCCGTCCGTTCGGCCGGCACGCAGAGATGAATATCGTCGTCACGCAGCATTTCGCCGATCAGCCCGCCGCCCTTGCCGGTCAGCGCGACGATGTGCATGTCGTGCTCGTGCGCGGACTTGATGGCTTCGATGATGTTGGCCGAGTTGCCTGAGGTCGAAATGGCCAGCAGCACGTCGCCGGCATGGCCGAGACCGCGTACCTGGCGGGAAAAAATCTGGCTGAACGAATAATCGTTGGCGACGGCGGTGATGATCGAAGTGTCGGTGGTCAGCGCGATGGCCGCCAGTTCCTGGCGTTCGGCCTCAAAACGGCCGATCAGTTCGGCGGCGAAATGCTGGGCATCGCCAGCCGAGCCGCCGTTGCCGCAGGCCAGGATCTTGCCGCCGTTGATCAGGCAGTTGGTCATCGTTTCGATCGCCGCGGCAATCGGGGCCGCCATCATTTCAACGGCGTTCAGCTTGGTTTGGGCGCTGTCCTCGAAATGCTTGGCAACGCGGGCGATCAAATCCATATCGTTCAATGAGTTGGGGCTATAAGTGAAAGCATTCTACCTCACAGCTCGACGAAGACTTCGAACGCCAGCCGTTGCCACGGATTTTTGTTGTCGCTCAGAGACGACACGCGGGCGGTCAGCCGGTCGCCGGCGTCCATCGCGGCGGCCACAGCGCGGTTCTGGGCGCGCGGTACGTAGCCCAGTTGGTGGCCGCGCCATTCGACGCGGATGGCGTTGCGGTCGTGCTTGTTGTCTGGTTCGCGAATCAGTTTGAGGGGATCGCCGACCTTGATTTCTGACCAAAAAGCTTCCAGCGCGTAAAACTGGCTGCCAGCCAGTGGTGAATTCTGGACCAGCATGCGCACGCTTTCGGCTTGCGCAGCTGTCAGCCACAAGACCAGGCTAATCGTCAGCAGAAAACGCATTTTTGATCCATTCGAGCTGGTCACCGTCGATCAGCACGCAGTCGAATCGGCAGTCGCAATCCCGCTTGCCGATGAGGTAGTGCTGGGCGGCGAGGACAATACGCCTCCGCTTGCTCGCCGTGATGCTGGCCCCGGCGCCGCCAAAGTCGCTGCGGCTGCGCTGACGGACTTCAACGAAAACCAGGACCTTGCCGTCGCGGCAAATGAGGTCGATCTCGCCGCCACGGATTCTGAAATTGCGCGAAATTACCGGTTGACCGTGGGATTCGAGATAGCGCGCCGCCCGCTCTTCGGCTTCGCGGCCGCGCGTCGTGGTGGTATCGTTGGTCTTTGCCTGCATGTTGATAATAATGACGGAAGAATCCGCTGCATTGTATGTCGTCCCGACGCCGCTCGGGAATCTCGCCGACCTGACCCGCCGCGCCGAAGAAATCCTGCGCACCGTGCCCTGGGTCGCCGCCGAGGACACTCGCCACAGCGGCCCGCTGCTCAAGCAACTCGGCGCCCAGGCGCGGACCATTCCGGCCCACCAGCACAACGAACACGAAGCCGCCGCGCGCATCGTCGAAAAGCTGCAGGCCGGCGAAGCCGTGGCGCTCATTTCCGATGCCGGTACGCCAGGCATTTCCGATCCCGGTGCCCGCATCGTCGCTGCCGTTCGTGCTGCCGGCTGCAAGGTCATCCCGCTGCCCGGCCCATGCGCTGCGACGACAGCTTTGTCTGGTTCCGGACTGCTCGACGAACATTTCCTGTTCTACGGCTTTTTGCCTTCCAAGGGCGGCCAGCGCCGGCAAGCGCTTGAGGAATTGCGCGAGCATGAATGTGCGTTGGTCTTCTACGAAGCACCGCACCGCGTACTCGAAACGGTCGAGGACATGGCGACGGTATTCGGCAACCGCACCCTGGTCATCGCCCGCGAACTGACCAAGTTGTTCGAATCGATCCATTCCCTGCCGGTGGCCGAAGGCCTTGCCTGGCTCAAGGAAGACCCCAACCGCCAGCGCGGCGAATTCGTTTTGATGTTGTCCGGCGCCCCGGCCAATGCCGAAAGCGGCGAAGGCGAGCGGGTTCTGAAGCTGCTGCTGGCCGAAGGGTTGCCGGTCAAACAGGCGGCCAAGCTGGCCTCGGCGATTACCGGCGCCGCCAAGAATGCGCTCTACGATCTGGCGCTGGCGCTCAAGGCTGGATAAGCGCATCCGGATTGCGGGCTGACGTCAGCCGATTTGAAACTCGAAAGTCTGCTCGTCATCGCCACGGCAGGAGTGGCCGAAGCCGATGCGTCCGCTGCCGCTCAGCGTAACCATGCTTTTCCGGATGATTGTTTCCGGCGCATCACCGGATTTGACGTAAGTGCCGTTCATGCTCAGATCGACGAGCACATGATTGTCCAGTCGGTAAATGATCCGGCAATGCTGGCGCGAGGCGTTGGGGGCGCTGATCACAATGTCGTTGTCCGGTGCGCGGCCGATCGTGATGACTGATTTGTCGCCAGCAAAGCGGTAGCTGCGGCCGCCGTTGCGCAAGACAAGGTGGGAGGCTGACGGTGGGGCGGCCTTTGGCGTGAGTGGCCTTGCCTCGGATTGCGTGGGTGGCGCCGGTGCGGGGCGCATGGGAATGGCGCCCCAGTCGACCAGATGGGCAGCGGCACCGATGTTTTCACGGCCAAGGACGGCGCTGTTTTCACGCAATATTTCGGGCAGGGCTTTAACCACAGTCCCGGATACGACAATAGTGCCTTCACCGAGCAAGTTGGCCAGCCGGGATGCCTCGATTTCGGCAACATCAAAGGTGCCTTCCAAGTCGTTCTGAGGCGTCGTCGCATGGATGCCTATCTTCAGCCCGATCTGGGTTTCCAGAATCTGCGGGATCACCGCGCAGCGCCGTTGCATTTCACAGGCTACGAGCACGGCAGTTTCGGCCGAGTCGAAGGCTGCGAGCAGACCTTGCGGCATCTGCCGGACGAGTGAGCCGCCGTGAGTGGCGAGAACCCGCTCCAGGCGACTCAGTCGACGGCGAATCAGCTTTCCCAAGAGCGTTTCGTCGGGTGGGGCGGCGCGTGATGAAACTTCGAGCACCGCTGCGTGGACCAGGTAGGTGCTGGCAAGTCCGCCGGGGCTGGGGGCCTCTGTCGAGGGATGGTGAACCATATTGTCGTGCATGATGGTCAGTGAAATTGGTTTGCATTTGCGTCGATCTTTCTGAATGCACGCCTGGCCACGGCAGGGCAGCACCCCTGCCGCTGACGCGCAGATAAATCGACATAAACAGATTAGCAGTTTGCGTCTGTCATTTTGTAAAGCATTGTGGCGAACTTGCAAAGAACCGTTTTGTTCTGCCTCGCCGAATCGCTCCGACTAGGCCGGGCAGCCTGTTAAAATTGCAGCAAACAGCACCGAGAATCGCCATGCAGATCACTATCACCCGCCCCGACGACTGGCACCTTCACCTACGCGACGGCGAAGCCCTGGCTTCCGTCCTCGCCCATACGGCTGCGCAGTTTGGCCGGGCCATCGTCATGCCCAACCTCAAGCCGCCGGTCACCACCGTCGAACAGGCTGCCGCCTATCGTCAGCGCATCGTCGCGGCGCTACCGGCCGGCGCCAGCTTCGAGCCGCTGATGACGCTCTACCTGACCGACAACACGCCGGCCAGCGAAGTCGCCAAGGCCGCCGCTTCCGGCTTCGTCAAGGCCGTCAAGCTCTACCCCGCCGGGGCGACGACCAATTCCGATGCCGGCCTGACCGATATTCGGAAAGCCGACGACACGCTGGCCGAAATGGAGCGCGTCGGCCTGCCGCTGCTGGTGCATGGCGAAGTGACCGATCCGAAGATTGATCTCTTCGACCGCGAAAAGGTCTTCATCGACACGGTGCTGTTGCCTCTGACCCAGCGCTTCCCGAAACTCAAGGTGGTCATGGAGCACATCACGACGAAGGACGCTGCAGAATTTGTGCAAAATTCCGGGTTGACCGTGGCAGCGACCATCACCGCCCATCATCTGCTCTACAACCGCAATGCCATCTTCCAGGGCGGCGTCCGGCCACACTGGTACTGCCTGCCGGTGCTCAAGCGCGAAACGCACCGCGAGGCACTGGTTGCTGCAGCCGTTTCCGGCAATCCGAAATTCTTTCTCGGCACCGATTCGGCTCCGCACGCCAAGGGCGCCAAGGAAAACGCCTGCGGCTGCGCCGGCTGCTATACGGCCTACGCTGCCATGGAGCTCTACGCCGAAGTCTTCGAGCAGGCCGGTGCCCTCGACAAGCTCGAAGCCTTTGCCAGCTTCAACGGCCCCGACTGGTACGGATTGCCGCGCAACAGCGACAAGATCACGCTGGCCAAACAGGCGTGGACCGTACCTGCCGACTACCCGTACATCAGCACCGACACCATCGTTCCGCTGCGCGCCGGCGAAACGTTGTCCTGGAAAATGCTCTGAGGAATATCGTCATGCGTCTGCGCCACCTCCTGCTGCCGCTGCTGGCTGCTCCGCTGCTCACTGCCTGTGTCAATGACGGCGCGACGTATGAAATCGACAACACCCGCGAGCACGTGCTGTCGCTGATTCGTGAGCAGCCGTATTTCTGGGACAGCAAGGTCGAGTTGTACATGGTTGTTTCGCGCATGCCGGCCTGCATGCGTCGGCATAGCCTCGGTACGGGCACGGAAAAAACCAGGGTCGAGGTATATCAGGTGCCGTCCGGGGCTTTCATCATCAAGGCGGGTAAGAAAATGTTTGCCACCGAGACGCAGACCTGCGAGAACTTCGCCAAGATGGACGGCGAACCCCCGGAGGGGATGGGCCAGTTTGTTGGTACCTTCCGTGTCAAGAAGGGTGAACTGGTTTTCGTCAAGGAAGAAAAAGACGAATCGCCAGCTGAAGAGTGAGCCCTGTTTCGCTCTACGCATCGCCGCTGTTCAATCCGCTGCGGCACTGGCTGGATCGCCTGCCGCAAACGCCGGATGCCTTGGCGGTGGCCGAACTGGCCGAACAGTTTCCCATTTATACCGCGAACGGACAGCGCGTCCGTTTCGTCGCGCCGCGTCCGGATGGTTTGGTTTACGAATGCCGGATCTGGGAAAGCGGTGAGGTAGAAACCCGCCGCGACAACTGGCATGACTTCTTCAATGCCCTGGTCTGGCTTGGTTTTCCGCAAACCAAGATTGCCGTCAGCGCGGCCCACATGCGTGCCATGCAGGCGCCGGGCGGGGCGCGCGGTATGCCCCGCGATGCGCTGACCCATTTTGACGAATGCGGCATTGTCGTCCTGACCAGTCAGCCTGAACTGCTTGATCTGCTGCGTGATTTTCGGTGGAAGCAATTGTTCGTCGAGCGCCGTGCCGAGGTGATTCGCAGCATGCGTTTCGTGATCTTCGGCCACGCCACCTATGAGCAGATGCTCAAGCCATTTCGTGGCCTGACGGCCAAGGCAGTGCTCTACGAGGTGAGCGAGGCTTGGCTTGAAATGGGCGATTCGGAGCAGCTTGCTGCGGTCGACAAGCTTCTGGCCGCCGATTTGATCAGCGGTCGTTACACCCGGCCACGCGATTTTCAACCGCTACCCTTGCTGGGCATTCCTGGCGTTACGCCGGATAGCGAAGATCCGGCGTACTACGACGATACCTGGCAATTCAGGCCTGGCCGTCGGGCTATGGCAAAACCGGCTTGTTAGTAGCGGCGGCGTTGCTGCGGCATCGGTGAGCCGCGGTTCTCGATGTGACGGAACGTGATGCGACCCTTGGTCAGGTCGTAGGGCGACAGTTCGAGCGTCACCTTGTCACCGAGCAGAATGCGAATGTGGTTTTTCTTCATCTTGCCGGCGGTGTAGGCGATCATCACGTGACCGTTTTCCAGCGTCACACGGAAACGACCATCCGGTAGCACGTCTTCGACGACGCCTTGCATTTCCAGTAGTTCTTCTTTTGCCAAGTGTTCTTCTCCAGTAATCGTAAAAATGTTCAGGGGGTGGCGACGGCGGCTGGTGCTGCGTCGGTGGAAAGCGCTTCGTGCCGGTGGCGCGGTAACTCCCACGGCTGGCCGGCTTCGGTGATGGCGCTGATGGTGATCACCGGCGGCGGCGAGAGAACGCCACCGAAGATGGTTGCAAAGGATACATCGGCGGCATCGCGGCCGGTAGCCAGACGGACAAAGCCCATCGGGATCGCCGTGCCGGAAGGGTCGAACAGATACCAGCGGTCACCGAGGAAAACCTCGACGTAGGCATGGAAGTCGGTTGGCCCCAGCAACGGGTCGGCGCCGTAATCGATACCGGTGGTAAAGCGGGCCGGAATGTTCAGGGCGCGGCAGATGGCAATCATCAGGTGCGCGAAGTCACGGCAGACGCCAACCCGGTCAATCAGCGTATCGAGCGCGGCAGTGGCTGAGTTGGTGGTATTGCCCTTGAAGGTCACATGCTTGTTGACCCAGTTGCGGATGGCCTCGACCCGGCGGTAGCCCTTGGGCAGATGGCCGAATTCGCTCATGGCCAACGCTGCCAGTCGGTCGGACTGGCAATAGCGGCTCGGGTAGATGTAGGTCAGGGCCGACAGCGGGAGCTTGGCGATCGGTGTTTCCTGGATCAGATCGGGCAGGTCGACCTGCTGCTTGATGTCGAGCACGGCTTTGTAGCTGATATGCAGCGGACCGGGGGCGCCGGTCAGGCGCAGGTAGCGGGTGCAGGTTGCCGGATCGGTCTGGATGGTGTGCGGAACCTGCTGACTGATCACCAACTGTTCGTTGATGATCGTCTGGCTGGCCGTCTTGGCCGCGTGGATGTTGAAAACGAAATCGGCGCCCTGAAAACCCAGTTCATAGTGAAGATCGATAGTGAACTGAATGCGGACCATTTATTCCCCGAAAGTGATGATCGTCCGGTATCCGGCAATCCGGACTGGCTCGGGCGAGCAATGAAACAGCGCTTTGCGACGGGAAATGGTGACTTCGGCGTGCCGGAAATCGTCGATTGACGGGGCGGCAGAGGAACGGCATTTACGCGGGCAGAACGGTGGAGTCGGATGTTTTTACTCCGACGAAGCCAACATCTTACGCGCCGATCCCCTATGTGGCAAGGGACGAAAATGAAAAGCGCCGAATATTCAATCCCTTGCCGATGTTTTGGCAAGGGATTCAGGGACGCATCAGGCCGCCCGAGGTTGCTCTCCGCGCATCTGCATGGCGCCGAGACGATTGGCCCCGCTCAGCAAGGCCTTGATCGAGGCGGTGACGATATTGCTGTCGACGCCGACGCCGTAGCATTCGCCGCTGTTTTTGCCGGCCACCTCCATGAAGGCACAGGCCCGGGCGTTGCCGTCCTCGCCCATCGGTACCATCGAACGTTCCTCGTAGCTGCGCACCTGAATGTTGATGCCGGCACTCTGCAAGGCGTGTACCGTGGCATTGATCGGCCCGTTGCCTTCGCCGGTCAGGATGTGCGGCGTGCCGTCGATGTCGATGTTGAGGCGGATACCCTGGGCGCTGCCATGCTCGAAAAGGTGATGTTCGCGGTAGCGGATCGGGCTGCTGGCGTCGAGGTAGGTTTTTGCGAACATCGACCAGATGCCGTCAGCACTCACTTCGCCGCCGTGCGCGTCGGTGTGTTGCTGGACGACACCCGAGAACTCGACCTGCAAGCGACGCGGCATGACCACGCCGTGCTCGGTTTCCATGAGGTAGGCGATGCCGCCCTTGCCCGACTGGCTGTTCACGCGGATGACCGAGTCGTAGCTACGGCCAACGTCGGCCGGATCGATCGGAAGATAGGGCACCGCCCATTGCTCGTCTGCCTCTTGAGCAGAGAACCCCTTCTTGATGGCATCCTGGTGGGAGCCGGAGAAGGCCGTGAAAACGAGATCCCCGACGTACGGGTGGCGCGGGTGGATCGGGAGCTGGGTGCAGTGTTCGACGGTACGGGCGACGGCGTTGATGTCCGAAAAATCGAGGCCGGGATGAACGCCTTGCGTGTACATGTTGAGGGCAAGCGTGACGAGGTCGACATTGCCGGTCCGCTCGCCATTGCCGAAAAGACAGCCCTCGACCCGGTCGGCGCCGGCCATGAGGCCGAGCTCGGCGGCAGCGACGGCCGTGCCGCGGTCGTTGTGCGGGTGGAGGCTGATGAGCACGCTGTCGCGGCGGGCAAGATTCTTGTGCATCCACTCGATCTGGTCGGCGTAGATGTTGGGTGTGGCAATTTCGACCGTGGTCGGGAGGTTGAGGATGACCTTGCGTTCCGGTGTGGCGCCCCAGGCGGCAGTCACTGCATCGCAGACCTCGAGGGCAAAATCGAGTTCGGTGGCGGTGAAAAGCTCCGGGCTGTACTGGAGCGTGATCTTCGTTTCCGGCATTTCATCGGCAAGCTGGCGGATGAGCTGGACGGCATCGACGGCCATGGCCATGACCTCCGCCTTGCTCATGCCGAATACATTCTCGCGGAAAGTTTTGCAGGTAGCGTTATATACGTGGACGATGGCTTGTTTGGCACCCTTGATCGACTCGAAAGTGCGGCGAATGAGATGTTCGCGGGCCTGGGTGAGGACTTCGATGGTGACGTCGTCGGGAATGTGGCCGCCTTCGATCAATTCACGCACGAAGCCGAATTCGGTTTCCGAGGCCGAGGGAAAGGCAATCTCGATTTCCTTGAAACCGATGGCGCAGAGCGTCTTGAACATGCGCATCTTCTTTTCGGCGTTCATCGGCTCGAAAAGCGCCTGATTGCCATCGCGAAGATCGGTACTCATCCACACCGGCGGCTGCTCGATGATGCGGTTCGGCCACTGGCGATCAGCGAGACGGACGGGCGGGAAGGCGGTGTATTTGGTGGCGGGCTGGGAAATCATGGCGTGCTCCGGATAAATTTTTCGATAGCGAAATATTAGGCCAAAGGAGCCGGCAGGCGATTGCGAACTGATGCCACGTTTGATGTATTATTGGCAGAAAATTGCGCTAAAGTTTTTCATACGGAAATATTATGGACGTTGATCGTTACGACCGGCAAATTCTTGCCATCCTGCAAGCCGATGGGCGCATCAGCAATCAGGATCTGGCCGACCGCATCGGTCTGTCGCCCTCGCCATGTCTGCGTCGGGTTCGGGTGCTTGAGGAGTCGGGGCTGATTACCGGGTATCGCGCCATGCTCGACGCCAAGAAACTGGGGTTGACGCTCATGGCGTTGATCGGCATTTCAATGGATCAGCACACACCCGAGCGGTTCGCCAATCTTGAGGCGGCGATTGGTGACATACCCGAGGTGCTGGAGTGTTTGCTGATCACCGGCCAGCAGTCGGACTACCAGTTGAAAGTAGTCGTCCGGGACATGGATGCCTATCAGGATCTGCTGCTCAACAAGATCACGCGCATTCAAGGCGTGACCGGCGTGCACACCAGTTTTGTCCTGCGCAAGGTGATCGACCGTACAACCTTGCCCGCTTAGGCGGAGCGGCTTGGCAACGGGGTCCGTCTGCCCCGTTCTTGTGTCTTAGTCGCGGACTCGTTCGAAGACCATCGACACGGTATCAGCCACGTCATGAATATGCGCGGGCCGCGGACTTGGTTGGGTTTGGGCGAAGTAACGTTCCCATTGGCGGTCAGACAGTTCGACTTCGCGGACGGAGACGACTCGGCGTTCGCGCGACTGGCGTCTTTCCCGAATGTCGCTGGGTGGGCCGATGTCCCGCCTTCTTCGTTCACCACGCTTGCGGCGTTCCCCGCTGTTGGCGTTCGGCAGTTGGACATCTTCAGGTACTTCGGCACCATGGGCTAAAAGTAGCTCGACGATATGACTGTGTTGGCCCCGGCTAGCCATGCGGATGGGGCCGCCGGCGCCTTGGGCGTTGGGGGCATGGATGTCGGCGCCGCGCTTGATCAGTTCGCGCACGATGTCGGCATGACCCTTGAAGCAGGCGATCCGCATCGGCAGGCCGGGGTCGCCGTGCATATCGGCTTCCTCGATAAGGGCGCCGTGATCCAGGGCGGTTCTGACCGCATCCAGGTTTCCCTTTTCGATGGCTCGCCTGAGTGCGCTGTGCATGGACATGAAATTGTTCTCCAGAAAAAACCGGCGACTATCTATTTTGCATTATTTTGGACGCTCGTGTGCTTAGCTTAGCCATGAGGGGAGGTAGGGGCTGTCAGATTTTTCACGAATTGCCTGTTGGATATTCGAATCAGGCTACTTTTTCGTGGTGTCCACAATGCGGCCCGGGGCTGGCTTGCAGGCGCGTATAATCCGCAGCGGAAAGTTGGCCAGGCAATCGCTGGGCGTCCGGGGGAAACTTCGGCGCCGGGAGGAAAGTCCGGGCTCCATTGGGCGGGATGCCAGTTAACGGCTGGGTGTTATAAGTCGCAAGACGAAAGTCGAGTGACCCAAGGCAACGGAAAGTGCAACAGAGAATAGACCGCCGATGGCGCCGCAAGGCGCACAGGTAAGGGTGAAACGGCGAGGTAAGAGCTCACCGCGCTGGCGGTAACGTTCAGCGGCACGGTAAACCCCATCCGGAGCAAGACCAAATAGGGAAGCTGAGGCGTGGCCCGCGCTGCTTCCGGGTAGGTTGCTTGAGCCTGTCGGTGACGGCAGGCCTAGAGGAATGATTGCCGAACCCCGCAAGGGGGGAACAGAACCCGGCTTATCGGCCGACTTTCCAATTTCGAACTGCGCTGTTTACTTCATCGCTAGCTTGTTTTCTGCCAGCCATTCCTTGGTGATTTTCCATTCGCCGTTTTCGCGGGCGATCAGCAGAACCTTGGTTTGTGCCGTTTCCCGATAGCTACCCGAGGCATAGTCTTGGAGGAAGGTTGCCTTGAACTGATCGGCATTGAGCCGCTCGATGCCGAGTTCGCGGATCTGGATGTCGATCGGGGCGCCGGCTGAGAGTTTCTTCGTTCTCGCGGCAACCCAGGTATTGCGCGTGTTGCCGTCGGCGGGCGTAAATTGCTGGCTGTAGGCGTTCAGGTAGCTTGCGATATCCCGTTGTGCCCAGGCGTTTCGCCATGTGTTGAGAAGCTCGCCGATCTTTGTCTTTTCGCTGATTTCTGTTGTGGCTGGCGCAGCAAGTACGGGTTCGCTCCGCGCAGCGGTTGCTGTTTGGGGGGGCGCCGCAATCAGGGGAAGAGGCGCCGGGGTGGTTCGGGTCTCTGCTTGCGGTGTGCCCAGCCACATCAATCCGGCACCAAACAGGGCCGAAATCATGGCGGTGGCGATGATCGAGCCTGCCCCGAACGATTTTACGGATTCGAGCGCAGGCGGAAGAGTATGGGCTGTCACGGCCTTGGCAGGGGCGACTGCCGATTCGCCGAGAGCGGTGTGAAGTTGTTCGAGACGACGGGCCATTGCATCTTTTTGTTTTTCGTCCGCGGGGTTTTCCTGGCGTCTGGGGGAGTTCGTCATTCGGCTGGGCCTGAGGGGGCTGCTACCGAAAAAGGCGGTGGCCGATTCAATGATGCCGCCGGCAGAGTGTGTGCTCAAAGTGGCCACGGGGTTGATCCTGTAAGTTTGGATTGCTGCAACAAATGGGTGATTGCTGACATTGTTAACGTCGAGGCTGCAGTCGACTATCGAATAATTCACAATTTCAGCAATTAGGCTCTTTGCATCAAAGTGGCAGGCAGTGGGCGGTGGCTTCTGCCCTACAATGCGGGGCATGACGCGCGCACCATTTCCTGTGATTGCCTGGACCGAAGGGGGCGGGACAAAGTCCGCCCGCTGGCGCTCCGAGGCTGGCTTGCCGGCTTATGAACAGCTCGTTGTGGTCGATGATCGCCTGAGTGTCGATGCCGCCTGGAAACTGGCCGGCGGAGGTACTGCCATGCTGTGGCGGGGCGACTGGCAGAATGCCCGGCATCTGTTGCAGGGCTTGAGTCGGCGTGCCGACCGTCAGCCGCGATCAGGTAGCCAGAAAAAGCCGGCAACGCCAGCCGAGGCTTTCGAGCAGCATCGGCAGAATCAGGGGCGACGGGCACAGGCGCTCGGTCTGTTGCTGGTCCCGCTTGGTGGCGATTACAGCATCCCCTTGCGCCGGGCACAGGATGTCCGGCAGGCTTGCATCGAGGCTTACGGGCAGCCGAGCGGCGAGGATTCTCTGGTGTCGTTGCGTGAATTGTTGGCCGTCGTCAGCGCCCATGAGTGGCGCAAGAAGGGTGTGCCGGTGCCGGCGGTGGAGGGGCGCATTTATCCGCATTACGGCGTGTTTTCGCCGGTGCGAGGAGAGTACGTCGATCTTGTCGCCAAGGCGCCGTTGCCAGCCAATTGCGATCTGGCGTTCGATATCGGGACCGGCTCCGGCATCATCGCGGCGATTCTGGCCCGGCGTGGTGTCAAGCAGATCGTGGCGACCGACATGGATGAGCGGGCCTTGGCTTGCGCTTCCGAAAATGTCGAGAAATTGGGGTTGACCGCAGCAATCCGCCTCGTCAAGACCGATCTGTTCCCGGAAGGACGAGCCAAGCTGGTTGTCTGCAATCCGCCGTGGTTGCCGGCGCAGCCGACTTCGCCGGTCGAGCACGCGGTCTATGACCCGGAGTCGCGCATGCTGCGCGGCTTTCTCGGCCGGCTGGCTGCGCACCTGGAGGTTGATGGCGAGGGCTGGCTGATCATTTCGGACATTGCCGAACATCTCGGCCTGCGCTCGCGGCAGAAGCTGCTGGGGTGGATTGAGATGGCAGGGCTGAAAGTCATCGAGCGTCTCGATATCCGGCCGAAACATCCCAAGGCGCAGGATGCGAGTGACCCACTGCACGCGGCGCGGGCGGCTGAGGTGACTTCGTTGTGGCGGCTTGGCCGGGCCGATGGAATAAACTGAAGGCGTCTTCCGTATACGTTGGTGTAGCCCCCCAAAACCAACGGAGATCATCATGAAAACGAAAAACCTGCTTCTCTCGCTGCTCACCTCAACCATACTGGCCGCCTGTTCCGGTTACGGGACGCGCGCCGCTGCCCCGGCCATGGTGTCGGATGGCATGCTCACCGGCAGCAATGGCATGACGCTTTATGTTTTCGACAAGGACGCAGCCGGTAGCGGCAAGAGCATGTGCAATGGCCCATGTGCCACCAACTGGCCGCCGCTGATGGCCATGGATGGCGACATGGCGAGCGGTGACTACAGCATCGTGATGCGCGACGATGGCAAGAAACAGTGGGCCTTCAGGGGCAAGCCGCTGTACTTCTGGATCAAGGACCAGAAGGCTGGCGACAAGACCGGTGACGGTTTCAACAACGTCTGGCACGTCGCCAAGCCTTAATCGAGCAACGTGGATAGCCGCGCGATCATCGCCGAATTGCCTCGCTTGCGCCGCTATGCGCGGGCGATGCTGGGCGATCGCGCGGCAGCAGACGATCTTGTGCAGGACACCCTCGAACGCGCCTGGAGCCGTTTTGCTCAATGGCGGGCCGGTAGTGATTTGCGGGCTTGGTTGTTCGGCATCATGCACAACCTGCGCGTCGACCAACTGCGGCGGGGCAGTTTGCCGACCTATGCGCTCGACGATGGCGCCTGCGAGGTGCCGACGCGCGCTACCCAAAGCGACCGGCTGGAAGTGATGGATCTCGAATCAGCCCTCCGTCAATTGCCGGACGACCAGCGTGAAGTACTGTTGCTCGTCGGGCTGGAAGAAATGAGTTACGCCGAAATCGCCGCTGCACTGGGCATTCCGATCGGCACCGTGATGTCCCGTCTGTCGCGTGGACGCGAACGGTTGCGCCAGATCATGGAAGGCCGGCAGGCCGGCGCCAATTTGAGGGTTGTGCGATGAGCCCGCTCAATATTACCGAAGACGATCTGCACGCCTACGTCGACGGCGCCTTGACGCCAGCGCGGCGGGCCGAGATCGAAGCTTATCTGGTTCTCTATCCGGAGGATGCCGAGCGCGTCCGTGCCTATCGCGCCCAGAATGAGGCGCTCAAGGCGCTGTTCAATCCTGTGCTGGTCGAGCCTTTGCCCGACCACCTGCAGGCGCTGACCGTGCAACCAATGAATTCCACGGTCAACCGGAAAAAAAGGCTAAATTTGAAATTTTGGCCGCTGCAGCAGATAGCCGCCGGGGTTCTGGTTGCCACGCTCGGTGGCGTCGCCGGCTGGCTGGGGCATGGCCAGTACCAAGGCGTCGAGCGGATGGCCCAGGTTGTGCCGCTGCCTCGCCAGGCTGCCGTCGCCCACGTGGTTTACAGCCCCGACGCCAGGCGCCCCGTCGAAGTGACGGCCGATCAGGAAGAGGCGCTGGTCAAATGGCTGTCCAAACGTCTGGGCTCGCCGGTCAGCCCGCCCAAACTCGGTGCCCTTGGCTACGAGTTGGTGGGCGGTCGTCTGCTCCCCGGCAACGCCGGTCCGGTTGCCCAGTTCATGTACCAGGACGCCACCGGCCAGCGCATGACGTTGTACGTGACGACCGAAAACGCTGCCCGGCCGGAAACCGGCTACCGCTTCGCCCGCGAAGGCGAGGTCAATGTGTTCTACTGGGTTGATGGTAAATTTGGCTACGCCCTGTCGGCGAGCACCGCCAAGGGCGAATTGGCCAAAGTGGCAACGGCGGTGTACGACCAACTCGAAGCAAAAAAATGAACGCCCTTACCCTCAACGAAAGCGAAGTTGAATTCACAGCCATCCGCGCGCAAGGGGCGGGCGGGCAGAACGTCAACAAAGTGTCGAATGCCGTCCATCTGCGTTTCGATATCGCTGCGTCAAGCTTGCCCGATGAGGTCAAGGAAAAACTGCGGTCCATGCGCGATCAGCGGATCAGCAGCGAGGGTGTCGTCGTTATCAAGGCACAAAAATTCCGCAGCCTTGAGCGCAACCGTGAAGACGGGCTGGTTCGCCTGCGCGAACTGATCGCCTCGGCGGCCTTTGTGCCGCCTGTACGGCGGCCGACCAAGCCGAGTCGGAACTCCCAGCGCAAGCGCCTCGAGAGCAAAATAAAACGCGGCCAGGTAAAACTACAGCGCGGCCGCGTCGTTGAATAACAGGAAGTTGCCAGGCCAGCTCGGCTGGCCCTTTTCTCAGGTCTTGACGCCCGGCTTGCGGCCAGGAGCAGCCGACGGCATGTAGCCGGAAACGCGGCAGAACATGCCTTCGGTCGGTGTGCCATTCTTGAAGGTGGTCATGCTGCACACTGAAATGGCTTTTTGAGCGGACAGTTCGAGGATCGATGTACGAACATCCGACAGCGCAATGCCCGTGCCCTTGGCGATATCCGCATCAAGCAATTGGCCGTGCTTTTTCAGGTGCGTGAGGATGGATTCTGTATTCATGTCGAATGCCTTTACAAAAAATGCCTAAAAAACCTGCCACTTCGTGTCAGCAACATGGCTTTTGTCGAAGTGTCTACCGGGTACTTCTGAAACATGCGGCCAACCCCGGAGGGTTGGTCGCAGCACTGCAAATTGGTGGGCCTGCACGGACTTGAACCGTGGACCAAAGGATTATGAGTCCTCTGCTCTAACCAACTGAGCTACAGGCCCGGAAAGCTTAGTTGCCGTTTTGATCCAGGAAGCTGCGCAGCTTGTCGGAGCGGGTTGGGTGACGCAGCTTGCGCAGCGCCTTGGCTTCTATTTGACGGATGCGCTCGCGGGTGACGTCGAACTGTTTGCCGACTTCTTCCAGCGTATGGTCGGTGTTCATTTCGATGCCGAAGCGCATGCGCAGGACCTTGGCTTCCCTCGTCGTCAGGGTGTCGAGGATTTCCTTGGTAACGCCGCGCAGGCTTGAGTACATCGCCGCATCGGCCGGCGCCAGCGTCAGTTGATCTTCGATGAAGTCGCCGAGATGCGAGTCGTCGTCGTCGCCGATCGGGGTTTCCATGGAGATCGGCTCCTTGGAAATCTTCATGATCTTGCGGATCTTGTCTTCAGGCATGTCCATCTTCTTGGCCAGTGTTGCCGGATCGGGTTCGGCACCCGTTTCCTGCAGGATCTGGCGGCTGATCCGGTTCATCTTGTTGATCGTTTCGATCATGTGCACCGGGATACGGATGGTCCGCGCCTGGTCGGCGATGGAGCGGGTGATGGCCTGACGAATCCACCATGTGGCATAGGTCGAGAACTTGTAGCCGCGACGGTATTCGAACTTGTCCACCGCCTTCATCAGACCGATGTTGCCTTCCTGGATGAGGTCGAGGAACTGCAGGCCGCGGTTGGTGTACTTCTTGGCAATCGAGATAACCAGACGCAGGTTGGCCTCGGTCATTTCGCGCTTGGCGCGACGCGCCTTGGCTTCGCCGGTGGACATCTGCTTGTTGATGTCCTTGAGGTCCTTGAGCGGAATGCCGATGCGCTCCTGGAGCGCGATCAGCTTCTTCTGCTCTTCCTTGATATCCGGTGCGCAGCGGGTCAGGATCGCCAAGTAAGTCTTGGGGGCTGAGGCGATTTCGGCGTCCACCCACTCGAGCGTCGTTTCCTTGCCCGGGAAGGTCTGGATGAAATGCGGACGGGGCATCTTGACGCGGTCGACACAGATTTGCTGAATCTTGCGCTCGGAGCCGCGAATCTGTTCGACCATGCCACGCACGCTGTCGCACAGGCGTTCGATCGAGCGCGAGGTGAAGCGGATGTTGAGCAGTTCATCGGAAATCTGCTGCTGCAGCTTGAGATAGGCCTTGTCATGCGGGCCCTTGCTCGACAGCAGCTTCTGCATCTTGGCGTGCACGCTCTTGATGGCCTTGAAACGCTCCAGGGCATCGGTCTTGAGTTGCAGCAGCGAGGCGGATGCGGCACCGGCAGCACCACCTTCGCCGTCCTCGTCCTCGTCGTCCGCTTCCTCTTCATCGGCTTCCGGCATTTCGGGAGCGGCGGCGACTTCTTCGGTGGCGTTCGGATCGATCAGGCCATCGACCAGTTCGTCGATGCGCATCTCGTCGTTCTCGACCTTGGCGGCCATGTCGAGAATGTCGGTAATCGTCGTCGGGCAGGCGGAAATCGCCTGGATCATGTGCTTCAGGCCTTCCTCGATGCGCTTGGCGATCTCGATTTCGCCTTCGCGGGTGAGGAGTTCGACCGTGCCCATTTCGCGCATGTACATGCGGACCGGGTCGGTGGTACGGCCAAATTCGGAGTCGACGGTGGACAGTGCCTGTTCGGCTTGTGCTTCGACTTCTTCGTCGTCGGCAGCAACCGCAGCGGTGTCGGACATCAGGAGGTCTTCGGCAGCCGGGGCTTCGTCGAAAACCTGGATGCTCATTTCGCTGAAGGTCGAAATGATTGCTTCGATGCTTTCTGCGTCGACGACATCGTCCGGCAAGTGGTCGTTGATTTCGGCGTAGGTCAGGTAGCCGCGCTCCTTGCCGAGCTTGATCAGCGTCTTGAGGCGCGTCTTGCGCGCTTCGGCGTCGAGCGGTTCGGGAACTTCAGCCATCTGGCCTTGCAGCAGCGCCTTTTCGGCTGCCTTCTCCTTGGCCTTGCTGATGCGAGCCTTCGGGGCTTCCTTGACGGGGTCTTTTGCCTTAGCCATGAACACGATCCATAGAATTCGAGAAAACCATAAATTTTACCACAACTTAGCTGCGATTTGCTTGCTTGCTGAGCAGTTGTATGTAAGCCATTTTTTCCGCAGCGCTGAGTCCGGCCACGCCAAATTGATGGGCTTTCGCCTGCAATTCGGCAAAGGCGCGTTTCTGGCCGCCTTCCTGCAATTTATCGAGGGTGTCGCGAAACTCTTCGTCTGCTTCATCTTCGTCAAACGGCTGGCCGAGAAGTTCCGATGCGGCGTTTTCGATCATGCTTTCCTCGGGCTGGCCGCGCAGTTGCTCACGCAAGCCGGCATAGCTGCTGGTTTCGTCGTTGGCGCTGACCAAGTCATGCAGGCGAACCAGCGCAGCGCGCTCAGGTGTGTCGGGCAGAAGATCTATTGGCAGCTGGCTGGCCAGTTGTGGCTTGTGCAACACAATGCGCAGGAGGTTGCGGGTCAGCGACGGCGCGGTACGCTTGGCCCGGGGTGGGGCAGCTGGGGTGTAGGATTTGAGTTCGCACAGGCGCTCAACTTCACCCTGGGCAAAGCCGCTGGCTTCGGCCAGGCGCTTGACCAGTTGCAATCGCAGCAGCGGAGTCGGCAGCTTGAGCAGCAGCGGCTTAGCTTCATAGATGAGCTGCGCCTTGCCTTCCGAGCTGGTCAGGTCACAGCGCTGGGCCAGCTCGCGCAGCAGGAAGTCGGAGAGCGGCATAGCCTGGATGACCTGGCGGTCAAACTGCTCCTTGCCGAATTCGCGGATGTAGCTGTCGGGGTCATGTTCCTGGGGCAGGAAGATGAAGGCCAGGCGCTTGTTGTCGGCCAGCGCTTCCAGCGAGTTTTCCAAGGCGCGCCACGCCGCCTTGCGACCGGCATTGTCGCCGTCGAAGCAGAAGACGATGCGGTCGACTTGACGGAGCAGCTTGGTGACGTGGGTGGCGGTCGTTGCCGTGCCGAGCGTGGCGACGGCATTGCCGACGCCGTTCTGGGCCAGCGCGATGACGTCCATGTAGCCTTCGGTGACGATGGCGGTATCCGTCTCGCGTAGCGCCTGTCTGGCCTGCGGCAGGCCGAACAGTTCGCGGCCCTTCTCGAACAGCGGTGTTTCCGGCGAGTTGAGATATTTCGGTTCGCCCTGGTCGATGATCCGGCCACCGAAGGCGATGATTTCGCCTTTCGGGTTGATGATCGGAATCATCAGGCGGTCGCGGAAGCGGTCGTAGCGACGACCGGACTCGTTTTCGATGACCAGTCCGGCTATTTTCAGTTCGTCGGCGTTGTAGTCGGAGAAAACTGCCTGCAAGTTCTGCCAGCCGTCCGGGGCGTAGCCCATGCCGAAGCGGGCGGCGATTTCTCCGGTCAACCCGCGTTTTTTGCAATATTCGATGGCGCGCGGCGAGGCCTTGAGCTGGTCTTTGTAATACTGGGCGGCGCGCGCCATGATCTCGATCAGCGTGCGCGTCTGGCCGGGCTTTTCGTCCTTGAAGCTGCGTCCTTCGCTTTCCGGTACCTGCATGCCGGCGCGGGTGGCGAGATCCTTGACGGCATCGACGAAGCCGAGCCCCTGATATTCCATGACGAAGCTGATCGCCGTGCCGTGGGCGCCGCAGCCGAAGCAGTGGTAGAACTGCTTGGTCGGGCTGACCGTGAAGGACGGTGATTTTTCGTTGTGGAAGGGGCAGCAAGCGGCGTAATTGGCGCCGGCTTTCTTGAGCGGTACGTAGCTATCCACCAGGTCGACGATGTCGACCCGGGCCAGCAGATCCTGGATAAAGGAATCCGGAATCATGGCGTGTATTGCTGCTTAACCGGCCAGCGCCGCTTTGACCAGTTTCGATACCTCGGCCATGTCGGCCTTGCCGGCGAGTTGCGGTTTCAGCACAGCCATCAGCTTGCCCATGTCGGCCGGACCTTTGGCGCCGGTTTCGGCGACGGCGGCGGCGACCGCTGCGGCGGTTTCCTCGGTGCTCATTTTTTCCGGCAGGTAGACGGCGAGGACGGCGATTTCAAACTTTTCGGCGTCGGCCAGTTCCTGGCGGCCGGCGGCTTCGTATTGGGTGACGCTGTCCTTGCGCTGCTTGGTCAGCTTTTCGATGATGGCGACGACCGCTGCGTCATCAAGTTCGACACGTTCGTCGACTTCCTTTTGCTTGAGGGCGGCGAGCAGCAGACGAATCGCGCTCAGCTTGGCCGTTTCCTTGGCCTTCATGGCCGACTTCATGTCTTCGGTGATGCGGGCTTTCAAACTCATTTTCGGCTTTCTTAAAGCAAAGAGCCGCCAGCTGTTGGGCGGGCGGCTCTTTCGTGCTGCGATATTTTTCTGATTAGAAAAGTTTCGGCGGCAGGGTCAGGCTACGGAGGCGCTTGTGCTGGCGTTTGACAGCAGCGGCGGCCTTACGCTTGCGTTCGGCGGTGGGCTTTTCGTAAAACTCACGGGCACGCAGCTCGGTCAGCAAACCAGTCTTTTCGACCGTGCGCTTGAAGCGGCGGATAGCAACTTCGAACGGCTCATTTTCCTTGACACGAATGTTCGGCATATAAATCACCCCCTTCCGTTAGGCGCCTGCCAGGTCAAGTAAACGGCAGTGCGCGCAAAATTTGTTCCGCAGACTTTGCGGGTAGCCCAACAGTATATGCGAAAAAACCCTGCTGATCCAAGTGTTAAAATCCGCAGCATGCTAGTCCTCGGTATTGAATCTTCCTGCGACGAAACCGGTATTGCGCTCTACGACAGCGAAGCCGGTCTCCTGTCGCACGCTCTCCATTCGCAAGTGGCGATGCACGCCGAGTACGGTGGTGTCGTGCCGGAACTGGCTTCGCGCGATCACATCCGGCGTGTCGTGCCGCTTTTGCGCGAGACGCTGGCGCAAGGCAATCGCTCGCTCGACGAGGTCGATGCCGTGGCCTACACGCGTGGCCCGGGGCTGGCCGGGGCGCTGCTCGTTGGTTGTGCCTTCGCCGAAGCGCTGGCGCTGGCCATCGACAAGCCGACCATTCCGGTGCATCACCTCGAAGGGCATTTGCTGTCACCGCTGTTGTCGGCCACGCCGCCGACCTTCCCGTTTGTCGCCTTGCTGGTCTCCGGCGGTCATACGCAATTGATGCGGGTGACCGGCGTTGGCGAGTACGAACTGCTTGGCGAGACGCTCGACGACGCGGCCGGCGAGGCTTTCGACAAGAGCGCCAAACTGCTCGGCTTGCCCTATCCGGGTGGCGCCTTGCTGTCGAAGCTCGCTGAGGCAGGAACGCCGGGGGTTTATGAATTGCCGCGGCCAATGCTGCATTCGGGCGATCTTAGTTTCAGCTTCTCGGGACTGAAGACGGCTGTTTTGACGCTGGTCCGCGAGCACGCCGACGACATGACCGATACCTTCAAGGCTGATGCGGCGCGGGCTTTTCAGGAAGCAATTGTCGAGGTGCTGGTCAAGAAGTCGCTCAAAGCGATGAAGCAGACCGGCCTCAAGCAGCTGGTGGTGGCCGGTGGCGTCGGCGCCAACAAGCAATTGCGGGCGACGCTCGACGACGAGGCGCGGCGCAAGCGGTTCAGCGTTTATTACCCGGAACTGGAGTTCTGCACCGATAACGGCGCGATGATCGCGCTGGCCGGTTGCCTGCGTCTGCAGGCCGGGACGCCAGCGAAGGCGGCGGGCAGTTTTGCCATTCAGCCACGCTGGCCGTTGAGCGAACTGCTGCGCTGATCGGACGTTACCTCATGGGTTGAAGGTTGTCGTCAGGCGGCGATTTGAAAATTGGCCAAAATTTCCGGTCGACCGTGGCAATGCCCTTTTTCTTCTGTTTTTTCAGCTTAGGGCAGTCCTTGCACGGCGGATGGCGCTTGCAGCATTTTTTGCCCATGGTGGCCTCCATTCAGTTCCGACGGGCCACCCGGTAGGTGGCGCCGGCGCTCAGCCACATGTCACCGCGTACCAAGCGGGCCTTTGGCGCGAACGGATGATTGTGCGAATCGAACAAGGCATCGGCCGGTCAGGTGCGTTAAGCACCTCGTCGAATCTTTCGGCGAGGGCTAGTGCCTTGAATTCATCGAAGGTGCCTGAAAGCATGGCTTGGCCTCAGAGGGCGGCGAGGGCGGCGGTGTAATCGGGCTCGTTCTTGATTTCGCTGACCAGTTCGCTGTGGATGACATTGTCGTTTTCGTCGAGGACGACGACGGCGCGGGCGGTCAGCCCGGCCAGCGGGCCGCTGGTGATGGCGACGCCGTAGGCTTCGATGAACTCGCGGCCGCGCAGGGTGGACAGCGTGACGACGTTATCGAGACCTTCGGCGCCGCAAAAGCGGGCCTGGGCGAAGGGCAGGTCGGCCGAGATGCAGAGGACGACAGCGTTCGGCAGGGTGTTGGCCTTGGCGTTGAACTGGCGGACGGACGTGGCGCAGGTCGGCGTGTCGATGCTCGGGAAAATGTTGAGGATCTTGCGCTTGCCGGCGAAGCTGGCGAGGGCGACGTCGGAGAGATCCTTGGCGACCAACGAGAAGGCCGGGGCCGTGTCGCCCTTTTGCGGAAATTTGCCGGCGACGGTGATGGCGTTGCCGCCGAGGGTTACGGTTTGGGTCATGCGGTTTCCTTGGTGTTGGGATCGGAGGCACCGTTTGACGGGGACGCTCCGTTTTGGTTCATTGCTCAGTAGTTGTCGGGCAGGGTCGCCAGGATGTCGACGCAGGGTTGCCATGCCAGCAGCTCGTCGAACCAGCGATCAATGAAATTCGAAATCATGGTGGCCTCCTGAAGTGGTTCGGGTTGTGATGACCTGATGGGCTCAGTGTAGGCAGTGCCGATTTGTTGATCCAATCGATTGATCGAATGCGGCGGATTGGAATTGGCTATCGCGCCAACGAAAAACGCCGGCGAACCGGCGTTGTGGTGGCGAGGCTTGGGGCTCAAGCCTTTTTCTTGCTGCCGATCTTCGATTCCTGGCCGGCCATCAGGCGCTGGATGTTCTGCCAATGCTTGCCGATCAGGGCCATGCCGAGGATGCCGACGACGACCGTCTGGCCGTTGCCGCCGTGCATGAGTACGGAAATGACCGGGGCCATGGCGGCGGCGACGACGGCGGCCAGCGATGAATAGCGGAAGGCGTAGGCCATGAACAGCCAGGTGCCGGCGACGGCCAGGCCGAGCAGCGGGTCGAGGGCGATGAGCACGCCGGCGGCGGTGGCGACGCCCTTGCCACCCTTGAATTTGAGGAAAACCGGGTAGAGGTGGCCGAGGAAGACGGCGAGCGCGACGAGGCCGATGACGGTGCTCGAAAAGCCCATCTGCTGCGCGATGAAGACGGCGGCCCAGCCCTTGAGGGCATCACCGAGCAGGGTGAATAGCGCGGCCTTCTTGTTGCCGCTGCGCAGCACGTTGGTGGCGCCGGGATTGCCCGAACCGTAGGTGCGCGGATCGGCCAGCCCGAAGAGCTTCGAGGAAATCATGGCGAAGGGAACGGAGCCGAGCAGGTAGGCGGTAACGAGGGCGAGGGCAATTTGCATGGGGCGCTTAGGTGGCTTTGGTCGCTGGGGTACAATCGCGCCAAATTTTACACCGCTGCTGCGGTCGACCGCCCTATGGACATCATTTTCCTCGAAGAACTGCGCGCCGAAACCTGGATAGGCATCTATCCGCGCGAGAAGGCCATGCCGCAGACGGTCGAAATTTCACTGCAGATCGGCGTATCGACGGCCTCGGCCGGGGCCAGCGACGACATTCGCGACACGGTTGATTACGCAGTGGTGGTTGAGCGCCTGCGCGCCGACCTGGCCGCCGTGCACTTCAATCTGATCGAAGCGCTGGCCGAACACGTGGCGAGCTACGTGCTGGAAACCTTCGCCGTGCATTGGGTCCGTGTGTCGGTCGCCAAGCTCGGCATGATGCCGGGCGTCAAGCGCGTCGGCGTCATCATCGAACGCTCGCTCTGAGCATTCTTGCCCCTCACCAGCGGGCGAGGGGCATTTCAATTTTTGAGGCTTTTTTCCGGTTGACCGTGGGAATGGCTTTCCCCAGCTGAATCAGCTCAAAACGCCGCCGCGAGAACCGTCATCACGGCGAAACCGGTGGCCAGGCCGGCCGTCCCGGCGCCGACTCGCCCTGGCTGGTGCGAGGCCGGAATCATCTCGTGGCTGACTACCCAGAGCATCGCCCCGGCCGCGGCGGCCAGCGCCATTGGCAAGGCGGCGCCGGCGACGGTGCTGGCGATGACGCCGAACAAGCCGCCGACCGGCTCGACGAGGCCGGTGCCCAGCGCGATCAAGGCAGCCCGCAAGGGTGCGGCACCGAGCGCCACCATGGCGCTGGCGACGATCCAGCCTTCCGGAATGTTCTGCAAGGCGATGCCGAGGCTCATGCCGTGGTCGGCGCCGGCCGCTGCCGCGACGCCCACCGCCAAGCCTTCCGGTACGTTGTGGATGGCGATGGCGGCGACGACGAGGGCGACGTTGGGCTGCATGCCGCTGCTTTCGACTTCTTCGACATGCTCGTGCGGCAAACGACGATCCAGCATCTGCATGGCCGCGACGCCAGCCAGCAAGGCGCCGGCCGTGGCGGTGCCGAGCGACCACACGGCGTCGCTGGCCATCACCGTCTGCACGGCCGGGACGAGGAGCGAGAACAGGCTGGCGGCGAGCATCATGCCGCCAGCCAAGCCGAGCATCGGGGCCATCAAGCGTTCTGACGGACGGCGGAGCATGAGTACGGGAATGGCGCCGAGCCCGGTCGCCGCGCCGGCCAGCAGGCTGGCTTCAAGCCCCTGGGCGGCCATCGGGTGGGCAGCCAGCCAATGGACGGCCTGTTCGATGCCGAAGGCGATGGCAACAACGGCCATTGCCATGCCGATCCACAGATGGCGAGGGGCAGTCGGCCGGGTGTAGTGCTGGATAACGAGTTGGGTCATGGTGGCGCTCCTTTGTCTTGAGTGCCACTTTACGAACTGCGGAGCTATAGTGCCAATCGATTGCTTAAATACTGTCGATTGTTATTGACAATCAGCCTTTGAGCGCGGCCTCGACCACCTTTGGCTGTAGTGTGCGCAGGATGTCGTGCGGATGGACGCCGACCAGAAAGCCGCGTTTTCCGCCATTGATGTAGATCAGCGGCAGGTCGAGGATGGTTTTTTCGATATGCACCGGCATCGTCTTCTTGGTACCGAAGGGGCTGGTGCCACCGACCAGGAAGCCGGTGTGGCGGTTGGCCACTTCCGGCTTGCACGGCTCGACCTTCTTGCAGCCGATTTGCCGCGCCAGCTCCTTGGTCGATACCTTGCAGTCGCCATGCATAAGGACGATCAGCGGCTTGGCGTTCTCGTCCTCGAAAACCAGGGTTTTGACGACGGCGTGTTCATCGACGTTGAGTTCGCGCGCCGACACTTTGGTGCCACCGTGCTCTTCGTAGTCGTAGAGATGGGTCGAGAAGGCTACCTTGTTGGCCTTGAGGAACTTGGTGGCTTGCGTTTCGGGGGCGTGTTCTGGTTTTGCCATGGCGTGACGGGTTTCAATGTTCTTGATTGATTTTACATCCCCTGCCGAGTCGGATTGACCGGCGTCTTGGGCTGGAAATAGAGACAGGCCTGCCCCGAGGAGGCGATCACATCGAGTTCGGGCCGGCGCTGGCTTTTGAAATCGAGGGCGCGGCAGCCATAGCGGAACGGCAGTTCATGGGTGATGAAATAGTGGGCGCACTGGTTGCAACGCGGCGATGACATGGACCTCTTTCAACCGCGCGGGTGATGCACCGCGTGCAGCGTCTTGAGCCGTTCGCGGGCAACGTGGGTGTAAATCTGCGTCGTCGAAATGTCGGCGTGGCCGAGCAGCAGTTGCACGACACGGAGGTCGGCGCCATGGTTGAGCAGGTGGGTCGCAAAGGCGTGGCGCAGGACGTGCGGCGACAGCTTTTCCGGGGCGATGCCGGCGATCAGGGCGTAGCGCTTGATCAGGTGCCAGAAGGCCTGGCGGGTCATGGCGCCGCCGCGGGCGGTGACGAACAGGTCGTCGCTTTGCTGGCCGTTGAGGATGTCCGGTCGGGCTTCGTTGAGATAGCGCTGGATCCACTCGATGGCCAGTTGGCCGAGCGGTACCAGGCGCTCCTTGCTGCCCTTGCCGAGAGCACGCAGCACGCCGTCGGCGAGGCTGACTTCGTGCAGCCTGAGGCCAACCAGTTCCGAGACGCGCAAGCCGGTGGCGTAGATCGTTTCGAGCATGGCGCGGTCGCGCAGGCCGAGCGGGGTGTCGAGGTCGGGGGCATCGAGCAGGGCTTCGACCTGCTTTTCCGACATGACCTTGGGCAGGCGCGACGGGCGGCTCGGGTTGGCCAGCTTGAGCGTCGGGTCGGCGACGATGCGGCCGCGGCCGAGCTGCCAGCGGTAGAAGCGGCGCAGCGTGGACAGGTAGCGGGCCTGCGAACTGGCTCGGGTCTGCCTGGCGAGGTGGGCGATGAAGCCGGTCAGCGTCGTTTCGCGCAGGTCGAGCAGCGGCTCGTTGGCGTTATTGGCCAGCCACAGGGACAACCGGCCGAGGTCGGAGCGATAGCTGTTCAGCGTCGCCTTGGCCAGGCCGTCTTCCAGCCACAGGGCGTCGCAGAAATTGTCGATCTCGGCGAGGTCAGCCGGGGAGGCTGTTTTCATGCGACAACAGCCAGCGTTTGACGTCAAGCAGGAAACCGCCGCGCTCGCGGGCAAAACCGCCGAGTCCGCCACCGGTGGCGACAACACGATGGCAGGGCACGACAACCGGGTAGGGATTCGAGCCGCAGGCCTGGCCGACGGCACGCGGGGCGTTCTTGATGTTTTTCGCCACTTCGCCGTAGGTGTGGGTCCGGCCGGTCGGAATGGCTGAAATCTGCTCCCAGACGCGGCGCTGAAAATGTGTGCCGGCCGGGCGCAGGGGCAGGCCAAAAACGAAGCTCGGGTCGGCGATGTAGGCCTTGAGCTGACGCACGGCTTCGGCTGCCAGTGGTGTTGCCGGCGCTTGTTCCGGGCGCGGTTCGAGGAAGTCGATGCCGGTGATTTCATCAGCGCTGCACTGCACGCCAAGCGAGAATCCCGGCGCGGCGACGATGGCTTGATAGGCGTTGGTTTTCATGATGCCTCCGTGGTCAATGCTACGGTCGACCGGAAAAAACGGCCAAAATTCAAAAAGCCGACAAGCCGGTCTGGGCGCGGCCGAGGATCAGCGCGTGTACATCGTGTGTGCCTTCGTAGGTGGTGACCGATTCGAGATTGACCATGTGGCGGATGACGCCGAATTCATCCGAAATGCCGTTGCCGCCCAGCATGTCGCGGGCGTTGCGGGCGATTTCCAGCGCCTTGCCGGTGCTGTTGCGCTTCATCAGCGAGACCAGTTCCGGCGTCGCACTACCGTCGTCCATCATGCGGCCGAGGCGTAGCGCACCTTGAATCCCCAGGGCGATTTCGGTCTGCATGTCGACCAGTTTTTTCTGAATCAATTGCGTGGCGGCGAGCGGCCGGCCGAACTGCTGGCGATCCAGCGTGTATTGCCTGGCCGTGTGCCAGCAGGCTTCCGCGGCGCCGAGGGCGCCCCATGAAATGCCGAAACGGGCTGAGTTGAGGCAGGTAAACGGCCCCTTGAGGCCGCTCGCCTTGGGCAACTGGTTCTCGGTGGGAACAAAAACTTCGTCCATCACGATGTCGCCGGTGATCGAGGCGCGCAGGCTGACCTTGCCGTTGATGATCGGCGCCGACAGCCCGGCCATGCCTTTTTCAAGGATGAAGCCGCGCAAGGCACCGGCGTCATCCTTGGCCCAGACGATGAAAATGTCGGCCATCGGTGAGTTGGTAATCCACGTCTTGCGCCCGGACAGCTTCCAGCCACCCGGTACGGCGCGAGCCACGCTGCTGGCGCTGGCCGGATCCGAGCCGGAATTCGGCTCGGTCAGACCAAAACAGCCGATCAGCTCGCCCTTGCCCAGCTTCTTGAGGTATTTCTCTTTTTGCTCGTCGGAACCGAATTCGTAAATCGGCAGCATGACCAGCGAGGACTGCACGCTGAGCAGCGTCCGGTACGCCGAGTCGACATATTCGACCTCGCGCGCGATCAATCCGTAGGAGACGTAATTGAGTCCGGCACCGCCGAACTGCGGTGGCAGCGTCGCGCCGAGCAGGCCCATGTCACCCATTTCGCGGTAGATCGCCGGGTCGGTCGTTTCATTGCGGAAGGCATCGCGGATGCGTGGCTTGAGCGCCTTGAGCGCGAAGTCGCGGGCCGCGTTGCGGACTTGCCGCTCGTCGGCAGCCAGTTGGCTGTCGAGGAGAAAAGGGTCTTCCCAGGTGAAGGAAGGTTTGGCCATCTGCTTGCTCCGGAAAAAGTTGTCCCCGCCAGCGCGGGGACTTGTGGATTTCAGGGAATGCCGCGCTTGTCCGCTCAGGCTCGAACGTGTCCGTCGCCGAGCACGATCCATTTCTGGCTGGTCAGTCCTTCCAGGCCGACCGGGCCGCGGGCGTGGATCTTGTCGGTCGAGATGCCGATTTCGGCGCCCAGGCCATATTCGAAACCATCGGCGAAGCGCGTCGAGGCGTTGATCATGACCGAGGCCGAATCGACTTCGCGCAGGAAGCGCATGGCTTTCGGGTGGTTGTCGGTGACGATGGACTCGGTGTGGTGCGACGAGTACTTGTTGATGTGCGCGATGGCTTCGTCGATGCCGGCGACCACCTTGACCGAAATGATTGGCGCCAGGAACTCGGTGTAGTAATCCTCTTCCGTTGCGGCGACGGCGTTCTGCACGATGGCGCAGGTTTCGGCGCAACCGCGGATCTCGACGCCCTTGGTGGTCAGCATATGGGCGATCGGCGGCAACAGCATGGCGGCGACCGAACGGTCGACGAGCAGCGATTCGGCGGTGTTGCAGGTGCCATAGCGCTGGGTCTTGGCGTTCTCGACGATCTTCAGGGCCTTGTTCGGGTCGGCTTCTTCCTCGAGGTAGACGTGGCAGTTGCCATCGAGGTGCTGGATCATCGGCACGCGGCATTCGGCCAGCAGACGCGAGATCAGGCCCTTGCCGCCGCGCGGCACGATGACATCGACGAATTCGCGCATGGTGATCAGTTCGCCGACGGCGGCGCGGTCGGTGGTGTCGATGACCTGCACGGCATCGGCTGGCAGCCCGGCAGCTTGCAGGCCTTCATGGACCAGCGCAGCGATGGCGCGGTTGGAGCGGATGGCTTCCGAGCCGCCACGCAGGATGGCGGCGTTGCCGGATTTCAGGCACAGCGCCGCGGCATCGGCCGTCACATTCGGGCGGGCTTCGTAGATGATGCCGATGACGCCGAGCGGCACGCGCATCTTGCCGACCTGGATGCCGGACGGCTGGTATTTGAATTCGCCCATTTCACCAATCGGATCGGGTAGCTTGGCGACCTGCTCAACGCCTTCGGCCATGCTGTCGACGCCCTTTTCGCTGAGTGTCAGGCGGTCGAGCATGGCGGTTTCAAGCCCGGCGGCGCGGGCGGCGGCCAGATCTTCCTGGTTGGCGGCGATCAGGGCGGACTTTTCGCGACGGATGGCAGCGGCGATGGCGAGCAGTGCGGCATTTTTTTCGGCCGTCGAGGCCGAGGCGACACGACGCGAGGCAGCGCGGGCCTGTCGGCCGACGGTCTGCATGTATTCCTTGATGTCCATGATGTTCTTCGTGCGGGGCAAAGGAACATTATAGCCAGACAAATAAGTGGGAACTTCTAGAACCGGGTAAACTCTTATCCGCAACGACAACAGGGCTTTCCGTCGAGGACAAGATGGCTGAAAAATTGATTTTGCCGACCGAGGTTAAGGTCTGCGCTACGTGTAGCTTCTGGGATGGCGAACGGCAGGTGGACGCCGAGATGAAGCTGGTGGTGGTTTCTGATGAATGTTCAGGGGAATGCCTGGTTCAGGAGAAGAACAAACCCGGCTTGCACGACGTGCGTCAGGAGCATACCTGTCTCTGGGAAGATCTGGAGCCGGACACGCCACCCGAGGACAAGGCCGCCGATAACAAGGCGGCCTAAATTTGTTTGACCGCGGCGAGGCGCAGGCCGAGCCGCAGGAATTCTTCCCAGATGTTGCCGTGACCGATGCCTTTGGCCAGTCGGTCGATTTTGCCGGCATGTTGCAGCGCCGCTTCGAGTGCTGCGGTCGACAGGCGCTGTAGCGCCTTTTTCACCGGGTTGGCGCGCGGCCCCCAGACTTTCGCATCCTTGAGCAGCATGTCCACCGGCTTGCCGGCATCCATGCCGGCCCGAATGATGGTCAACGCCCGGATTTCCTCGCTCATCGCCCACAACACCAGCGGCGGCGCTTCGCCTTCCTGCATCAGGCCATCGAGCGTCCGCGTCAGGCGGGCGACGTCGCCCGAGAGCAGCGCTTCGCGCAGGCCGTCGATGTCGTAGCGGGCAACGTTGAGCACGGCATCGCGAATCTGCGCCAGGCTCAACTGGCCGGCCGGGTAGAGCAGGCCGAGTTTCTGGATTTCCTGATGGGCGGCGAGCAAGTTGCCCTCGACGCGCTCGGCAATAAACTTGAGACTTTCGAGGTCGGCGCTCTGCTGCTGGCGACGCAGGCGGCCGACGAGCCAGCCCGGCAACTCGGCCAGCGGCGGCGCCATGAGCTTGATGGCGACGCCGGCATTGACCAGAGCGGTGAACCAGACGGCCTTTTCTTCGCGCCAGTCGAGCTCGGGCAAGGTGATCAGCAGCAGGTTGTCCATCGACAGGTTCTGGCACCACTGCTGGAGCGCCGCGCTGCCTTCCTTGCCGACCTTGCCGGTCGGAACGCGCAGGTCGATCAGTTTTTTATCGCCGAACAGCGACATGTTGCCCCCGGCGGCGAGCAATGTTCCCCAGTCGAACTGCGGCAGCACGGTCAGTACTTCGCGTTCGCTGTAGCCCTGCTGGCGCGATTTGGCGCGGATGGCGTCGGCGGCTTCGATGACCAGCAGCGGGTCGTCGCCGTACAGAACATAAAGCGGCCGCAACTCGCGTTCGAGATGCCCCGCCAGCTGATCGCCTTTGAGCAGCATTACTCGTCGTCTTCTGCTGCGTCTGGGTTTCTCGGCTTGATGATGCTCAGCCGGCGCATGATCTGGTTGACCAGGTCATTGTTCATGTCGCGCCAGAGCAGGCCTTCTTCAAGATCCTTGGCGAGAATGTTCGAGTCGTCGAAGGAAATGTCGCGGGTCAGGGCCACCTCGTTGGGCGGAACCAGTACTTGCCCCTTCTGGTTGACGATGCGGAAGGTGTAGGTCAGTTGCAACCGGTATTCGCGCACCCGGCCCTGAGCATTGACGCTGAGGATGGTCTTCAGGCGGCTGTCGCCCAGTTGCTGGAAGATGGCATCGGCCGCCTTGGCGTCCTCGACGATCTCGGTGCTGCCGCTGGCCTTGATGTAGCGTTGCAGCCAGATATTGACTTCAGCCGTGTCCGGCAAGGCGATGTACATCGTCTTGTAGGGCAGGTTGCCGCTGCCGACGCCGCGCAGATGGAAGCCACAGCCGGAGAGGGCGGCGGCGATGATCAGGGCGAACAGCAGGCGGAGCGGCGAACGCATGGCGGCTTTCCTCAGACGACGATGTTGACCAGACGGCCCGGCACGACGACAACCTTCTTCGCCGGCTTGCCTTCCATGAACTTGACGGCGCCTTCGGAGGCCAGAGCAGCGGCTTCGATGCTCGCCTTGTCGGCCTCGGCAGAAACGCGGACGGAACCGCGCAGCTTGCCGTTGACCTGGACCATGAGCTCGATTTCATCCTGCTTGAGCGCCGCCGGATCGGCCTTCGGGAAGGGCTGTACGCCGGCATCCTTGCCCGGTTTCAGCTCGGCGTAGAGCGCTTGGCCGATGTGCGGGACGATGGGGAAGAGCAGCAGGGCGATGCTTTCCAGCGTTTCCTGGGCCAGCTTGCGACCGGTGGCGTCGGCAAGGTCGCACTTGTCGTAGGCGTTGAGTAGTTCCATGACGGCAGCGATGGCTGTGTTGAACTGCTTGCGGCGGCCGTAATCGTCGGCCACCTTGCCCATGGTCTGGTGCAGCTTGCGACGAAGGTCGGCTTGCACGGTCGACAGGGAATTTTGCTCAAAATCGGCATCGACGAGGCCGGCTTGCACATGGTCGTACGTCGTCTTCCACAGGCGACGCAGGAAGCGATACGCCCCTTCGACGCCAGCGTCGGACCATTCCAGGGACTGGTCGGGCGGCGAGGCGAACATGATGAACAGGCGGGCGGTGTCGGCACCGTACTGGTCGATCAGGGCCTGCGGATCGACGCCGTTGTTCTTCGACTTCGACATCTTCTCGGTGCCGCCGATGACCACTGGCAGACCGTCGGCCTTGAGTGTGGCGCCGGTCGGGCGGCCGCGCTCGTCGGTGACGACGTCGACGTCAGCCGGGTTGATCCACAGCTTCTTGCCGCCATCAAGATCGCGGAAGAAGGTCGGAGCGACGACCATGCCCTGGGTCAGCAGGTTGGCGAACGGCTCGCCGAGGTCGCCGATCAGGCCGACATCGCGCATGAGCTTGGTGAAGAAGCGCGAATACAGAAGGTGCAGGATGGCGTGTTCGATGCCGCCGATGTACTGGTCGATGCCGCCCTTGCACCAGTAGGCGACGCGCTCGTCGACCATGGCCGTGGCGTTGTCCGGGCAGGCGTAGCGCAGGAAGTACCAGGACGACTCGAAGAAAGTGTCCATGGTGTCGGTTTCACGCCGGGCGTCGCCGCCGCACTTCGGGCACTTGCACTCGTAGAACTCCGGCATCTTGGCCAGCGGAGAGCCGGCGCCGGTGATCTCGACGTTCTCGGGCAGGACGACGGGCAACTGCTCGTCGGGCACCGGCACGTCGCCGCAGGTCTTGCAGTGGATGATCGGGATCGGGCAGCCCCAGTAACGCTGGCGGGAAATACCCCAGTCGCGCAGGCGGAACTGGACTTTCTTGTCGCCCAGACCTTTGGCGGCGAGGTCGGCGGCGATGGCGTCGACGGCGGCTTCGTAACCAAGGCCGTCGTACTTGCCGGAATTGACCAGCTTGCCACGCTGCTTGTCGGCGTACCACTCGGCCCAGGCTTCGTGGCTGAACGAGGTTTCACCGTCGACGGCGACGACCTGCTTGATCGGCAGGTTGTACTTCAGGGCGAAGGCAAAATCGCGCTCGTCGTGGGCCGGCACGGCCATCACAGCGCCATCGCCATAGCTCATCAGCACGTAGTTGCCGACCCAGACTTCGACCTGCTGGCCGGTCAGCGGGTGAGTGACGTAGATGCCGGTCGGCATGCCCTTCTTTTCCATCGTCGCGATGTCGGCTTCGGCGACGCCACCCTTCTTGCATTCCTCGATGAAGGCGGCAAGTTCGGGATTGTTGGCGGCAGCCTTGGTGGCCAGCGGATGTTCGGCGGCGACGGCAACGAAGGTGACGCCCATGATGGTGTCGGCGCGGGTGGTGAACACCCACAGCTTTTCTTCCGGGTTGTCGGCGAGCGGGAAGGCGAAGCGCACGCCGGTGCTCTTGCCGATCCAGTTCTTCTGCATCAAACGAACCTGCTCGGGCCAGCCCGGCAGGTTGTCGAGTTCACTCAGCAGTTCTTCGGCGTAGGCGGTGATCTTCATGTAATACATGGGAATCTCGCGCTTTTCGATCAGCGCGCCGGAACGCCAGCCGCGGCCGTCGATGACCTGTTCGTTAGCGAGCACGGTGTGATCAACCGGGTCCCAGTTTACGGTGCCGAGCTTCTTGTAAACCAGGCCCTTTTCGTAGAGGCGGGTGAACAGCCACTGTTCCCAGCGGTAGTACTCGGGCGTGCAGGTGGCGAACTCGCGTTCCCAGTCGATGGCAAAGCCGAGCGATTTGAGCTGCTGGCGCATGTAATCGATGTTGGAATAGGTCCAGCCAGCCGGCGGCACGTTATTTTGCAGAGCAGCGTTCTCGGCTGGCATGCCGAAGGCGTCCCAGCCCATCGGTTGCAGGACGTTGAAGCCCTGCATCTTGTGGAAGCGCGACAGCACGTCGCCGATGGTGTAGTTGCGGACGTGGCCCATGTGCAGTTTCCCGGACGGATACGGGAACATCGACAGGCAGTAGTACTTGGGTTTCGTGGCGTCTTCGACGGCGCGGGCGGCGCCGGTCTTGTCCCAGTGTTGCTGGGCGGCGCGCTCGATGTCGGCCGGGGTGTATTTGTCCTGCATGGGCATGGCGGGGTTCATTCGCTGGAAATCGGAGAGTAACCGCGAATTATACCGGTTGACCCCGACTCATCGGCGATGAGGGCGAGGCATGCCTCGAGCCTTTGGATCTTGGCCCTTTTTTGCGGTTGACCGTAGCAGGCCCGACGGGGCTCAACGACGTGGAGCGACTGCAGCAAACAGATGGTCAGTGACCGGGTGCAGCGGGTGCGGAGCCTGCACGCTCCGCACCCGCGGGTCCTACTTTATTGTCGCCCGGTCACGCCGCTTTTTTTTGCTGGTAGATGCCTTCCCAAGTGTTCTGCCAGTAACGGTAAGCGTTTTGGGTCGCCGCGAGGGACAGCAAGGACATCCTGGACTGATGGCGCCACATCCAGGAAAGCTGGGGAGCGGGGGCCAGGCTGTAGGACTGGACGTTGCCGACTTCGTCTTCAACGATGGCCAGGAAACGATCGATGGCCAAGCCCCAGTAGGCGGAACCTTCGGTTTTGCCGGTGAGATACTCTGCTTCGCTGACGGCGCGGCGCCACAGTTTGAGCGCGAGCTCGTCGCTGATGCCGGCCTTGCGGGCGATCCATGGCAGGATCTTCGGTGCATTCATGCTGTTCATGCTGATTCTCCTTCTCTATGTAGCGGTAGCTACTGTTGGGTAAGACTGCCTTGTGGGCTAATAGTTTTGTGCACTGCAATATATTTTAGGCAAGTATACGTGTGCACTCGGTTCGTGACTGTGAAAAAATGCACGTAATTGTAGTTTTCGTTGTACAAACGCAACTAATTGGTCATACCAATTGACCGGGCGTTGCCCGGTTTAACCTTGAGACTTCATGTCCGATCTCCTTGCAAATCTGAATTCGCCGCAACTTCAGGCAGTTACGCTGCCGCCTGTTCATGCTTTGATCCTTGCCGGGGCTGGCAGTGGTAAGACCCGGGTGCTGACAACACGCATTGCGTGGCTCATGTCGACCGGTCAGGTCGGGCCGCACGGGGTGCTGGCGGTGACCTTCACCAACAAGGCGGCGAAGGAGATGACGGCGCGGCTGTCGTCGCTGGTGCCGATCAACACGCGCGGCATGTGGATCGGCACGTTTCACAGCCTGTGCAACCGCCTGCTGCGGGCGCATCACCGCGAGGCCGGGCTGCCGCAGACCTTCCAGATCCTCGATTCGGCCGACCAGCTGGCGATGGTCAAGCGGCTGCTCAAGAACCTGAATGTGGACGACGAGAAGTATCCGCCACGCGAGTTGTGCCACTTCATCAACGCCCATAAAGAGCAGGGCGTGCGGGCGGCACAGGCCGAGGTTTACGACAATTACACGCAAAAACGCGTCGAGTTGTACGCCGAATACGAGAACCAGTGCAACCGCGAAGGCGTCGTCGACTTCGCCGAATTGTTGTTGCGTTGCTACGAATTGCTGCAGCGCAACGAACCTTTGCGCAAACACTATCAGGACCGCTTCCGTTACATCCTGGTCGATGAGGTGCAGGACACCAACAAGCTGCAGTACGCCTGGCTGAAATTGCTGGCCGGCGGCGGGGCCGTGGTTTTTGCCGTCGGCGACGACGACCAGAGCATCTACGCCTTCCGCGGTGCCGAGGTCGGCAACATGCGCGAATTCGAGCGCGATTACGCCGGCGACAATGTGATCCGGCTCGAGCAGAACTACCGCTCGCACGGCAACATCCTGGCCGCGGCCAACGCCATCATCAAGAACAACCGCGAGCGCCTCGGCAAGAATTTGTGGACCGATGCCGGCGAGGGCGAGCTGATCCGCGCCTTTGAGGCTTATTCGGACCTCGACGAGGCGCGTTTCGTTGTCGAGGAGATCCGTGAACTGGTCCGCGACGGCATCTCGCCGACGCAGATTGCCCTGCTTTACCGCTCCAACGCCCAGTCGCGCGTGCTTGAAAACGAGTTGTTCACCAAGAGCGTGCCGTACAAGGTTTATGGCGGCCTGCGCTTCTTCGAGCGGCAGGAAATCAAGCACGCCCTGGCCTATCTGCGCCTGCTCGGCAATCCGGACGACGATACGGCTTTCCTGCGCGTCGTCAATTTCCCGACCCGCGGCATCGGCGCCCGTTCGCTCGAAAACCTCCAGGCCACGGCGCATCAGACCAATTCCAGCCTGTACAACGCGGCGGCCTCGCTGAGCGGCAAGGCTGGCCAGACGGTCGGCGCCTTCATTCGTTTGATCGAACAACTGCGCGTCGAGACGGAAGGCTTGCCGCTACCGGAAATGGTCGAGCACGTCATCGAAAAATCCGGTCTGGCCCAGCATTACCGGACCGACAAGGAAGGCCAGGACCGGCTGGAGAATCTCGACGAACTGATCAACGCTGCGGCGACTTTCATCGACGATGAAGGCGCCATCGGCGAAGGCGGGGCGCTGGTTTCCTTCCTGACCCTGGCTTCGCTCGAAGCCGGCGAGCATCAGGCCGGCGAGGGGCAGGAGGCGGTCCAGCTCATGTCGGTGCACGCCGCCAAGGGACTCGAGTTCGATGTGGTTTTCATCACCGGCCTGGAGCAGGGCCTGTTCCCGCACGAAAACTCGATCAACGCCGGCAAGGATGGCTTGGAGGAGGAGCGGCGGCTGATGTACGTGGCGGTCACCCGCGCCCGTCAGCGCCTTTACGTTTCCTGTGCGCAGACCCGCATGCTGCACGGCCAGACGCGCTATTGCGTGCCGTCCAGCTTTCTCGATGAAATTCCCGAGCAACTGCTGCTCAAACTCAACAAGAAAGCGGCGCCGGCAGCGGCCTTCCCGGCTTTCGGTTCGTTCGGCGGCGGTTATGCCGAGCCGGCTGCGGCGGGCGGCCTGCGCATCGGGCAGACAGTCGAGCATGCCAAGTTCGGCATCGGCGTCATCGTGTCCACCGAGGGGCGTGGCGCCGATGCGCGCGTCCAGATCAACTTCGGGGGCAGCGGCATGAAGTGGCTGGCGCTCGAGTACGCCAAGTTGACGCCGGTTTGAGGCAATCCCACGGTCAACTCGAAAATTTGACCAAAATTCAAATCGCCCGACGGTAGATCGCCGGCCGGCACGGTGATAACCTCGTTATCTCGCAAAAATAAGCAGATAACGAGGAGATCACCATGCCCTACGCCATTCGTCTTCATCAAAACGGCGGTCCGGAAGTGCTGTCCTGGGAAACGGTTGAGGTACCGGCGCCGGCCGCCGGTGAAGCGACCATTCGCCACCACGCCGTCGGACTCAATTACATCGACACCTATCACCGCACCGGCCTCTACCCGGTCACCCTGCCTTCCGGTATCGGCATGGAAGGCGCCGGCGTCGTCGAGGCGGTGGGCGAAGGGGTCAGCGAACTCAAGGTCGGCGATCGCGTCGCCTATGCCGGCGGCCCGCTTGGCGCCTACGCCGACGTGCGCAACATCCCGGCGCACCGCCTGCTCAAACTGCCCGACGCCATCTCCTTCGAAACCGGCGCGGCGATGATGCTGCAAGGCCTGACGGCGGCCTACCTGCTGCGCAAGACCTATCGCGTCCAGCCGGGCGATGCCGTGCTGATCCAGGCTGCCGCCGGCGGCGTCGGGCTGATCGTTTGCCAATGGGCGCGGGCGCTTGGCGCGACGGTGATCGGCACCGTCGGCTCGCCGGCCAAGGCCGAGCTGGCCAAGGCACACGGCTGCCACCACGTGATCAACTACAGCACCGAGAATTTCGCCCAGCGCGTCCGTGAAATCACCAACGGCGAAGGCGTCGCCGTGGTCTATGACGGCGTTGGCAAGGATACATTCGCCGGCTCGCTCGACAGCTTGCGCCCCATGGGCATGATGGTTTCCTTCGGCAATGCTTCCGGCCCGGTGCCGCCGCTCGACCTGATTGTGCTGTCGCAAAAGGGTTCGCTGTTCGTCACCCGGCCAACGCTCATGAACTACACGGCGAAGCGCGAAGATCTCGTCGCCCTGGGCAGCGAGCTGTTTGATGTCGTCGTCTCTGGCCAGGTCAAGATCGAGGTCAATCAGACTTACGCACTGAAGGACGCAGCCCAGGCGCATCGTGATCTCGAGGCGCGCAAGACCACGGGTTCGACCATTCTGCTGCCATGATGGCCAGGATCAAGGCTGGCCTGCTCTCGCTGCGCGACCTGTTCGCCACCGCCTGGTGGATTGTCCTGCTCGCCGGCATTGGCTTCGCTATTGCCTACCAGTTTGTCGAACCGGCGCCGCCGAACAAGATTGCCATCAGCACCGGCAGCGAAAGTGGCGCCTATTACCAGTTCGCCAAGCGTTACGCCACCATCCTGGCCAAGAACGGCATCACCCTCGAGGTGCGGACCTCGGCCGGTTCGCTGGAGAATCTGGATCGCCTGCACAAGGACGAAGTGCAGATCGGCTTCGTCCAGGGCGGTGTCGTGCCGCCGAAGGACGATCCCGATGCCGAGGACGAATCCGGCCTGCTCTCGCTCGGCAGCGTTTTTTACGAGCCGGTCTGGGTCTTCTATCGCGGCGACAAGGTGCTGACGCGCCTGACCGAGCTCAAGGGCAAACGTATCGCTATCGGCCAGGAAGGCTCCGGGGTGCGCCAGTTGGCGCAGCAGTTGCTCGACGCCAACGAAATTCCGAACGACGATCATCTGGTCCCGCTAGCCGGCCTGTCGGCGGCCGAGGAGCTGCAGCAGGGACGGATCGATGCCGCCTTCATCATCGCCGCCGAAACGGCGCCGGTGGTTCAGGTGCTGATCCGCTCGCCCGGCGTCAAACTCATGAGCTTCGCCCAGGACCGCGCCTATCAGCGCCGCTTTCCTTTCCTGACCAAGCTGACCTTCCCGCGGGGCGTCGCCGATCTGGTTCGCGATTTCCCGCCGGATGACATCAAGGTGTTGGCGCCGACGGCCAATCTGATCGTCCGCGAAGACCTCCATCCGGCCTTGCAGGCACTGCTCCTGCAGGCGGCCAGCGAGGTGCATGGCAAATCCGGCTTCTTTCAGGATACAGGCGAATTTCCTTCCTACATGGACCAGATGCTGCCGTTGTCGCCCGAAGCGGCCCGCTTCTTCAAGTCCGGCCCGTCCTTCCTGCAACGCTACCTGCCGTTCTGGCTGGCCGTACTGGTCGACCGGCTGATCGTCATGCTGGTCCCGATCTTCGTCCTGCTCATCCCGCTCCTCAAGGTGGCGCCAGCAATCTATAACTGGCGGGTGCGCTCAAAGGTTTTCCGCATTTACGGCGAGCTGAAGTTCCTCGAAGACGATCTCAAACACCATTTCGATCCGGCCAAACTGGCCGACTACCGCAGCCGGCTCGATGCCCTCGACGATGAAGCCAGTGCCCTGCACATTCCGCTCGGCTTTACCGATCTGGCCTACACCCTGCGCGAACACGTCAATCTGGTTCGCCATATCCTGGATAAAAAGGAAGTTTCGGCATGAAAGCTTTTCTCGTCGCCAATCCCAAGGGGGGGTCCGGCAAAAGTACGCTGGCCACCAACCTGGCCGGCTATTTCGCCAGCCGGGGGGCCGAGGTGATGCTCGGCGACATCGATCGTCAACAATCGTCGCGCGAATGGCTGGGCATTCGCCCCTTCGCCCTGCCGACCATCGACACCTGGCAGGTTGGCGAAGACAAGATCTCGCGGCCGCCGAAGGGCACGACGCACGTCATCCTCGACACCCCGGCCGGTCTGCACGGCAAGATGCTCGAACGCGTCCTCAAGTTGTCGACGCGGGTCATCGTGCCGGTCCAGCCGTCGATGTTCGACATGCTGGCGACGCGCCATTTCCTGACCGAACTGCTCTCCGAAAAGGCCGTGCGCAAGGGCAAGGCCGACGTCGCCGTAATCGGCATGCGGGTCGATGCGCGAACGCGCGCCGCCGGCGAACTGGAGCGCTTCTTCGCCACCTTCGAGCTGCCGGTGCTGGCCTATCTGCGCGACACGCAGACCTATGTCCAGGCCACTGCCGCCGGCATGACCATTTTCGACCTGCCGCCGTCGCGTGCCGAGCGCGATATCGAGCAATGGCAGGCGATCATCAAATGGGTCGAGGCCAACTGAGCGCCTCGGCGCAGTTCCACGGTCAACCGGAAAAAACGGCCAAAAACGAAATCAGGCCGAATTGGCAGTCATGCCCAGCCATTGCTCCAGCTTGGCGTAGAGCAGTTCCGGCTTGACCGGCTTGGCGATGAAATCGGACATCCCCGCCGCCAGGCACTTCGCCTTATCCTCAGCGAAAGCATTGGCGGTCATCGCCAGAATCGGTGTCGCCGCGTAGCCGGGTAGCCGGCGAATCGCCACCGTCGCTTCCAGTCCATCCATGTTCGGCATCTGCATGTCCATCAGGACCAGATCGTAGTATTTCCGGCTGGCCTGTTCGAGCGCTTTGGTGCCGTCGTCGGCAACGTCGATGCTCAGGCCGGGCAGGCATTGCAGCAGTTCGAGAGCGACTTCCTGGTTGATCGGGTCGTCCTCCGCCAGTAGCACACACTTGCCGCTGAAATCAGCGGGCCGGGCGTCGTTTGTCTGGTCGGCCGGCGTTGCCGAGAGATCCGCGGCGTCCGGCGCCGCCTTGGTGAAACAGATGGTCAGCGTGAAGGTACTGCCGACGTCCGGCGTACTGTGCACTTCAATGCGGCCATTCATGAGCCGGACGAGTTCGCGGACGATGGCCAGGCCCAGTCCCGTGCCGCCATGGCGGCGAGTGGTAGAACCGTCGGCCTGTTCGAACGGCGAAAAGATCCTTTCCTGCGCCTCGGGGGAAATGCCGATACCGGTGTCCCGGACGGCCAGGCGGACGGTCAGCGTGTTCGCCGTTTGTTCGACCGTCGTCGCCCCGATGGAAATGCTGCCGCGCTCGGTGAACTTAACCGCGTTGTCGACCACGTTGAGCAAAATCTGCTGCAGCCGCAGGGGGTCGCCGAGCAATTTGGCTTCGCTCAGTTGCGGCTCGACGTCGAGTTCAAGTTGCAACCCCTTGGCGGCCAGCTTGTCGCTGACCAGGCTTTCGATGTTGGCGACGATGCTGCCCAAGCGTAACGAGGTCTGTTCCAGCTTGAGCCGTTCGGCGTCGATTTTCGACAGGTCGAGGATGTCGTTGAGCAAGCTCAGCAGATGGCTGGCTGCTTTGTCGATCTTGCCCAGCTTGTCGCGCTGGTCGGGGTCGTTGCTGCGTCGGTTGAGGATGTGGGTCAGGCCGATGATGGCATTCATCGGCGTGCGCAGTTCATGGCTCATGTTGGCCAGGAAAGTACTCTTGGCACGGTTGGCCGCTTCGGCTGCCTCCTTGGCCAGTTGGAGGTCGGCGGTGCGCGAGGCGACCAGCTCTTCGAGGTGCATCCGGTGGCGGTCCAGTTCCGCCTCGGCCTGTTTGCGTTTGGAAATGTCGATGATGATCCCGATCACCGCCGGCCGCCCTTCAAAATCGACCGCCGTGCCGAAGACTTCGACATCCAGCTTGCTGCCGTCCCGGCGCAGGCCGGTAAAGCCATAGTGCAGCGCCTCGATTTCACCTTTTTCCCGCCGCCGGACATTGTCGGCAACCTTCTGCCTGTCTTCCGGGGCAACCAGGTCGATGACCGCCACCCGGTCAATGACTTCCTCGGGCGACTCGTAGCCGAAGAGCTTGGCAAACCACGGATTGACGTAGCGGAAATGCGGCCCCTGAATGATATAGACGCCAGCCAGCGACTGCTCGACCAGGCCGCGGAACTTGTGCTCGGCGGAGCGCAGCTCCTTTTCCACCTGAACCCGTTTGGTGATGTCGTGGCCGACCATGACCAGTGCCTGCCGGTTGCCGTCGGCTCCGAAAAGCGGCACCTTGGCAATTTCGAAAACCTGTTCTTTGCCGTCGTGGTCACGGAAAATCAGTTCTTCGTCGAGACGGCCGCCATTGTTCCAGGCACGTTCATCCGAGGTGTCGAGCAGCGTCAGCGGCGCCGTGTCGAATTTGCCCGAGGCGGCCAATTCCCGGCTGGTCGAGCCGCGATAGTCGGTATTGCTCAGGCCGAGCATGCGGAGCAGGGGGCTGTTGGCTTCCGTCCAGCGCCCGGCGCCATCCTTCAGGCAGACAATATCCGGCAAGGTGTCGATCAGTGTGCGCAGGCGTTTCTCATTCTTGGTCAGGCGATCGGCGTAGATCGTGATGTTGCGCCGGTAGCCGTTGTTGCGCCGCACCCAGAAAAACGTCGCCAGGCCGCCCAGGATGCCGCCGAAGGCAATGCTGAAGGGCAGCGCCGTCGGCGTAATGCTGTCGAACTCGGGACTGCTGCGTAGCTGGGCGATCCACTTGTGGTCGCCGAATTCGATGGGCAGGGTTACGCGCTGGCGCCCGTGGTTGTGCGCCTTGTTATCCGGATGCGAATCAAAAAGCAGATTTTCCGGCGCAACCGCCGTGTCGTACAACTCGATTTCGACATCCTTGTTGTCCGGGTTGAAAATGCTGCCGAGCAGATCCCGGGCGCGGAAAGCGGCATAGCTGAAGCCGCGCAGCGTTGCCCGGCGTTGTTCGATGCTGTCGTGGGGCTGGCCGTTGCGGAATACCGGTATATAAATCAGGAAGCCCGGCTGAGGCTGCCCGTCATTTTCCTGAAGGAGTGTGATTTTCCCCGACAGGGCTGGTTCGCCGCTGTCCCGCGCCCGCGTCATGGCAAGGCGGCGAACCGGTTCGGAGAACATGTCGTAGCCGAATGCGCGCTGATTGACATCAGAAAACGGTTCGAGATAAACGATGCTGCTGAACTGCTCGCGTATCCCTTCGGGTTTGATGGCATAGCTCGAAAAACCTTCGTTCCGGACTGTCTGCTCATGTGCAGCCTTGTCGCGCGGCTGGATCATCAGCGAAAAACCGGTGGCCTGTATGCCGGGCAGGGTTTTTTCCAGCTGCAGGTTGCGCACATAGCTCTGCCATTCGTCGCGCCTGACGTCGTCGCTCGCCTCGATGAAGGCAGCAGCGCCACGCAGGACCTGGGCGTGGGCCTGAAGGCGAAAGAGCAGGGTGCTCCGCTCCTGCTCGGCGCGGTACAGGAAGCGCTGGTAAATCTGCTCCTCGGTGCTTTGCCGAACGATGCCGTAGAGCACCGCGGTGATGGCCAGAATGATGCCAAGCACCAGCCAGGCCCCACCTTCATGCAGCAGGAAATGCGGGAAATAGTGGCCCCTTTGCATGCTGTCGAGCGAGATTGGCCGGGATTTTTCCATTGTTATGATTTGGTCAAATTCTTTTCAAGATAGCACTATATGGAGCGCCTGTGGGCCGGGTTATGTGCCTGAATGAAGGCCTTCGGTCAGTGCGCTCGTTACCACCTTGTCAGCTAGTTCTTTGACGAACCAGAGGAGCGCCTTGCCGTCCTGGCGGGTGCGCCAGGCGGTATGCAGGGGGGCTGCCGGGCGTGTCGTGGCGAGGTCTTTCTTCACCAGTCGTCCGGCAGCGATCTCCGGTTCGGCCAGCCAGCGCGGCAGGTGGCCGATGCCCAGTCCGGCCGCCTGGGCCGCCACCTTGGCACGAATGTCGGGGACGCGCAGGACGTCCTGTCCTTCAAGCAGGCCGATGGTCCGGGCATCGAGCTCCTGCGAGGTGTCGGCGACGACGACGGCGCGGTGGTGCAGCAGCTCGCTGGCCGGGATGGTGCCGGGCCAGGCGGCCAGCGGGTGCTCCGGGGCAATGGCGAAGATGAAATCGGTATGCGTGCACAGCAGGCTGGTGGCGATGCCGCTGCGCGACGGTGGGTCGCCCGGCGCACCGATGGCCAGGTCAGCCCGGCCGGTCGCCAGGGCGTCCCAGGTGCCGCCGAGCACTTCGTTGGAGAGCCTGATCTGGGTGCCGTGTCCGGCGGCGTAGAAGCGCTTGAGCAGCGGAAAGATGCGCTCAATCGGAATGACCGCATCGAGCGCAATGCGCAGTTCGGCCTCCCAGCCGTCGGCGATGCGCTGGACGCGACGCTCCAGCTCGCTCGCCGCGCGCAACAGGTGGCGGCCATCGTCGAGCAGTGTGCGCCCGGCCTCGTTGAGCGTGGCGCGCCGGCCTTCGCGCCGGAACAGCGTGATGCCGAGATCGCATTCCAGTTTGGCGACGGCATGCGACAGCGCGGACGGCACGCGATGCAGCGAAGCGGCGGCCGCGGTGAAGCTGCCCAAGCGTTCGATGGCGTCGAGGATGAGCAGTAGATCGAGCGATATTTTCATATGAAAAATATTAACTGATAGCCTCGTAATTATTCGCTATTTATTGTTGAACACCATGAATACTATGGTGACTAATCAATACGATTTATTCACAAGGATACTGAGATGATCCAGCTTCGCCCTTCTGCCGAACGCGGCTACGCCGACCATGGCTGGCTGCGCGCCAAACACAGTTTTTCCTTTGCCGATTATTACGACCCGGACGAAATGGGTTGGGGCGCCCTGCGTGTCATCAACGAGGACCGCGTCGCCCCGGGCACCGGTTTCGGCCGGCATGGCCATCGCGACATGGAAATCGTCACCTACATCCTGTCCGGTACGCTGGAGCACAAGGACAGCCTCGGCCACGGCGGCTTCATCCGGCGCGGCGAAGTGCAGCGGATGAGCGCCGGCAAGGGCATCCTGCACAGCGAATCCAACCCATCGGCCGACGAAGAAACGCACCTGCTGCAAATCTGGATCGAACCGGCGCAGCACGGTACGTCAGCCAGCTACGAGCAACAAGCCCTGCCGCTCGACGAAATGCGCGGTCGCTGGCGCCTGGTTGCCTCGCCGGACGGTGCCGACGGCAGCACGACCATCGGCCAGGATGCGCGCCTGTGGGCCACCGTTGTCGAGCCGGGGGCAGGCATCGATTACCGCCTGGCGGCCGGCCGGCTGGCCTATGTGCACGTTATCTACGGTCAACTGGAAATAAATGGCAAAAACGTGAATGGCGGTGACGGCGCCAAGATTGCCGACGAAACCGATCTCAAGTTTTTGGCCAGTGAAGAAGCGGAATTCCTGCTCTTTGACCTGCCGCCTGTCGCCTGACCCGACTTTCAATAATCAATAAATGGAAAACAGCATGAGCAACACCATCGTCGTATATCACTCCGGCTACGGCCACACCAAGCGCGTCGCCGAAGTCGTCGCCGAAGGCGCCGTCGCCGAACTGCTGGCCATCGATGCCGAAGGCAACCTGCCCGAAGGCGGCTGGGAAAAGCTGGCCGCTGCCGACGCCATCATCTTCGGCACGCCGACCTACATGGGCGGCCCGAGTTGGCAGTTCAAGAAATTTGCCGATGCCTCGTCCAAGCCCTGGTTTTCGCGGACCTGGCAGGACAAGGTTTTCGGCGGTTTCACCAACAGCGCCAGCCCGGTCGGCGACAAGGGCGCGACGATGATTCAACTGCACACGCTGGCCTCGCAGCATGGCGGCATCTGGGTCAGCCTCGGCATCCTGCCGGCCAACACCAAGGCCGCCACGCATGCCGACATGAACCATCTCGGCGGTTCGGCCGGCCTGCTTGTCCGCTCGCCCTCCGACGCCAGCGTCGCCGAAGTCCCGGCCGGTGATCTCGATACCGCCAAACGCTACGGCCAGCGCGTCGCCGACATCGCTGCTCGCCTGCGCGGGTAAAGGCTTGGGCGGGCGGCCCCCGGGCTGTCCGCTCGCTGCTATAGTGAGGTCATTCCCCTTCGTTCCGGAGTGATCGCATGGCAATGACTACCTCGTTGGCTGACCTCGCCATCATCCTCGTCGAGCCGTCGCAGATGCAGGCCCATCTGGTCAGCCGCATGCTTGAGCACCAAGGGGTCAAGAAAGTCACTGCTGTCGATACGGCCAGTGCGGCGCTGGCGGCGCTAAAGGTTGAAAGCACGAATGTCATCGTGATCAGCAGCCTCTACCTGCCGGATCTGGCCGGTACCGAACTGGTCGCCGCCATGCGGGCCGACCGCGATCTTGAAACCGTGCCCTTCATTCTCGTCTCCAGCGAAACCCGCCCGCAGGTGCTCGAACCGGTGCGCCAGTCCGGCGCCTGCAGCATCGTCGCCAAACCCTTCAACGAACAGCAGCTATCGCGTGCGCTCTATGCCGCTGCTGACTACCTGAACCCGCCGGAAGACCTCGACGTGGCCGAGATCGAAAACCTGCGTGTCCTGCTCGTCGACGACAGCCTGTCGTCGCGTCGCCATTTGCGCCGGCTGCTTACCGAACTGGGCATCGAACGCATCACCGAAGCGGTTAATGGCAAAGAGGCGGTGGCCCTGCTCGAACAGGCCATGGTCGACCTCGTCATCACCGACTACAACATGCCGGAAATGGACGGCCGCGAACTGACTGAATACATCCGCACGCAAAGCTGGCAGGCCGAGGTGCCGGTGCTCATGGTGACCAGCGAGCAGAACATGGGCCGTCTGGCCGCCGTCGAGCGGGCTGGTGTTTCGGCCATCTGCGACAAGCCTTTCGAGGCTGGCAGCATTCGCCGGCTGATCAGCGAAGCACTGACCCGTTAACCACGCTGGCGCCGGAGAAGCGCAAAGCTTCCCGGCTGATTTCTGCGCTGAAACCTGAAAAACTTCACGGTTTCAGCGAGCGAAAAACGAGACGTTGATCCATTCGGACTATGCCGTTTGCGGCCTGTGTCACGAGCGTGCAATGTGCGCGCGCCAATCTTCGGAACATTCCCCGGCCGCCGGTATCTGTTCACGTTGTGTTCGGCCGCGGGGAGCTATTTTCCCTTTTTCCGAATCAAGCGGAGTAAATCATGAAGAAGTCCCTGCGCATTATTGCGGCCGCCTTGGCCATTGCCGGCCCTGGTGCGGCGTTCGCTACTGTTTCCCTTCCCGATATCCAGATTACCGAATGGATGTACAACGGTACTGGCACGACCGGGGAATACATCGAATTCACCAACATGGGTTCGGTTGCCGTGAATTTCTCCGGCTGGTCTTTCGATGACTCAAGCAGAACACCTGGCTCTGTCAGTCTGTCCGACTTTGGTCTGGTTGGTGCAGGCGAGTCGGTTATTTTGACCGAAGCTACCGCGGCAGAGTTTCGTTCTGCCTGGAACCTGGGCGCCAACGTCAAGGTTATCGGCGGCAATACCAATAACCTGGGCCGCAGCGACGAAATCAATCTTTACGCTGCTGGTGACATTCTTGTTGACCGCCTGACCTATGGCGACTCCGCCTTTCCGGGCACCATCCGCGCCCAGAATGCCAGCGGCAACCCGCTGGCTGTCACCGATTTGACCTCCGGCACCATCACCGCCAACTGGGTGTTGGCCTCTGCCGGCGATGCTTATGGTTCCTATTACTCTGTTTCCAGCGTTGACTTGGGCAACCCCGGAACTTTCATTTACGCGCCAGTGCCCGAACCTGACAGCTATGCCATGTTGCTCGCTGGCCTCGGTCTGATCGCTGGTCTCGTTCGTCGCCGCAAAGTTTGAGACGGAGCAAATAGCATGATCAAGAAGACATTAATTGCATCTCTGCTGGCATTCGCCAGCTTGTCCGCATCGGCGCAGACCTCTCTGGACCTGTCGCGTTACCAGGTGTCCGCTTCGTACAACCTCGATACCTTGTCCGAGATGGGTTTGGAAGCCTCTGCCGTGACCTACGCGCGGGACCGGGGCTCGCTGTTTTTTGTCGGTGATGAAGGCCTGGGCGTCGTGGAAATCTCGCTGACCGGCCAGACCTTGGGCAAAATGAATTTCAACTGGACCGGTACCGGCAGCACCAACAACGACGCAGAGGGCCTGACCTACCTCGGCAATGGCGTGCTGGTTGTTGCTGAAGAACGTCTGCAGGATGCGTTCAAGTTCAACTATGTGGCCGGTGGCAGCGTAACCCTGGCCAATGCCGAATTCGTGTCAATCGGCAGCACCGTCGGCAATGTCGGTACCGAAGGTATCAGCTACGATCCGCGCAATGGCAGCTTCGTCTCGGTCAAGCAGGACGGTCCGGTGGCTTTGCTGGCTGGCGGCCTGACGTTCGCGCAGGGCGGTGGTGTTTCTTCGATGAGCACGCTGTATTCGGGCACGACCTCACTGTTCGGGGTCAACAGTTTCTCGGACGTGCAAACGCTTTCCCCGATTGATGCCCTGGTTGGTACCGCTGCGGCCGACAATCTGCTGATTCTGAGCCTCGACTCCAAGAAGCTTATCGAAATCAACCGTTCAGGTCAGGTGTTGAGCAGCCTCGATCTCAGCGGTGTCACGAATCAGGCCATCGAAGGCGTGACTGTCGACGAAAAGGGAACGATCTATCTGGTGGCGGAAGATTCCGGCATGCCGAACTCGAAGCTGTTCGTATTGACCGCCCCGGTTCCCGAGCCGGAAACCTACGCCATGTTGCTGGCTGGTCTTGGCCTGCTCAGTGTCGTGGCGCGCCGCAGGAAGCTGGCGGCCTGATCCACGGATTTTTCTGCCAGACAGACGGGGGCCTCTGCCCCCGTTGTCGTTGACTCAGCCGGCGCTGCCGATTTTTGTCGCCAGCCGGCGGATGGTGATCTGGCGGACGACGACAATCAGTGCCAGCAGCCCCAGCAGGGGGTCGAACAGGACATCCCACAGGTTGGCGAAAACGCCGCTGGCGTAGCCGGCGAGGTCGATGGCGAGAATCGCCAGCCAGACGTCGAGCCGCTTCCACCACAAGGCCAGGCCGAGGGGCAGCAACCCGGCCAGCAGCAGTGTCGGCTGGTAGCCGAGGGCATACGGATCGAACGATCCTAGGCCGAGCGAGGCGGCATAGAACGGCACGGCGAAAGCGAGCAGGCCAAGGGCCGGGCGGTAGCCCAGCGGCGAGGGCGTTTTGTCGGCCAGTTGGAGTACGGCGAGTGCCACCAGAGTCAGTGACGGCGTTCCGAAATAGGCGTGCATGCCGGGGGCAATGCCGACCACCAGCGCCAGCGTGGTCGCCGCCAGCGCGACGCGGGCGCGCAGCTCGCCGAAGGGCACAAGTGCGGTCAGGGCGCCGAAAATCAGGGCGTGGGCGAGTAGACCGTAGGCGGCCAGCAGGTTCATGGCTGCCCTCCATCGAGCCAGGCTTCGCTGAGGACGACATGCTTGATGCCTTGCCGACGCCAGTCGTAGGCGAGGTGGATGCGTCCATCGCGGCCGAGCAGCAGGGCCGGATTGCCGTAGTCGGCGCCGCCATCGGGGGCGGTTTCGACGGTGCGCACCTCCTGCCAGGTCTTGCCCTGATCGGCCGACAGCCAGAGCAACAAGGCCTGCCGCCCGCTGGCCGGGTTGCCGGCAAGCAGCAGCCGGCCGCTTTTCAGGCGGAGCAGTGCTATCGAAGCATTCGGGTTGGGCACGGCGATGGCTTCGCCCGCCTGCCAGTGCTGGCCTCCGTCGTCTGTTGTCGCCACCCGCACCGAACCCGGCGCTCCGCCGGCATCGCGCAGGACCGCTATCGCACGCTGTTCATCAAGGGCGGCGACGGCGGGTTGCAGCGTGGCACCCGCGCCAGGCAGGCGAGCCTTGTCGAGAATTTGCCCGGTCGCCGACAGGCGCAGCCATTCGCCATGCTGACCGATGAAGTCGTGGCTGATCGCCAGCCCCAGTCCGCCGTCGCCCAGCGGCACGGGGGCGGTGTGGACGGCGCCGCCGAAATTGGCGAACGGCGAGGTTTGCTGCCGGGCCGGCTTGGTCCAGCTCTTGCCGCCATCGGTCGACACGCTGTGGTTGATCGAGCTACCCAGCGTGCTGCTGGCATACCACAGGTGCAGCCAGCTCCCTTCGGCATGGAGGACCGGGTTACCGAGCCGGCCAATCTGGGCAAAGGTGCCGCCGGCCGTGCTTTCGGCCGTGGCGATCTGCACCGGGCTGCGCCAGCCGCCCCGATCGCGCACGCTGAAATGGACGGTCATCGCGTCCTCGGGGCCAGCCAGCCAGGCCGCGGCAATGCGGCCATCGGGCAATTCGGTCAGGTTGGGGGCGGCGGCCGTCAAACCGGCGTCGCGCCACAGCATTTCATTGACGAAGAGCGCCGGCAGCGTCGATGGCGTGGCGGCGGGGGGCGGGGCGAAAGCCGGGGCGGCCGGCCTTGGTGCGCGCCAGAAAGCGCCGGCCAGTGCGCCAATGAATAGCAACAACAGGAGAGGGCGGGTGGGAAGCGGCATGGGCCGGGATTCTAACCCGCTTCCCTGGATGCCCCGCTCAGCAGCCCTTGTATTCCGGCTTGCGCTTCTGCATGAAGGCGTCGATGCCTTCGCCGGCATCCTCGCTCATCATGTTGCAGGCCATCACTTCGCCGGCGTAGTCGTAGGCCTCGCTCAGGCCCATTTCGAGCTGCTTGTAGAACATGCCCTTGCCCATGCGGATGGCGACGGCGCTCTTGCCGAGGATGTTGCCGGCCAGCCGTTCGATTTCGGCATCGAGTGCATCGAGCGGCACGACGCGATTGACCAGGCCCTTGGCCTTGGCCTCCATGGCGTCGATGAACTCGCCGGTGAGCAGCATTTCCAGCGCCGCCTTGCGGCCGAGGTTGCGGGCCAGGCCAACGGCCGGCGTCGAGCAGAACAGCCCGACGTTGATGCCCGACACGGCAAACTTGGCGACATCGGCAGCGACGGCCAGGTCGCACATCGACACCAGCTGGCAACCGGCGGCGGTCGCGATGCCGTGCACGCGGGCGATCACCGGCTGCGGCATGCGCGTGATGCTCAGCATCAACTCGCCGCACTGCTTGAACAGCGCCCGCATGAACTCCTTGCTGTGATTGCCGCGCATTTCCTTGAGATCGTGGCCGGCGCAAAAAGCCTTGCCGGCTCCGGCGATGACGACAACGCGCACGCCGTTCGAGCCGGCGATGGCATCGAGTTCCGCCTGCAGTGCAGTCAGCATGTCCTTCGACAGCGAATTGAACTGGCCGGGACGGTTGAGGGTCAGCGTGGTCAGGCCGTCGGCACGGTCGGTGCGCAGGACGAGGGGTTCGGTGGTGGTCATGGGTGTCTCCATCGTTTATTGGGTTTATTAATGCTTGCTGATTTTACCCCCGGAGGCGAGGTGGCTTCCATGCCGGGGCCGCCGACTTGGTAGCGACGATGGCCGAGGTATGCCAGGAGAAACGCTGAGTTCTGGAGGAGTGGGGCTGTTGCTACGGTCAACCGGAAAAAACGGCCAAAAATGAAAGTTGCTGGGGATCAGCCAAGCAGCGGTGGCTTACTGTATTGCGTTAGAAAATCGTGGTCTGTCCCGAGGTTTACATTTATCCCCTTTATCGCTTGAACCAGCGCCCCCTGTTTCTCGCCCACGTATGCACGGAATTTCCGAGCGCGATGAGACAGAGAAAGGAAAACGCCATGATCGGCCAATACCACCACGGATCGCGACTGACACTGACTGTGAAGCTTGATGTCCGGCCAACGAAGGTAACTTCTCCGGTAAATAGCCCCTGTACGAACGAGAAGGAGAAGAGTGCGAACACGCAAAATTCGAAGCCTGTTCTTGCGCGGAGGAAGTCGGCAATGCGAGCCATACCTAAGGTGTACAACGTAGAAGTGAGCGGACTGCGCGGCTTTTCGCGGAGGTCCGCTCGACTGCCGGGTTGGGGGTATGAGGCTCGCCGAACCCCCTGGCGCTAAAGTTTAGGTTGCTACTCACGGCCGATGCCTTCGCCCACGCCATCTGGGATTTTGTGACCATCGAGACCCGCTCTGTCAGTCAAATCGGTCGTGACTCGCCCCGTGTGTTTGTCCCTGGCTAGCGACCAAACCAGAAGTGCCCCAACGATGGGCACGAACCAAACTAGTAGGAATTGAAGCAACTTCTGTCTACGGTCGTAACGCAGACTGTGGACGAGGGCATATATGGCATAGGAGTTCAGGGCAACGAGCAGAAGTACCAGCAGTATCAGCACGGCAAACATGAATGCCCCCAACTAGTAGTAGACGACAAAGCTGTCGCCTAATTCGGAGGACTGTCCAATAAGCTGGCAGATAGGACAGCCAAAGGTCATTGTGCAGGAAGGGTTATGAGTGTTTGCTTGCATGTTTTCAGAAATTTCCTGGCGACGAACTGGACAGTAGGGATTATTGACCGGAATTGCAATTGGCATTTTTGGCGCGCGTTCCTGGGTGGCGTCGACGCGTGCTGCCGATTTCAAATTTAGCCATTTTTTCCGGTTGACCGTAGCAATGCCCTTCGGCGCACTTAAACGGAAACGCCCCGGCCGGCCGCGGTAAAATGTCGGCCATGAATTCGCCGCGCTACGTCCACCTCCGCCTCCATTCCGAATATTCAGTCACCGACGGCATTGTCCGCATCGGCGATGCCGTCAAGCGCGCGGCGGGGGATGGCATGCCGGCGATGGCGCTGACCGATCTGGGCAATCTGTTCGGGCTGGTCAAGTTCTATTCCGGGGCGCGCGGCAAGGGGGTCAAGCCGATTGCCGGGGCGGATGTCTGGATCGCCAATCCGGAGTCGCCGGACGATGCTTATCGCCTGCTGCTGCTGGCGCGCAATAACGCCGGTTACAAGCAGTTGTGCCAGTTGCTGAGCAAGGCTTATCTGGTCGAAGGCCGGCGTGACCGGGCTGAACTCAATCGCGACTGGTTTGGCGAGGTCGGCTGCGACGGGCTGATCGCCTTGTCCGGGGCGCATCTCGGCGATGTCGGCGAAGCCTTGTTGAACGGCAATTTCGATCTGGCCGGCCAGCGGGCCAAGGCCTGGGAGGCGATTTTCCCCGGCGCGTTTTATCTGGAGGTGCAGCGTTACGGCCAGTCGCAGCAGGAGGCGATTGTTCAGCAGACGGCCGATCTGGCCGGTGAAACGGGCATTCCGCTGGTCGCGACGCATCCGATCCAGTTCATGAACCGCGATGATTTCCGCGCTCACGAAGCGCGCGTCTGCATTGCCGAAGGCTACGTGCTGGGCGATACGCGGCGGCCGAAGCTCTACACCGAGGAACAGTATTTCAAGACGCAGGCCGAGATGGCGGAGTTGTTCGTCGACCTGCCGGAGGCGCTGGAAAACTCGCTGGAAATCGCCAAGCGCTGCAATATCACGATGACGCTGGGCAAGAACTTCCTGCCCGATTTCCCGATCCCGCCGGGCATGACCATCGGCGAATATCTGGTCGATGAGGCCGAGAAGGGGCTGGAAGTTCGCCTCGCCGAGCTTTACCCGGACCCGGAAGTGCGCGCCCAGCGCCGGCCGGAATACGACGAGCGCCTTATCTTCGAATGCAAGACCATTCTCCAGATGGGCTTCCCCGGCTACTTCCTGATCGTGGCCGACTTCATCAACTGGGCCAAGAACAACGGCGTGCCAGTCGGGCCGGGCCGGGGTTCCGGCGCCGGTTCGCTGGTCGCCTACAGCCTGCGCATTACCGACCTCGATCCGCTGGCCTACGCCCTGCTGTTCGAACGCTTCCTGAATCCGGAACGGGTGTCGATGCCCGACTTCGACATCGACTTCTGCCAGGACAACCGCTGGCGCGTCATCGAGTACGTCCGCCAGCACTACGGCGAGGATGCGGTCAGTCAGATTGCCACCTTCGGCACCATGTCGTCGAAGGCGGTGATCCGCGACGTCGGCCGCGTGTTCGGCCTGCCGTATTCGATGTGCGACCGGATTTCCAAGCTGATTCCGATTGTCCAGAACAAGCCGGTGTCGCTGGCCGAGGCGCTGGAGCAGGAGCCGCAGCTACGAGAGATGATGGAGGGCGACGGCGACGGCGAAACCATCCGCGAACTGTTCGACCTGGCCAGCCGTCTTGAGGATTTGACGCGTAACGTCGGCATGCACGCCGGGGGCGTGCTGATCGCGCCGGGCAAGATCACTGATTTCTGCCCGATCTATCAGGCCACCGGCAGCGATGCGTCTACGGTGTCGCAATTCGACAAGGATGACGTCGAGAAGGTCGGCCTGGTCAAGTTCGACTTCCTGGGCCTGCGCAACTTGACGATTATCGAGCTGGCCGTCGAATACATCCGCCGGATGACCGGCGAGAAGCTCGACCTCATGTCGCTCGGCTTCACCGACCCGGCTGCCTACCAGATCCTCAAGGACGCCAATACGACGGCGATCTTCCAGGTTGAATCGGAGGGCATGAAGAAGCTGCTCAAGAAGCTGGCGCCCGACCGCTTCGAAGACATCATCGCTGTGCTCGCGCTCTATCGTCCCGGCCCGCTGGGTTCCGGGATGGTCGATGACTTCATCCTGCGCAAAAAGGGCCAGCAGAAGATCGACTATTTCCACCCCGACCTGACCGCCTGCCTGTCGCCGACCTACGGCGTCATCGTGTATCAGGAACAGGTGATGCAGATCTCGCAGATCATCGGCGGCTACACGCTCGGTGGCGCCGACATGCTGCGTCGGGCGATGGGCAAGAAGAAGGCCGAGGAAATGGCCAAGCACCGCGAGACCATCGCCGCCGGTGCCAAGGAAAAAGGCTATGACCCGGCGCTCGCCGAGCAGTTGTTCGACCTGATGACCAAGTTCGCGGAATACGGTTTCAACAAGTCGCACACTGCCGCCTACGCCGTCGTCACCTATCACACCGCCTGGCTCAAGGCGCACCACTGCGCGGCCTTCATGGCGGCGACGATGTCGTCCGACCTCGACAACACCGACTCGGTGAAGATCTTTTACGAAGACACCATCGCCAACAAGATCAAGGTGCTCGGGCCGGACGTCAATGTCTCGAATTACCGTTTCGAGCCGGTTGACCGCGGCACCATCCGTTACGGCCTGGGGGCGGTCAAGGGCACCGGCGAGCAGGCGGTGAACGTGATCCTCAAAGCCCGCGAAGAGGGCGGCCCGTTCAAGGATCTGTTCGATTTCTGCCAGCGCTGCGACAAGCGCATGGTCAACCGCCGGACCACAGAGGCGCTGATCAAGGCTGGCGCGTTTGATGCCATCGCTCCGGTCGAAGCGGGTGCCAAGCTTCCGAATCGCCACAAATTGCTGGCCACCGTCGGCATCGCCATGGACTTTGCCGAGCAGATGGAACGCAACGCCATGCAGACCAGCCTGTTCGACGTCGGCGATGTGGCCGACGAACACGCGCCGGAATACGTCAACGTTCGCCCGTGGGACGAAAAGACACTGTTGATGGAAGAAAAGACGGCGCTCGGCTTCTTCTTCTCCGGCCATCCGTACAACACCTGCAAGAAAGAACTGTCACGCTTCGTGCGCCGGCCGCTCAACCGGTTGGAACCCTCCAAGGAACTGACCACGCTGGCTGGCGTCGTGGTCGGCGTGCGCACCCAGATGACCCGCCGCGGCAAGATGCTGTTTGTGCAACTGGACGACGGCACCGGGATGATCGAGGTCACCGTTTTCAACGAACTCTTCGAAGCCGAACGTACCAAGATCGTCACCGACGAAGTGCTGATCATTGAGGGCAAGGTGCGCTACGACGACTTTTCTGGCGGCAACAGCGTTACCGCCGACAAGCTCATGACGCTGGGCGAAGCGCGCGCCCGTTTCGCCCGGCACTTGCTGCTCAAGATGAACGGCAATTCCGATGCCCGCAAACTGAAGTCCTTGTTGACGCCGTTCGCGCCGGGTTCGGCAGACGTGCGCGTGCGCTACCGGAATGCCGATGCCGAGTGTGAACTGCAACTCGGCAAGGATCTGCGGGTCCGGCTCGATGACGCCTTGCTCGAAGCCTTGTCAGGCTGGCTACAGCCGGAAAACGTCGAAATAATCTATTCGTGACGACGCTGATCGACCGGGCGCTGCTCGATAACCTGACAGCCGAGGCCGACGGCGCACCCCGTCTGCGCAAACACCGCAACTTTCATCCGGGGGACGCCTATCCGGCCCACCGGTTGCTGATTGCCATCGAGCCCGGTTCATATGTCGCTCCACACCGACACCTCGATCCCAACAAGGATGAGACACTGCTTGTCGTCCGTGGGCGACTGGGAGTTGTCATTTTTCGGGCCGAAAATGCCGTTGACCGTAGCATCGTGCTACAGGCAGGCGGTGAGGCCATCGGCATCGACATTCCGCACGGCGTTTTCCATACGGTTCTCGCGCTGGAACCCGGCACCGTCTTCTTTGAGGCCAAGGCCGGCCCCTACGTGCCGATTGCCGAAACCGAACGCGCTCCCTGGGCGCCAGCCGAGGGAGCGCCTGCTGCCCTCGTGTACCTGAAAGCACTGCAGATCCTGTTCGCCTGAGTCGCCCAATTCTGGTGACTCGGTTCATCAGCGGACTAGGTGCGCTGTAATATCAATTGCTGACATTGTCATTTTTGAAAAATATTGCGGCGCAGCATGAATTTTGTAATTATAAAAAATACACAATGTAATTAAGTGCTTGTCGCTAAGTGGCGACATGTTGCTATGCAAAATCGTTATTGACATTGGGATTTGTGCTGTTAGTATGACATTCCGTTTGCATTGTCTTTGCAAACGCTTTTACTTTCGCTAGTCCTTTGCAGGAGTGCTAATGTTCAATCAACTAAAACCGCTGGCTGCATTAATCGCCACGGCCTTGATCTCAACCAGTGCGCTGGCTGCAACGCAGACGCTGGACGCCGGCAACTACACCATCAGTTTTGATGATTCCCTTCTCGGGCTCTTCGGTACCCCGACGCTGACCGCTTCGGGTGATCTTGCCTTTTCCCCCAGCGGCACCCCGGGTTTTTCGGCTCAAACCGGTTCTGGCTTTGACTTTACCAATTCCACTGTCGCCCTGACCATTACGGCTGACGCCGGTTACCAGCTGACTGGTTTCAACCTGATCGAAAAGGGTGACTATTTCAAGATCGGTGCAAGTAGTGAAGTGGCTGTTCTGGGACAGTTGCGCGTCCAGGACATGGTCAACGCCAACGTGAACTTGAGCAATAGCATCGCATCGGCCATGCCGTTGAATGTAACCAGCAGTTCATTCGCCAATCTGGCTACGACGGATTGGACCGCATTGGCCAGCATTGTTCAGGTTGCCACCGGGAAGGCTGTGGTCAGTATCGAAAACATTCTCGGTGCCTACGTCCCTGCCAGTGGCTACGCATTTATCGAGAAAAAGAGCGTGCTCCTCGATATCAACGTGACGGCTGTTCCAGAACCCCAATCCTTTGCCATGCTGCTCGCCGGCTTGGGTGTGGTTGGCGCCATGGTTCGTCGTCGCCGGATTGGTGTCTGAAAGATCGGTCTGATGACGCCATCCGGATGGATGGCGTAGTTAGTAAAAAGCCTCTTGCGTGCAAGAGGCTTTTTTATGTACCCATCGGGCAGCCGTCGGCTGCTGCCCTTGTTTTTGCCAGGCCTTGGTGGTCGGATTCTATTTGACCAGATCGGTCTTGAAACCGATGCGCACGGCGCCCCAGTGGCGGCCGCCGATCATGATGGGCATCGAGAGGTCAGCCAGGATTTCGCCGGTGTCGCGGACGTAGGTCTGGAACAGCGAGGACTTCTGGTTCTTGGCCAGCTTGAGGCCGACCGGATCGTTGAATATCCGCTTGTGCCGGCATTTGACCAGATCCACGGCCGGATCCCCGCTCGGCTGGTTGGAAAACACGCCGTTGTGGGCGGGAGCGTAGCCGTTGGTGTCGACTGACAGCGAATAGGTCAGGCCTGGCACGTCACGTAGCAGGTCGTCGTACATACGGGTCAGTTCGGCATCGCACTGGTTGTCGTAGGCCGTCGTGTAACGCTTTGGGTTGGAGCCGGGGATTTCCTTGTAGGCCTGATCGAAGACATTGACCCCGCGGTCAGCCATTCGCTGCAGCACGGCAACGACGTTGTCGCGGAAGCCGGCGCACTTGTCGTGCAGGGTGTCGAACATGCTGTTGCCGGTACGGAAGTCGGCCAGCGTGCATTGCAGGTCTTCGGTCGATTCGCGCAAGGTCTTGGCACTGTCCAGGCACTGTTTCATGCGCCCGGAGATGTCGCGAGAGTGATCGCGGATACCTTCGACTTCGTGGTGAATCGTCTGATTGCTCTCGCGCAGGTTGTAAATCGCACTCGAGATGGAGGACAGTTGCTCGGTGGTCTGCTTGAAATCAGCAACCATGGTCGTCAGGTCGGCTGCCGAGGTTTCGATGTAGCCGTTGGCCCGCGTCACTTCGCTGACGATGGTCTGCGTCTTGGCCGAGGTGTCGGAGACGAGGTTGATCATCGACTGGGTGTTCTGGCCGATGACTTGGGTCGCCGTCTTGACCTTTTCCGCCAGTTTTCGCACTTCGTCGGCGACCACCGCAAAGCCGCGGCCAGCCTCGCCGGCCCGGGCGGCTTCGATGGCGGCATTGAGTGCCAGCAGATTTGTTTGATCGGAAATGTCGTTGATCAGCGACACGATCTGGTCGATTTTCATCGAGTTGGTGTGCAACTCGGCAACCGTCGACGAGAAATGCTCGATGTGGGCGTTGGTCGACCGCATGGTCGAGGCCACGGTTTCCATTTGCTCGAGCGAGCGCTGGGCGAGATCGAGGTTGTTCTGGGTTGAGGCCTGGATCGCGTCGGAATTCCGCGCCACCTCGCTGACCGCCTGATTGACCAGATTGCTCGACTCGAAGACGTTGGCGGCCAGAGCCTCCTGGCGGCGCACTGCATCGTCGGTCTGCTGCACCTGGCTGTTCATCCGGGCGGCATCGGCAGCAATGCTGACGCTGCGTTCGCGAGCGTGCGAAATCAGGCCGCGGACGCGACTGAAAAAACGGTTGATGTTGGCGGAAATGCGTCCGGCAGGGTCGTTCCCGACATTCCCTACCGAATACGAAAGATCAGCGCTGCCGTCAGCAATCGCCGCGATGTCGCGGTCGATCTTTTCGAGAGCGCCGCTATTGCCAAAAAATCCCATGGTATGTCTCCTGAATCTTTTTTAGTGGACGGGATTGCGGTGCGGTTGTGATCGTCCCCCCGATACTGTCGGGCGGCGTCACTATTGGTTTTTAGTTGCTGCGCTGGCGTGCTGCCAGGCGGCCGAGGATGAATCCCTTGATTTCATGAAAGGGAATCGGTTTGCCGAAAACGGTGATATCCGACGGCAGGCCGCGTTCGAGAATTTCGTCGCGGTCGATGGCGCTGACGACGATGATGTCCATTCGCGCCAGATCAGTATTGGCACGCAGGCGGCGGATCATCTCGAAACCATCCATGCCCGGCATCATGAGGTCGGCGATCAGGATGTCGGGAACGCGCTGGCCGACTTGCAGCAGTCCATCGAAGCCATTGGCAACGATGCGCAGTTTGACCGGCAGGTTCCAGCTATCGACAGTCATCTGATAGAGCATTTGCAGGGTCAGATCGTCTTCGGCAACGAGGATTTCGATCTGGCCGCCATATTCCTGGGCGCTTGGCGTCAGGTTGCGCCGGCGGGCGAGCAGGGCATCAACAGACGCAACCGGAATCCGGCGATGTCCGCCGGCTGTTTTCCACGCTTCGAGCGCGCCGCTTTCAACCATGTTCTGAACGGTGCCCAGGGAAACACCCAGACGGAGGGCTGCTTGCCGGGTGCTGAGATATTCGGAATCGGCCATGATTTTGTCTTTGCTGAAATTACAAATTCGCCAAATTTTATCCTGTAATCGCGCGAAACTACAATAAAAAAAACCCGAGACGTATTGGCTCTCGGGTTTTTGCCGGAAATGCCCAGCCCGTGGGCAAAAGCGTTGGTTACAGTTTCTTGGCGTTCTTGGCCAGATAGGCGGCGACGCCCTCGGTCGACGCAGTCATACCGGGCTTGCCCTTGTTCCAGCCGGCCGGGCAGACCTCGCCGTGCTCTTCGAAGAATTGCAGGGCATCGACCATGCGCAGCATTTCGTCGATGTTGCGGCCGAGCGGCAGCATGTTGACGACCTGATGCATGACCACGCCGGTCTTGTCGATCAGGAAGGAACCACGCAGCGCAACGCCGGCCGCTTCGAGTTCGACGTCGTAGGCGCGGCAGATGTCGTGCTTGACGTCGGCAACCAGCGGGTAACCGACCTGGCCGATGCCGCCGTCCTTGATGGCGGTGTTCTTCCAGGCCAGGTGGGTGAATTGGGAGTCGATGGAAACGCCGATGACTTCGACGCCGCGCTGCTTGAATTCTTCCAGGCGATGATCGAAGGCGATCAGTTCGGACGGGCAGACGAAGGTGAAATCGAGCGGGTAGAAGAACAGGACAACGGGCTTGCCCTTGAAGGAGGAGAGCTTCAGTTCCTTGATTTCATTGTTGCCATATACGGCGGTGGCGGTGAAATCCGGGGCTTGCTTGCCAACGAGAACGGCCATGGGGAACTCCTTGTAATAAGTGGTTTGTCGGTTGGGGGGAAAAGGCCAATTTAACGAAGCTGGCATGTCGTGTCAAACCAGGATTCGCATCGGAACAACTCGTGATGTATGCGGCTTGGCTTGTCCGGAAAGCGCGGGTCGCTGGCATAATCCCGGTATGAAAATAATGATAGCCGAGCAGACTGGCGGAGGGGCCGGGACTTGCTGAAGGTGCTGGTTTTTCTGCCGGTGGTGGGCGCGCTCCTGCTGGCCGTTCTGCCGGTGCGCCGGGCCCTGCCGCTGTGGCAGGTGGCGATGGCTTTTGCGCTCGGGGCGCTGGGTTATGCGCTGTGGCTGGCCGGGCAATTCGAGGCGGCCGGGCCGGCGCTGCAGATGTTCGAGAGCCGGGCGTGGAATCGCCGGCTTGGTTCCTATTTTGCGCTTGGTGTCGATGGCATTTCGCTGGCCATGGTGCTGCTGACCGCGCTCCTTTCGCTGATTGCCGTGCTGATGTCGCGGCGCATGGAAGCGGGGGCGCGACTTTATTTCGTGCTGGTGCTGTTGCTCGAATCGGCGATGTTCGGCGTCTTCATGGCGCGCGACTGGTCACTTTTTTATGTCTTCTGGGAGGCGACGCTACTGCCGCTGTTTTTCCTGATCGACCGGCTGGGCGGGCCGAACCGGCAGCGCGCGGCGCTCAATTTCTTTTTGTACACGCTGGGCGGCTCGGTGTTCATGCTTGTCGCGCTGCTCTTTTTGTATGACGCGGCGCCCGGCCACAGTTTTGCGATGGCCGACATGGCCGAGGGCGGGCGCGGCCTGCCGCTCAATACGCAATTGCTGATCTTCGCCGGGTTTTTCATCGGCTTCGGCGTAAAGATGCCGGTCTTTCCGCTACACGGCTGGTTGCCGCTGGCCCACGTCGAGGCGCCCAGCCCGGTGTCCATTTTGCTCTCCGGCGTGCTGCTCAAGATGGGGGCCTACGGGCTGATCCGTGCTGCCGAAACGCTGCCCGCGGCGCTGCTGGCGACGCAGGACTGGCTGGTCGTCATTGCCTTCATCAGTTTGCTGTATGGCGGCATCCTCGCCTGGCGCCAGCAGGATTTGAAAGCCATGGTTGCCTATTCGTCGATTTCGCACATGGGTATCGTGCTGCTCGGCATCGCCACGCTCAATGTTACCGGCCTGACTGGTGCTGTCATGCAGATGGTGGCGCACGGGCTGACCGCCGGTCTGCTCTTCCTGATTGTCGGCCTGCTCTACCAGCGTACGCACAGCCGCGATCTGGCCGACTATGGCTCGCTGCTCGGCAAGGCGCCACGCTTCGCTTTCTTCACGGCCTTCGGGCTGCTCGCTGCGATCGGCCTGCCGGGCAGTGCCGGCTTCATCGCCGAACTGCACGCGCTGGTCGGCGGCTATCAGCGCTGGGGCGGCTGGGTGCTCATCCTTTGCCTGGCCATGCTCATCGGCGCCGCCTACAGCCTGCGCGTCATCGGTCGCCTGTGCCTGAGAGGCAAGACTATGGACCTGCCGGACATGACGCGGACCGAGGCGGTGGCGGCGGGCTTGCTGGCTGCCTGCATCCTTGGCCTTGGTGTCTGGCCGGCGCCTTTGCTCGACCTGATCGCCGGCAGTGTCGGCCAGGTCGCCCGACTGTTCGGGACATGAGATGAGCGCCGAAGACGACTTGCCTATCCGCGAGCGCCTGGCCCACTGGGTCGAGCATCTGACCCATGTGCTACCGGCGCAGGCGCCGATTCGCGATTTTGTCCATCACAACACGCTGCACGGCTTCCAGCATTTGCCCTTCGCCGAAGCGCTGTCGGCAGCTTCGGCGCTGACCGGGGCGGCGACCTGGTGGCCGGAGGCGAAATTCCGCGAATGTCTGGCCAATGGGCGGATCAGCGCCGACGACCTGAATGCTGCCCTCGACGATTTTGGCGTCGCCGATCTCGACGAATCCTTGATCCGCGCCCTGAGCCGGCGCGATGTCCTGCTCGCCAGCCTGATGGCCGGCAGCGAGGTGCCCGATGCCCGTCGTCTGGGCTGGCTGCAGCGCGAAACGGGCCTCGACGACGATTTCATTTTCAGCCATTTTTCCCGGTTGACCGTGGAACAGCCGGCCCCGGCCCATGTCTCGTCCTGGCAGCAACAGGCGCAGGCCCGCTGGGCCGAACTCTGTGGCCGGGTCGGCAAATCCTGGACTTGGCGCGGCCTGCTCGAATACCTGAGTGGCGAGGACGTGCTCGAGCGCGTGCGCAGCATCCTGCAGCGTCACCTTGCGGCGCATCTCGACCTCGGCGTCGCGGCCTGGCGCAACCCGGCGCAGGGGCAGGGCTTTTTCGCCGCCTGGCGGGCCAGTGCCGGCTTCGATCTGGCTTGGGAAATGGACGAGTTGCCCAATGTCCGCGACGAAATTTTGCACCTGCCCGACAGCCCGATCGACGTCCTGCTCGAAGAACTGCCGCGCCTGATCGCCGACGAAAGCCTGTGGCCCGGCTACCTGCAGCGTCTGAGCCTCGAGTTGCCTGGCTGGTCCGGCATGGTCCTCTGGCGCGACCGCCACCCGGCGCGCGGCGACGGCACGCCGGTAGCCATGCTCGAATACCTCGCCGTGCGCGTCCTGCTCGAACGCCTGCTTGCCGACGACCTGCTGCGCCGCCTGGCCGGCGGACCGCTGCATCTGGCCGAACTGCCCGAGCACTACGCCGCTCGTCCCGATGAATTCCTCGTTCGCGAGGCGCGCCACCACGCCTGGCTACCCGAAGAACTGCAAGGCCGCGCTGCCTGCCTGGTCGATCTGGCCCGCAATGGGCATGTCGATGTCGAAGACTGGCGCCATCTGGCCGAAGCCATCGCTCCGGCCATGCACAGCGCCCAGGCTGATAACACCGCCTGGCAACTGGCCGCCTTGAGCCGGCCGCTCGCCCTGTCGCTGGCCGACGTGCAGACGCTGAGCCGCGAAGAAGTCGCCGCCTTGCAATCGTGTGCCGGCAGTCTGAGCCCCGCACAGCGCAGCCAGATCTGGCTGCTCGCCTACGAACGCCATTACCGCGAACAACTGTTCTCGGCGCTGACCGCCAACCATCCGCGCCAGGCCGCGCCGGCCACCCCGTCGGCCCAGGTCGTCATGTGCATGGACGACCGCGAGGAGGGCACCCGCCGCCACCTCGAAGAAATCTCCCCGGACATTGTCACCTTCGGCGCCGTCGGCTTCTTCGGCGTGCCGATCTACTGGCAAGGGCTGGATGATGCCGGCCGGACAGCGCTCTGCCCGGTCGTCGTGCGGCCGACGCAACTCGTCCGCGAACTGGGCGTCGCCGGTGCCGAAATCGAACAGGGCCAACGCGCCGCCCGCCGCGAAAGGCGTCTGCACTGGCGCGAACGCTTCTATCAGGCGACGCGCCGGCGCGCCGTGGCCGGCCCGATTTTGACCGCGCTGGGCAGTCTGCCGGCGCTGGCCGCGCTGACGGCGATGACGCTGGCCCCGGGCTGGTTCGGCGAAACGACCCGACGCTGGCGCGAGCAATACGATGGCCGACTGCCGACCCGGCTCCAGCTGACCGCCGAGCGGCAAGCCGAGGCGACGCCCGAACAGCCGCAGCTGGGCCTGACCGATGCCGAGCAGATCAAGTACGTCGAAGATTTCCTGCGCATGATCGGCCTGGCCAGAGACTTTGCCCCGCTCATCCTGATCTTTGGCCATGGCTCGGGTAGCCGCAACAATCCCCACCTCTCGGCCTACGACTGCGGCGCCTGCTCGGGCAAACACGGCGGGCCGAATGCGCGGATCTTCGCCGCCATGGCCAATCGCCCCGAAGTACGCGCCGGACTGGCCGCGCATGGTCTGCTCATTCCCGAAAGCACCTGGTTCATCGCCGCCGAGCACAACACCTGCGACGACGGCGTCGAGTGGTACGACCTCGACACCGTGCCGGAACATTTCCATGCCGCGCTCGATACGCTGCTGGCCCAGATCGGCGAAGCCTGCCGGGCGCATGCGGCCGAGCGCTGCCGACGCCTGGCCTCGGCGCCAGTGCGCCCAACGCCATGGAAAGCCCGCCAGCACATGCTCGGCCGGGCCAGCGACATTTCCCAGGCCCGGCCGGAACTCGGCCACGCCACCAACGCCGCGGCCTTCATTGGCCGGCGCGAAATGAGTCGTGGCCTCTTTCTTGATCGTCGGGTCTTCCTGATTTCCTACGACCCGGCCAGCGATGACGACGGCGCCATCGTCGAAGACATCCTGCTCGCCGCCGGCCCGGTCGGCGCCGGCATCGCCCTCGAATACTATTTCTCGACCGTCGACAACGAGCATTTCGGCTGCGGCTCGAAAATCACCCACAACATCACCGGCCTGTTCGGCGTCATGGAAGGCGCCGATTCCGACCTGCGCACCGGCCTGCCCTGGCAGATGGTCGAAATCCACGAGCCGATGCGCCTGCTCGTCGTTGTCGAACAGACCACGGAGCGCCTGACCGCCATCCTCAATCGCCAGCCGCCGCTGCAGGAACTGATCAACAACGAATGGATCGTTTTGGCCGCCAAATCGCCGTCGACCGCAGCAATTGAACTTTACTGCCCGCGCCGCGGCTGGCTGCCGTGGTCCGGCAAGGCCGTGCTGCCGCAGGTCGCGCATTCGGCCGACTGGTTCGCTGGGGAGTCGGAGCCGCTGGCGCCGGCGATCATTCTCGGAGGCGTTCGATGATCCCGCTGCTCGCCAACCTGCCCGAATGGATCTGGCTCGTCCCCGTCCTGCCGCTGGTCGCCGTCGTCATCAATGCCGCCCGCGTCCTGCTCGGCACCGCCACCGGCGATGCCGCCGAGCCGCTCACCGCCCGGCTGTCGTCGCTCGCCGCTTTCGGCGGCCTCGTGCTGCTCCTCGCCATCGATGCCCTGGCACTGATCGACGCGCCCCCCGGCCACCTTCGCCTCGCCCACTGGTTCGGCAACGGCAACTGGGAGGCCACCTTCTCCTTCATGCTCGACCCACTGTCGCTGACGCTGGGTACGCTGACGGCGCTGATCGGCTGGCTGGTCATCCGCTTTTCGGCCAATTACCTGCACCGCGAGGCCGGCTTCCATCGCTTCTTCATCGCGCTGAGTTTCTTCCTGGCCGGCATCCAGCTCGTCCTGCTCGCCGGTAACGGGCTGCTCGCCTTCGTTGGCTGGGAAATGTGCGGTGTCTCGTCCTTCCTGCTCATCGGCTACGCCTGGCATCGGCCGGTGGCGACCGGCAACGCGCTGTTCGCCTTCGTCACCAATCGCGGCGGTGATGCCGGCTTTCTGCTCGCCCTCGGCCTGGCCGCCACCTGGCTCGGCGGTTTCGAGTGGACGCTGCTCTCGAAAGCCTCGCAGATCAGCGTCGTCAATGACCGTCTGCTGGTCATCGGCTTCGTCATCGCGGCGCTCGCCAAATCGGCGCAACTGCCTTTCTCGGCGTGGATCACCAAGGCGCTCGAAGGGCCGACGCCATCGTCGGCCATCTTCTACGGCGCGGTCATGGTCCATGCCGGCGTCTATTTGATGCTGCGTCTCGAACCATTGCTCCTCCAGGTGCCCGACGTCATGTTCGGCCTCGTCGTCGCCGGTGCGCTGACGGCCATCTACGCCTGGCTGTGTGGTCTGGTGCAGACCGACGTCAAGTCGGCGCTGATCTTCGCGACGTTGTTCCAGGTCTCGCTGATGTTCGTTTCCATCGGCCTCGGCTGGACGACGCTGGCCCTCGTCCATCTCTGCCTGCATGCCGGCTGGCGGGTCTGGCAGTTCCTCGTCGCGCCATCGTGGCTGGTCATCACCCGCGAGCGGCCGCCTCCGCCGCCGGCCTGGCTGCGCAACAATCAGTTGTTGTACACCGCCGCCCTGCAACGTTTCTGGCTCGACAAGCTGGCCGATACGCTGTTCGTCCAGCCGACGGCATCCTTCTCGCGCGATGCCCACGCCTTCGAAGAGCATTTCATCGACCACGCCATCGGCCAGCCAGGGCAGGGCAAGGCAGTTCATGCCGACCGCCCGCTGGTCATAGTCGATGGCTTGCCGGGGCGCCTGTTGGCCTGGGCCTCGGATGTCCTGCAACGCATCGAATACCGCCTGTTGCTGCGCGGCAAGGGCGGCACCGCCGAAAAGCTCATGCACCGGGCCGGCGCCTACCTGCGCACGCTGGAAAACCTGCTTGAACAGCCGCGCTACCTCATGATGGCCGTGATGGCGACTTTCGTGGTGATCCTGTGAGCGGCCTGACCGAAATCTTCTGGACCGAGCAAGCCAGCCTGCCGCTGCTCCTCGCCCTGCAACTGCTGCCGCTGCTCGGCGCGGCCGTGGTCTATGCCCTCAACGAGCGGCGAACCGGCGTCACGCTCGGCAAGGTCTTCGCGCTGGGCGAATTGGTGCTTTGCATCGTCGCCGTCAGCCACATCAACCCGACCCTGCCCGCCCTGCAACTGGCTGAACGCTTCGCGCCGCTGGCCTACCACGTCGCGGTCGACGGCCTGAGCCTGCTCTTTTTGCTGCTCGTCGCCCTGCTCACTTTGCTCATGACGCTCTACGGCATGAGTCGCGGCATGATTTCGCCGGGCCGGTTGTTTGCCGTCCTGCTGCTGGCCGAAGCCGGGCTGGTCGGCATGCTGGTGACGGTCAATGTGGCGTGGTTCGCCGCCTTCTCGGCCCTCGAATTGTGGGCGGTGGTTTTCCTGCTCCGCCGCTGGGCCTCGTCGCGGGCTGAAATCCATGCCCTGGCTCGCTTCGTCCAGTATCAGGCCTTCGGCTGGGTGCTCTTCGCGGCCGGTTGCTTGGTGCTCGGCTGGGGCCACGCCGAGGCAACCGGTGGCCGATGGAGCTTCGATCTCTTCGATCTGGTCGGCGCCGTGCCGGTTGGCAAGTTCCAGACCGCCGCCTTCTACCTGCTGTTCTACGGCCTGGCCGTGCGCACGCCGCTCTTCCCGCTGCACGGCTGGCTGCCCAACATGGCGCAACACGGCCTGATCGCCGTTGCCCCGGCGCTCATGGTCGGCGTCAAGGTCGGCATCTACGGCATGATGCGTTTCGTCCTGCCGCTGACCCCGGCGGCGGTCGAAACCTGGCAGCCCTACGTCGTCGGCTTCGCCATGGCTGGCGTCTTTTTCACGGCGGCGCTGGCTTTCCAGCAAAGCAACCTGCGCCGCCTGCTGGCTTTTGCCGTAGTCAGCCACACCAGCCTGCTCGTCATCGGCCTGTTCAGTCTGCATGAGTCTGGTATCCAGGGCGCCATGTTGCTCGCCGCCAACTTCGGGCTGGCGGTGACCGGTATGTGGTTCATCGTCGGCTTCGTCTTCCGGCGCACCGGGACGACCGAGTTGCACGAACTGTCCGGCCTGTTCGAGCGCATTCCCTTCCTCGCCATCGCCTTCCTGACTTTCGGCCTGGCCATCGTCGGCATGCCCGGCACGCCGGGTTTCGATGCCGCTCACCTGATTCTCGAAGCTTCCATCGACAAATTCGGCGCCCTGCCGACGGTGGCGACGGCCCTCGGCAACGTCGCGGCGGCCGGTTTCCTGCTCTGGGCTTTTCAGCGGGCCTTCCTGTCGCAGGCGAAAGCCGGTGGCCACGATGTCGACCGCACCTTGCCGATGGAATACGTCGTCTGCGGCATCGCGCTGGCCGCCATGCTGGCCATCGGCTTTTTCACCGAACCCTGGCTGTACCTGACCGAAACGGCCAGCCAGGCGGCCGCGGCGAGGTTCGTGCGATGAGCCTGCCGCTGCTCTCCCTGCTCCTGTTCCTGCCGCTCGGCGGCATCGCGGCGATCTGGCTGCTGCCGACGCGGGCGACGCGCCATGTCGTGGCCTTCTCCATGCTCGTCACGCTGGCTCTGGCCACCGCCGCACTGGTCGCCTACGACCCGGCCGGGGCGCGTTTCCAGCTGCTCGAACGGGTGTCGTGGATCGCCAGCCTGAATATTCATTACCTGGTCGCGGTCGACGGCATTTCCGTGCTGTTTTTGCCGGCCACCGCGCTGCTTTTCCTCGGCTCGCTGGTCGCCAGCTGGAACGCCGTGCCCGATGCGCCACGCCTGCATTTCAGCCTGCTGTTGTTGTTCGAGATGGCGACACTGGGGATTTTCTGCGCCCTCGATACGGCGCTGTTCTTCGTCTTCTGGGAACTGACGCTGGTCCCGCTCTATTTTCTTCTCGGCCGCTGGGGCGTGACCGGCGGCAGCGCCCACGCCGCGGCGCGCTATTTCCTGATCATGCTGGCCGGCGGTATTCCGCTGCTCATCGCCTTCGTCATCCTCGCCACCAGCCAGCCGGTGCCGACTTTCGACCTGACAGTCCTGCTTGCTACTCCGCTGCCGCGATCGACGCAGACGGCGGTGTTCCTGCTCTGCCTGCTCGGTTTTGGCGTAAAGGTGCCGCTCGTCCCGCTCCATACCTGGCTGCCGCAGTTTGCGCTGGCCGCGCCCGGTTCGCTGACGGCCCTGATCGTCGGCCTCAAGCTCGGTGCCTTCGGCCTGATCCGCTTCGCCATTCCGCTCGCGCCGCAGGCGGCGCTCGACCTGCACTGGCTGCTCGCCGGGCTGGGCACCGTCGCCATTCTCTACGGCGCGGTCGGTATGCTGGCCCAGAGCAACCTGCGCCTCGGCCTGGCCTACGCCAGCATCTGCCACGTCGGGCTGGCCGTGCTCGGCCTGGCTTCCTACACGGCGCAGGCGGCGCAGGGCGCGGTGTCGCTGCTGCTCAGTTTTTCGGTGGCAACCGGCGGGGCTTTCGTGCTGCTCGAATTCCTGCGCCAGCGTACCGGCTCAACCGACGTCAACGCGCTGGGCGGTGCGGCCAAAACCATGCCGCTGCTCGCCACAGGCTTCCTGATCTGCGGCCTGGCCGGCGTCGGCATGCCAGGCACGAGCAGTTTCCCCGGTGAATTCATGCTCATCATCGCCGCCCTGCAAAGCCACACCGGCGCCGGCATGGCCGCGCTGTTCGGCCTCTCCATCGCGGCCGGCGGCTTCCTGTCGCTCTATCGCAAAGCCTTTTTCGGCCCGGTAAGCCGGGCCGCGGTGGCCAACGCCAGCGACCTCCGGCCGCGCGAATGGGCTGTGTTGGTGGCGCTGATTGTCATGATCGCCACCATCGGCATCTACCCCGGGCCATGGATCGAAATTGTCAGGCCAGCGGCTGAAGCCTGGGCGGCGGGCTTGCAACGCTAGAAGGCGCCGCAAGCAGGCAATCGGAAGATTTCGATTTTGGCTGTTTTTTACGGTTGACCGTGGAAGTCTGAAAATCAGGCCTTCTTGACGAACTCCGACTTGAGCTGCATGGCGCCGATGCCGTCGATCTTGCAATCGATGTCGTGGTCGCCATCGATCAGGCGGATGTTCTTGACCTTGGTGCCGACCTTGACGACCGAGGACGAGCCCTTGATCTTGAGATCCTTGATGACGGTAACCGAGTCGCCATCCTGCAGGACGTTGCCGTTGGCATCCTTCCAGACGCGGGCCTGCTCGGTGCTTTCGCCGGCATCCTTGCTCCACTCATGGGCGCATTCCGGGCAGACGTAGTTCGTGCCGTCTTCGTAGGTGTATTCCGATTTGCACTTCGGACAGTTTGGCAAGCCGCTCATGGAGTTTCCTTTTCAGTAGTCTTCTTCAAAGCCGCCCATCAGATTGGGCAGCAGGATATAGGCGCGCTTGAGGGCTTCGCTCAGGTCGGTCAGGACGTTTTCGTCGCCGAGATGATCGATGAAGCCCGAGCGGTAAAGCAGCGAGCCGGGCTGCGAGTTGAGGCCGCAGACGAGCAGGGTGCAGCCGCGTTTGGCCAATTTGTCGCGCAGATTTTCGAGGCCTTCCAGGCCGGTGGTGTCGAGCTGGATCAGCCGCGTCATGTCGAGAATGACGACCTCGGGGTGCCCTTCGCGCGGATCGAGCAATTCTTCGAGCTTATTCGCCGCACCAAAGAACAGCGAGCCGAAAAGCTGCCAGGCAGCGACGCGCATCGTGCCATCCGGGTAGAGGAACTGCGGTTCCTGAGCTTCTTCGCTGAGCGGGAGACGATCAATCTTGGTCAGTTCCGACATCCGGTAGATGAAGAACAGGCTGGCCAGCACCATGCCCAGTTCGACGGCGATGGTCAGATCGAAGAGTACGGTTACCAAGAAGGTGGCGAGCAGGATGATCCGGTAGTTGTAGCTGTAACGGCGCAATTCGACGAACTGGTGCCATTCGCCCATGTTGATGGCAACCACCATGACGATGGCCGACAGCGTGGCCAGCGGAACGTAAGAAGCGAGCGGCGCGGCAACGAGGACGATGCCGAGCAGCACGGCGGCGTGGACCATGCCGGCGATTGGCGTCCGGCCGCCGGACTTGACGTTGGTCGAGGTCCGGGCGATGGCGCCGGTCGCCGCAAAGCCGCCGAACAACGGCGCAGCGATATTGGCCAGCCCCTGGGCCACCAGCTCCTGGTTGGGGTCGTGACGGTCGTCAATCTGGCTGTCGGCAACGCGGGCCGAGAGCAGCGACTCGATGGCGCCGAGCAGCGCGATGGTAATCGCCGGCGAGATCAGCTTGCCGAAATCGTGAATCGACAGGTCGGGAAGCCCGAAGTTGGGCAGTTCCTGCGGAATGCCACCAAACCGGCTACCGATAGTCTGTACTGGCAGGTCGAACAGGTAGGAAACCAGGGTGCCGACCAGGAGCACGGCGAGGGGGCCGGGGGCGCGGCGCAGGAAGGTAATGCGCTGGGCCAGCCAGTTGTACGACAGCAGGAAGGCGAAGCAGGCCGAGGCCAGGCCGAGAGTTGGCAGGTCGATCGTGTGGGCGTTGGCGGCCAGGGTCTTGATTCGGTGGAAGAATTCGGCAGGCAGGCTGTCGATCTGCAGGCCGAAAAAATCCTTGATCTGGGCAAGGAAGATGACGACGGCGATGCCGTTGGTGAAGCCGATGACGACGGTAACCGGAATGAAGCGGATCAATTGCCCCATGCGGGCGAGGCCCATGGCAAGCAGAAAAATGCCGGCCAGAATGGTGGCACCCATCAGGTTGGCATAGCCGTGGATGGCGACGATGCCGTAAACAATGGGGATGAAGGCGCCGGTCGGGCCACCGATCTGCACCCGTGAGCCGCCCAGCGCCGAAGTGATCAGGCCGGCCACGATGGCTGTCCAGATGCCGGCCGTCGGCGAGCAGCCCGAGGCAATGGCAAAAGCCATCGCCAGCGGCAGGGCCAGTACGCCAACCGTGATTCCCGCCGCAATGTCCTTGCCGAATTGCGCGCGGTTATAAGTAGGCAGGCAATCCAGCAGCTTGGGGTGGAAGGCGATTTTCATGACGCACGCTCGGAGGGTAAGCGCAGCATTATATGAGCACCATGTTAATCGTCAATGTTAATCACATGTTAATATGATGCAACACGAATCAAACAAGAGTGAATCATGGAGAAACGCACGGCACGTTTGACTATCCTGATCGATCCTCAGAAAAAGAAAATCTTCGAGGAAATCTGCGCGGCCAAGGACCTGACTTCATCCCAGGTTGTTCGTCGCCTGGTGCGCCAATACATTATCGAAAATGCCGGCGACCGCGAATTGCCGGCGTGGCTCAAGCCGAGCGGCAAGGTCGCCGACTAATCCTGTTCGTTTTCAGGGGCCTTCCGAACCTTGTCCGGGTGATTTGCGCTGATATAGGCATCGAACTTGGCCTGCATTTGCGGCGACTGCTTGGCCAGTTCGCGCAGAATGCGCGCCACCGCCCACAGCATGACAGCAACGCCACCGGCAGTGCAGGCCACAGCTTCCACGGTCGACGTCGGAAAATCAGCCAAAATCGCGCCCTTGCCGGCGGCAAACCAGCTGGCGCCGATGCCGACGCAGGCCAGGCCAAACATATCGACCAGCGCATAGAGAAAGATCGGGCCGGTCAGCGTCGGGCGGGGTGGGCGATTGGTTCGATTGAGCATGTGCTGGGCCGGTAGTTGATTGGTTTATTGATATTTATCAAATGGTCTTGACAAAGCGAAAGTCAAGGCTTGACTTATGCACAGAGTTGGGGCGTTTCGATGCGCCACTTTTCTTTCTGAGTGATAGATTTGCCAGATTAGCCGGGTGAATCAAATATCGTTTAAAATCAGTGTGTTGTTGTTCAGCTCAAGTTTCGGGCAGGGTAAGGAAAATCCTTGTGGAACGGTCACTTAGCGACTTACCCCTTGATTCATTCACAGACTTATCCACAGTTTTTGTGGATAGTTCCAAAAGCCTAAACGGTGTAGCTAGATTGGCTAGCTAAGTTAAAGTGAAATCTTAGGTTGTGTCACAATTTTGCTGCGGCGCAGCAGGCGATTCCTTGCTGCGCCAACCGTTTTGGACGGTGTCAATTTATTTCACTCGCATCCCGGGCTGAGCGCCTGAATCGGGTGACAAAAGGAAAATCCCGGGGGTTTTGCCCTCGGTATCCGAAGCCGCCAGAACCATCCCCTCGGACAACCCGAATTTCATCTTGCGCGGTGCCAGATTGGCTACCATGACGGTCAGGCGACCGATCAGTAGCGCTGGATCGTAAGCGGCCTTGATGCCGGCGAAGACATTGCGCGTTTCGTTGTTACCGACATCGAGGGTCAGGCGCACCAGCTTGTCGGCGCCTTCAACGTGTTCGGCGTTGGCGATGCGGACGATTCGCAAGTCGACCTTCATGAAATCGTCGATGTTGCAGAACGGCTCCCACGGGCTTTCGGATTTCACTTCGTTTTGTTGATGCTCGGCGTGGCGCTGCGGTGACTGCTGCTCCTGGGTCGGCGCCAGCGATTCCTTGTTGGCCTCGACCAGCTTTTCAATCTGTTTCGGATCGACGCGCGTCATGAGGTGTTCGTAGGCATTGATGCCGTGGCCGGCGGCAAGCAGGCTTTGCGTGTCGGTCCAGTCGAGCGGCGCGATGTTGAGGAACTTCTCAACCTTGCCAGCGACCACCGGCAGGATAGGCTTGAGCAGCACGGTGAGCAGGCGGAAGAGGTTGAGCGCATTGGTGCAGGCAGCATGCAGTTCGACTTCCTTGCCTTCCTGCTTGGCCAGTTCCCAGGGCTTGACGCTATCGACGTACTGATTGGCAGCATCGGTGAGCGCCATGATTTCGCGCATGGCCTTGCCGAATTCACGGGCTTCGTAGAGTTCGGCTACGCGGCCGGCGGCTTCCTGGATGGCCTTGATGGCCGGCAGTTCGGCGGCGGCAGGAGCCAGTTGGCCGTTGAAGCGTTTGGTGATGAAGCCGGCCGAGCGGCTGGCAATGTTCACGTACTTGCCGACCAGGTCGGAATTGACCCGGGCGCCGAAGTCCTCAAGGTTGAGGTCAATGTCTTCCATGCTGGCCGACAGCTTGGCGGCGTAGTAGTAGCGCAGCCATTCCGGGTTGAGGCCGGTGTCGAGGTAGCTCTGGGCGGTGATGAATGTGCCGCGCGATTTCGACATCTTGGCGCCGTCGACCGTGAGAAAGCCGTGCGCGAAGATCTTGGTCGGCGTCCGGTAGCCAGCGTGTTGCAGCTCGGCTGGCCAGAACAGGGCATGGAAGTAGAGGATGTCCTTGCCGATGAAGTGGTAGAGCTCGGTCGTTGAGTCCGGTTTGAAGTACTCGTTGAAGTCCAGACCGTTCTTGCTGCACAGGTTCTTGAACGAACCCATATAGCCGATCGGCGCGTCAAGCCAGACGTAGAAATATTTGCCCGGCGCATCGGGGATTTCGAACCCGAAGTAGGGGGCGTCGCGGGAAATGTCCCAGTCGGTCAGCTTGTTCTCGCCGGGAGCGCCCAGCCATTCCTGCATCTTGTTGGCGGCTTCGTTTTGCAGAACCCCGTTGTCGCGACTGGTGTATTGGCGCAGGAAAGACTCGCAGCGCGGGTCGGACAGTTTGAAGAAGTAATGTTCGGAGCTGCGCAGTTCCGGCTTGGCGCCAGAGATTGCGGAATACGGCTCCTTGAGGTCAGTCGGCGCGTAGGCTGCGCCACAGGACTCGCAGTTGTCGCCGTACTGGTCCTTGGCGCCGCACTTCGGGCATTCGCCCTTGATAAAGCGATCGGGCAGGAACAGTTGCTTGACCGGGTCGTAGTATTGCTCGATCGTTCGCGTCTCGATCAGGCCGGCGGCGCGCAGCTTGAGGTAGATATCGTTGGCGCAGTCACGGGTTTCGTCGGAGTTGGTGCTGTAGAAGTTGTCGAAGCCGACACCGAAGCCGGCAAAGTCGCGCGAATGCTCGCCATGGACTCGAGCGATCAGCGCTTCCGGCGTGATGCCTTCCTTTTCGGCGCGCAACATGATCGGCGTGCCGTGCGTGTCGTCGGCGCAAACGTACCAGCATTCGTTGCCGGCCATCTTCTGAAACCTTACCCAGATATCAGTCTGGATATATTCGACCAGATGGCCGAGGTGAATGGCGCCGTTGGCGTAGGGCAGGGCGGAGGTGACGAGTATTTTGCGCGACATGGATGGGCAAGGCTGGAAAAATAAAGGGCAATTTTACCGCGAGGAAGCAGGGAGACGATTCAGAAATCAGGCCGACACCTTTCCGCGACAATTGTTAGGGAACGTAAACCAGTGTGCTCGATTGGTAAAACATGATCGATGAATGATTGCCGAAGTTGTACGAAGGGCGCAGAATTCGGCGCGGAACGGGAGGATCTATGATTTTTGCGGTGGTTGAGGACAGTAGAAGCCAGGCTGAAGTGCTCAAGGCGCTGTTGAAAAGCGAGGGGCACCAGGTTGAAGTGTTTGTGGACGGGAAATCCTGCGTCGAGGCGCTCCAGACCCGAAGCTTCGATTTCTTTGTCATCGACTGGATCCTGCCTGACATTGGCGGTGACGAAGTGCTCCGCCATGTGCGCGAAAAGTGCGGTTGGGAGGTTCCGGTTGTCTTCTGCACAGGCCGCACCGACGAGGAGGCTGCTTCCGACATCCTGCGTCTCGGTGCTGACGACTATATTCCGAAGCCTATCCGCTACATGGAATTCATGGCACGGATTCATGCCCTGTTGCGCCGGCGTCAAGTGCGTCCGGCCACCGTGCAGTTTGGTAGCATCGAGATCGACATGGAAGGTCGGCGGATCAGGCTGGCCGGGGTCGATGTCGATCTGACCCAGCGTGAATTCGAACTGGCAGTCATTCTCTTGCAGAACGTCGGCCGCGTTCTGTCGCGGGATGAGTTGCTGAGCAGCGTCTGGGCGCGAGATGCCGGTGTCGATACGCGTACCGTCGATACCCATGCCAGTCGTTTGCGCAAAAAACTCGGGCTGGCCGGCGAGAGTGGGTTGATGTTGTCGTCAGTCTATGGGCAGGGCTACCGCCTGGATACCGTCCACCAAGGCTGATTTCTGCCAAGGTTTTGGGTATACTGGACAAAATCACTCGGGTATTGCCCGTTGCTCACCCCAAAACCGGAGTTTCCATGAGTCTTACAGAACAGCAAGTCAGGGCGGCGCTTTCTGCTGCGGTCGACCCCAATACTGGCAAGGATTTCGTCGCCGGCAAGGTGCTCAAGAATGTGAAAATCGATGGCGACGACGTGTCGTTTGATATCGAACTGGCCTACCCGGCAAAAAGTCAGATTGATCCGATCCGCAAGCAGGTGATCGCAGCCGTGCGCACCCTTCCGGGGGTCGGTAACGTGTCCGCCAATGTTTTCAGCAAGATCGTCGCCCATTCCGTGCAGCTTGGCGTCAAGCTGTTGCCGGGGGTCAAGAACATCATCGCCGTCGCTTCCGGCAAGGGTGGCGTCGGCAAGAGCACGACAGCCGTAAATCTTGCGCTGGCATTGGCTCAGGAGGGCGCGCGCGTGGGTATTCTCGACGCCGACATTTATGGTCCGTCGCAGCCGCAAATGCTTGGTCTGGCCGGCCGGCAGCCGGAATCGAAGGATGGCCAAAGCATGGAGCCGCTGGAAGCTTACGGCGTGCAGGCGATGTCGATCGGCTTCATGGTCGATGTCGAGACGCCGATGGTCTGGCGCGGCCCGATGGTCGCCCAGGCGCTTGACCAGATGCTCGGTCAGACCAACTGGCACGACATTGACTACCTGATCGTCGACATGCCGCCGGGTACCGGCGATATCCAGCTCTCGCTGGCTCAGAAGGTGCCGGTGACCGGCGCGGTAATTGTCACCACGCCGCAGGATATTGCGCTGATCGACGCCCGCAAGGGCCTCAAGATGTTCGAGAAAGTCAATATCCCGATCATCGGCATCGTCGAGAACATGAGCATCCACATTTGCTCGAAGTGCGGCCACGAAGAACATATCTTCGGCGAGGGCGGTGGCGAAAAGATGTGTGCCGATTACAACGTCGAATTCCTCGGCAGTCTGCCGCTGGAGCTGGCGATTCGCGAAATGGCCGATGGTGGCAAGCCGACCGTGGTCGGCGCGCCGGATTCGCGGACAGCCGAGATCTATCGCACCATTGCCCGCCGGGTTGCCGTCAAGATCGGCGAGAAAGCCAAGGACATGACCTCGAAGTTCCCGAATATCGTGGTTCAGAATACGTAAGTTTTTTGCCAAAACCCCACTCAAAGGCGGGTAAAATCCCGCCTTTGCTTTTTGTGGCGCGGACGATAAAAAATGACCATCAAATCAGACAAGTGGATACGCCGTATGGCGGCTGAGCACGGCATGATCGAGCCGTTCGAACCCGAGCTTGTACGCGAGGCCAATGGCGAGAAAATTGTCTCCTACGGTACCTCCAGCTACGGCTACGATATCCGCTGCGCCCGCGAATTCAAGGTGTTCACCAATATCAACTCGACAGTCGTCGATCCGAAGAACTTTGATCCGAAGTCCTTCGTCGAGATCGAGTCCGATGTCTGCATCATTCCGCCTAACTCTTTCGCGCTGGCCCGCACGATGGAGTACTTCCGCATTCCGCGCTCGGTATTGACCGTTTGTCTCGGCAAGAGCACCTATGCCCGTTGCGGCATCATCGTGAACGTCACGCCTTTCGAGCCCGAGTGGGAAGGCTACGTCACCCTGGAGTTTTCCAACACGACGCCTCTGCCGGCCAAGATCTACGCTGGCGAAGGTTGTGCCCAGGTGCTGTTCTTCGAGTCCGACGAAGTCTGCGAAACTTCCTACAAGGACCGCGGCGGCAAGTATCAGGGGCAAGTTGGCGTCACCCTCCCTAAAATCTGACGCGATACCGTAACGAAATCGTCTTATTCTGTGACCCGCTGCGGCGGGTCGCCGCATTTTAAGGATTCAACATGCGCTTCCACTTCCCTGTCATCATCATCGACGAAGACTTCCGGTCGGAGAATACGTCCGGTCTCGGCATCCGGGCGCTGGCCGACGCCATCGAGAAGGAAGGTCTGGAAGTGCTGGGCGTCACCAGCTATGGCGACCTGACCTCGTTTGCCCAGCAGCAGAGCCGTGCCTCGGCTTTCATCCTGTCGATTGACGACGAGGAACTGGCGCTGGAGCCGGAAGAGACGCTGGCCGAGCTGCGTGCCTTCGTCAAGGAAATCCGCAACCGCAATGCCGAGATCCCGATCTTCCTGCACGGCGAGACGCGCACTTCGCGTCACATTCCGAACGACGTGTTGCGTGAGCTGCACGGCTTCATCCACATGTTCGAGGACACGCCGGAATTCATCGCCCGCAACGTCAAGCGCGAAGCTCGCGCCTATCTTGATTCGCTGCCGCCGCCGTTCTTCCGTGCGCTGGTTCACTACGCGGCGGACGGATCGTATTCCTGGCATTGCCCCGGGCATTCGGGTGGTGTCGCTTTCCTGAAGTCGCCGGTCGGCCAGATGTTCCACCAGTTCTTCGGCGAAAACATGCTGCGCGCCGACGTCTGTAATGCCGTCGAGGAGCTCGGGCAACTTCTTGATCACACCGGGCCGGTCGCCGCTTCAGAGCGCAACGCGGCGCGCATTTTCAACTCGGACCATCTGTACTTCGTCACCAACGGCACCTCGACGTCGAACAAAATCGTCTGGCACTCGACCGTGGCTCCGAACGACATCGTGGTCGTCGATCGCAACTGTCACAAGTCGATCCTGCACGCCATCATGATGACCGGCGCGATCCCCGTTTTCCTGATGCCGACGCGCAACAACTTCGGTATCATCGGGCCGATTCCGAAGTCCGAATTCCTCTGGGAGAACATCCAGAAGAAGATCTTCGCCAATCCGTTCATCACCGACAAGACCGCCAAGCCACGCGTTTTGACGATTACCCAGTCGACCTACGACGGCATTCTCTACAACGTCGAGGACATCAAGCAGGAACTGGACGGCAAGATCGATACCCTGCACTTCGACGAAGCCTGGCTGCCGCACGCCGCTTTCCACGATTTCTATGGCGATTACCATGCCATCGGCGCCGACCGCCCGCGCTGCAAGGAGTCGATGATTTTCTCGACGCAATCGACGCACAAGCTGCTGGCCGGTTTATCGCAGGCGTCGCAGATTCTGGTCCAGGATGCCGAGAACCAGAAGCTCGACCGCGATATCTTCAACGAAGCCTATCTGATGCACACCTCGACTTCGCCGCAGTATTCGATCATCGCTTCGTGCGATGTCGCTGCGGCGATGATGGAAGAGCCGGCCGGTACGGCGCTGGTCGAGGAATCGATTGCCGAGGCCCTCGATTTCCGCCGCGCCATGCGCAAGGTCGACGAGGAGTGGGGCGCCGACTGGTGGTTCAAGGTCTGGGGGCCGGACGATTTGTCCGAAGAGGGCATCGAGGAGCGCGACGCCTGGATGTTGAAGCCCGGCGAGCGCTGGCACGGTTTCAACAATCTGGCCGATGGCTTCAACATGCTCGACCCGATCAAGGCAACGATCATCACCCCGGGCCTCGACGTCGATGGCGATTTCGCCGACGAATTCGGCATCCCGGCCGCCATCGTCACCAAGTACCTGGCCGAGCACGGCGTTATCGTCGAGAAGTGCGGCCTGTACAGCTTCTTCATCATGTTCACCATCGGCATCACCAAGGGCCGCTGGAACACGCTGGTCACGGCCTTGCAGCAGTTCAAGGACGATTACGACAAGAACCATCCGCTGTGGAAGGTGCTGCCCGAGTTCGTGCAAAAAAACCCGCGCTACGAGCGCGTCGGCCTGCGCGACCTGTGTACGCAGATCCACAGCGTTTACAAGCAGAACGACGTGGCCCGCCTGACCACCGAGATGTATTTGTCGGACATGGTGCCGGCCATGCGTCCGGCCGATGCCTTCGCCAAGATGGCGCATCGCGACATCGAGCGCGTCCCGGTTGATGAACTTGAAGGTCGTGTCACGGCGGTGCTGCTGACGCCTTACCCGCCGGGTATTCCGTTGCTGATCCCGGGCGAGCGTTTCAACGCGACGATCTGCAACTACCTGAAGTTTGCCCGCGAATTCAATGCGCGTTTCCCCGGTTTCGAGACCGACGTCCATGGTCTGGTCAAGGGCGCCGATGGGCGTTACTACGTGGATTGCGTGCGCTGACAGGGGCGAAGCGTTGTCCGGTGCCGCGAGCTGAACGCGGCACTGCGACGATGAATTACTGCTTCCGGTAGGTCACGAAGGCGTGGCCGGCACCTTCTGTTTTTGACGTTTTTTTCCAGTTGACCGTGGAAATCTCGGGAAACCACGCGTCGCCCTCGGGTTCGAGGTCGACTTCGGTGATTTCCAGGCGGTCAGCCAGCGCCATCGCCTGGGCGTAAATCTGCTCGCCGCCGATGATGAAAACGGTATCTGCGGTCGACGCCAGTTTCAGGGCGTTTTCCAGGGAATCGGCCAATTCGGCACCGGGGGCAGCGTAGTCGGTTTGCCGGCTGATTACGATGTTGCGTCGGCCGGGCAGCGGGCGAAAACGCGGCGGCAGCGATTCCCAGGTTTTGCGTCCCATGATCACCGTGTGGCCGGCAGTCAGCGCCTTGAAGTGCGCCATGTCTTCCGGGATATTCCAGATCAGCTGGTTGTCCTTGCCGATCACGCGGTTCTTCGCCACGGCGGCGATGACGACGACTTCAGTCATGGGGTTCGCTCCGGAAACGGCGCAAATGGTTGATCAGGCCGCGCGTCGACGGGTCGAGACCGTCAGTTGGTGCCTCGTCGCGAATGCACGGGGCGAGCTTGCCGGCCAGTTGCTTGCCGAGTTCGACGCCCCACTGGTCGAAAGAATTGAGGTTCCACAGCACGCCAAGGCAGAAGACCTTGTGCTCGTAGAGGGCGATGAGCTGGCCCAGCGTGAAAGGTGTCAGTTCGGGCAGAACCAGCGTCGATGACGGCTGATTGCCCGGGAAGCGGCGGAAGGGCAACAAATGCTCGGGAATGCCGGCGGCCCGCGCTTCGTCGACGGTCTGGCCGAAGGCCAGGGCCGACGACTGCGCCAGGCAGTTGGCGAGCAGGCCGCTGTGGTGGCCGGGCAGCGGAAAGTCGGATTTGCCCAGCGCAATGAAATCGCAGGCGACCAGCTCGCTGCCCTGGTGTAGCAGCTGGAAGAACGAATGCTGGCCGTTGGTGCCGGCTTCGCCCCAGAGGATCGGGTTGGTCGGGTAGTCGACAGCCACCCCGTCACGGTTGGCGCGCTTGCCGTTGCTCTCCATCTCGAGCTGTTGTAGATGGGACGGCAGCAGCGCCAGCGAGTGGCTGTAGGGGAAGACGCCGTTGCTGTGGGCGCGGAGAAAATTGGTGTTCCACAGCGCGATCAGCGCCAGCGTCAGTGGCAGGTTGCCTTCGGGGGGTGCATTGAAAAAATGCGTGTCCATGGCGTGCGCGCCAGCCAGAAGTTGCTCGAAATGGCGGAAACCGACGGCCAGTGCTATCGGCAGGCCGATAGCCGACCACATCGAGAAGCGGCCGCCTACCCAGTCCCAGAATTCGAAGACGTTTTCCGGGGCGATGCCGAACTCGGCCGTGGCGGCCAGATTGGTCGATGCCGCGACGAAATGGCGGGCGATGGCTTGCTCGTTACCTGCGGCGGCTAGCACCCAGTTTCTCGCCGTGCGAGCGTTGGCCATTGTTTCCAGCGTCGTGAAGGTTTTGCTGGCGACGATGAACAGCGTGCTGCGCGGGTTGAGGTGGATTAGGGTGCTGGCCAGATCGGCGCTGTCGAGGTTGGAGACGAAATGCACCGTGACGTCGGGCTGCTGGAAGGCGCCGAGGGCCCGGACAGCCATGCGCGGGCCTAGGTCGGAGCCGCCAATGCCGATATTGACGACATGGGTGATGCGATCCCCCGAAAAGCCCCGCCATTGGCCGCTGTGAATCTGTTCGCAGAAACCGGCCAGGCGGGCCAGCACGCTTTTGACTTCGGGCGGAGCGGCGTCGCCGGCCCGCAGGTCGGCATGGCGAACGGCGCGTCCTTCTGTGTGGTTGATCGGCTCGCCGTTACGCATCCGCTCCATCCAGGTCGGCAGGCCGGCCTGCTCGGCCAGTTGCCGGAGCAGACCCATGGTGTGCTGGTCGAGTCGCTGTTTCGAGTAGTCGAGCAGGAAATTGTCGACCTGCACCGAGAAGCGGTAAAAGCGGGCCTGGTCGGCCGCAAACAACTCGCGAAGGTGGCGATGCTTGATGCTGCGCGCGTGTTCGGACAGCGCGAGCCAGGCTGGACGCAGTGGCACCTGCATGATCAGACGGCCACCTGGGCGGCGATGTGCGGATGCGGGTCGTAGCCTTCGAGGCGGAAATCCTCGAATTTGAAGGCAAAAATGTCGTTGACCGTGGGATTCATCCACATCGTCGGTAGCGGGCGCGTTTCGCGCGAAAGCTGAAGTTTGGCCTGGTCGAAATGGTTCGCGTAAATGTGCGCGTCGCCGAAGGTATGGACGAAATCACCCGGCTGATAACCGCAGACCTGCGCCAGCATCATTGTCAGCAAGGCGTAGGACGCGATATTGAAGGGTACGCCGAGGAAGATGTCGGCGCTGCGCTGGTAGAGCTGGCAGGACAGCTTGCCGTCAGCAACGTAAAACTGGAACAGGCAGTGGCAGGGCGGCAGCGCCATGCTGTCCACGTCGCCCGGGTTCCATGCCGAAACGATGTGGCGGCGCGAGTCGGGATTGTTTTTGAGGCTGTTGACCAGTTGCGTGATCTGGTCGATCAGGCGGCCATCCGGGGTTTCCCAGCGCCGCCATTGCTTGCCGTAAACCGGGCCGAGGTCGCCATTTTCATCAGCCCATTCGTCCCAGATGCGAACGCCGTTTTCCTTGAGGTAGGCGATGTTGGTGTCGCCCTGCAGGAACCACAGCAGCTCGTGAACGATCGATTTCAGATGGAGCTTCTTGGTCGTCACCATCGGAAAACCCTTGGCCAGATCGAAGCGCATCTGCCAGCCAAAGACCGAGCGCGTGCCGGTCCCCGTGCGGTCGGATTTGTCGTGCCCGTTATCGAGAACGTGGCGCATCAGGTCAAGGTAGGGCTGCATCGAGTCGGCTGTCCGAGGCTATTATTAAGCGATCTATTTTACATGGCAGACACAATCATCGTCTGCACGCTTGGCTGCGATTATCCAATGGCAATATTTCAGAAGGTGGAAATTACTCGCGGCGGAAGGCGGAATATCGGTCTACACTGAAAAAAAAGAAATTGTTCGAGGAGAAGCAGTGCTTAACAAGGTTGCCAATCTGGGTGGTTTGTTTGCCCAGAAAACAGATCATCCACTGGCCAATGCGCGTGAGTTGCGCCGGGTCCTGAGCGAATTGCCTACGGACAATGCCTTCAAGGCACTGGACGAAATTTCCGGCTGGCTGGAGTCTCTGGACGGAGTCAGCAACTTTCCCGTCAGTACCTTGTACGAGGTGCTCGAGCAGTTCGAGGAGACGGCCCAGCCGCATCTGAAGCGGCTCTCCCGCGAGTATTTCGGGACTAGCCGTCTGTCGAAATCCGAAGAAAACCGTCTGTGGTCGATCAACTATGGGTTCTGGACCCGGCTGGCCGCAGCCTATGAGCGTTGCCTGCTGTCGATCGGCGAGAAAGCCCGGCCTGGCGATCTGGCGAAGGCGGTACTGCCAACCTTGTGCGTTCGTCTGATAATCGCGCTCGGGCGTGCCCTCAAATGGGAGCAATTCCACTATGGCCCTTCGCCGGATACTTCCTGGCAGAGCCTCGGGCGTGCCCTGCTGAGCGCCGAGGAGGCGGGGGTGGCAAGCAAGGCGGTGGCCTTGCCGGGCCGAAGTGGCATGACCTCGCCGCAGCAGGAGTACGAAAAGGTCATGATTTTCCAGGCAGCGTCGCTCGATAGTCTCCTGCCTGTTGGCATCGAGCTTGCCGAGCATGTGATCGCCCATTTTCTGCCGGGTTTCGTGTTTACTGCCCAGGCCCAGATTGACAGCGTTTACTGGGTCGATCTCAAGCTGGCCCAGCCGCCGCAACGCTTGGCCCGCATGCCGGCACAGGCAGCACCGACGCAACGTTTTCTCAAACCCGGCGCCGCCCACGAAGCAATGCGAGCGGTCCTTGATACCCTGGAGCGGGGCGGCGACATGCCGGCCGAGATCAACCTGGGCGGGCAGTATCCGGTCAAGCTTCTGGTCACGGTGTTTCGCCATTTGACCAATTACCTGTCACCGATCCCGCCGCAGCGCCTGCATGACCGTCATCGCGTGACGCATCGGATGTCGGTGTTGAACGGGTTGGTCAACGCATTCGTGGTGTTTTCCGATGAGTTTGGCGGTCGCCCGGCCGGCTTGCCGACTGAGGTCTGGGTTGCCGAGAATGTCAGCCGTGGCGGCTTCGGTGCCTTGCTCGACAGCATTCCCGGCGAATGGCTGAAGGTGGGGGCCCTGCTCGCCATGCAGCCCGAAGGTGGCGATAACTGGCTGCTCGGGGTGGTTCGCCGTTACCACCGGCTATCCGAAAGGGACGCCCGCGTTGGCATTCAGGCGCTGGCGACCAAGGCTCTTTCGATCGAGGTTCGGCCGCGGGGCTCCTCGATCTACATGGCGGCCGCTGGGTCGACGCCGGCCTTGATGCTGCTCGATGGCAACGAGCCCGACGAGCTTCGGGTCATTCTGCCGCCGATGACTTTCGATCCGCGCGACAGCATGGAGTACGCCCGGGATGGCAAGCGCTTTCAGCTGACGCCGATTGCACTGGTCGAGCAGACGGGGGGCTATGAATTGGCGCGTTACCGCCGGAGCCCCCTTGGCTGATTACGGCTGTTTGGCCCGAATCGCCGATTTGGGCCGGAAAGCCTTGATCACCGCCTCGTTCGTTTCGGCGTAGGGGCCGCCGATCAGGTCGATGCAGTACGGCACGGCGGCGAAAATGCCGACGTGGGCGACGGTTCCGTCGGCGTTACGGACGCCTTCCAGCGTTTCCTTGATCGATTTTGGCTGGCCGGGCAGGTTGATGATCAGCGCCTGCTTGCGGATGACGGCGACCTGCCGCGACAAAATGGCGGTCGGCACGAAATTGAGACTGATCCGCCGCATTTCCTCGCCGAAGCCGGGCATTTCCTTGTCGGCGACGGCCAGCGTGGCTTCCGGCGTAACATCGCGCAGGGCCGGGCCGGTGCCGCCGGTGGTCAGGACCAGATGGCACTTGCTACGGTCAACCAGAGAAATCAGCGTATTTTCAATTGTCTCGCGGTCGTCGGCGATCAGACGCGTTTCGACGCGCCACGGGGTGGTCAGGGCTGACGACAGCCACTCCTGCAAGGCCGGGATGCCCTTGTCTTCATAAACGCCGGACGACGCGCGGTCGCTGATCGAGACGAGGCCGACGACCAGTTCCTCATTCATCGCCGGCTTCCTCTTCGGCTGGCGGGGTGCCTTGTTTGTCCAGCTCTTGCAGGATCTGGAAAATGGCCCGGAAATTCTTTGGCGGCTTGTTGTTTTCCTGTTCCTTCAGCGCATTGCGGCGCAACTGGCGCATATGCTGGAGGTCGATGGAGGGCCAAACGGCGGCGATTTCAGCCAGATAGGCTTCGTCTTCGAGGAAGCGATTGCGAAAACGCTCAAGCCGATGCAGGCGGGCCGTCTCGGCTGACGATTCGCCGCGCAGCATGGCCAGACCGGCGCGGATCGGTTCGTCGTCGACGCCGCGCATGAGCTTGCCGAGATAGGCCACCTGGCGGCGATGGGCGCCGTGGGCGGTGATCTTCTGGCATTCGCGCACCGCTTCGAAAATGTTTTCCGGCAGTTTGATCGCCTTCAGTTGGCCGACCGAAAGCTCGACCAGTTCGGCGCCGAGATCGCGCAATTCATGCATCGCCTCTTTCTTTTTTGTCTTCGAGGGGCGGCCGGTGTCTTCGGTGAAATCTTCTTCTTGCATGGGTGCGTCCGGTGCTGGCAATAACGGGCTGTTATGATAGCGACTTTCCCGCTCCGACGCCGCCTCCATGTCCGAAACTGCCACATTTTCCTATTCCCACGCTACCCTGCAACAGCTCTCCGAAGATGTCCTCAAGCACGCCAGGAGCAAGGGTGCGACAGCCTGTGAGGTCGATGTGTCCGAAGGCTTCGGGCAGTCGGTGACGGTGCGCTGCAACGAGGTCGAGACCATCGAGTTCAATCGCGACAAGGGGATCGGCATCACGATTTACTCCGGACAGCGCAAGGGTTACGCCAGTACCTCCGACTTTTCGGCCCAGGCGCTGCGCGAAACGGTCGAGGCGGCGCTCGACATCGCCCGCTTCACGGCTGAGGACGATTGCGCCGGCCTGGCCGATGCAGCGTTGATGGCCAAGGATGTGCCTGATCTGGATCTGTATCACCCGTGGGCGTTAACCGTGGAAGACGCCATCGAAACGGCGCGTCGTTGCGAACAGGCGGCTTTCGAGGCCAGTCCGTTGGTCAGCAATTCCGAGGGGGCATCAATCTCGACGCAGCAGGCACATTTTGTCTCGGCCAACAGCCTTGGCTTCATGGGCGGCTACCCGACTTCGCGCCATTACATTTCGTGCTCGGTCATTTCCGGCGAGCAGGATGCGATGCAGCGCGACGACTGGTACACGACGCATCGCGATGCCCGGCGTCTGGATGACGCGGCGCAGGTCGGCCGCATCGCAGCTGAACGCGCTGTGGCCCGGCTCGGCGGACGCAAGGTCAAGACCGGTGAATTCCCGATCATCCTCGAGGCGCCGCTGGCCGGCGGCCTGCTCGGCAGTCTGGTGCATGCCGCCAGCGGCGGGGCGCTGTATCGCAAGTCCTCTTTCCTGCTCGATCAGCTCGGCAAGAAGATCATGCCCGACTTCATCAATATCGCCGAACGCCCGCATATCAAGTGTGGACTGGGCAGCGCCTCCTTCGACAGCGATGGTGTGGCAACGCGCGATCGTGACGTGGTCAGCAATGGCGTTCTGCAGGGTTATTTTCTGAGCACCTACACGGCGCGCAAGCTGGGCATGCAGACAACGGCCAATGCCGGTGGCAGCCACAATCTGATCATCGAATCCGGCGAGCTTGGTCTGGAAGGCTTGATGGCCAAGATGGGCCGCGGCCTGCTGGTCACTGAACTGCTTGGCCATGGTATTAACTATGTGACCGGCGATTACTCGCGCGGCGCCGCCGGCTTCTGGATCGAGGATGGCAAGATCGCCTACCCGGTCGAGGAAATTACGATCGCTGGAAATCTCAAGGACATGCTGGCCGGTATCGTTGCCGTCGGCAATGACGTTCAGGTACGCGGCAGCAAGCAGACCGGCTCGATCATGCTGGAGCGGATGACGGTGGCCGGCGACTGAGCTGTCTGGCATCGGGCGTGTTAGCTGGCTTTTTCAATGCTAACTGGCTATTTTTCGTTTGCAATCAGGGATTTTCCTGATCGGGTTTTCTCCAATCGCGCTTTTCCCTTAGTTTCCTAGAATGGGGTCCGTTGTAATAAACCTCAAAAATTCACTGTCTAGGAGACAAGATGCAACGTCGTGATTTTCTGAAAAAGGCTTCCATCGGCGCCGCCGCTGGAGCCGCCGCCACCATCGCCGCACCGGCGATCGCTGCTGATTTGCCGAGTATCAAATGGCGCCTGACTTCCAGCTTCCCGAAGAGCCTTGACACCATTTACGGTGGCGCCGAGCAGCTGGCCAACCGCCTGCGCGAACTGACCGGCGGCAAGTTCGACATCCGCGTCTTCCCGGGCGGTGAAATCGTCCCCGGCCTGCAGGCGCTGGATGCCGTGCAGCAGGGTACCGTCGAGTGCTGCCATACCGCTTCCTACTATTACGTCGGCAAGGATCGCACCTTCGCCTTCGGTACGACCATTCCTTTCGGCATGAACGCCCGCCAGACCAACGCCTGGATGTACCAGGGCGGCGGCCAGCAACTGCTCGACGAGTTCTATGCCGGCTACAACTGCGTCTCCTTCCCTGGCGGCAACAGCGGTTGCCAAATGGGCGGCTGGTGGCGCAAGGAAGTGAAGACCGTGGCCGACCTCAAGGGCATCAAGATGCGCATTGGCGGCCTCGGTGGCGCCGTGCTGTCGCCGCTCGGCCTCGTGCCGCAGCAGATCGCGGCCGGCGATATCTACCCGGCGCTGGAAAAGGGCACAATCGACGCCGCCGAGTGGATCGGTCCGTACGATGACGAGAAGCTGGGTTTCTACAAAGTCGCCAAGCATTACTACGGTCCGGGCTGGTGGGAGCCGAGCACCTGCCTCGAGTTCTTCGTCAACAAGAAGGAATGGGACAAGCTGCCCAAGGAGTACCAGGCCGCCTTCGCTTGTGCCGCCGCTGAAGCCAACGTGACGATGACCGCCGAATACGATCACAAGAATCCGATCGCGTTGGCCAAGTTGCTGCAAAACGGCGTCAAGCTGCACAGCTTCTCCAAGGAAATCATGGAGGCTGCTCACAAGTCGGCGCAACAACTCTATGCCGACGAGTCGGCCAAGAATCCGGCTTTCAAGAAGATCTACGATTCATACGCCAAATATGCAAAGAGCCAGCGTGCCTGGTTTGCCGTCGCTGAAATGCCGATGGATCAGTTCTCTCAGGCGCATCGCTGATCGTTTCCAGCCATAGAATCAAAAAAGGAGCTTCGGCTCCTTTTTTTTGGATTGTGTGAACGGCGAAATCACGGCGATTCGGCGCGTATCGGGAGGTTAGGGTTTTCCACTACTCGCAAAATATGGCCTCTTGGTGAAGAATGGGCAATCGTCATGAATGACGATCCCTATTTTTGGAGGAGACAATATGCAACGTCGTGATTTTCTCAAGAAGGCTTCTGTCGGTGCCGTTGCCGGCGCAGCTACCACTCTGGCCGCACCGGCCATCGCCCAGGCTCTGCCCAACATCAAGTGGCGCCTGACCTCGAGCTTCCCGAAGAGCCTCGATACAATTTACGGTGGTGCCGAAGTGTTGGCCAATCGCCTGCGTGCGATGACCGGCGGCAAGTTCGACATCCGCGTTTTCCCCGGCGGCGAAATCGTCCCCGGCCTGCAGGCGCTCGATGCCGTGCAGCAAGGCACCGTCGAATGCTGCCACACCTGTTCGTATTACTACGTCGGCAAGGACAAGACCTTCGGCTTCGGCACCTCGATTCCGTTCGGCATGACTGCCCGCCAGATGAATGCATGGATCTACTACGGCGGCGGCCAGAAGCTGCTCGACGAGTTCTACAGCAACTACAACGTCCTCTCCTTCGCCGGCGGCAATACCGGTACCCAGATGGGCGGCTGGTGGCGCAAGGAAGTGAAGACAGTGGCTGACCTCAAGGGTATCAAGATGCGCATCGCCGGTCTCGGCGGCACCGTCTTCTCCGCACTCGGCGTGGTGCCGCAGCAGATCGCCGGTGGCGACATCTACCCGGCGCTGGAAAAGGGCACCATCGACGCAGCCGAATGGGTTGGTCCGTACGACGACGAAAAGCTGGGCTTCTACAAGGTTGCCAAGAATTACTACTACCCGGGTTGGTGGGAACCGGGTCCGGTCATCCACTTCTTTGTGAACAAGGCCGAATGGGCCAAGCTGCCGAAGGAGTATCAGGAAGCCTTCCAGGCCGCGGCCTACGAGGCCAATGTGACGATGATGGCCGAATACGACCACAAGAATCCGGCGGCACTGGCCAAACTCATGCAGGCCGGTGTCAAGGTCAAGGAGTTTTCGTCGGACATTCTCAAGGCGACCTACAAGGCTGCGACCGAACTGTACGCTGATGAAGCCGGCAAGAACCCGGAGTTCAAGAAAATCTTCACCGAGTACGACAAGTACCGTCGAACGCAGTCGGCCTGGTTCAGCCTGGCAGAACGGCGAATGGACGGCTTCCTGCAGACCGGGAAGTAGAGGTTTTTACGGTCAACCCGAAAAATGCCGCAAAAAAACCCGCGAACTTCGCGGGTTTTTTTACGTCTGGCCGATTGAAAATTTCAAATTTTGCTGTTTTTTCCGGTTGACCGTAGCAAGGCCGGCGGACCGTGGAGGCCGATTATTCGAGCAGGCTACGCAGCATCCAGGCATTCTTTTCATGAATCTGCATGCGCTGGGTGAGCAGGTCGGCGGTTGGCTCGTCGCCGGCTTTGTCGACAATGGCGAAAATGCCGCGGGCGGTCTTGGTGACGGCTTCCTGGCCGGCGACCAGTTGCTTGATCATGTCCTCGGCCGAGACCTTGCCTTCGCTTTCCTTGATCACCGTGAGCTTGGCGAACTCGGTATAGGTACCGGGGGCGGCGACGCCTAGGGCGCGGATGCGTTCGGCGATGAGGTCCAGTGCATTCCACAGTTCGGTGTATTGGTCCATGAACATCACGTGCAGCGTGTTGAACATCGGGCCGGTGACGTTCCAGTGGAAGTTGTGGGTCTTCAGGTAGAGGGTAAATGAGTCGGCCAGCAGATGGGACAAGCCTTCGGCGATTTTTTCACGATCCTTCTTGGTGATTCCGATATCCATGATTTTCTCCCTTTGTTGATCGGGTGGAGGGCAACCAGCTTGCTTGCTGGTCAGGCGACAATTGAATGATGCGCCTCTTGCCGGCGCGCCGCCAATTCATTCTGACTATTCTTACGATAGCCCTGCCCACTTTTCACGGTCAACCGAAAAAAAAGCCTATTTTTCAACAAAGGCGCGTTCGATCACGTAATCGCCGAGCTTGCCGGTGTGATGGTTGCCGACTTCGAAGCCACGCGCATCGAGCATGGCTGCCGTATCTTCGAGCATGGCCGGGCTGCCACAGATCATGGCGCGGTCGGTCGCCGGGTCGAGCGGCGGCTGGTTGATGTCGGCAAAGAATTTGCCGGACTCAATCAGGTCAGTCAATCGTCCCTCGTTGCGGAAGGGTTCGCGCGTCACGGTCGGGTAGTAAATGAGCTTTTCCTTGACCCAGTCGGCGAAGTATTCGTGCTCTTTCAAATCCTGCTCGATGTAGTCGTGATAGGCCAATTCATTGGTCCACCGGACGCCGTGGATGAGGATGACCTTGTCGAAACGCTCGTAGGTTTCCGGGTCGTGGATCAGGCTCATGAACGGTGCCAGTCCGGTGCCGGTGGCGAACATGAACAGACGCTTGCCCGGCCTCAGGTCGCGCAGAACCAAGGTGCCGGTTGGCTTCTTGCTGACCAGCAATGGGTCGCCGGGTTTGAGATGCTGCAAGCGGGAAGTCAGCGGGCCGTCCTGGACCTTGATGCTGAAGAACTCGAGATATTCCTCGTGGTTGGCGCTGGCGATGCTGTAGGCGCGGGTCAGCGGGCGGCCATCGACTTCCAGGCCGATCATCACGAACTGCCCATTGGTGAAGCGCAGGCCGGGGTCGCGCGTCGTCCGGAAGGTAAACAGGCTGTCGTTCCAGTGATGGACGGAAGTGACGGTTTCGGTGGCCAGGTTGCTCATGCTGATGCTCCTTCTGATACAAAATGAGACCGATCTTAGGCTGGATCGTTTATTGATAAAAGCGGGTAATTTGTATATCAGTCATCTAAAATACAGATATGAAAATCACCCTGCGCCAGATTGAAGTCTTTGCTGCCATCGCCCGCCTGGAAAATGTTTCGCGGGCGGCAACGCAGCTCAACATGTCGCAATCCGCTGCCAGTACAGCCCTGCTCGAACTCGAGCGCCATTTCGATTGCCCGCTGTTCGACCGCGTCGGCAAATCGCTGCGCCTTAACGGCAGCGGGCGTGGCCTGCTGCCGCAGGCCGAGGACATGCTGGCCCGGGCCAGCGAGGTCGAGGGCTACCTGGCCGGCGGTCGTCTGGCACCGGTCGCCGTCGGCGCAACGCTGACCATCGGCAACTATCTGGCGACGCTGGTCGTTGTTGAATACCTGCAAAAGAACCCCGGCAGCCGGGTCGATCTCAGTGTCTGCAACACGCAGCAGGTCATCGAACGCCTGCGCCGTTTCGAGCTCGATCTCGGCCTGATCGAGGGCGAAGCGAGCGATTCCGATCTGATTTTCGAACCTTGGCTAGATGATGAACTGGTTGTCTTTTGCGCCCCCTCGCATCCTCTGGCGGCAGCAGGGTTGGCACGGTCGACCGCGCTGGCGGCACAGAAATGGATCGTCCGCGAACCGGGTTCGGGAACGCGCGCCCTGTTCGACCGGGCCGTGCGGGCCATCGGCGTCGATCCCGATGTCTGTCTGCAGCTTGAGCATACCGAGGCGATCAAGCGCGCCGTCGAATCCGGCCTGGGCATTGGTTGCCTGTCCCGGCTATCCCTGCGCGAAGCCTTGCGGCGCGGTAGTCTGGTCGAGATCAGAACACCGGAACTGGCGCTGCGTCGGCGCTTCCAGTTCGTTCGTCAGCGCCAGCGGCATGTCAGCAGCGCAACCCAAATGTTCATCGACGAGTGTCTGCGTTTTTCGGCCGTGGCCGGCGACACCAGCGAATTGAACCTGCCCTTCATCCCCTGAGCCGGACGAAAAAATGGGGTCCAAAGACCCCATATTGAAATTGTGGAGATGGCGGGTTTTTCAGTGGGCGGGGGACATATGTTCCAGGTGTGTCGGGCGCCCGCTTTTTCTGATCAAGGCGGCTATGCCGAGCGACACGAGAACCAGCACAAGACTTCCCGGTTCGGGCACGGTTCTTAGTGCATTGATACGGAAATCATCAATAAAGTAGCGGTCGTTTCCGGCATCTCCCGCTAACAGTGCGTTTACACCGATGGCGCCGTAAAACGCGGTGTCGGCAACAAGACCGATGAAGTCCGTGGCGGATGTGGTGTCTACAAGGCTTGAGAGGCCTGAGGGATCCACAATCTGGATGGCGGCGATGTCGCCGCTGGCGTAGTTGAAGCCGAAGGCGAAAACGTCAGGCAGGAGAAATCTCCAGGCGAGACTTCCCACGCCGTTGTTTGCTGCCGATCCGCCAATGTCGGAAATTGCGTTGTCGTTATGGAATACGCTTGTCCCGCAGGTGGATTGGTTGGTCGAGTCGGTACAGGACCCAAATGCCACGTTGGGAGAAAAACCAAAGCCACTGACTGTCGCGGCCGGTGACCCCGCAAAGTCAATATATGAACGACTGGCGCCAACCGCTGCGAGATAGCTTGTCTCGTTGGTATATAGGGTCAATGCCGCCCACGATGGAGTGGTTGCGACCAACAGCGCTAGAAACGTGAGAATTCTTTTCATGAAGAAATACTCCTACAGTAGGCTTCCAGTTGAGTTGGTACCCATGAGTCTTGAGCGCACCAGTTTGACAGGCTAGTCACCGCATGCCCCTCTCCTGATTTTGTAATCTCTATTGGCATGCTCGCGATCAGAAAAGCAAGAAAAAAGCCATTGGATATACGTGTTCTTAACCTATTGAATTTATGAAATATTATTTTCAGTGTGTCTCTGTGCTCACCTTGAGTCTTCGTTGACTGTAAGAAACGTCGACAGATGTTGCAGGGCATTCGCCATAGGCCAGATCAGTTATTTGGCGGGGCGGCGTCGAACAGGCGTTTGAGTGAGTCTGGTGCGCCTGGTAGGAAGTTAGCAAGTTGCCGAATGAGGCCCGTGGGCTGGTCTTCCCCTTCATCCTCTGAACCGTACGAAAAAAAAGCGGGGTCCGCAGACCCCGCCCTGATGCGAGCCGACGTAATTACTTGCTGTCGCTCTGCAAGCCCTTGAGCAGGGCTGCTGCATCCGCGTCCTCGTTGCCTTCCTTCTTCTCGTCGGGCTCCTCTTCGCTCTGTTTCATGAGCGAGTCGAGATCGATGGCGGCCGGGGCTTTGCCTTCCTTCTCCAGGCGTTGCATTTCCTTCTGTGCCTCGTCGCCATAGCTGACGATGTTCGGGAAGATGATGATCAGCGCGACCATGAGAATCTGGATGCAGACGAAGGGAATGGCGCCCCAGTAAATATCGGTCGTCTTGATGGAACTCGGGGCCACCGAGCGCAGGTAGAACAGCGCGAAGCCAAAAGGCGGGTGCATGAACGAAGTCTGCATATTGACCGCAAGCAGGATGCCGAACCAGACCAGATCGATGCCCAGCTTGTCGGCCACCGGGGCGAGCAGCGGCACGATGATGAAAGACAGTTCGAAGAAGTCGAGGAAGAAGGCGAGCAGGAAGACCAGCAAGTTGACCACGATCAGGAAGCCGACCTGGCCACCCGGCAGGCCGAGCAGCAGATGTTCAACCCACAGGTCGCCGTTGACCGCCCGGAAGATCAGGCCAAAAACCGTCGAACCGACCAGGATGAAAATCACGAACGACGACAGCTTGCCGGTCGTTTCCATGGCCTGCCTGAGCAGCTTGAAGCTCAGGCGCTTGCGGCCCACCGCCAGAGCCAGCGCACCGGCCGCGCCCATGGCGCCGCCTTCGGTCGGTGTTGCGATGCCGAGGAAGATGGTGCCTAGTACGAGAAAGATCAGCATCAACGGTGGGACCATCGTCGTGATGACGCGCAGCATCAGCTTGACGCCGCGCAGCGTGCGGGCTTCGGGCGGCAGGGCAGGGGCGGCATTGGGCTTGAGGATGGTGAGTATCACCACGTAGCCGACGTAAAGGCTGGTCAGGACCAGGGCGGGGAAGATGGCGCCTTCGTACATGTCGCCAACCGACTTGCCCAGCTGGTCGGCCATGATGATCAGCACCAGCGATGGCGGGATGATCTGGGCCAGCGTGCCGGAGGCGGCGATGACGCCGCAGGCCAGCTTCTTGTCGTAGCCGTAGCGGAGCATGATGGGCAGCGAAATGAGACCCATCGAGATGACCGAGGCAGCAACGACGCCGGTGGTTGCGGCGAGCAGCGCACCGACGAAGATGACGGCAAAGGCCAAGCCGCCACGAATCGGGCCGAACAACTGGCCGATGGTGTCGAGCAGATCTTCGGCCATGCCCGATCGCTCGAGGATGAGGCCCATGAAGGTAAAGAACGGGATGGCCAGCAAGGTGTCGTTGGCCATGATGCCGAAGATGCGCTCCGGCAGAGCCTGGAAGAGTGCCGGGTGGAGCAGCCCGAGTTCAATGCCGATGAGGCCGAAGAGGATGCCGTTGGCGGCCAGCGCGAAGGCGACCGGATAGCCGAAGAGAAGGAATACAACGAGGGCGCCAAACATCAGCGGCGCCATGTTGGCAATCATGAACTCCGCCATTATTTGGCCTCCTGTGCTTTGGCTGCAGCAATGGCAGCGGCCAGTTCTTCTTCAGGCGTCGGGCCCTTTTCCTTGTTGTTCGGGTCGTCAATTCGTCCGGCCAGGAAGGCGATGCGCTTGATCAGTTCGGAAATGCCCTGCAGGGCGAGCAGCGTAAAGCCTATGGGCAGCAGGATCTTGACGGGCCAGCGAATCAGGCCGCCAGCGTTGGCCGACATTTCCTGAATCTTGTATGACTCGGCAACCAGCGGCAGGGAGAGCCAGAGCACGGCGACCACCATGGGCAGCAAAAAGAAGAGGGTGCCGATGATGTCGATAACGGCCAGACCACGCGGCGACAACTTGCCGGACAGGACGTCGATGCGGACGTGCTCGTTCTTTTGCAGGGTGTAAGGCGAGCAGAGCAGGAAGACGGCGGCAAACAGGTACCACTGGATTTCCAGCAGGCCGTTGGAGCTGTCATTGAAAACAAAGCGGTAGCTGGCGTTGCCGGCGCTGATCAGGGCCATGATCAGCACCAGCCAGAAAGCGCTTTTGCCGACGCGCTCATTGAGCCAGTCGATCAGCTGCGAGAGCTTGAGCAGAAGGGTCACGAAAAAGTCCTCCTCGGTTGATAGAATTCCCGACTTCTGAAGTGGCCGGGGTTAATTGAAAATCTGAGTGGGCCAAATTTACAGCGAAGGCGAGAGGCAGAGAATGGTGGAAATCCCTACAACCCGGTCAACGCAAATCTGTCTGGTGCGCCACGGCGAGACCGAATGGAACGCTGAACGGCGCATCCAGGGGCAGATCGACATCGGCCTCAACGAAACCGGTGTGCGCCAGGCCATGGCGGCCGGGCGCTGGCTCAGATCGGCCGGTATTGTCGCGCTCTACAGCAGCGATCTCAAGCGGGCATGGACGACGGCGCAATCGATTGGCGCCGAACTCGGGCTGGAGCCGACGCCGGTGCCGGAAATGCGAGAACGGCGCTACGGTGTTTTCGAGGGGCTGACTTACGACGAGGCGAAAGCCAATCATCCGGAAGGCTACGCCGCCTTCGAAGGGCGCAACGCCGACTACGATTTCGAGAAGGGTGAAAGCCTGATTGCCATGTTCGCGCGCGTGACCGGCAAGCTCAAGGAGCTGGCGGCACTGCATCCCGGCCAGACCATCGCCATTGTGCTGCACGGCGGCGTGCTCGATATCATCAACCGCTTTGTGCGTGGCAACTCGCTGGAAACGCCGCGCGATTTCCTGATTCCGAACGCCGGCATCAACTGGATTGTCACGGTCGACGGCCAGTGGAACCTCAAAACCTGGGGCGAAACCGACCATCTGGAGCCGGGCGCCCTTGACGAGCTTCCGGCGTGATAAAATTCGACCCCTTTTCAATGGCTTGAGGCATTTAACATGTTTTCCGCGAAAGACACCCTGGCAAAAGTTGACCCTGAACTCTGGCAGGCCATGCAGGCCGAAGTGCAGCGTCAGGAAGACCACATCGAACTGATCGCGTCCGAAAACTACGTGAGCAAGGCCGTCATGGAAGCCCAGGGCTCCCAGCTCACCAACAAGTACGCCGAAGGCTACCCGGGCAAGCGCTACTACGGTGGCTGCGAATACGTCGACGTCGTCGAGCAGATCGCCATCGACCGTTTGAAGAAATTGTTCGGTGCCGATGCCGCCAACGTCCAGCCGAATTCCGGTTCGCAGGCCAACCAGGCCGTGCTCATGGCCTTTGCCAAGCCGGGCGACACCATCATGGGCATGAGCTTGGCCGAAGGCGGTCACCTGACCCACGGCATGGCGCTCAACATGTCCGGCAAGTGGTTCAACGTCGTTTCCTACGGTCTCGATGCCAATGAAGCCATCGACTACGACAAGATGGAAGCGCTGGCCCGCGAGCACAAGCCGAGGATCATCGTCGCCGGCGCTTCGGCCTACGCCCTGCGCATCGACTGGGAACGCTTCGCCAGGATCGCCAAGGAAGTCGGCGCCATTTTCTGGGTGGACATGGCTCACTACGCCGGCCTGATTGCCGCCGGCTTCTACCCGAACCCGGTGCCCTTCGCCGATGTCGTGACCTCGACCACGCACAAGACCCTGCGCGGCCCGCGCGGCGGCGTCATCCTGATGAAGGCCGAGCACGAAAAGGCCCTCAATTCCGCCATCTTCCCGGGCCTGCAAGGCGGCCCGCTCGAGCACGTGATCGCAGCCAAGGCTGTTGCTTTCAAGGAAGCCGCGACGCCTGAGTTCAAGAACTACCAGGAACAGGTCATCAACAACGCCCGCGTCATGGCTCGCGTACTCGGCGAAGAGCGCGGTCTGCGCATTGTTTCCGGTCGCACCGAAAGCCACGTCTTCCTGCTCGACCTGCGCGCCAAGAACATCACCGGCAAGGAAGCCGAAGCAGCCCTCGGCCGTGCTCACATCACGGTCAACAAGAACGGCATCCCGAACGACCCGCAGAAGCCGTTCGTTACTTCCGGCATCCGCATCGGTTCGCCAGCCATGACGACGCGTGGTTTCACCGAAATCGAAGCTGAAACCATCGCCCATCTGGTCGCTGACGTGCTCGAGGCGCCGAACGACGAAGCTGTTGCCGCTACCGTGCGTGCCAAGGTCGCTGCCTTGTGTGCCAAGTTCCCGGTCTACGGCGCGTGAAAATTCCAGCGTTTGCCCGCACGGCGTTGCCTTGTTCGGGCGGCGCGCTGAGATTTTCGGGAGTTTGAAGTGAAATGCCCCTTCTGCGGCAACGACGACACGGCGGTTGTTGATACCCGCCTCTCCGATGAGGCGGATGTCGTGCGTCGCCGCAGAAAGTGCAATGCCTGTGACAAGCGTTTCACCACCTACGAGCGGGCTGAAATCCAGCTACCGCAAGTGGTCAAGAAAAACGGCCTGCGCACCGAGTTCAGCCGGGCCAAGCTGCGCGCCAGTCTGGAACTGGCGCTGCGCAAGCGGCCGGTGTCGATCGAGTCGGTCGATGCCGCTGTCGCCGATATCGAAGAAAGATTGCGCTCGGCCGGTGAGCGCGAGGTGACGACGCAGCAGTTGGGCGAACTGGTCATGCGCGAGCTTAAGAAGCTCGACAAGGTGGCCTACATCCGCTTCGCCTCGGTCTATCGCAACTTTGAAGACGTGGATGCCTTCTCCAAGGCGATCCGCGAAGTTTCGCCCTCCGCCAAGAAAAAATGAGCTTTTCAGCCGTCGACCACGGCATGATGGCGCGCGCCCTGCAACTGGCTGAGCGTGGCCTGTGGACGACTTCGCCCAATCCGCGCGTTGGTTGCGTCGTGGTCCGCGACGGTGAAATCGTCGGTGAAGGCTGGCACGAGAAGGCTGGCGAGCCGCATGCCGAAGTCCATGCCCTGCGCGCCGCCGGTGAGAGGGCGAAAGGCGCCACGGCTTATGTGACGCTTGAACCTTGCAGCCATCATGGCCGGACGCCGCCCTGCGCCGAGGCCCTGATTGCCGCGGGCGTTGCGCGCGTCGTTTCGGCGATGACCGATCCCAATCCGTTGGTATCCGGCAAAGGGCTGGCCTTGTTGCAGGCGGCGGGTATCGAGACAGCAAGCGGTTTGCTGGAAAGCGAGGCGCGCGAACTGAATATCGGCTTCGTTTCGCGCATGACGCGTGGCCGGCCGTGGTTACGCCTCAAGGCGGCGGCCAGTCTGGATGGAAAGACTGCGCTCAACAACGGCGTCAGCCAGTGGATCACCGGCCCCGATGCGCGCCGTGATGGTCACGCCTGGCGGGCCCGTGCCTGCGCCATCCTGACCGGTATCGGTACCGTGCGCGACGACGATCCGAATCTGACTGTGCGCGACGTGGCGACGACGCGTCAGCCCTTGCGCGTGGTGGTCGATAGCCGGCTGGAAATTCTGCCGACGGCGCGCATTCTGCAAGGCGAGCCGGTGCTGATCGTCGGCGCCATAGAGAATGCCGAAAAAATGGCATTGCTACGGTCAACGGGAAATTTCGTCGAAATTCTGAATAACGGCAGCGACAAGGTTGACCTCAAAGCCCTGCTCGAATTGCTGGCCCGGCGCGGCATCAACGAGGTTCACGCCGAAGCCGGCTTCAAGCTCAATGGTTCGCTGCTGGGCGAAGGGCTGATTGATGAGTTGCTGCTCTATCTGGCGCCCTGCCTGATTGGCCACGAGGCGAGCGGCCTGTTCAACCTGCCCGAGCTGATTACGCTAGACGGCAAGCGGCGCTTGAAGATTCGCGATCTGCGCCAGCTTGGCGAAGATATTCGCCTGATCGCACGTTTCCCTTAGGTCCGCACACGGCGCAGTCGTCGTCCTTCTTGAAACGGACGGTGCGCCATTCCATGGTCAGCGCATCGAGCAGCAATAGCCGTCCGGTCAAAGCCTCGCCAATGCCGGCCGCCAGCTTGAGCGCCTCGGCCGCCTGCATGGTGCCGATGATGCCGGTCAGCGGGGCGAAAACGCCCATCACGGCGCAGCGCACTTCCTCGACATCCTCGCCTTCGGGAAACAGGCAGTGGTAGCACGGTGAATCGTCGCGGCGCAGGTCGTAGACGCTGATCTGGCCATCGAAGCGGATGGCCGCACCGGACACTAGCGGTTTGCGGTGATGCACGCAGGCGCGGTTGATGGCGTGGCGGGAGGCGAAGTTGTCGGTGCAGTCGAGAATGAGGTCGGCGCTGGCAACCAGCGCATCGAGCCCCTCACCCGATAGACGCTGCTGCAGCGGAATGATCTCGATGTCAGGATTGATGGCGCTCAGCGCCTGACGACCGGATTCGGCCTTGGCCATGCCGACGCGTGCCTGGGTATGCAGAATCTGCCGCTGCAGGTTGGTGAAATCGACCGTGTCGTCGTCGACCAGCGTGATCCTGCCGACCCCGGCCGAGGCCAGGTAGAGCGCCGCTGGCGAACCAAGACCACCGGCGCCGATGATCAATGCGTGGGTATCCAGAATTCGCGTCTGACCTTCGATGCCCAACGCGTCGAGCAGGATGTGTCGGCTGTAACGGAGTAGCTGCTCGTCGGTCATTTGGTGCATTGTCAGCCATTGTGATCAAGGAGGGTTAAAACCCGATCCTCGATCCCGTGAGCTACTTGTATTCGCGCCACTCCGGTGGCGTGTCGTCATGGTCGCCGTGCGGGTGATGTTCCCAGGCGTTGACGTAGGCTTCCTGGGCCGAGCGTTTCAGGCGTTTTTCCGGGGCGCCGATGTTGTGCAGCTGGGTCTCTTCGACGTAGTAGATCAGCGCCCGGGTCAGTTTCGTGAATAACGTGTTGTCGAGATGAAAGCCTTTGTCGACCAGATGCTCGTCAAGCTCCCGCAGGGTGTGCTGCTGCAGATCGTAGCAGACACCCAGCGAGCGCTTTTCGAATCTGGCCTGAACCTCGACTTCCTCCAGATGCTGCAGATCATCCGCCGCTTCGGGCACCTGGCCCGGCGGAAACTTGGAGAACAGAATTTCCCGGTTTTTCTTGAGGTCTGTGTCGGCCATCATCCCTCCCGATCAATGAACTATTGCGCCTTATTCTGCATGATCTGAAGACCCTTGAGAAGATTCAGCGCCTGCTGGAACTGGTAGTCACCCTTGGTGGCGTACTCCAGACGTTGCGGCATTTCTTCCTCGGCATCTTCCTTCTTGTCCTTGCCGTTTTTGAGTGTCTTGGCCGCTCCCTTGGCTTCCGGCTTGGCCGGTTCCTTGGTTGCTTCCTTGTCGCGGTCGTTGCTCAGGTGGCGGTCGAGGTCGGCTTCGCGCACGCGCATTCCCGGGCTGGCGCCGTTGGCGCTCTCTTCGACAACGATGTCGGGCGTGATGCCCTTGGCCTGAATCGAGCGGCCTTCCGGCGTGTAGTAGCGGGCCGTGGTGAGCTTGATGGCGGTGTTGCCCGGTAGCGGCAGAACGGATTGCACCGAGCCTTTGCCGAAACTCTGGGTGCCGACGATGATGGCGCGCTTGTGATCCTGCAGTGCGCCGGCGACGATTTCGGAAGCCGAGGCAGAGCCGCCATTGACCAGAACGACCATCGGCACCTTCTTGGCTTCGACGGGCATGTTCTTGAGCGGATCTTCCTTGCTGCCGCGCAGGTAATCCTGTGCCCGCGCCCGGAATTCCTGCTTGGCGTCGGCGGTGCGGCCATCGGTCGATACGACCTTGACGTCGGGTGGCAGGAAAGCTGCTGAAACGCCGATGGCGCCGTTGAGCAGGCCGCCCGGGTCGTTGCGCAAATCGAGCACCAGACCGTTCAGCTTGTTGCCATCCTTGTAGAGGGCGGAAACATGCTTGGCCAGTTCGGCGACGGTATTTTCCTGGAATTGCGTGACGCGCACCCAGCCGTAGCCGGGCTCGACCAGTTTGGATTTGACGCTCTGCACCTTGATCACTTCGCGGATCAGGGTCAGCTCGATCGGCTTGGTTTCGCCCTTGCGGATGATCGACAGTTTGATTGGCGTCTTCGGCTTGCCGCGCATCTTCTTGACGGCATCCGACAGGGTCAGACCCTTGACCGGGGTTTCGTCGAGTTTGAAGATCAGGTCGCCGGCCTTGACGCCAGCGCGATAGGCCGGGGTATCCTCGATCGGCGAAACGACCTTGACCAAGCCGTCTTCCATGCCGACTTCAATGCCCAGGCCGCCGAATTCGCCCTGCGTGCCGACTTGCAGATCCTTGAAGGCATCGGCGTCGAGGTAGGTCGAGTGCGGGTCGAGGTTGGAGAGCATGCCGGAAATGGCATTGGTGATCATCTTCTTGTCTTCGACCGGCTCGACGTAGCCCTGCTTGATGGCGCTGTACACCTCGGCAAAGGTGCGCAGCTCATCGATAGGCAGGCCGGGTTTGACTTCCTTTTCGGCCATGGCCGGGAAGTTCAGGCTGATCAGTGCGCCGGCGACAAAGGCGCCAACGGTCAAGCTAATGGTTTTCGTTTTGCTCATTTCAAGCTGGCCCATTTCATCGGGTCGATCGGTTGCCCTTGGTGGCGGAGTTCAAAGTATAAACCGGATTCGGGATTGCCCCCGCTGTTACCCACAGTGGCAACCGTTTCTCCACCCTTGACGGCCTGGCCGACCTGTTTGAGCAGGGCATCGTTGTTGCCGTAGATCGACAGGTAGGCGTCGCCGTGGTCGACGATGAGCAGGTTGCCGAAGCCGCGCATCCATTCCGAGAAGACGACGCGGCCGCCGGCAATGGCCTTGACCTCGCTGCCGGCGCCAGCCTTGATGAACAGGCCGCGCCAGGTGCCGCCGCCGTCACGGGCCGAACCGAAACGGCCAGAGACCGCGCCGCGTACCGGCAGGCGCAGGCTGCCGCGCTGGCGAGCGAAACTGCCGTTGCTCGGGGCGGGTTCGTAGTGGTTTTCGGCTTCAACGGTTCTTGGGCGAATGGGTTCTATGGCGGGAGTCGGGCGGGCGATTTCCCGCTCTTCCGGATGCGAAGGTCGCTTGTCCTTTTCTCGTTCCCTCTCGCGCACTTTTTCCTTCTGCCGAGCCGCGGCCTGGCGCACTTCGGCCAGGCGTGCCGCTTCGGCTGCCTTGGCCGCCTTTGCCGCCTGGGCGGCGAGGATTTTTGACAGCCGATCAATCAGCTGGGTCATCCGTTTTTCGTTTTGTTGCAGGGTGCCGATTTCCTTGCGCTGGGCGCTGACCTTGCTGGCCAGCTGGGCGTACAGCGCCTGGCGCTCCTCGCGCTGCCTCTGTAGATCGGCATGGCGTTTTTTCTGCTCCGCTTCGACCTCGGCTAATTCAGCGCTGCGCTCCTTGGCGTCGGCGGCCAGCGCTTTCTTTTTGTCGAGTGTCGCGTTGATTTCGCCCATCAGTTCGGCACGGGTCAGGGCGATGGCTGACAGGTAGTGCAGGTCGCGCGCCATCTGGTTGGGATCATCGCCATTGAGCAGCAGTTGCAGCGAGTCCGGGGTGCCGCGCAGGTATTGTTTGTAGATCAGTCTTTCCAGCTGGGCTTGTTGCTGGCCGAGCGTGACGCCGAGTTCCTGTGATTGTTGCTCAAGGTTTTTGAGCTTTTTTTCCAGTTGACCGCGGGAATCGTTCAATTCGTGCAGCTCGCGTTGCAGGCGCGAAATCTGGCGATCGGATTCGCGCAGGCGGTCGCCGGCGTCAGCTTTGCTCTCTTCGCTGCTGGATAATTCCTTGCGCAACCCTTCGATGCGGCTGCGCAATTCGCCCAGATCGGCCTGTTTTTCGGCAATATCGGGCGAAGCGACGATCTGGGCCGGTTTTTTTTCGACCGCGGCAGGCTTGGCGCCGACCGGTGCCGCGCCCGTGAAAATGGCGGCAATCAGTGCCGCTGTCAGCCTTTTGCCGGATGGCCGAGGGCTGCGCTGGCCGTGCCGGGTATGTCCAAAGGTCATCGCGGATTGATTTCGATTAAGCGAAACGTAAAACGCTATTTTATAATGCGCCATTCACCGAAACGAGGTTTTATCTTGGAAACGCCTTCCTTCAGTTTGATCGACAAGCAGGAGCACATCGAGCTGGCCGCCCGTGCGCTGAAATCCATTGCCCACCCGCTGCGCCTGAAAATCCTTTGCGTGCTTGGCGAACAGGAGGCGTGTGTGCAGGAAATCGTCGAAGCGGTGGGGACATCGCAAAGCAATATTTCCCAGCACCTGGCCATTCTGCGCGAAAAAGGCGTGCTGGTGACCCGCAAGGATGCCAACCGTGTTTATTACCGGGTTGGTGACCAACGTACGCTGCAACTGGTCAGCATGATGCGCGAAGTTTTTTGCGGGACGGAGGCTTAAGTGATACCGATGGAATTTATCAACCAGAATATCCTTCTGGTTTCGCTGGTCGCTGTCAGTGGCCTTTCCCTGCTCTGGCCGATGGTGATGCGCCCCGCCGGCAATAGCGTCGGGCCGGCCGAGGCGACTCAGTTGATCAATCGTGAAGATGCGCACATCCTTGATGTTCGTGAAGCTGCCGAGTACGCGGCCGGGCATTTGCCGGAAGCGAAGAATATTCCGACCGGCGCGCTGGCCGAGCGTATCGGCGAGCTGGACAAGTTCAAGGACAAGCCGATCATCGTTTGCTGTGCCTCCGGCATGCGCTCGAACAAGGCCTGTGGCGAGCTCAAGAAGCAGGGCTTCGAAAAGCTGTACAACCTGTCCGGTGGTGTTGATGCCTGGGTGGGGGCCGGTTATCCGATCAAGAAGGGGGCCAAGAGCAAATGAGCGCCCATGTCCTGATGTATACGACGGCAGTCTGCCCTTATTGCACGCGCGCCAAGCAATTGCTCAAGGCGCGCGGCGTTGAGCTGATTGAGGAGGTTCGTGTCGATCTCGATCCGGAACGCCGCGATGAAATGATGCAGAAAACTCAGCGGCGTACAGTGCCGCAAATCTTCATTGGCGAAACCCACGTGGGTGGCTGTGACGATCTCTATGCCCTCGATGCATCCGGTCAGTTGAAGCCGCTGCTCGAAGGCTGATTAAACCGATTTAACTTCTGAAAGAAAATCATGGAACAAAACGCTCAGCCCGTCTTCGGCATTGAAAAACTCTACGTCAAGGATCTGTCGGTCGAAGTGCCGAATGCGCCGGAAATCTTCCTTGAGCGTGAAGCTCCGCAAGTCGAGATCCAGCTCAATACCGGTGGCCGTACCGTTGGCGACAACGTCTACGAAGTTGTGCTGACCGTGACCGTCACTGCCAAGATGGGCGACAAGACGGTTTTCCTGGTTGAAGTTGGCCAGGCCGGTATCTTCCGCATCCAGAACGTCCCGGAAGAGCAGATCGAGCCACTGATTGCCGTCGCTTGCCCGAACATTCTTTTCCCCTACGCCCGTGAAGCAGTCTCCGACTCGGTCAGCCGCGCCGGCTTCCAGCCGATCGTCCTGCAGCCAGTCAACTTTGAAGGCATGTACATGCAGCGCCTGCAGCAGCAGGAACAGGCTGGCGCGCCGGCTGAAGTGTCGATCCAGTAAGGTGATTGCCATGTGGCGTCGTGCGCTTGTCGCCCTGTCGCTGATCAGCGCTGCGGGAGCAGCGCTGGCTATCGACTACCGCTCGGTCAGTGTGCCGGCGGCCATTCTGTTCGATGCGCCGTCGCTGCAAGGCAAGAAGCTCTACCTGATCAAGGCGCAGACGCCGGTCGAGGTCGTCGTCAAGCTCGAAGGCTGGTTCAAGGTGCGCGATGCCGAAGGGACGCTGGCCTGGCTGGAGTCGCGCAACCTCGTGGACAAGCGGACGCTCGTTGTGACCGCGCCGCAAGCTGAAATTCGCCAGTCGGACAAGCCGGAATCGACCGTCCTGGCCGAACTGGACAAATGGGTGGCTGTTGAATTCATCGAACCCGCCTCGCCGGGCTGGGCCAAGGTGCGCCATCGCGACGGCGCGACCGGCTACATTCGTTCGACGCAGGTCTGGGGCCTATGAAAATTTCGCTGCTTGGCGCTGGTGCCTGGGGCACGGCGCTGTCCATTGCCTTTGCCGGCAAGCATGAGCTGACGCTGTGGTCGCGCGAAGAGGATGTCGCTGCCGACCTGAAATCCACCCGAGAAAACCATCGGTTTTTCCCGGGCTACAAGTTGCCGGACTCGGTCGCCGTGTCTACGGACTTCGAGGCAGCGGTTGCCGCGGCCGAGTTGCTCATCGTGGCGACGCCGATTGCCGGTTTGCGGCCCACGGTCGAGCGTCTCAAGGCCATCGGCTGCACGTTGCCGGTGTTGTGGGTGTGCAAGGGTTTCGAGGCGGGTAGCGGCAAGCTGCCGCATCAGGTGGTGACTGAAGTGCTCGGCCAACAGGCCTTGTGCGGGGCGTTGTCCGGCCCCAGCTTTGCCGAGGAAGTGGCGGCCGGTCAGCCGACTGCCGTGGCGCTGGCCGGCAATGACCCGGCCTTCGCCCGCGAAGCGGCGCGCCAGTTGCACACCTCGCGCCTGCGTATCTACGCCAACGATGATCTGGTCGGCGTCGAAGTCGGTGGTGCCGTCAAGAATGTGTTGGCCATCGCTACGGGCGTTTGCGATGGACTTGGGCTAGGCCTGAATTCCCGGGCGGCACTCATGACCCGGGGTTTGGCCGAAATTGCCCGGCTTGGTCTGGCGCTGGGTGCTGACCGGCAGACTTTCATGGGTCTGGCCGGCATGGGTGACCTGATCCTGACCTGTACCGGCGATCTGTCGCGCAACCGTCGCGTCGGTCTGGCGCTGGCCCAGAACAAATCGCTGCCACAGATTCTCGAAGAACTCGGGCATGTCGCCGAAGGCGTTTATACCGCCCGCGAAGTTGATCGTCTGTCGAGCCAACTCGGCGTCGATATGCCGATCAGCGCCGCCGTGGCGGCCGTGCTGGATGGTCGTTTGACTGCAGCGCAGGCCGTCGAGCAGTTGATGGCCCGCGATCCGAAAGAAGAGTTGGCCTAGCTGGCGCCTGCGAAGCCGGCTTGGCGCCAGGCTTCGAAGACGGTGACGGCGGCAGCGTTGGAGAGGTTGAGGCTGCGCTGCCCGGCCTGCATGGGCAGGCGCAGTCGCTGTTCCGGCGGAAACTCGGCGAGCACTTCCGGCGGCAGTCCGCTCGTTTCGCGACCAAAAACAAATACATCGTTTTCCTGCAGAGCCGTATCGAACGGACTGCCCGTGCCTTTGGTCGTCATGGCAAACGTGCGCCGGCCGGCCAGTGCCGCCTTGCACGCGTCCCAGTCGGCGTGACGCACGACGCGAGCGTATTCGTGATAATCCAGTCCGGCCCGGCGCAAACCCTTGTCGGTGATGTCAAAGCCGAGCGGTTCGACCAGATGCAGCTCGGCTCCGGTATTGGCGCACAGGCGAATGATATTGCCCGTGTTGGGCGGAATTTCGGGCTGGTAGAGAACGACGGCAAACACGCGACAGCTTTCGAACGGTGAAGGGGGCGAATTAGAGCATGGATTCAGTGCCGTAGCGCACGGGCGATGACGGCAACGGTGACCTCGGCGGCGCCATGCAGTTTGAGGACGCGGGCGCACTCGTTGGCTGTCGCGCCGGTGGTCATGACGTCGTCGATGAGCAGCAGGCGCTGGCCGGTGAAGTCCTGCCGACACTCGAAGGCGCCACGGACGTTTTTGTGGCGCTCCTTGTGCGGCATCGAGGTTTGTGGAGGCGTTACTCGCGTGCGCAGGACATTCCCACGGTCAACCGGAATTTTTGCCCAAAATTGAAATGCCCTGGCGATCTCGGCTGACTGGTTGAAGCCCCTTTCCTGCAGGCGTTCAGCGTGCAGGGGGAGGGGAATGATGCAATCGAATGCTTCGGTGCTGCTTAGCCCGGCCAGTTTTTGCCCAGCCCAGCCGGCCACCGCCAGTTGGTGCCCGTACTTGAGTGCATGAACGATTCGATCGACCGGAAAGTCGTAGCAGTAAAGGGCGATGGTCCGCGCGAAGTGCGGCGTCTCACGCAGGCAGGCGCCGCAGCGTTCGCCATGCGTCGTCGGGACGGCGCAGATCGGGCACAGGGCCGTGGGCAAGGGAGGAAGATCGTTCGTGCATGGCGGGCAGAGCAGGTTCCCCCGGCTGTCGGCGCCACAAAGCAGGCAACTGCCTGGCAGGGCGGCGTCGAGGATTTTCCGGCCAAGCCGTTTGAGCCCTTCGGGCTGGGGTAAAATTGACATCCAGCCGGAGCGTCCGCGATAATCCATAATTACCGATGCGTTTCGTATCTGATTTTTATAGCATTTTTCACGCAAGGCCTTTCATGCAAGCTAGTTCCACCGCCGCCGTTTCGTCTGTTTCCCAGTCTGCTCCCGCCCGTCTCTGGTCGGTTGCTGAAGTACTCGCGCTCTACGAGTTGCCGCTGATGGACCTGATCTGGCGGGCGCAGGGAGTGCACCGCGAAAACTTCGATCCGAACGCCATTCAACGCTCGACGCTGCTTTCGGTCAAGACCGGCGGCTGTTCGGAAGATTGCAGCTATTGCTCGCAGTCGGCCCGCTATGACACCGACACCGAGCGCGAGCGTCTGATGCCGCTCGACGAGGTGGTTGCCGCTGCCCAGGCCGCCAAGGCCAAGGGCGCTTCGCGCTTCTGCATGGGGGCCGCCTGGAAGGGGCCGAAGGACAACGATCTCGACCGCGTGCTCGACATGGTGCGCGAAGTGAAGGCGCTGGGCATGCAGACCTGCGTGACCCTCGGCATGCTCAAGGAAGGCCAGGCTGAAAAGCTCAAGGACGCCGGCCTCGACTACTACAACCACAATCTTGATACCGACAAGGAGTTCTACGGTCAGGTCATCAAGACGCACACTCAGGACGACCGTCTCGATACCCTCGAGCAGGTCCGCGATGCCGGCATCAACGTCTGCTCCGGCGGCATCATCGGCATGGGCGAATCGCGCAAGAACCGCGCTGGTTTGCTCGTTCAACTGGCCAACCTGCCCAAGGCGCCGGAGTCCGTGCCGATCAACAATCTTGTGCCGATTCCCGGTACGCCGCTGGCCGACAAGGATCGCCTCGACCCGTTCGAGTTCGTGCGGACCATCGCCGCCGCCCGCATCATGATGCCGACCTCGTGGGTTCGCCTGTCGGCTGGTCGCCAGGAGATGAGTGACGAACTGCAGGCCCTGTGCTTCCTGGCTGGTGCCAATTCGATGTTCTATGGCGATTTCTTGCTGACCACCGGCAACCCGGACATCGAACGCGACGACGCGCTGTTTGCCCGTCTCGGCGTCAAGGCAATTTGAGCTCAGCCAGCCCGCATTCAGGTTTTGTCGACCGGCAACACGTCGGTCGACGCTTTGCCAGAGTTGCCGCAACCTATGGCGAAGGCGATTTTTTCGCCCGCGAAGTCGATCGCCGGATGCAAGAGCGGCTCGATTTCGTCAAGGTCGAACCGAAGCGGATTCTCGACCTCGGCTGCAGTCGCGGTGGGAGCTTTCCCGGTCTGTCCGCCCGCTATCCCGAGGCTGAACTGATCGGTCTGGATGTCGCGCCGGCCATGCTTTCTGCCGGCCGTATCCCGCGCGCCGGCTGGCAACGCTGGCTGGGGCTCGGCAAGAATGCCGAGCCGCTTCGCCTGGCGGCCGATGCGGCCAATTTGCCCCTGAAATCGCGGTCTACCGCAATCGTCTGGTCCAACCTGCTGCTGCACTGGCTGGATGATCCGATTCCGGCGCTGGCCGAAGCGCACCGCGTGCTTGAAGTTGGCGGCTTGCTGATGTTCTCGACCCTTGGCCCGGATACGCTGAAGGAACTGCGTGCCGCTTTCGCCGATGGTTACGCCCACACCCAACGTTTTGCCGACATGCACGATCTCGGCGACATGCTGGTCGGCTGCGGCTTTGCCGATCCGGTCATGGACATGGAGGTCATCACGCTGACCTACGACGATGTGGACGCCATGTTTGCCGAACTGCGTGCTGCCGGCTCATCCTGCGCCATGAAGGCCCGGCGCCACGGGATGACCGGCCGAAAGTCGTGGGCGAGCGGCAAGGCCGCCTACGAAGCGATGCGCAAGGATGGCAGGCTACCGGCGACCTTCGAGGTCATCTACGGTCACGCCTGGAAGGCAGAGCCGAAGAAAACGCCGGATGGTCGCGCCATCGTCCGCTTTGATCTGACCCGGAAAGGCTGAGGCCTAGTCCCGAGGCTTTCAATTTTGGCCGTTTTTTCCAGTTGACCGTGGCAAGCTGCCGGACGGATCAATCCGGTTTCTGTTTGAAGAATTTCAGCGGCTTCACTCCCTGAAATTGCGGTACCGGGATCGCCTTGCGCTGGCGTTCACGAATCCGCCAGCCGAGTAGCATGGCGACGGCCACGGAATACGCCAGCGGCCAGAGCAGCGCGGTGGCCTTGACCAGCCAGAAATAATGCACTGTGGCGAGAATGCTGATCAGGTAGATGCTGCGGTGCAGTTCCTGCCATTTTCGTCCGCCCAGCTTGCGAATGGCCCAGTTGCTCGAGGTGGCAGCCAGTGGAATCAACAACAGGAAGGCGGCAAAGCCGACTGTCACGAAGGGGCGCTTGAAAATATCCTTGGCGATGTCATCGAGTACGAAGTCATGGTCGAAGCCGATGAAACTCAGGAAGTGCAGCGTGGCGTAGAAAAAACAGAATAGCCCGAGCATGCGCCGCAGCCGGGTCAGCCAGTGTATTTGCGTCATCGCCCGCAGCGGCGTCACGCAGAGCGTGATGAGCAGCAGGTTGAAGGTCCAGGTGCCGGTCCACCGCTGGACGAATTCCACCGGGTTGGCCCCGAAGTCTCCGGTATAAGCAGCCCACACCAGGCGCATTGCGGGGATCAGGCAGAGGGCGAAGAGGGCGATCTTGATCTGGCCAAGTTGGCGGTTGTCGGGGTTGAAGCTCATGTCAGAAATTTTTCCGTAAATCCATGCCGGCGTACAGGCCGGCGACCTGCTCGGCGTAGCCATTGAAGGGTAGCGTCTTGCGTTTGAGAAACTCGCCGAGACGGCGTTCGCTGGCTTGACTCCAGCGCCGGTGCGGGACATCCGGATTGACGTTGGAGTAGAAGCCATACTCGTCAGGCCCGGCTTTCATCCATGCCGTTTGCGGTTGCTTCTCGACAAAGCGAATGCGAACGATCGATTTTGCCCCCTTGAAGCCGTATTTCCAAGGCACGATGAGGCGAAGCGGAGCCCCGTTCTGCTTCGGCATGACCTCGCCGTACATGCCGACTGCGAGAAGCGTCAGCGGATGTCGTGCTTCATCGAGCCTGAGTGCTTCGACATACGGCCAATCAAGCAGCGGAATGCGCACGTAGGGCATTTGTTCGGGATCGTCCAGGCTCCAGAACTCGACGAACTTGGCGTTGCCGGTCAGTTCGACCCGTTTGAGCAGTTCGCCGAACGGAAATCCGACCCAGGGCACAACAGCACTCCACCCCTCGACGCAACGCAGCCGGTAAATGCGCTCCTCGAGTGGCGCCCATTTCAGGATATCTTCGATGGCAAAGGTCTTTGCCGTTTTGACTTCGCCGTCGATCGTCACTGTCCACGGCCGCGTGCGCAAGCGATGGGCATTTTTCGCCGGGCTGTCCTTGTCCGGTCCGAATTCGTAGAAATTGCCGTAAGTCGTCATCGACTGGTACGGCGTCAGTTTGTCGTCGCGCGTCGAGAACGGGCTGGCGAGCAGACTCTCGAAACGGCCGCTTCCGCTGCGGGGCTCCGCGCCGTGGGCTAGTCCCAGGCTAGCCGCACCGAGGCCGAGGGCGAGAGAACGAACGAAGTCGCGGCGACCGGCGTAAACCTGCGGATCGGTGATTTCAGAGCTGGGTAATTCCGGGTGGGGGCGAATCAGCATGATGGTTCCTGAAGGCTTGCGTATCCATTAGTCGGTATCCTTCCCGAATCCTTACAGCGAAGGCCCGGCGCGATGAATTTCAGACTGACAGGATGCCCGCAGGTTCAGGCAGAAAGCGCCGCCCGCAACTCGACGATATCTTCTTCGGCGCTCTTCAGGAGATCGGCGTAGCGTAGGCGGTCCTCCTCCCGTCTAACCTCTTCCTCGGTGTCCACCACGCTGCGTTGCCACGGCAGGCAGTTGTCGGATAGCGCGATGGCAAAATAGAGAATATCGCTGATGGTGCAGGGCTTTTCGACCCGGCTCAAATGGCTTTGGTCGCGCACGGCATCCGTAATCGCCGCCGGTAGCCCCAGGATGTGCAACAGGCTCTCGCCTATCCCTTCGTGCCAACCGGCCAGCAGTTCGATCATTGCCGGCTCGTTGTTGCGGTATTCCGGGTATTCCGCCGCACGAAACAGCAGGTAGAAAATGCCGATGTTGTGGACCAGACCGGTCAGCATTGCGTTTTCCGGCTGAACGCGGCCCAGATTGCGGGCCAGCACACGCGCGATTGCCGCAACCTGCAAGGAGTGCTCCCAGGTTTGCCGGGAAATATGATCGTAGGCCGCCAGATTCCTGGACCTCAGCATCTGATCCATGGCCACGGCCAAGGATGTCGTTCGGACAATGTCGAACCCAAGCCGCTTGACTACGGCATTGAGGTTCGAAACCTCATCGCCGGAAGGGTTGTAGACGACCGAGTTGGCCAGTCGTAAAAGCTTGCTGGAGATCAGCGGCTCGACGCTGATCGCCTGAACCACTTGTTCGGTGCTGGCAAATGGATCTTTCAGTGCGTTACGGACGAGAATGGCCGCATCCAGGCAGGTCGGAAAATTGACATCGCCCGACAGATCGCGGGCGATATCTTCGAGGATGCGAAAGTGGATACTGCTACCGCTGCTCATTTCAACTGGCGATGTAGTGTTCCAGCTGGGTGATCAGGAATTGCTGGTCGCAGATCGTTTCCTTGACCAGATCGCCGATGGAGATGATGCCCAGCACATTTCCTTCGTCATCCAGTACCGGTAGGTGGCGGAAGTGCTTTTCGGTCATCAGGGCCATGCACTCGTCAAGCGAAACCCCTGGAGTCACGTAGGCAACCTTGTCGCTCATGATTTCCTTGACCAGGGTTTCCTTGGATGTCTTGCCGTGCAGGATGATTTTTCGCGCATAGTCGCGTTCGGAAAAAATGCCGACCAGTTGTTCGCCGTCCAGAACCAACACGGCACCGACCTCATGCTTGGCCATTACGGTTAGAGCGTGAAAAACGGTATCGCCAGGCGCGACGACGGCCAATGGGCGATTCCGGCCCGCGAGAAGCTGTTTGAGCGTCTTCATGTTTTGTCTCCTACTCCGTTGGGGTATTGTGTGTCCAGTCTAGTCGCGTCGACGTAGACTGCCAAGCGCCAGAAAAACAAAAAGGCAGCCGAGGCTGCCTTTCTCATGCTGGTGCGCCAATCAGCGCAGGCCGGCGGCGTATTCGGCGACTGCCTTGATTTCGGCGTCGGACAGCTTGGCTGCGATCGTGCGCATCATCTTTTCCGGATCGTTGGCGCGTTCGTCAACACGGAAAGCCTTCAACTGGGCTTCGGTGTATTCCTGGAACTGACCTGCCAGACGCGGGTACTGGGCGGGCAAGCCGGCACCAGCCGGGCCGTGACAGCCGGCACAGGCCGGTACGCCTTTCTTGAAGTCACCCTGGCGCCAGATTTTCTGGCCAAGCGCGATCTGTTTTTCGTCCTTGGCAGCGGCTGGCTTCTGCTTCTGGCTGGCGAACCAGGCAGCGACGTTCTTGATGTCGTCGTCGGAGAGAGGGGCAGCCATACCGGCCATGATCGGGTTGTTGCGCACGGGCGGCTTGTCGCCAACCGGCTTGAAGTTCTTCAGTTGCTTGGCGATGTATTCCTCAACCTGGCCTGCCAGATTCGGATTGGCCGAAGTCGGGCTGTTGCCATCGACGCCATGACAGGCAACACAGATGGATTCGGCAATAGCCTTGCCTTTGGCTGGGTCAGCCTTGGCATGCGCTTCTTCGGAAGCGTGGGTGACGAAACTGGTGGCGAAAAGGATCGCCAGTGCCGCTTTACGGATCATTTCGAACTCCTAGTGCGCGTTTATGGGCGCTTTGGCCGGAACGGAGGTTACAAACCTGTTATTCTATATCAGTTCGCCGCCCTCTTGGCGGGTCTTCCGAGTTTTTTATGCCTCTGTTCCAGCAGGCGGTTTTTTTGACAACCGTCGCCAATCTCCGTGATTTACCGCAGGATTCTGTTCGCGAAGTGGCCTTCGCTGGCCGTTCCAATGCCGGAAAATCTTCTGCCATCAATACCCTGGCGGGGCGTGTTCGTCTCGCCTACGTCAGCAAAACACCGGGTCGTACGCAGCATTTGAATTATTTCACGCTGGCCGACGGCAAGTATTTCGTGGACTTGCCGGGCTATGGTTATGCCAAGGCGCCGGAGGCGATTCGCTCGCAGTGGGAAGGCCTGATTGGCCCCTACCTGAGCAAGCGGGATCAGTTGGCCGGGCTGGTTGTCATCATGGACATCCGTCGGCCGATGACCGACCTTGATTTGCGCCTGATTGACTGGTTTCGCCCAACCGGGCGACCGATCCATATCCTGCTTTCCAAGGCCGACAAGTTGAGCCGCCAGGAGCAGATGAAAGCCCTGAAATCGGTCAAGGCCGAGGTGGCGACCTGGGGTGATGCTGACCTGTATTCGGTTCAGCTCTTTTCCAGCTTGAAAAAGACCGGTGTCGAAGAGGCTGAGGGCGTTCTCGCCAGTTGGCTGGAGATCGAAATCAAGCCAAAAGAAAACAAAGGGCCCCCGGATAAGGGGAGTCCGGGGGCCAAAAAGCCTTAACAGGGTCAAGGCGCCCGCTCAGGGAGGTGAAGCGGGAGACAGCGCGTGCCATCTGCCGAATCTGACGCGCGTCATGGCGGGAAGTTCCGCCGAGTATGAAAATTTTTCTGTGTTCAATTGATCGAGGTTGAGGCATGGCTGTTGTGACTGGTGGTTTTCCCGGAACCCGGATGCGCCGGATGCGGCGTGATGATTTTTCCCGCCGTTTGATGCGGGAGTCGGTGCTGACAGCCGACGATTTCATTTACCCGGTTTTTGTACTTGAGGGCGAAGGGCGTGTCGAAAAAGTGTCGTCCATGCCCGGCGTTGAGCGCCAGTCGCTCGATGTTTTGTTGAAGACGGCGGAGCGGGCTGTAAAACTCGGGATTCCGGCTTTGGCGCTGTTTCCGGTAATCGACGCTTCGCTGAAGTCGCTCGGGGCCGAAGAGGCGTACAACGCCAACGGACTGGTGCCGCGGGTGATCAAGGCGCTCAAGCGCGAATTCCCGAATCTCGGGGTGATTACCGATGTGGCGCTCGATCCCTATACCAGCCATGGCCAGGATGGGCTGATCGACGAAACGGGCTACGTCTTGAACGATGAGACGCTGGAAGTCCTGGCCAGGCAGGCGCTGTGTCATGCCCAGGCCGGGGTCGATGTCGTCGCACCATCGGACATGATGGATGGTCGTATTGCCCGTATTCGGGCCGAACTGGAGGGGGCCGGACAGATTTACACACGCATTCTGGCCTATTCCGCCAAGTATGCGTCGGCCTTCTACGGCCCCTTCCGCGATGCGGTCGGTTCGGCTGGCAATCTGGGCAAGGGCAACAAGTACACCTACCAGATGGACCCGGCGAATACCGACGAGGCGTTGCGCGAAGTGGCGCTCGACCTTGAAGAGGGCGCCGACATGGTCATGGTCAAGCCTGGCATGCCGTATCTGGACATCGTGCGGCGCGTCAAGGATGAGTTCAAGGTACCGACCTATGCCTATCAGGTCAGCGGCGAGTACGCGATGCTCAAGGCAGCGGCACAGAACGGCTGGCTGGACGAGAAGGCCTGCGTGCTGGAGAGCCTGCTGGCGTTCAAGCGGGCTGGAGCCGATGGCATCCTGACTTATTTTGCACTCGATGCGGCGGAGTATCTGAGGGGCTGAGCTCAGCGATTCTGGATGGAAAAATGGCGGCCTAAGCCGCCATTTTGTTTTTCAGGCGCCTGGTGCGCCGGATTGCGACAGACAGGCGAAATAGAGCATTGGCCATTGCTGTGGCCATTGAGTCAGTGGCTCGCGCGTGAAGCCGCTGCGCGCGTATTGTTCCCAGCGGCCGACGACGTAGCAGCGCAGCAAATTGGCCAGGGCGCCGAAATCGGCATCGGGCTTGAGGTTTTCCTGGGTGGCGGCGATGCGCAGGGCCTGTTTGATGGCCGCTTCGACTTTGTCGAGCAGGGTGTTGATGCGGATTTGCAGGCGCTCGTTTTCATTGACCAGGGCGTCGCCGATCAGGACCCGGGTCATGCCGCGGTTGCGTTGGGCAAAACGCAGGAGCAGGCCGATGATCAGCTCGACTTGTTTGAAGCCTTCGTTTTCCTCGGTGGTGATCTGGTTGATGACGCTGAACAGGCTTTGCTCGACGAATTCGATCAGACCTTCGAACATCTGGGCCTTGCTGGCGAAATGGCGGTAAAGCGCCGCTTCGGAGCAATCCAGTTTGCCGGCCAGCGCGGCAGTGGTGATTTTTTCCCCTTTCGGGGTTTCCAGCATTTCGGCTAGCGTCTGCAGGATTTGCAGGCGGCGTTCGCCCGGTTTTGTCGCCATGTTTCCCCCTCCTCAGATTTCATTTTTGGCCGAAATTTCCAGTCGACCGTAGCATTTTGATAATTGTGTTGCCGAGCGGATTTTAACGTCAACAAAAGGCGACTGGCGTGAGCCAGCGCTCACCCACACAGTTTTCATACCGAGCTTTTTGGCGGTGACGAGGTTGGCCAGACTGTCCTCAATCATGATGCAACGACGCGGGTCGAGGTGCTCGGCGCGGAGCAGGGTGCGGAATCCCGAGAGCATGGGCTTGGGTTGGAAACGCAGGTTTTCGACCGTATAGACGGCATCGAAACAACGGTCGAGGCCGGTTATCTCGAGAATCGCTTCGGCGTAATGCCGCGGCGCATTGGAGAAAATGATCCTGCGGCCGGGCAGCCGGCGTAGCGTGTGGAGCAGGGGCTTGTCGAAGACAACCATGCGCGGCAGGTCGGGAAACCGGTGGGTTTCGCGCAGGAAGTGGCGCGGGTCGGTGTCGTGGTGGCGCATCAGGCCGAGCAGCGTGGCGCCATAACGTTCCCAGTAGCCTTGTCGAATCCGCGTCGCCTCATGTTCGTCGACGCCGAGGTGGTGCTCGATGTATTGGCGCATCGAACGGTTGATGTGGGGGAAGATATGCGGCGTCGCGTTGTGCAGTGTGTTGTCGAGGTCGAACAGCCAGACCGGGTTTTTCATGGCCATTTCCGTTGCGGAAAGGAAAAAGCCCGCTGTCGCGGGCTTTTGGGAGTGCAATCAAGCATCAGTGCGACTTGATCATTGTACCGACGCCATGGTCGGTCAGAATTTCCAGTAGCAACGCGTGTTCGACGCGGCCGTCGATGATGTGCACGCCCTTGACCCCATTGCGGGCGGCATCAAGCGCCGAGCCGATTTTTGGCAGCATGCCGCCGGACAGGGTGCCATCCTCGACCATTTCGTCGATCTGCTTGGGGGTGATGCCGGTAATCAGATCACCGTTCTTGTCGAGCACCCCCGGCGTGTTGGTCAGCAACACGAGCTTTTCGGCCTTGAGGACTTCGGCAATCTTGCCGGCGACGACGTCGGCGTTGATGTTATAGGTCTCGCCATCCTTGCCGACACCGATCGGGGCGATGACCGGAATGAAGGACCCCTTGTCGAGGTGGTCGATCAGGGTCGGGTCGATGGAAACGATCTCGCCGACCTGGCCGACGTCGATCAGGTCGCCCGGGTGGTCCTTGTTTTCCAGCATCAGCTTCTTGGCACGGATGAAGTTGCCATCCTTGCCGGTCAGGCCGACGGCCTTGCCGCCATGCTGGTTGATCAAGTTGACGATGTCCTTGTTGACTTGGCCACCAAGCACCATTTCAACGACTTCCATCGTTTCGGCATCGGTGACGCGCATGCCCTGAACGAACTCGCCCTTCTTGCCGACACGGCCGAGCAGACTTTCGATCTGCGGGCCGCCGCCATGCACGACGACGATGTTAAAGCCGACCAGTTCAAGCAGCACAACATCACGGGCGAAGCAGCTTTTCAGGTGCTCGTCGGTCATCGCATTGCCGCCGTATTTAACGACGATGGTCTTGCCGTGGAAACGCTTGATGTAGGGCAGGGCTTCGGCCAGAACGGCGGCCTTGATGCCGGGGGTGAGGTCTTCAATGCTCATGGCGGGCTCCAAGTGGAATCGCCGCGGATTGTACAAAGAAAAAGGCCGGAACGGGGTCCGGCCTTGTGTGAACGGTGCTGGCGTTAAACGATGCTTAAACGTTTGCTGGTGGTTTCAGTCCGTTTTGGCAGGGTCAGTTCAAGTACGCCATCGTTGAACTTGGCGACGGCTTTGCCATCGTCGATTTCCTGCCCCAGTTGGAACGAACGGGACACCTTGCCAAAGTAACGCTCGGAACGAAGTACGCGCTCACCTTCCTTGGTTTCCTTTTCCTGTTTGACTTCGGCGCTGATCGATATCTGGTTGCCATCGACGACTACATGAATGTCTTCCTTCTTGACGCCCGGCAGGTCGGCATGGATCAGATAGCTGTCGCCCTGCTCCCTGACATCCATCTTGATCGACGGAGGCTGGGCGGGGGTGCCTTCAAAATCCACGGGGCGTACGAAAAATCCGCGGAACAAGTCGTCGAATGGGTCGATTCGGGTAATGTTTGCCATGGTTTTCTCCTTGGTGAATGAAGCTGTCGTGGACCAAATATAGGAGAGGTTTTGGCAGATTCAAGTGCCGGAGCGCCAGCTATTTGCCAGCATGAGAATGGCGTCGCGATTGCTCCATGAAAAGCAGCGCTCGGCAGCCTCTCGCCAGGGAAGCCATTGCCAGTCGCGGTGTTCGTCGGGGGCCGTAACGATGGGCGGTCGATCGGCCAGCTTCAGGCTGAATACATGTTCAACGTTATGGGTTATTCCTGGGGCGTAGCGGTGCCGCCATTCGCTGAAAATTTCGAAGGTGTTGGTCATCTGCCAGTCAATCAGCTCGCCTAGGGCAGTGTCGATCCCGGTTTCTTCGAGGACTTCGCGGCGTGCGGTGTCGATCAATGTCTCGCTGCCTTCGCGGCTACCCGTCACCGATTGCCAAAACCCTGGGTGGGCTGCTCTTTCCAGCAGGAGCACGTCAAGGGACGCCGTGTGAATGACGACCAGAACGGAAACCGGCTGTTTGTGGCCGGTGGTCATGCCTCGGCAAGCATCGGAATGCCTCGCGCCGGGGCGTCGATCAGTATCCAGAAGGGCGTATGCGCGTTTCGCCTGTCCTCTGCGGCAGCCTGTAAGACCTCTATCAAGGTTGCGAAATCCGCCGGTTGCGATGCGCGCAAGCGGGTTATGCCGTTGATGAACAGAACGTGACCCTTCGCAGGGTGCCAATCGGGATCGGTCAGGCAGTCGAAGAGCGCATCAAAATTGTTGCCATACCAGCTCGGGAAATTCAGCGCGGCACCCAGTTGAAGCAAGACATCCTGAGTTGAAACGTGTTTTGCTATATCGGCCTTCAGGACACACAAATCTGCCTGGTGGGCAGCCATCTCGATGGTGGCCTGTTGTGTTGCTGCCAAGTAAAAGACACCGGAGGCATTGGCATTTTCCAGCAGGTTTTCGTTCATGGATGGGTCCCTATTCCACTATTTGTCGAAAGGTCCGGTAATGATCGTCGGTGTAATAGTAGCTGTTGTCGCGACTAGCGACGATCCGGCGAGGCCCGCGATCCTTGCGCCACGGGGTTTTTACCGTGTACTCGCGATAGTAGCCTCGTGGATGCAGTGGTAACCGTTTTTCAAAGTTGCCGAATACGACCCCATCGCGCTGGTAGGGAAAAGGGCCTCCAGCCTTGATCAGGGCAAGTGTCTGCCGGGCTTCGGCTGGCAAATTTGCCGCATGAATCGTGTCGACCGCAGCATCGCGCCCGAAGCTGAAACCGAATGCGCTCCCGATCGCCAGCCAGGCGACGATCAGGAGGCGCAGGCAAATCTGCATCAGCGTTTAGGTCGGGCTGACTTCGACTTGTGTTTCAACCTTCTGGCGCAAGCGTATATGCAACTCGCGCAGCTGTTTCTCGTCGACGCCGGACGGCGCATCCGTCAGCAAACACTGGGCGCGCTGGGTTTTCGGGAAGGCGATCACGTCGCGGATCGATTCGGCACCGGTCATCATCGTGACGATGCGATCCAGACCGAAGGCCAGGCCACCGTGGGGGGGCGCGCCGTACTTCAGGGCGTCGAGCAGGAAGCCGAACTTGGCCTGCTGTTCTTCCGGACCGATGTTGAGCGCGGAGAAAACCTTTTCCTGCACGTCGGAACGGTGGATACGGACCGAACCGCCACCCAGCTCCCAGCCGTTGAGCGCCAGGTCGTAGGCCTTGGCCAGGCACTTGCCCGGATCGGTGACCAGCAGGTCAAGATGTTCGTCTTTCGGGCTGGTGAAGGGATGGTGGCAGGCTGACCAGCGCTTGTTTTCGTCGTCGTACTCGAACATCGGGAAGTCGATGACCCACAGCGGTGCCCACTTGGCCCCGGTAACGAAGCCCTTCTCGTGGCCGATCTTGATACGCAGCGCGCCGAGGGCGTCATTGACGATCTTGGCCTTGTCGGCACCGAAGAAGATCAGGTCACCGGATTGGGCGCCGGTGCGCTCGATGACTGCCTTGAGCGAGGCTTCGGAAAGGTTCTTGACGATCGGCGACTGCAGGCCGGTTTCGTTGATCTGGGTAACGTCGTTGACCTTGATGTAAGCCAGGCCGCGGGCGCCGTAGATGCCGACGAATTGCGTGTAGGCGTCGATCTCGCCACGGGTCAGCGTGGCGCCGCCGGGAATGCGCATGGCGGCGATCCGGCCACCTTCGCTGTTGGCGACGCCGGCGAAGACCTTGAAGGCGACATCCTTGAAGGCATCAGTGACTTCGGTCAGCTCAAGCGTAACGCGCAGGTCCGGCTTGTCGGAGCCGAAGCGGTGCATGGCTTCGGCGTAGGTCATGCGCGGGAAGTCGGGCAGATCAACGTCGATCGCTTCCTTAAAGACGGTACGGATAAGTTTTTCCGTCAGCGCCATGATCTCGGCCTCGCTCATGAACGAGGTTTCGATATCGACCTGGGTGAATTCAGGCTGACGGTCAGCGCGCAAATCTTCGTCACGGAAGCATTTGACGATCTGATAGTAGCGGTCGTAGCCGGCGACCATCAGCAGTTGCTTGAAAAGTTGCGGCGATTGCGGCAGGGCGAAGAACTGGCCGGGATGGACGCGTGAAGGAACCAGATAATCGCGGGCACCTTCCGGCGTCGACTTGGTCAGCATCGGTGTTTCGATATCGATGAAACCGTTGTCGTCAAGGAAGCGGCGGAAGGCACGGGAGGTCTTGTAGCGCAGCATCAGGTTGTTCTGCATCTGCGGGCGACGCAGGTCAATGACGCGATGCAGCAGGCGAACGTTCTCGGAAAGATTGTCTTCATCCAGCTGGAACGGCGGCGTGACGGATGGGTTCAACACCTCGATCTCGTGGCAGAGGATTTCGATCTCGCCGGATGCCAGGTTGGCATTGGTCGTGCCGGCCGGGCGCGGACGAACCTTGCCGGTGATCTTCAGGCAAAACTCGTTGCGGACCGATTCGGCGATGGCGAACGTGGCGGCACGATCAGGGTCGCAAACGACCTGAGCCAAGCCTTCGCGATCGCGCAAGTCGATGAAAATAACGCCGCCGTGGTCGCGCCGACGATGGGCCCAGCCGCACAGGGTAACGATTTGCCCGTCTAGGGCGGCATTGAGTTGTCCACAGTAATGGGTACGCATGAAACTTTCCGGTTGATTCAGGTGTTGGTGATGACGCGGGGGTGCGGCTGGGGAGCCACCACGCCCATTGAGATGATGTATTTGAGTGCTTCGTCGACAGTCATTTCGAGTTCAATGACGTCTTTGGCCGGTAGCATCAGGAAGAATCCCGAAGTCGGGTTTGGTGTGGTCGGGACATAGACGCTGACATGCTCGCCATCGAGATGATTGACGATATCGCCGCCGGGATGTCCTGTCTGGAAGGCGATGGTCCAACTTCCCTGATGGGGGTAGTGGATGAGCAGTGCCTTGCGAAAGGCATTGCCATTCGGCGAAAAAAGCGTGTCGGAGACCTGTTTTACGCTGTGGTAAACGGAGTTTACGACCGGAATGCGAGCCAAAACCTTTTCTGACCAAACAACCAGTTTCTGACCGATGAAGTTGGTGGCGAGCAGACCGGTAAGCAGAATCATCGCCAGTGTCAGGACCGCCCCGGCGCCAGGTATGGCGAAGCCGACCAGACTTTGCGGATGCATGCCCTCCGGTAGCAGGCGCAAGGATTGATCAAGCGTGCTGATGATCATTGACAGTACCCAGCCGGTGATAACCAGCGGGACCCAGATCAGGAGGCCCGTGATGAAATAGCGTTTGATCAGTTGGCCACGCACGACGAACAGCTTCCTTCTCCGGTCTGGCATGGGGGCGCGGCATCTGTCTTCTTGCTGCCACCTTTGAAGTCGGTGGCATACCAGCCGCTGCCTTTGAGCTGAAAGCCAGCGGCGGAAAGTAGCTTGCTATAGCTTTCCTTGCTGCATTCCGGGCAAATTGTGAGCACGGGATCGCTCATTTTTTGCAGATGTTCTTTCTGGAAGCCGCAGGAGTCACAGCGATATTCGTAAATCGGCATGGGAGTCCTCCAAAACCTTGAATTATAACCGAGAGTCGGAGTTGGCTATATCGGGGCGAGGGGAGCTTTTTTCAACCGAGCAGACCAAGATAGCTGCGTGTGATGGATTCACCCCAGAAAAGGGTTATGCCTCCCGCAGCCGCAAGGTAGGGACCAAATGGAATGGGCACGTTGCGACCATGACGGGTTGCAACAATCAGCGTGATGCCAACGACGGCACCGACAACTGAAGAGAGCAGAATAATGGCGGGCAGCATTTGCCATCCCAGCCATGCGCCGAGAGCGGCAAGGAGTTTGAAGTCGCCGTAACCCATGCCTTCCTTGCCGGTTGCCAGTTTGAATAGCCAGAAGACGCTCCATAGGGCCAGATAGCCGAGCATCGCTCCAGCGACTGCTGATGGCAGATCGACGTAGGCTCCCCATAGGTTCAGGGCGAGCCCCAGCCACAGAAGGGGCACGGTGATCGAATCCGGTAATAGTTGGGTATCAAGGTCGATAGCGGCGAGTGCAATCAGAGCCCAGACCAAAACTAGTCCCGCCGCCGCTTGAAGCGTTGGGCCAAAATGCCAGGCAACATATGCCGATAGTAGCCCGGTAACCGCCTCGATGATCGGATAGCGCGGTGAAATCCGGGTATGGCATCCCGAGCACTTTCCTCTGAGGAAAAACAGATAGCTGATTAGCGGGATATTCTCGATAGCTGTGATCTGATGGCCGCATGCCGGGCAGCGCGAGCGTGGCTTTGCGAGAGATAACGGCTCTTCTACGGTCGACGCCATTTCCCCTCGCAATTCGGCGCACTGCGCATGCCATTCTTGCTCCATCATTTTGGGCAGGCGGTGAATGACTACGTTGAGAAAACTGCCAACACACAAACCGAGAAGCCCAGCCATGGCGGCCAGGCCACCCAGTGATTCGGGAAGCATCACATTATGGCTCCGAGTTTGAATATTGGCAGGTACATAGCAACAACCATGCCGCCAATTAGTATGCCGAGGATGACCATGATGATAGGCTCCATTAGACTGGACATGGCATCAACTGCATCGTCAACTTCTGCTTCAAAGAAATCAGCAACCTTTGAAAGCATGGAATCAAGTGCCCCAGATTCTTCGCCAATGGAGACCATTTGAGTCACCATATTGGGAAATATATTTGCGTTCTGCATTGCTGTGGTCAGGTTGATGCCTGTCGATACCTCACTTTGAATTTGTCGGGTAGCTACTTTGTATACATGATTACCAGCTGCTCCGCCGACAGACTCAAGCGATTCGACGAGCGGGACGCCTGCAGCAAACATTGTTGCTAGGGTTCTGGTCCAGCGAGCAATGACCGATTTGCGGACGATGTCTCCAAAAACGGGCATGCGCAGAAGCAGTCTGTCCATTGCTATCTGGATATTCTCTGAACGCTTCCAGCTCTCGAGAAATGCATAGAGGCCCCCGCCGAGAATGCCGAATATCGCCCACCAGTAGGCAACGAAAAAGTCGGAAAGCGCAATGACAAATAGGGTTGGTGCAGGAAGGTCAGCGCCAAAGCCTTGAAAGACTTCCTTAAAAGCCGGAATGACGAAAATCATGATTACGGTTGTGATGATGAAGGCGACAACCAAAACGGCAACCGGGTAAAACAGAGCCGATTTTATCTTGCTCTTGATTGCGATGATCTTTTCTTTGTAAGTTGCAAGGCGGTCGAGCAATGTGTCCAAGATGCCGGCCTGTTCCCCTGCTGCCACTAAATTGCAATATAAGGCATCGAATTGCAGTGGAAATTTGCGGAACGCTTGAGACAGGGAGCTACCTGTCTCAACATCCGACTTGATGTCGAGCAAGAGCTTGCCCACTGCCGGGTTGGAGTGTCCTCGGCCGACAATATCGAACGACTGAAGTAGTGGAACCCCCGATTTCATCATGGTCGCCAATTGGCGGGTAAAAAGGGAAATATCCTTTTCCGTAATCTTGCCGCCTGTCTTAAAACGGACTTTTTTAACCTTGGCGTTGGTTACGCCTTGCCTGCGTAGCGTGGTTTGCACTACGGAGTCGCTGGCAGCGCGCATTTCGCCGCGAACGGATTTTCCATCCTTGTTCTTTCCTTCCCAGAGGAAGGTGCTTTCCTTGACTGCCGAGGCCCTAGATCTTGCGGCGGTAGCCATATCTTTTCCTTTTCATTAGGCGTTGGTAGTGCTTAATACTTCGTCAAGCGACGTCATGCCTTGTTTAACTTTCAACAATCCCGATTCGCGCAGATTTTTTATGCCTTCAGCTTTTGCTTGTGCCTCAAGATCCAGTGCGGAGGCTCCGCTCAAGATAAGGCGCTGCATTGCTTCCGAGATTGGCATGACTTGATAGATGCCGACCCGCCCCTTGTAGCCGGTGCCTTTGCAGCGATCGCAGCCCCCAGGGCCAAACAGTGTCCAGGATCCATCAAGGTCGGCCTCTGTGTAGCCTGCATCTAGAAGAGCCTGCTCCGGTACTGTAATTGGTTTCTTGCAATTGCAGAGGCGGCGGGCCAGACGCTGTGCGGTAATCAGGAGTACGCTGGAGGCAATATTGAACATGGGAACGCCCATGTTCATGAGGCGAGTCAGCGTTTGCGGCGCATCGTTGGTGTGCAGTGTCGAAAGTACAAGGTGGCCTGTTTGCGCCGCCTTGATCGATATTTCGGCGGTTTCCAGGTCGCGAATTTCGCCGACCATGATGATGTCCGGGTCCTGGCGCAGAAAGGCTTTCAGCGCGACAGGGAAGGTCAAGCCCGCGCGATCGTCGACATTGACCTGATTGACGCCCGGCAGATTGATTTCAGCTGGGTCTTCAGCCGTTGAAATGTTGATGCCGTCTTTGTTCAGGATGTTGAGGCAGGTGTAGAGCGACACTGTTTTCCCTGACCCGGTTGGGCCGGTCACCAAGATCATTCCATACGGCCTGCTTATAGCTTCCATCAAAACTGATTTTTGTTCCGGCTCATAACCAAGGGCCTCGATGCCCAGAGTCGCTGAGCTCGGGTCGAGAATCCGCATGACGATCTTTTCGCCCTGCAAAGTTGGCAGAGTGCTGACCCGGAAGTCGATGGCGCGATTTTTCGATAGAACGAGCCGCATTCGGCCGTCTTGCGGTACGCGCTTTTCAGCAATGTTCAACCGCGAAATGACCTTGATGCGTGAGGCTATTTTTTCCTTGATCGCCAGCGGTGGCGTGGCGACTTCGCGCAATATGCCATCGACGCGGAAGCGGATTCGATAGAACTTTTCGTAGGGCTCGAAGTGAATGTCGGAGGCGCCATCATTGATGGCATCGAGCAACATTTTCTGAATGAACTTGACGACCGGCGCGTCATCTATCTCTTGGCCGGCTACTTCGTCGGCTTTGCCGGCTGCTTCCTCGTCGAGAAAGTCGAGGTTTATGTCTTCGCTGGTAAAACTCTTGAGTGCATCCGAGGCCGATTCGGAATATTTTGCGACCAATGGTGCGAGTTTGGATTGCTCGACGACGATGGGATCGACAGCGAGTCCGGTCTGAAAGCGAATTTCGTCAAGGGCGCGCAGATTGGTCGGGTCGGCAATGGCTACCGAAAGGCGATTGCCGCGCTTGTTGAGCGGGATTACCTTGTGGGTGGCAATCAACTTCCGGTCGATTGCATCTGACGGGATGTGCGCCTCATCGAACGCCGCGAGGTCAAGCAACGGATAGCCGAAGGTGTCAGCAACAAAACGCGCAATATCCAATGCGCCGGCTTTCTGGCTGGCGATGATCTGCTCAATCAGCGATGTCTTGCTGCTGTGGGCCTGCGCCAGCAATTGTTCCGCCTCAGCCTCCTTGAGTTGCCCGGCCTGTACAAGCGCTCGTGCCAGGCCGCCGAGTGGAGGATTTTGAGGTGTTGCCGCCATTGATCAATATGAAATGCTGATTAGATCGCTTGATGATGCTACGCAGGCGCCCGTTTGTAAAGGACAGGTCGGGTGCTAGGCGCTTTCTGGCCGAAAGATGCGGACGGTTACGACGCTTCTATCTTGGGTTTGGAGGACTTCAACAGCCACCCCGGCCAGTTTGATGCTCGTGCCGGACTCGGGGATATCCTGAAAGTGTTCGAGAATCAGACCATTTAGCGTTTTAGGACCGTCTATTGGGAAATCCAGCCCAAGCATCCGGTTGAGATCGCGCAGTGCGCGGGAGCCTTCAACGATGGCATCTCCGGCATCCGACCAGCCGAGTTCGTGGCCAAGGCCGGGTAGGGAGGTGGTGAAGTCGCCGACGAATTCTTCAATGATGTCCTCAAGCGTCAAGAGGCCGAGAATCTCGCCGTATTCGTCCACAACAAAGCCGATGCGCTGGTGGTTTTCCTGGAAAAAGGCGAGTTGCGAAAAAACCGGTGTGCCTGGAGCGATGTAATACGGCGGCTGCAGCTGTTGCAACAGGGCTGCTTCGTCAAAGTCGGGGTCGCCAAGGTTGGTGAGCAAGCGGCGAACCGGCAGGACGCCGATCAATTGGTCCAGCGATTCGCGGCAGACTGGAAGCCGACTGTGATGGCTGGTGGCGAGTTGGGCATGTACCTCATCCCATTGCTGGTCGAGATCGAGAATTTCGATGCTGCCGCGAGGCGTCATGACGTCTTCGACGGTGATGTTGTTGAGTTCAAACAGACTTGAAAGAATCGCATGGTGCTTTTGGGGCATCAAGTGCGATGACTCGAGTACCAGACTGCGCAACTCTTCCGGCGACAGCTTGGCTGGGCCATCGGCACTTTTGGGTGTCAGACGAAACAATCGAAGCAGGCCGCTGGCGAAGAGGTTGATGAACCAGACCGCGGGGTAAAAGAGCCGGAGCAGCGGGGTTAGCACGTAGCCGAGGCGGCCGGCCAGACGGTCGGCGTGGGTGGCGCCAATGATCTTGGGAGTGATTTCCGAGAAGACGAGGATGGCAAAGGTGACGGCAAGGGTGCCGACGGCGAGCGCCCATTTTTCTTCGCCGAATAGTGCGATGGTGATTACGCCAACGAGTGTTGCTGCCGCAGAGTTGACCAAATTGTTGCCGAGCAGGATGACGCCGAGCATTTTGTCGGTCTGGTCAAGCAGGGCGATGGCTTTTTGTGCGCCGTGATGTCCGGATTTGGCCAGATGGCGAAGACGGAAGCGGTTGCTGGCCATCATGGCTGTTTCGCTGAGCGAAAAAAAAGCCGACAGAGCCAGCAAGACAACCAGCGCTATGAGTAATGCCGATAGCGGAATTTCATCCACGGCTCAGACTCGTCCCAGGATGACTTCGGCGACGAAGCGGCTGCCGACGTAGGCCAGAATCAACAGCGCGAATCCGGCCAGGGTCCAGCGCAGGGCGCGTTTGCCGCGCCAGCCCCAGGCATGGCGTCCGACCAGCAGGGTGGCGAAGATGCCCCACGAGGCGAAGGCGAACATGGTTTTGTGATCCACCGTCAGCGGCTTGCCGAACAGTGCTTCGGAGAAGAGCACACCGCTTCCGACGGTCAGGGTCAGCAGAATGAAGCCGACCAGCAGCATGCGAAACAGCAGTTTTTCCATTGTCAGCAACGGGGGCAAGCTGCTCAGGCTGCGTTTTAGAGAGCGCTTGTGCAGGGCATTTTCGGTAAAGCCCATGAAAATGGCGTGCAGCGCGGACAGCGTGAGCAGACTGTAGGCCAGCATGGCGGCCAGGAAGTGCAGCTTGAAGCCGGTGGCGCTGGCGTTGGCGACCAGATGAACGTGCGGGAAGAAGACAGGAAGTACTGTGCACAGTGCGGCCAGCGGCAGGACCATGGGCTGCATGCCTTCCATTCTGGCCATGAAGCTTTCGAGCCAGTAGATCAGCACGGCGAGCCACATCATGAGCGACAGGGCAAAGCTGAATGAGAAGCGCATGCCGATTTCGGCAAACAGGGCGTCGTAGAGCGCTGCGGCGTGAATGAACAGCGCCGCGGCAATGGCGACGCGCTCCCATGCTTGCATGGGGCAGGCGACGCACTGGTTTTCTCCCTCGCGCCAGCGGGTGTTCCAGAAATGGAAGCCAAGTGCACCATAAAGCAGGGCGGCGAGAATGTGCGGCAGAAGCTGAATTACAATATCAACCATCCTTAGATTCTACTAGAAGCCCAAACGACATGCTCGATAACCTGACCAATCGCCTTGCTCGCGTCATGAAGACGCTGAAGGGCGAAGCTCGCCTCACCGAAACCAACATTGCCGATGCCTTGCGCGAAGTGCGTATGGCGCTGCTCGAGGCCGACGTGGCCTTGCCGGTAGTCAAGGATTTTATTGCTGCGGTGAAGGAAAAGGCGGTGGGCGAGGCGGTGATCGGTTCGCTGAGTCCCGGTCAGGCGCTGATCGGCGTTGTGCATGCCGAACTGACCAAGATCATGGGCGACGCCCACGAAGGCATCAATTTCAATACCCAGCCACCGGCGATCATTCTGATGGCAGGTTTGCAGGGCGCCGGCAAGACGACGACGGTTGGCAAGCTGGGCAAGTTCCTCAAGGAAAATCACAAGAAGAAGGTGCTTGTGGTTTCCTGTGACGTTTATCGTCCGGCGGCTATTGAGCAGCTGAAATCGGTGGCCGGGCAGGCCGGGATCGATTTTTTCCCGTCGACCATTGGCGAGAAGCCCGAGGCGATTGCGCTGGCGGCGATTGACTGGGCCAAGCGTCATTACCATGATGTGTTGCTCGTCGATACGGCCGGCCGTCTGGCTATCGACGAAGAAATGATGGCCGAAATCAAGCGGCTGCATGCAGCGATCAACCCGATCGAAACGTTGTTCGTCGTCGATGCCATGTTGGGCCAGGATGCGGTCAATACGGCCAAATCGTTCAACGAGGCGTTGCCCCTGACTGGCGTCGTGCTGACCAAGCTGGATGGCGATTCGCGTGGTGGCGCTGCCTTGTCGGTGCGTCATGTCACCGGTAAGCCGATCAAGTTTTCCGGTGTCGGCGAAAAGCTGACGGGGTTGGAGGCTTTCCATCCCGAGCGGATGGCCTCGCGCATCCTCGGCATGGGCGATGTGCTGTCGCTGATCGAAGATGCCAAGAAGGGGCTGGATGAAGAAAAGGCGATTGCCTTCGCCAAGAAGCTCAAATCCGGCAAGGGCTTCGATCTCAACGATTTCAAGGAACAGATCGGCCAGATGCGCAACATGGGCGGCTTGTCGGCGCTGATGGACAAGATGCCGGCGCAGATCGCCCAGATGGCCGGCCAGATGCCGGCTGGTGCTGAGAATAAAATGGTTGGCCGCGTCGAGGGCATCATCAATTCGATGACGCCGCTTGAGCGGGCCAAGCCGGAGCTGATCAAGGCCAGCCGCAAGCGTCGCATTGCGATGGGGGCGGGCGTTCAGGTGCAGGAAGTCAATCGGCTGCTCAACCAGTTTGAGCAGTCGCAGAAAATGATGAAGATGATGAGCAAGGGCGGCATCGGCAAGCTCATGCGTGGCATGAAGGGCATGATGCCCGGGATGCGCTGATTTCATTTTCGGGCCTTTTTTCCGGTTGACCGTGGCAATCCCACGGTCAACCGGAAAAAAGGCCCAAAATCAAAGTCCTGACTGTGCCAGTCGGGAAGGTTTGTCGTAACCCCACTGGTTCTGCCAGGCGGCGCGAACCATGTTGGGATATTCCGGCTTGCCTAGACTGCCGTTGTAGCGGCCGAGAGCGCGAAACAGGTCACCCTTTTCGATATCCAGGTAGTGACGCAGGATGGTGCAGCCGTAGCGCAGGCTAGTCCGCAGGTCGAACAGCGAGTCATCCGGGCGGCCGATCACCTTGACCCAGAAGGGCATGACCTGCATGTAGCCGCGTGCCCCGGCTGACGACACGGCGTATTTGCGAAAGCCCGATTCGACCTGCATCAGGCCGAGGACCAGTTGCGGGTCCAGCCCGGCGCGGGTGGCTTCGTAATGCACGCTGCGGAGCAGATCGATGCGGTATTCGCGGTTCGGGATGCGTTTTTCCAGCCGGCGCGACATCTCGCCCAGCCAGTCGGCCGCCTCCATCGGGGTCTTGAACGAACTGACTGTCGGGCGGGAGTCCGAGACAGCCTTGTGCAGCGCGGCCTGGACGCTGGCCGATAGCGGTTCATACTTTTGCGCGCCAGCGAATGCCGCTGACGCGCCATACAAACAAAGGGCCGCAATCAGGCGGCGCACAACTTTCCTTTGAGGGCGCTGAGTACATCGGCTTGCGCAATCATCGTCGGCTCAGCATCGCGGCGGCCCTTGTACTCCAGCTGGCCTTCTTTCAAGCCGCGCTCGCCAATGACGACGCGATGCGGGATGCCGATCAGTTCCATGTCGGCAAACATGACGCCCGGACGCTCGTTGCGATCATCGAGCACCACATCGACGCCGGCCGCCTTTAACTCGCCGTATAACTGGTCGGTAGCTGCCTTGACGGCCTCACTCTTGTGATAGCCCATCGGCACCAGACAAACCTCGAACGGCGCGATGGCCGGCGGCAGGATGATGCCCTTATCGTCGTTGCCCTGCTCGATGGCGGCGCCAACGATGCGCGACACGCCAATGCCGTAGCAGCCCATTTCCATGATTTGGCTCTTGCCGTTTTCGTCCAGATAAGCGCAGTTCAGCGCCTCGGCGTACTTCTGGCGAAGCTGGAAAATGTGACCGACTTCAATGCCGCGCAGGATTTCCAGCGTGCCTTTGCCGTCGGGCGAAGAATCGCCCGCCACCACATTACGGATATCGGCCACTTCCGGTTCCGGCAGATCGCGGCCGAAATTGACACCGGTCAGGTGGAAGCCCGCTTCATTGGCTCCGCAAACGAAATCGCTCATCGCGGCAACGCTGCGGTCGGCAAAAATAGCCACTTTTTCCCGGTTGACCGTGGCAGGCCCGATATAACCGGGCTGGCAGCCCAGATATTCCTCGACCTCGCGCTCCGTGGCGAAACGGAACGGATTGATGGCTGGAATCTTGCTCGCCTTGATTTCATTCAGTTCGTGGTCGCCGCGCAGCAAGAGCAGGGCGAAAGTCGTGCTGCCATCTTCCTTCTCGCTCATCACTGCGATGGATTTGACGATTTTTTCCAGCGGCACGCCCAGGCATTCGGCGACATCGACGCAAACCATCTTGCCTGGCGTGGCGACCTTGGTCATCGTCTGCGTCGCGGCGCCGCGCGCGGATGAGGGGGCGACGGCCTCGGCCAGTTCGACGTTGGCCGCATAACCGGAATCCGGGCAGAAGGCGATGTCATCCTCTCCGGAATCGGCCAGCACATGGAATTCATGCGACCCCGTACCCCCAATCGAGCCGGTATCCGCCGCCACGGCACGGAACCGCAGGCCCAGGCGCGTGAAAATCCGGCTATAGGTGTCGTACATGTTGCCGTATTCGCGCTTCAGGTCGTCGAAGGACGAATGGAAAGAGTAGCCGTCCTTCATCAGGAATTCGCGGCCGCGCATGACGCCAAAACGAGGGCGAATCTCGTCGCGGAACTTGGTCTGGACCTGATACAGGTGAATCGGCAGTTGCCGATAGCTCTTCACATCGCGACGTACGACGTCGGTAATTACTTCCTCGTGCGTCGGTCCGATCACGAATTCGCGCTGATGGCGATCCTTGAAACGCAGCAGTTCCGGGCCGTATTGCTCCCAGCGGCCGGATTCCTGCCACAGTTCGGCCGGCTGCACGGCCGGCATCAGCAGTTCGAGCGCGCCGGCATTGTTCATCTCTTCGCGCACGATATTCTCAACCTTGCGCAGCACGCGCAGGCCTAGCGGCATCCAAGTGTAAATGCCCGCTGCAGCCCGCTTGATGTAGCCGGCGCGCAGCATCATTTTCTGGCTGATAACTTCGGCGTCGGCCGGGGCTTCCTTGAGAGTTGTAAAAAAGAACTGCGAAGTGCGCATGGGATGCTCTTGAATTCGTTGCGAAACCTCGATTTTACACGGTCCCGCTTCTTTGCATGCGGGAGCCCTTTGTGAAAGAATCCGCCTAACTATTAATTTTTCAGGATTTCTATGCTCGACCGTGAAGGCTACCGCCCGAACGTCGGCATCATTCTTTGTAACGCCAAGAACGAGGTTTTCTGGGGTAAACGCATTCGGGAGCATTCCTGGCAGTTTCCGCAAGGTGGCATCAAACGCGGCGAAACGCCCGAAGAGGCCATGTTTCGTGAACTGCACGAAGAGGTCGGGCTCCTGCCCGAACACGTGCGTATCCTTGGGCGAACCAAAGGCTGGTTGCGTTACGAAGTGCCGACACACTGGATCAAGCGCGAATGGCGTGGATCCTACAAGGGCCAGAAACAAATCTGGTTCCTGCTTCGCTTGGTAGGGCGCGACAGCGACGTCAGTCTGCGCGCCACCAACAAGCCGGAATTCGATGCCTGGCGTTGGAACGATTACTGGATTCCGCTCGATGCGGTGATCGAGTTCAAACGTCTTGTTTACGAGCAGGCGCTCAATGAACTCGTCCGCTTTATCGATTTCGACCGCAAAGGGGCGAAGCATCGCCGGCTTTCAGGTGAGCCTTCGGATTCCGATGTTCCCGCTCAGCACGAGGATTAGCCATGTCATTGTTCCGTAGCGCATCTTTCCTTTTTGTGGCCATGTTTGCATCCGCCGCGATTTTGGCTGACTCGGCCGATTTCGAGGAAGATTACGAAACCAAGCAATGGCAGGAAGTTGAGCTTCAACTGCCGGTAGCCCCCAGGAAAGAAACCTTGCTGCCGTTTTATGTCAGTGCGGCGACTGAAAATCAGTTTTTCATCGACGGAGCGACGCTTAGCGTCGGTAGTGATGGCGTTGTTCGCTACGTCCTGCTCGTCTTGACGCCACAAGGAGCGCGCAATGTTACCTACGAAGGGATGCGTTGCGAGACTCGCGAGCGCCGTATCTATGCATCTGGGCGGCAAGATGGAAGCTGGTCGAAGGCACGGAAAAATGAATGGGTGCGCATTCAGGATGCCTATGCCAATCGCCAGCACGCGGCGCTATTTCTCGAGTATTTCTGTCCGGTCGGAAACATCGTCCAAAATGCTGCCGAGGCTCGAAATGCTCTAATCAAGGGCGAGCATCCCGATAACAAACACTGAAACCCATGTCTCCGGACCAGCTCATTCTCGAATTTGATCGCGCTTTGCGCACGGTACTGACGCCTGCTCGCACGGTTCGCGCGACGCCAGGCGAAAAGCTGCCAGAGGCCGATCTAAACGCCGAGCAACGGCGCCACGTTGTCGGCCTGATGCGTGTCAATCACTGCGGCGAAATTTGCGCCCAGGCTCTGTATCAGGGGCAGGCGCTGACATCCCGGGATCCGGCAATCCGCGAGGCGCTTCGTGGTGCCGCTAACGAAGAAACCGAGCATCTCGCGTGGACAGAACAACGCATTGCCGAACTTGGCGGGCACAAAAGTTTGCTAAATCCACTCCTCTACCTAGGCTCTCTGAGCCTGGGGCTGGCCGCGGGGGCGCTCGGGGATAGATGGAATCTTGGTTTCCTGGCTGAGACTGAGCGGCAGGTCGAAGCCCATTTGGATGGGCATTTGCTCAGCTTGCCTGCGGCTGATGGTCGTTCGCGGGCAATTGTTGACCAGATGCGCCTGGATGAAATTCAGCATGCTGAGACAGCCATCCAATACGGCGCGGCCGAACTTCCGGCGCCGGTCAAACTTGGTATGAAATTGGCAGCCAAGGTCATGACCGGGGCTGCCTACCGCGTCTGACCCTTCAGGCGTGGTCAGGTTTCGTCGATAATTTCGAAGTCGTGCGTGATCTCCGCTGTCTTGCCGATCATGATCGAGGCTGAGCAGTATTTGTCTTTCGATAGCTCGATTGCCCGTGCAACCACGTCTGGCTTAAGTTGCTTGCCCTTGACGCGGTAGTGAAAGTGGATATGCGTAAATATCTTGGGGTCGGTCTCAGCTCGTTCGGCCTTGAGGCTGACATCGCAACCGCTGACAGTATGGCGTCCCTTCTTCAGGATTAATACGACATCAAAAGCCGTGCAGCCCCCTGTTCCTGCCAGCACCATCTCCATCGGCCGTAGCCCCATGTTCCTTCCCCCGGCCTCAGGGGCGCCATCCATGACCACGGCGTGGCCGCTGCCTGTTTCTGCAACAAACGACATTCCGGCGTCGTTGCCCATCCATCTAACGGTGCATTCCATTGTGACCTCCTTGCAAGACCGCGGATTCTAACGGATGTGCGAAATCCGGTCTAAGTTCGGAAAATTGGTGCGACGCACCAATTTTTGATTTCGGTGTAAGGTCTGTTGGGGAGTGTGCCATTTTCCGATATGGTGAATTTACTATTTTTATGTATATAAATACTTTTTAATACAGTAATTTGGTATGAATAAATAAATGTTATTCTGACATTTGTGCGGCAATGTTGCGTCGCACAAATGGCTCTTGCCCTGTGTGCCCAATTCATGGAGAATGCAAGGCGTACGAACTGAGGTAACTTAACAGCGATGAGTTCTCCAGTTCAGATTTGTCTCCTCCACCCTCCTCCTTTGGTGTGGATTTAACGCGGCTCAGCGAGCCGCGTTTTTTTTGTCCTTATGATGAAAAGAGTGGATAGGCATTGACACCTGCTGCAGGTGTCGACTAGAATCCGCGCCTTTCTCCAATCTGCGCCCAAATTTTTCAGGACGGCACACTTATATGAAAACGTTTTCCGCCAAGCCACATGAGGTGAAGCGCGAGTGGTTTGTGGTAGACGCCACAGACAAGGTGCTCGGCCGCCTCGCAACCGAAATTGCCCGCCGACTGCGTGGCAAGCACAAGGCCATCTATACCCCGCACGTTGATACCGGCGATTTCATCGTCGTCACCAACGTCGAAAAGCTTACCGTGACCGGTAACAAGGCCGAAGATAAAAAGTACTACCGTCACTCCGGTTATCCGGGCGGTATCTACGAAACCAACTTCAAGAAGATGCAGCAGCGTTTCCCGGGTCGTGCTCTGGAAACCGCCGTAAAGGGCATGCTGCCCAAGGGTCCGCTGGGCTATGCCATGCTCAAGAAGCTTAAGTGCTACGCTGGCGAACAGCATCCTCACACTGCCCAGCAGCCGAAGGCTCTGGAAATCTAAGGGGTTATCATGGCTGAAGGTTATTTTTACGGTACCGGTCGTCGCAAGAGCGCCGTTGCTCGTGTGTTCATGAAGCGTGGTTCTGGCGCCATCGTTGTCAATGGCAAGCCGGTCGATCAGTTCTTCTCTCGTGAAACGGGCCGCATGATTGTGCGTCAACCGCTGGCGCTGGTTGAGCAGTTGAGCGGTTTTGATATCAAGGTAAATGTTATTGGTGGTGGCGAATCTGGCCAAGCTGGTGCAGTTCGCCATGGTATTACCCGTGCGCTGATTGAATATGATGCTGCATTGAAGCCCGCGCTGTCGAAAGCTGGATTCGTTACGCGTGATGCGCGTGAAGTTGAGCGTAAGAAGGTCGGCTTCCACAAAGCCCGTCGCCGGAAGCAGTTCTCCAAGCGCTAATACGCTGCAGGATAAAAAAGCCGCCTTTGGGCGGCTTTTTTGTTTTTCGGGCGCGGAGTATCATGCTCCGCGTCTGATCTCGCTCATATTAAATGCTGCGAGGGGGGCTTCCTGATGGCGGCTACGCTACGAAATCCGGAAGATTTTGCCAGCGATGGTTGACAGGGGCGAATGGGGAGTAGTCTTCATTTTATATCGAGCTGAAGTATCAAGGTTATGCCAACTCCCGCCATTGCTCTGAGGGTGAGAAGGTTCCGTCGACGTTTCGGGATTGCGGCACCGAGGGTGGTTGTGCGAAGCCATTTTTCGTGGTGGTGGCTCGCTTTGGCTGCTCTGTTGTTGGTGGTCTTGGCTGGCTTTGTTGGAGGGCTTATTGCCCGGAATGGTGAGGCCGGGATGTTGGGCTTGGAAGTGGATGGATTGCGCAAGCAAATGCAGGCTCAGCGAGAAGAGTTGAATATTCTGCGGTCGACGGCGGGAACGGGGCAAAACGCGGTAAGTATCGAGCGGGCGAGCCAGCAGCAATTATTGGGAAAAATTCAGGGGCTGGAGGCGCAAAACGCAGCATTAAAAGAAGATATTCTTTTATTTGAGCGTTTGATGCCGGTAGTTGGCGATGGGGCTGCAGTTCGTGTCGAGAGTTTTCGCGTTGTTCAGAGAGGGGGGGGGCGTTTCCATTATCGTATGCTCCTTGCATTTCAGCCTGATAGGCTGACTCCGGATTTTCGGGGCCGTCTTCAGTTAATAATTAGTTTTGCTCAATCTGGCAAAAATATGCAGTTCGTGCTGCCGAATAAGCGGGAAACGTTTGCGGAGTATCAAATTGATTTAAAACGTTTTCTGCGTCGCGAAGGCGAATTTGAATTGCCGGAGTCGGCTACCTTGTCGGGTGTGGAGGCCAGGATTTTGCAGGGTGATACACTTAAGGCAAAGTTGTCGGCTCAACTCTAGGAGTGGACCAAGTGTTCGGGAAAAAAAATGAAAGCAAGCCTTTAGGGCGGATCGATAGCCTGGTTGGCGCGGGAACCCGCGTTGAGGGTAGTATTTTCTTTACCGGTGGTTTGCGGATAGATGGTGAGGTAAAGGGAAGTATTCTTGCGGCCGAGGGTGCGTCTTCTTCTATGTTGGTGATAAGCGAGCACGCGCGCATTGAGGGGGCTGTAAACGTGGCCCATTTAGTGACTAACGGGACTGTGGTTGGTCCTGTTGCTGTAACCCAGTCGCTTGAGATGCAATCAAAGGCGCAGATTGTTGGTGATGTCGAGTACGCAGTAATTGAAATGCATCAAGGGGCGGTAATCGAAGGTCGCCTGCTTCATTCGACAAGTAAGCCGGTGGAACTAAAGTTGGCTACTTCTGCCTAATTTGTTTGACCGTGATATCGCCGGCTCGCATAATCTCGCACGAATTTTCTCAGGAGTTTGCCCTATGAATGCAGTTACCGAAACGACTACACCGTTTGTTTTTACCGATAGTGCCGCTGGCAAGGTAAAGGAATTGATTGAGGAAGAGGGCAACCCGGGGCTCAAGTTGCGGGTCTTTGTTACGGGTGGGGGCTGTTCCGGTTTTCAGTACGGCTTCACTTTTGATGAAGAGGTCAATGAAGACGATACGACCATGGAGAAGAATGGTGTTACGCTGTTGATCGACCCTATGAGTTATCAGTATCTGGTCGGCGCCGAGATTGATTACAGTGAAGGGCTTGAAGGCTCTCAGTTCGTCATTCGTAACCCGAATGCGACTTCCACCTGTGGTTGTGGTTCCTCCTTTTCTGCTTGATTGGTTTGGGAGTGACAAAGAAGGCGGCGAAAGCCGCCTTTTTTACGTCTTGGTTATCAGGTTAAGGTTATTGCAAAGGGGGGGGCGGGGGCTGGTTAATTCGCAGTAGGCATGGCGCAAGCCTTGATCAAGGCCCGAGAAGGAGATTTGATTCGATTTCAGAGTCCGGTGGGTGTTCGGGAGATTGAAGTTCTAGAAGTCCGGTACGAAGTAATAGGTTGATGTTTGGGGTTTTGTTGGGAGTAGTCTGAATATATTTCAATGAAGTGTTGACGGTCTGATTTTAATCTGTAGAATGCGCACCTCTCCTGCGGTGCCGGGCGTTTCCGGCGGTTGTAGGGGAGTCAGGTGAAGCAAGAAATTTTGCAAAAAAGCTTGACGGGAGGTGAGAAGTTCTTCATAATCTTGCCTCTCTGCTGCAGACGAAGCGAAAGCGACGGCGCGGT
>NZ_JBWKSX010000003.1:0-421304 GCF_059420025.1 Azonexus sp. GW821-FHT04F04 | reverse complement strand
GTCGCCTTTTCTTTGGCTACTTTCTTTTGGCGAAGCAAAAGAAAGTACGCCCGCCAACAAGGCGGAACCCCAAGCCTGAAACCTGGCAGCAATCCCTAAGCAGCAGCCAGCAAAGAATTCAACCCCGGCGTAATAAACCGCAATTGCTCCTTATGCCCAATCCCATTAGCCGCCAAGCTGGCGTCGAAATCCGGCGTGAATGGCTTATTCGACTTCAGCCATTCAACCTTGCTCCAATCAACAGCAAGCGCATCCGGGTCGGGCTGGATCAATGCGCTGAGCGGACCATCGACCCATTCGCGGAAGCTCATTTCCGGCGGCACACAGAACAGGAAGGGCGCGGCAAACAGCAGGTGCTGATCCCAGCAGGCATAGACCAATTGCTTGCCGTTGAAATTGGCGACCAGATCTCGCGGCACGCCGACATAAGGCTTGGTGGAAACTACAGCCATTTAAATTCTCCTTTTTGTGGGGGCGTGAATCACTGATTGCTGGTCGCCATGGCGCGCCAGGCGTCGAAATTCTTCTGGTCTTCGGAACCGTCGTAATCGCCGTTGTCCGTGCCGTTACGCAAGCTGACCCAGTCCATCCAGGCCGCCAGATCACCGCCAATCGGGTCCTGAAACAGTTGTGGCATGGGCAGCCAAGCCTGAATGTACTTCTCCGGCTCGTCTTCAAAAATGTGCTGACAACCGTCAGAACAGAAGTGATATTTCTCCCCCTTGTACTCGCCTTCACGCTGCGCCAGCCGGGTCGGATCATCCGGCTCGGTAAACACGACCGGCAACTGGCAGGTCTGGCACAGCTTGGCCAGGCCGAAGTTGGCGAACGGCGTACCGGCGGCCTTGAGTTTCTTGATGTGTTCCCAGCGCGGGCGGTAGTACTGGTCGAAGGTGGTCGGGTATTTCTTGGCCAGCCAGGTCATTTCGTCCTCGGATGGAATCCAGCTATGGAAAGCCGTGCCGAAACTCCACTGGTAAAGGCCAAGCATGAACTGGTGCGACATGTGGTCGATGGCCTTTTCGGCGTCGTCCCAGCCGGCCGGGGCGCGTATGCCGTAGCGGGCCAGATCGCGGAACAAAGCGGTGCCGTTCTCAATGCCGTAGATATTCCACGCTTCGCGCCAGGACATCACGCGCTTGGGCAGCATGTAATCCATCATCGTGCTGACCAGGCCAAGCACGCGGAAACCGCGCCAGAACCACTTGTCGATCCATTTCTGGACGATGGGCAGATTGGCCGGGTCCTGTTCGAGCATGAACTTGATGCACTCGAGGCCGAGCGTCATGTGACGGGCTTCGTCAGACTGCGCCGAGAAACCGAAGGTCACCGTCGCCATGTCGCCGTTATAGGCGGCACCGGACATGAAGGGGACGAAGAGCAGATTGGTCAGCACGTATTCGAAGCTGAAACCGATGGCGATCATGAATTCAAAGGGGCCGGCCGACATCGAGTCATCGAAGAAGGAACGGGCGACCGAGGTGTACCAGATGCGGTCGCGTGAATCGGCGAAAGCATGGAAGCCGTTGTAGAACTTGTTGTAGTTCGACATGGCGTGAATCTGTGTCTGGGCGTGGCGGATTTCATCGATGGCCTGCATCTGGCAGGCGACCTGCGTACCGACGCCCTGAAACTCGCGGCCAACCCGGGCAAAGCCCCGGTGCGCAGCATATTCACCCGGGCTGATGGCCTGCAGGAATATTTTCAGGGCGCTCAGGTAACGGGCATCGGTCAGGTTCAGGTGACCGTTGTTCTGAGCATGGGCGTCGATGATCGCGTAGAACTTGCGCTCCTTCTCGGCCTGATATTTCCAGTACGAATCCATGGTCAGGCGGAAGGGGTCTTCCCACTTGTCCCAGTCGTGCACCTTGATGCCTTCGTAGTGGGTGTAGGGGAAAACCTCTTCCTTGCTGTGATAGGTCGTTTCCCAGCCGAGGTCGCGGGTCAGCAGCTTGTACTTTTCCTTGAGGCCGAGCTTTTTCTTGGCAACTTGCATGTCCATTTTTATCTCCTTCCAGCTATTAGCTGTTCCAGCGCAGGGTGAAACTGTCTTCGTCCTCATCCACGTTGCCGGAGAGGGTGATCAGGTTGATCTGCAATTCCTGCAGGTCGTAGGCGCGGCCCATGTGTTCTTCGATGGTTTCGCGACGGATGGTCATCGACCCCGGCGCATCGATCTTGACCATGGCCGGCTCGCGATTGACGATGGCAGCCGGGTTGTCTTGCATGATGGCGTCGATGATCGGACGAGTGTCTTCGTTGGCTTGCAGGGCAATGAATACGGTCGACATGGTTTTTCCCTCAGATTTCAATGCCGATTTTTTTCAGCCGTGCCGTGAAGGCGACGATCTCTTCGCTGATTGCCTCGCCAGCCCCCTCGCCCAGTGCTTGCTGAACGACCGGGAGCAAGGCAGCTGACGCCCGTTCGCTCCATTTCTTGGTCCATTCCTGGAGAACCGCGCGATTTTCGTCAGACTCAGCTGCCGCCACCTTCATGACGGCATCGACCCACTTGCGCGTCTCGTCAAACCAGTCGTTCATGAACTGGCAGAGCATGGCCACGGCCGAAGCGCCGCGCGACGACAGGTATCCGTCGACCAGTTGCTCATAGACCAGCGGATAAAGCAGGCCGTCGAGCGCCACGTTCTGGGCGACGAACAGTTCGAACGGATCGCGTACGACCAGGCAATCCTCGACATAGCGGCGCAGCGGCTGCCAGGTTTCATCGTTCATCCAGGAGGCCTTGCCGGCCTCGAGCGCTTCCTGATCGCCAAGCAGCAAGCCGAGGCGCGACAGATACTGGGCAGTGCCGAGGTTATCCATCGCGTGGTACATGCACGGCTGGGTGAAGGCGGTGCCAAAACCGTAGCCGCAGATGAAGGTGTTGTTCATGTTGGCACCCCACGCGGCATGGCGCAGCGGCACCAGAACACGCAGGGCAATCGCTTTCAATTCCTCGGGCATGGCGTCGGCCAGACCGCGGCTTTCGACGAAGTTGAAATTGGCTTCGGTCGTATCCTGCTGCCGGGCACGGGTCAGCGTGTAGGTGCTGTAGTAGAACTGGCGCGGATCTTTGAGGGCATACCAGTCCTTCATGACGATGCGCGTGATGCCGGCATCGTAGAGCTCCTGTTCCGGATCCCAGGTTGGCCGGTAGTGCAGGTGTTCGGTCGCCTGAATGTCGTAGCTGCCCTCCTGATAACGCGAGGCCGGCTTGTCACCGAAGCGGCGAGCCAGATGATCGAAAGTCTGGCGTTGGGCCGGGATACTGACCGTACGCAGGTCGATTTGCATGATGCTGTCTCCTTGTTGATTTAGCTGCAGCGGCTGTGCAGGCTCAGCTGACGACGGTCAGGAAAGTTTCATGCAGCTTGCGCTGCGGGTAATCCAGTCCCTGACCGAAGTTGTCGAAGGTCCACACCAGGGGTTCCCAGTCCGGATACGGTTGGTAGCCGCCAAAGAAGGTTTCGAAACGGTTGCCTGACGGGTCCCAGGCGTAGATGGTGCAGCCGCGGGTGACGCCATGACGGGTCGGGCCGATGTCGACCGGCACCAGGTTCATCGACATGATGTCGCCAGCGCGCAGCACTTTTTCCCAGCTATCCATCAGGAAAGAACAGTGATGCAGCTTGCCCGGCTCCGGATATTCGGCGAAGGCGATGTCGTGCACCTTGTGCGAGCAGGACAACCAGATCGCAGCGTTGCCGTTGCCATCCGGCGTCAACACGCTTTCGACAAGATAAAAGCCGAGCACTTCGGTAAATATCTTTTGCACTTCGGCCACGTTCGGCCCGTAGAGCAAAGTGTGATCAAGGCGAACCGGGGCAATGCCATGTTCGGCTGCCTGGTTCCACGGCGCCGGATTGACCGTGCCGCTGCCGTTACCGATCTGGGTCTTTTCGGCAAAAAGCTCAATCGGGTGACCGGAGGGCAAAACGAAGCGAACACGCTCGCCGGTTTCCAGCATTTCGCCGGCCGGGATGCGCTCTGTCTTCAGGCCATAGGCCTGCAGGTCGGCGTCGAGCTTTTCCAGCGTCGCCTTGTCGAGCACCTTGAAGCCAAAAAAGTCGAGGCCGGCACGGTCGGCCTGACGAATGATGTAGCTGTGGTGATCGCGCTCATCCCAGCATTTGAAATAGACCCGCCCTTGCGCGTCGCGACCGGTTTCCACTAGGCCCAGCACGTCGCGGTAAAAAGTCGCTGCTTCCTCAAGATCCAGTACCCGAACCTGTGCGTGTCCCGGGCGAAGTACGCCTGTCATTGCCATTGTCTTGTCTCCTCTTTCTCGTTAATGACTTAAAAATCGCTTCCAACACATCCTGATTCTTTGCGATCAGCTTTCGTGGTGAAGCTATCCGCAGGATGTGTGCCAACCTGACAAACCGTTGTTTTAATTAATCAATACAAAATTTATTCACCAAATCGTAATGACGTTGAATACTTTTGATTAACGAAATTTCATGAAATGAATAAATTTATCAACCCGCAAAACGAACAATCGTCTCGTCGCCACGAGCAGATTAGGAAGGCTGGGCTATACTGTCCAATACTAGATATGGCGCCAGTCCATACCTTTTTTGAACAATTCGAAAATTTCACCGGGGAGCAGAGAGTGGATCTTCGCCATCTCAAATATTTCATCGCTGTTGCCGAAGAGCTCAACATCGGCCGTGCCGCGTTGCGGCTGTGCATCTCGCAGCCACCGCTAACGCGGCAGATTCAGCAACTCGAAGAAGAGCTCGGCGTGCAGTTGTTCATCCGCACACCGCGCGGTGTCGAGCTGACGCAGGCCGGCGAGCTCTTCCACGAGGAGGCAACCAACATCCGCGCCCTGGTCGAGCAGGCCATCGAACGCACCAAGCGGGCGGGTCAGGGCAAGCTCGGGCGACTCGATATCGGCATTTTCGGCACGGGCATCCTGGGCACCATTCCCAAGCTGCTCCAGCTATTCAAGGACACCAACCCGGATGTCGTCGTCTCGCTGCACACCATGTCCAAGTCGGAACAGATCGAAGCGCTGCGCCAGCGCCGCATCACCATCGGCTTCAACCGCATGCTCTCACCGCTGCCCGACATCACGACCGAACTGATCATGCGCGAGCCGCTCTATCTGGTGGTCAACGAAGATCACCCGCTGAGTCAGCACGAATCGGTTCCGTTCATGGAAGTGGCCAAATATCCGCTGGTCCTCTTCCCGTCGGGCGCCCGGCCGAACTTTGTCGACCGGATCATTCAGCTTTGCGGGAACATGGGCGTCACGCCGCAGATTTCCCAGGTGGTTGGCGATGCCGTCACCGGCATGGCACTGGTCGCCGGCGGTTTCGGCATCACCATCGTTCCCAAGTCGGCAACCACCATCAGCCTGCCCGGGGTGGTCTGCCGCCCATTTCGCGATGCGATCTCGGCCACCGTCGATCTGAGCTGCATTTACCGCACCGACGATCACTCGCCGATCCTGCAGGCCTTCCTGGCCAGCGTGCAAAAATTTCGGGAAGCGCCCAGCGTCTAGCGGGCTGGCGCGCCCCTGTATTTCGGAATCCCACGGTCAACCGGAAAAATGGCTCGAAATTGAAATCCTGGAAAAAGCTGCTCAGGCAACCTTGAAACGGCCAGCCAAACCGGCCATTTCTTCGGACAGCACAGCCAGTTGCCTGGCGGCATCGGCCGTCTGAGTAATGGAACGGGAGTTTTCCTCAATACCTCGCGCAATCATCTCGACCTTCTGCGCGGCATCCCGCGAAGACTCATTTTGAGCAATGATCACCTGGGTAATCTCCGCCACCACACTGGCTGCCCGTTGTGCCGATTCGCGAATTTCAACGATGGAGCTTCCTGCACTATTAGCCAGCTGCACCCCATTACTTACGCGAACCACGCCGTTATCCATCTCCCGAACGGCACCCTCTGTCCCTTGCTGGGTACGAATGATGATTTCACCGATTTCATGCGTCGAAGCCGTCGTCCGCTCGGCCAATTTACGGACTTCATCAGCCACCACAGCAAAACCTCGCCCTTGCTCACCGGCCCGTGCCGCTTCGATCGCGGCATTCAGCGCCAACAGATTGGTCTGATCGGCAATCTCCTTGATCACCTGCACGATGCTGGAAATATGTCGCGACAATCCTTCCAGATCCCGAATCGTTCCGGCCACCACGTTGACCGCCTCGGCGATCCCCTGCATCTCACTGGCCGTCCGCTGAATGATCTGCCCTCCCCTATCGGCATACTCGCTCGACATTTCGCTGATCTGGTGAGCTTCCCTGGCATTGACACCAATGCATTCCATGGAACGGGACAGGTCGACCATCGATGACGACATTGCAGAAGCGGCACTACTTTGAGTTTCAACCGTCAGCGCACTGCGCTCAGCGGCCAGTGACAGATTGCGCGCGTTCTGATTCAGGCCATCGGCATTCTGGCGAATGGCGGCAATCAACTCGAGCAAATTGCTGCGCATGACAGAGAGTTTGTCGGACAGCTCGCCAATTTCGTCATTCCGGGAAATTGAAATCTCGCCGGTCAAATCGCCACCAGCAATCGCCGATGCGGTTTTACCCGCCTCCTTCAGACCGTTGCTGATATAACGAATGGTCAGAATCGCCGGTCCTCCGACAAATACCGCCCCAAGCACGAGAAAAGCCAGGAGCAAGGTCTGGCTCAGGCGATAACGGGATTCAGCAACTTCGTACTCGTCCTTGGCCACTCTGGCCTGATACGCGATCAATTCGCGCAAGGCTTCCAGAGCCGCCTGCCGCTCCTCCTTTACCGCATACAGAAACTCGCCAAGCACCCCGGCATCATTGAGTTTGCGGTCATCGATTTCACTGACGGTACGTAATATCTTGTCCATCCAGGCCTTGTGTTTTTCGGTAAACGCCGCGACCAGAACGTCTTCTTCTTCGGTATGCCTGGTCTCTTCATAACGCTTCCACTGCGCTTCAAAATTCTGCACATTGGCGCGCACCGCCTTGGTCAATGAGCTCGCGGTCTCATCCATCAAGCCGGATGCCGGCCGGCCCGGAGCACCTTCAAAAGCGAACAGCAGCTTCAGGGCATCTTCGCGAATATCGGCGTCGATGGTCGACAACAGCTGCATCGGAATTGCCCGATCCTCGTAGACAGACTTCAGGGATTTACTTGCTGCATCCAGCCCCCACCAGCCAATTCCTGCGGCAACGACATAGAGAGCTATGGACATGAAAGTGATGTAAATCAGTCGATGGGATATGCGCACCCGATTCGTCATGCTTCGCATAAACGATCTCATTATTTGTGTCTCCTTAAAATGCGTTGCGAGCGGGTCAACGAACAGCCGTAGTTGCTGCCTGCTCTTTTTTTTCTTGATTATTTATTTCTGCAGCCAATTCCCTGCTCAGCCTGGCGATAATCAATAATCGATCTTCAATCAAACCAGCGAGATGATCGAGCGTATGCATTGGCGCACCACTCAACGCAATCGTCTGATCTATCGTCCGCTGCAGGTCAGCCAGCAATTCCATTGAGCCGTTTGTGCTGCGCATGAAATCGCTCAGCAAACGACGACGCTCAAGGACGAAGCCAGCCGGATCACGCACCGCCAGTTGCTCCAGGGCGCCTTCAGACAAAACCCCGCTCATGCCGGCAAATGGTCCGGTAGGCAGAGCGTTAATGACGCGACGGCCCACTCACGAGTAATTCCGCCCCCGACTCCATCACCGGGAATGACACGTATCTTCATCACAAAACACCAAATCAAAAAAATGGGGGGCCAAAGGCCCCCCGAATGAGGGAGAAAAGGGGTTTCTACACAGAAACCCTCGCCCGCAGAGACAGTGAAATACTTAAGGCTGATTAATCCCCGCCGCGCAGGTTCTGAACCTGGAAGAGACCCGGAGGTGCCTTCTTCGGATCGACCTGGCCCTTGAACTGGGCGGTCGTGCAGTGCTTGGCCTGAACGTCAACCATGATCACGCCATCGTCGATACCAATGCCTGAACCCTTGTTCACCGGCAGGTGATGGTCAGGATGCGACTTGCCGACGCTGAAGGCCTTCCACAGTTCGCCCTTGCGGTCGTAGATGTCGATGGCACCGTTCAGGTTCTGCAACTGTGCATCCATGTAGAAAGTCCGCTTGCTGATCGGGTGGTTCGGATTGACCGGCACGGCTTCCAGCACATAGACCTTGCGCAATTGCCAGGTCGCATCCGGGAAGCATCCACCTTGACCACCGTAGTTCACGAACTTGTAGCCATCGGCTTCCTTGAACTCGTCGGAAAGCTTGAGTTCGTTGTGGTTCCACATCGGCAACAGCATGTTTTTGGTGCCCTTGTAGGTCCACTTCATGTCGGAAACTCGGCCGTTGTAACCTTCGAAGTCTTCGATCATCAGATCGGAGCCGAGGAAGGAGTCGGTCACCTGCCCTTGGGCCAGACGACGCACGCGACGCTGGAAGCCGAGATACAGGTATGCGTCGTCAAGCTTGCTGTCGTCTTCGAAGCGTTGGATCAGCAACTGCGTATTCTTGAGATCCTGCGGCTCGTTGGCCTTGACGTAAATCGCGCGGTACAGACCCGACGGATTCGGAGTGAATTCCGGAATCGGCGCATCCTTGGTCCGATGCATGAAGTTCAGGAAGTGGAAGTCATACTTGATGGTCTTCTCGATCTGCCCGGTAGTCATGTTGCGGTAACGCCAGTAGAACGGCGAAATGACCGCACCGTCGCCCCAGTTAACACCGTACTTGTAGTTCCAGGCCAGCTTTTCACCAGCCCGTGGATCCTTCGCATCCGGCTCTTCCGGGAACGGACGGCCAGCCACGTAACCCGTCAGATTTTCGCCGGCTTTCGAGCCCAGCTTGGTCTTGTTCAGATTGGTTTTGGTGGCATTGATATAGCTGCTGTTGATCATGAACTGGGTGGTGGGCCCCACCTTCATTTCAAAAGCGCCATCCTTGAGCAGTTTGAACAAGCCAACCGACAGCACATCCTTGAACTGGTCCACGTTGGCCTTGGTGATGACGGTACCCGGTGTCACACCCGGTGCGCTCGGCATGCCAGCCTTGTAGGGATTGAAAGAGTTTTCGACATCGGCTTCAGTGGCAGCAAATGCCGAGCCGACCAAACCTGCCGCCACCAGTGGCAGCAGGGAAATCATGGTTTTTTTCATGTGGTTGTCTCCGGGTATAAGTTAGAACTTGTAGTTAACACGAACGAAAATGTCGTTTTCCTTGAACGCAGCACCGATCGGGCCGGCGCGGAAGCGGCCGAGGGGTTCCATGCCGCTAAGTCCACGTGAATACGAGGTGAACGGATCCGCATCTCCGTTGGGTGCGGTATATGGCGCAAACGGATTACAGGAACGACAGTCATCGAAATTCCAGCGGGTGCGCCCTTCAGCCAGCTTGTAGTTGGCGCCAAAGGTCACCTTCAGATCGTTCGTGACGTTCCATTCAACCTGCGGAGCCATAGCCGTCGCCCGTGCCTGGAAGTCATGCGCGAAGATGATTTGCGGGCTCAGCGTGCCGTTACGCAGAAAGCCCTTGATCAGCAAAGTGCCGATAAAGTTGTCTTCCCAATCCGGCATACCAACAGGTCCCAGAGAACCCTGCTTCCATTCGTGATTAAAAATGTGTTGATAGAACAACTGCCCCGAAATCAGAGTTGCAGAAGTTTCGCTGATGAACGGGATGAAGGTTGGACGATCAATACCGATCACGCTGCGGAAAACATTGTTCTTCGAATACAGCTGCTCGCGTGCAGTATTGGAAAACTCTTCACCATCAGTAAACGCGGCCTCAACACGCACAGCAGCCCCTGCCGCAGGGAGTTGGAAGTCCATCGAGCCACCGATCAGGTTAACCCGCGGAAATTCCATATCGAAGGAAATCAGATAGGGCCAAGCATTTTGATACACCCCCGTGAAGGAGTTAGTCGCCCGCTTACCACCGTGCAGAGACGGCAATTGGGAACGATAGGTCAGCGCGTTCAGCGAGAAGGACAGGCCGTCTGCAGTCACGCCCTCATATTTTGCCCCCAGTTGGGTGTTCGACAATGACCAGTCAGGGAGATTAACGTCCTTGATGCCAATCTGCCCTGGGCCAAAATTGGTTGCTAACAACGTACCGGGCGCGACATTGGCAAAGTTGGCCACCGTGCCACCGTTATCCCAGAGATTGGCCATACCGCGGAAAAAACACCCCGCGTCCAGTATCACGTTAGGCGAACCGCATTGGCCCAGATTGTTGGCCCGGAACTGATCGAAGTTCCAGACGATCTGGAAGTTGCGGTCCTGCATAGACTCACTGGCACCCATGCGGTATTCCGCCTGGGCAATCCACATCGGAATGCGGATATCGGACAGTTCGTCGTAAATGTTGTTGCGCGAATAATCAACCGGGTTAATGACATCGAGGACGCGGAAGAGGTCAGTACGCCCCCAGACCACCTGCTGCTTACCCAGCTTCAGGAATAATCCCTTGCCATCACCCAGATCGAATGTCTTCTTGACATATAGCTCGCGAATGAAATCAAGTCGATCGTTGAATTCCGGCGCTTCCAATTCCGATAGCGTCTTGTCACCATAACCGCCAAAGTCACGGCAGCCACGACTATCAACGTCGCAGGGGCGCACAGGAACTCCAAACGCAACACCGCCATCAATGCCATGCCAGCGATCGCCAAGAACACGCAATCCCTCATTAGGATTGTTGGCATAGGTGTCAACAAACACATTTGTCGGAACCCCCAAGCCCAGAGCGACGGCGGTGTAGCCAATACCGCCGCCATGTGGCACCGAGACGTAACCGCCAGGCGTGGTTGACTGCAAATTGATCGCCCCACCCGCATCCTTGCCGTACTCGCTGCTGTTCATGCGATAAACGCCATCCCAGCTACCACGCAGGATGCCGTGGATACCCCAGCCATTGCCGGCCTTCTTGTCGAACTCGGCCTGCATGGTGTTGCGAAACTTGGCCAGGCCAGCGTGCTCGCGATGTGCCGTGTGGTTCTCGTAGGTCACATCGACCTGCCAGGGCGAAGAGTCTTCGCCCATCGACGGAAGGTCATCGCCCCACGCCTGTGTTGCGAAAGAGGCGGAGAGCGCTGCCGCGATGAGCGTCAGGCGCCTTCCAGTGTTTTGTTTTGTCTCCATGGATCAAACCCCCAATGGTTTTGTTTAAAAGAAAAGGTTGCTGTTCCCCCGGTCTTCCGGAGTGTTGTTAGTCGTTTTCCAGAACACCGTCTTCGTCGTAATGCACTGCCGTCACAAACTTCGGTTTGAAGACGACGCACCATGACGGCACGATCAGTACGGCAGCGATCGCGTTGACGATGAGCATGAAAGAAAGAAGGATCGCGGCGTCGGACTGGAAGCGCAGATCGGACATGAAGATCCACATCACGACGCCGGCAATCAGCGTGACGGCCGTGAAGCTCACGGCGTAGCCGGTGGTGGCAACGGCTGTGATGACGGCCTTTTTCATGTCGCGCATCACGGCATACTCTTCGCGGATGCGGTCCATGAAATAAACGGCGTAATCGATGCCGACGCCAACGCCGACGGCAATGACCGGTACGGTATTGACGCTGATCCCGATATTGAGCGCCCCCATGTAGGCATAGGTCATCAAGGTCGAGAACAACATCGGCAAGACCATCAGCCAGCCGGCGTGCAGCGAGCTGTAATAGATCATCACGATGAAGAAGGCGAGCAGCATGACCGCCGGAATGATGATCATGTGGTCGGTATGCAAGGCCTGATTGCCGGCTGCCGTGACGCCAATGATGCCGCCGCCCAGTTCGATGTGGAGACCAGGAACCTCGGCCTCAATCTTCTTGATCCCTTCCTCGGCCAGCGCGACGATGCGGTTGATCGTTTCGGCCTGGTGGTCCTTGTAGTAGAAGACCATGTTGGCTTCGTTTTCGTCGGAGGTGACGAATTCCTTCAAGGCACCGGGGATCGGGCTGGAGGCCATGTAGGCGAACATCAGGCCGCCGATTTCATCAGCCGTATCGGGCAACTGCATCCAGCGCGGGTCGTCGTTGTGGGTCAGTTTGTTGACCACACGCAGAACGCCCGGCATGGCCTTGGTGCCACCCAGCGCCGGATCAGACAGCATGTGTGCCTGGAAGCGCTCGATGGCCGCCATGACATCAGGACGCTTGATGCCGCCCTTCTCGTCCGTGCGTGCCGCGACGTGCAGCTCCTCGGAACCCGGGAAGCGCGTGTTGATGGCCTTGGTCGACACATTGAAGTCGTGGCTCAGGTGGAGCAGCGGCGAGCCTGGCTCCGATTCGCCGAGTTGTACCTTGCTTACGAAGTAGGTGCCGCCGATAGCACCGATCAGGGTCAGGATCAGGATCGAGCGAGCACCGCCGTCAGTGCCGCCGGTCATGGCCATGGCCTTGCCGAGGAAGGCACGGATGCCTTCATTGCCGTTCTGGTGGTTCTTCGGAGCCGGCAGGATGGTCAGGGCCAGCGGGACCATGAAGTGCACCGTGAAGATCACCGAGAAGCCCCAGAAACCGGCGGCCAGACCGAGTTTGTGGTTGAACGGCGCGGCACCCAGCATGAGCACAGCGATACCCACCGCATCGACGATGATGGCCAGCGAACCGGGGCGGAACAAGGCATCCAGCGCGTTGCGAGCCGCCTTCTTGCCGTCATGGACGATGGCCAGCTCTTCGTAATAGCGCACCACCAGTTGCACGCCGTGTGAGGTAGCGCGAGCAGCAATCAGGAAGGGAATCGGCAGCGACAGCGGCTCGAGGTTGATGCCCATCGCCGCCATGAAACCGAGGCCCCAGATTGACGACAGCGCGATCCCGAGGAGCGGCAGCGCGACGCCATAAAACCGACGGAAGTAGAGAATCAGCAGCGCGGACAGCAGGAGCAGCGTCCACATCATGATCTCGACAATCTGGTTGAGATAGGTATAGACCCAGCCGGTCAGTACCGGGTTGCCCGTGACGTATATCTGATGACCTGGACGGGCCAGCGTTTCGCGGACCTTCTGCAAGGCAGCAAAAGTAGTCGGGTAGTCGATCGAACCCTCGTTCATCTGGGCCTTGATCAGCGCCGCCTTCATGTCCGGCGAAACAAGCAGGCCGTAGATGGTCGGGTTGGCGATGACGTCGTTGCGCAACTGCTCGAGTTCGGCCACCGTACGCTTCGGCTTGAGCGGGTCGTAGTAGGACTCGGAAGCGAAACCGCCTTGATCGTCGAGGAATACCTTGCGCGCGGTGCGGTGCGTCAAGCTGCTGACGAGGTTGTGGTTGACGCTCGGCAGGTTGTCGACGCCTTGCGTCGCTTCGTGAATGAGTTGCAGGGTTTCATCGTTGAAGATGGTGCCCTTGTCGACTTCGACCGACATGACGATCATGTTGGCGCCGCCAAAGTTTTCCTTCAGGCGGTTATAGACCTTGATGTAGCTGTGGTTCTGCGGCAGCAGATCGGCAAAGTCCGTAAAGACGCGCAGGCTGGGTAAAGCCATGCTGAACAGGATGGTGACGGCCAGGACGAGCGACAGCACAATCTTCGGATTGCGGAAAATCCATTCCTCGCCCTTGTGCAGGGCATGAGTAATGGCATGACGTGTTTTTGCAACCATGGTGTTGATATCTCCCTGGCTTATTGTTTGGCGTGCGTGCTGACAGCACGGAGCAGCCCACCGGGGCCGCCAATCACGATGGCCGATTGGCCCGGCAGGGAAGCGCCGCCACCCAGGAAGACCGGCACGGGGTCGGTATACGGCACGGCGCGCCAGCTATCGCCTTCGAGGCGAGCAATGACGCCACCGGCACCAACGCCAAAGGGCTGGCCTTCGTGCATGAACAGGCGATTTAGCGTGGCCTGCGTTGTATTGGCCTGCTTGACCCAGAACTTGCCACCGTCGGTGGTGTGCAGGATCTGCCCGGCCAGGCCGCTCACCCAGCCCTCTTTGCCATTGGCAAACAGCGCCGCGTAGGGATAGAACTCGCCCGGCATCTTCGGGCCTTTTTTCCAGGTGGCACCGCCATCATCGGTCATCACCGTCAGGCCGAACTCGCCGAGGGCAATGCCATTTTTTTCGTCGAGGAACTGGATGGTCGTGATCTGCGTGTCTTCCCCCAGTTCGGTGGTTTTCCAGGTCTTGCCCTGATCGGCACTACCGGCAATGACCGCGTTGACGCCAACGACCCACCAGCCGCCCTGCTTGTCGCAAGTTACCGCCAATGGCGTACGCGGCAGGTCGAGGGGAAGCGATTTCCAGTTCTTGCCGTCGGTATCGGCCGACCACACCTTGTGGTAATGATCGATAGCGACGAAGCCCTGATCGCCACAGACGGTCATATCAACCAGGGAAGTATTGCCAAGCGACGTCCGCTTCCAGCTCTTGCCCTGATCTTCCGAGGTCAGGACGACACCGCTTTGCGTACCAGCCACGACCACCTTGCCATTGCTGGCCATAGCCTGACTGATGTCATAGCGATGCACCGAACGCTCACGCTCCGCTGCAATCCCGGACATGTCCGGTCCTTGCGAGCAAGCGGAAAGCACTCCGCAGGCAATGGTGGTGCCGAATGGCAGCCACGAGATTTTCTTCACCCAGCCCATCTACTCCTCCAGTTATCCGTGCCTTTTGCTGGCACTTTTTCAGTCGTATTTCGTTGAAACAGCCGTTGAGACTTCGGCTCATTCAGACTATGCATTGCCCTCGCCAATACCGTCCAATACCAATTAACACGATGTTAAATACCACCAAGGTATGGATTGTTCCGCATTGGAAAACCGACATGCGAGCGTTTGATTCGAGAGGGTTCCTTGGTGCAGGAAGGAGCTTCCCGCACCAAGGACGCCGTTTTCAGCGCCCGAGATCTTTGGCCGTCTTGCCGCCGATTCCCCATTGCGCCTTGGGCACGTCGTGGATCCAGACACGGACGTTTTCAATCGGTGCGCCGAGTGCTTCGACCAGGGCGGCGCTGACCTTTTCGATGACCGCCCTCTTCTGCTCTTCGGTTCGTCCTTCGATCAGATAGATTTGTGCGAACGGCATGGTGTCTCCTTAAACGAAACGGCAGCTGACGCCACCCAGCGACTGGATACGCAAATTGACATGATCGCCGGCGTTGACCGCAACAGCCTCGGTCACACCGCCGGACAGGATCATCGTGCCGGCCGGGATTTCTTCGCCACGCGCCCCGAGATGGTTGGCCAGCATGGCAATCGCCGCTGCCGGATGGCCGAGCACGGCAGCACCGGCGCCAATGGCGACGGGTTCGCCGTTCTTTTCCATGACCACACCCAGCGTGCGCAGATCGAGACCGGCGACCGGCGTCATCTGACCGCCGAGGACAAAGCGCGACGACGAACAGTTGTCAGCGATGACGCTCTTCAGGTCGAATTTGAAATCGCGGTAGCGCGAATCGATGATCTCGATGCCCGGCATGATGAAATCGGTCGCCGCGAGCACGGCGCCGATGTGGCAACCCGGGCCTTTCAGGGCTTTCTTCAGGACGAAGACGATCTCCGGCTCGACCTTCGGGTGGATCAGTTGATCGATCTTGATCTCGCCGCCATCGGCGACGCTGAAGTAATCGACCAGGAAGCCGAAACACGGCGTTTCAACACCCATCTGCTTCATCTTGGCGTGCGAGGTCAGACCGGCTTTCAGACCGACGACGCGATTGCCGCGGGCCAGCTTGCGGCGGAGGATTTCGTTCTGGATGGCGTAGGCATCGTCCCAATCCATTTCCGGATGGGCATCGGTGATCTTGACAACGTCGTGCGCCTGCAGCTCGGCGTTTTCGAGCAGTTCGGCCAGTTGGCCAATCGTTTGCTGATTCAGTTTCATGCCATCAATCCCCGTTCGCGTGCCATGCTCATGGCGGTGTCTTCAATCATGTCTTCCTGGCCGCCCACCATGCCGCGCCGGCCTAATTCGACCAGGATGTCGCGAGCCGGTACGCCGTACTTGACGGAAGCACGCTTGGCAAACAACAGGAAGGAGCCATAGACGCCGGCATAGCCGAGCGTCAATGCATCGCGGTCGATGCGAATCGGGAAGTCCATCATCGGCACGACCAGGTCTTCGGCGACGTCGGTAATCTTCGCGACATCGACTCCGGTCTCGATGCCCATCAGGCTGCACACGGCGATCAGCACCTCCATCGGCGTATTGCCGGCACCGGCACCGAGGCCAGCGGCGGCCGCATCGACGCGGTTGGCCCCGACTTCAATGGCGGCGATGGAGTTGGCGACGCCCATGGCCAGATTGTGGTGGCCGTGGAAGCCGAGTTCGGTTTCCGGCTTCAATGCCGCACGCACGGCAGACAGGCGTTCCTTGACGCCTTCCGGCAGCAGATGACCGGCCGAGTCGGTAACGTAGATGCAGTTGGCGCCGTAGCCTTCCATGAGCTTGGCTTGCTTGACCAGGCCTTCGGCGCTGTTCATGTGGGCCATCATGAGGAAGCCGACGGTGTCCATCTCCAGCTTGCGGGCCATGGTGATGTGCTGTTCGGAAACGTCGGCTTCGGTACAGTGGGTGGCGACGCGGATGGTGTTGACGCCGAGGTCACGCGCCATCTTGAGGTGATCGACGGTGCCGATGCCGGGCAACAGCAGGGCCGAGACCTTGGCCTTCTTCATCCTGGGGATGACGGCGCCGAGGTATTCCTCATCCGTGTGGGCCGGGAAGCCGTAGTTGACCGAGGAACCACCGAGGCCGTCGCCGTGGGTGACTTCGATCAGCGGCACGCCGGCTTCATCGAGGCCGGTGGCGATGCTGATCATCTGGTCGAGGGTCATCAGGTGACGCTTGGGATGCATGCCATCCCGCAGGGTCATGTCGTGGACGGTTACTTTTTTGCCGCGCAAACTCATTTTCTTTTCTCCAGTTCCTTAGGCAACGACCGGCTCAAGCTTGAGCGTGCCCTTGATCATTTCTTCGGCGAACATCTCGGCGGTGCGTGCACCGGCGGCGGTCATGATGTCGAGGTTGCCGGCGTAGGTCGGCAGAAAGTCGCCGAGGCCGGTGACTTCCATGTAGACGGAGACGCGGTTGCCGTCGAAGACCGGGCCGTTGACCAGGCGGTAGCCCGGGACGTACTTCTGGACTTCCTTGATCATGGCGTGGATGGATTCGGTGATCTTGGCCTGGTCCGGAGCGGTTTCGGTCAGGCAGTGAACCGTGTCGCGCATGACAAGCGGGGGTTCGGCCGGGTTGATGATGATGATGGCCTTGCCCTTCTTGGCGCCGCCGACCTTTTCGACGGCACCGGCGGTGGTCCGGGTGAATTCGTCGATGTTCTTGCGGGTGCCGGGGCCGGCGCTCTTGGAAGAAACCGTGGCGACGATTTCGCCGTAGGCCACCGGTTGAACGCGGGAAACGGCGGCGACCATCGGGATGGTGGCCTGGCCACCGCAGGTGACCATGTTGACGTTCATTTCACGGCGACCGACGTGTTCCTTGAGGTTGACCGGCGGCACGCAGAACGGGCCGATGGCGGCGGGTGTCAGGTCGATCATCAGGACACCGAGCGCGTTGAGCTTGCGGCTGTTCTCGGCGTGAACGTAGGCCGAGGTGGCGTCGAAGGCGATCTGGACGTTGTCTTCGAGGACGTGGGGCAGGAAGCCGTCGACACCGGTGGCGCAGGTCTTCAGGCCCATCTCGGCGGCACGCTTGAGGCCTTCGGATTCCGGGTCGATGCCGATCATCCAGACGGGGTCGAGGTAGGGGCTGCGCTTGAGTTTGTATAGCAGGTCGGTCCCGATGTTGCCCGGGCCGATCAGGGCGCATTTGATTTTTTGGGTCATCAATATTTCCTTATTGATCGTGGTTCAGCAAATGGTGGAAACGATCCCGCCTTCGACGCGCAGCGCGGCACCCGTCGTCGCAGCCGCTCTCGCGCTGCACACGTAGGCGACCAGCGCAGCCACTTCGGCCGGATCGATCATGCGTTTGATAATTGAGGTCGGACGCCCCTCGGCGAAGAAGCGGCGCTCCATTTCATCGAGGCTGATGCCAGCCTCGGCGGCCAGCTTGGCGAAGAACTCGCCGACGCCTTCGGAGCGGGTCGGACCGGGCAGCACGGCATTGACCGTGACGCCGGTGCCGGCGCAACTCTGGGCCAGACCGCGCGACACCGCCAGCTGGGCCGACTTGGTCATTCCGTAATGCACCATCTCGCCCGGCGTATTGATGCCGGATTCGCTGGAGATGAAGACGATGCGTCCCCAGTTGGCCGCCTTCATGGCCGGCAGGTAATGGCGGGCCAGACGAACACCGCTCATCACATTGACGTCGAAGAAGCGTTGCCATTCGGAATCGGGAATGGCGTCGAACGGGACTGGATCGAAGATGCCGAGGTTGTTAACCAGGATGTCGGCCTGCGGGCAGGCGTCGAACAGAAGCTGGCAACCTTCCGCCGTGGCCAGGTCAGCCGCGACGCCCTGCACTTCGGCGCCGGCGACCAGCGAACGCAGCCGGGCAACCGCCGCATCGACGCTTTTCTGGCTGCGGCCGTTAATTACGACCCGGGCGCCTTCACGCGCCAGCTCCGTGGCAATAGCAAAGCCGATTCCCACGGTCGACCCGGAAATAAGGGCAATTTTGGAATGTATCTGGAGATCCATTTCGAGCGATCGGCTTAGACGAAACGCACCGAACAGCCGCCGAGGCCGCCGATGGTCATGCGCAGGTTGTCGCCCTTGACCACCGGGACCATGGCGCCCATCGCACCGGATAGCACGATGTCGCCAGCCTTGAGGGCAATGCCCAGCTTGCCCAGCGTATTGGCCAGCCAGACCATGGCATTGACCGGGTGGCCCATGGTCGCGGCACCAGCACCGGTGACGACGATTTCGCCGTTCTTTTCGAGGACCATGCCGCACAGGCCGAGGTCGATGTTGCTGATGTCGACCAGCTGGTCACCGAGCACGAAGACACCGCAGGAGGCGTTGTCGGCGACGGTGTCCTGGATCTTGATCTTCCAGTCGGTGATGCGCGAATCGACGATCTCGAAGCAGGCCATGACGCCTTCGGTGGCAGCCAGCACATCGGCGGCGGTCACGCCCGGGCCCTGCAGATCCTTCTTGAGCAGGAAGGCGATTTCACCTTCGGCCTTCGGCTGGATCAGCGAGCTCATTTCGATCGATTCGCCTTCGTTGTAGACCATGCCGTCGAGCAGGTAGCCGAAGTCAGGCTGATGCACGCCGAGCAGGTTCATGACCGGCTTGCTGGTGACGCCGATCTTCTTGCCGATGACGCGCTCGCCCTTGGCCAGGCGGCGCGACAGCATCTGCTGCTGGATGTGGTAGGCGTCCTCGATGGTGATGTCGAAGCCGCGCGAGGTCAGCGGGCTGACCGTCTTGCCGGCAACCAGGGCTTCGTAGAGTTCGTCGCCGAGTTGGGTTATTTGCGATTGTTCCATGATGCTTTCTCTTTATTCGGCCAGGAAATTGCTGACCAGCTGGTTGAATTCGCGGTTGTGTTCGATCTGGACCCAATGCCCGCAGCGGCCGAAAACATGCAGTTGCGAGTCGTCGATCCAGCTGTTCAGCGTGATCGAATTGCTCAGCGGAATGACCCGGTCGTCACGGCCATGGATGACCAGCGTCTTGTGCTGGATCGCCCGGATGTCCGCCTCGGCACGGGCCATGGCATCGACCCAGCGCTGACGCGGAGCCGGGAACATGGCCGAAAACGACTCCTGAAAGCCCGGTCGAATGCTGGCCTGATAGCGCAACTCGGCCAGTTCGTCGTTAACCAGGCTGCGGTCATGCGCGAAGATGTCGAGCAGGCCGCGCATTGCCGCCAGCGACGGCTCGTAGCCCCAGACTGCATCGAGTTCTGGCGTGATCTCAAACGGTACGCCAACGCTGCCCATCAACACCAACCGGCGCACGCGCTGCGGGTGGCGGATGGCCAAGGCCAGGGCGATGGCGCCGCCGAATGAATTGCCGATCAGGTCGGTCTTTTCGATACCCAGCGCATCGAGCAGGCCGATGGCGTGATCGACCCAGCCGTCAGTGCTGTACTGAATGTCGGCAGGCCGCTCGGTGTAGCCGAAGCCAACCATGTCCGGCGCAATCGCCCGGCAGGTCTCGGCCAGCTCCGGCAAGACCAGACGCCAGTTGGCCCACGCCGTCACGCCCGGCCCGGAACCGTGGATGAGCAGCACCGGCGCCCCGCTACCGACATCGTGGTAGTTGGTTTCGATGCCGCCGGCGACGATTCGCTGGCCGATTTCGGGAGAGCTTGCGGACACGGTCACTTCGCCTTACAGCTTGATGCAGACGTTCTTGAGTTCGGTATAGAACTCAAGCGAATGCACGCCACCTTCGCGGCCGATACCCGACTGCTTGGCACCACCGAACGGCGTGCGCAGGTCGCGCAGGAACCAACTGTTGACCCAGACCAGGCCTACTTCCATCTGCGCGGCGACGCGGTGGGCGCGGTTGATGTTCTGCGTGAACACCGAGGCGGCCAGACCGTAGGTCGTGTTGTTGGCGCGGGCGATGACTTCGTCTTCGCTGTCGAAAGGCATGACCGTCGTGCACGGCCCGAAGATTTCCTCGCGAACCACCGTGGCGTTGTCGTCGAGACCGGTCCAGATCGTCGGCTGAACCCAGGCGCCGTTGGCCAACTCGCCCGGCATGGCGGGAATACCGCCGCCGGTGACGACGGTGGCACCTTCGTCGACGGCCTTCTTGTAATAGGACAGCACCTTGTCGCGATGTTCCTGGCTGACCAGCGGCCCCATGTTGGTAGCCGGGTCGCTCGGTACGCCGAGCTTGAGTTTCTCGGCTCCGGCCTTGAGGCGGGCGACGAACTCGTCGAAGATCGGGCGTTCGACATAGACCCGCTCGGTGCCCAGACAAACCTGGCCGCAGTTGGCAAAGCAGGAACGAATCGTCGCTTCGATGGCGACATCCATGTCGCAGTCGGCAAAGACGATGCCCGGATTCTTGCCGCCCATTTCGAGCGACACCGGACGTGAGCCATGCGCTGCAGCCTTGTTGATGATCTCGCCGGTACGCGTTTCGCCGGTGAAGGTGATGGCATTGACGCCCTGATTGGTGGTCAGGAATTCGCCGGCCGAATTCGGGCCGAAACCATGCACGACGTTGTAGACGCCCTTCGGCACACCGCAGGCATTCATGACTTCACCGAGCAGCGTGGCGGTCGACGGCGTTTCTTCCGATGGTTTGACGACGACCGTATTGCCGCAGGCCAGCGCCGGGCCGACCTTCCAGGTCATGAGCAGCAGCGGCAGGTTCCACGGACAGACGACGCCGACGACGCCGACCGGACGACGGATCGCGTAGTTCAGCGCGCCCTTCCCGTCCGGCGTGGCCATTTCGAAGAACTCGGTCGGCGCATTCTTGATGACGTCAGCGAAGATCTTGAAGTTGGCCGCACCGCGCGGAATATCGATGTGCGAGGCGAGGCTTTTCGGCTTGCCGGTATCGGCGCATTCGGCTTCGAGGAACTCGTCGAAGCGGCGGCTGATCTCATCGGCCACCTTGTTCAGAATATCGGTGCGTTCGACCACGGTCATCTTGCCCCACGGCCCCTTCAGGGCATCGTGCGCGGCCTGGACTGCGGCATCAACTTCAGCCTTGCCAGCTTCGTGCACCATGCCGATGATCGAGTTATCGAGCGGCGTGCGCTTCTCGAACTGCTTGCCCGTCGCGACGAATTCGCCGTTGATGAAATTCAGGATCTGCTTCATTCCCTTGTTTTCCTTTTTTGTTTGCTGTTCTTAAGCCAGACCGATGGCCGCCAGGCCGGCCCGAGCACATTCTTCGTCCTGCGCTTCGGAAGCACCGGAAACACCGATGCCGCCAAGCCAGTCACCTGAACCAACCGGCAGGCCGCCGCCAAAAACGATGAGCCGCGGCTGGGCCGAAAAGCCCAGCTTCATGCCTTCATCGTGGCCGATGGCACCCATCCAGGCCTTGGTCGGAAAGCCGAAGCTGGCCGAGGTGTAGGCCTTGTCGATGGCGATATCGATCGAGTGGATGAAGGCGCCGGGCATGCGCAGGAAAGCCATCAGATTGCCGCCACGATCAACCACGGCGACGTTGATCTTCCAGCCGTTGGCCGCGGCGTGGGCCACGGCTGCTGAGCAGGCGGCCGCAGCCGCCTCGGCCGAAATCCCCGGGATCGTGGCGGCAACCTGCATCAGGTCACCACGCTCAGGAAGCGGTCATTCAGTTTGCGGTCGTGATAGAACACGGCGGCACCCACTTCATCCATGGTCCACTTCGTCGCCTTCTGATCGGGGTAGGCATAGTTGCCGCCGCAGAAGGTTTCGAAACGATTGCCGTTGGGGTCGAAGGCGTAAATCGTCGTGCCGCGGGTCACACCGTGACGCGTCGGGCCGATGTCGATGGAGACGCGGTTCATCGACATCAGGTCGGCGGCGCGCAGGACCTGTTCCCAGGTTTCGAGCAGGAAGGAAACGTGGTGCAGCTTGCCCGGCTCCGGATGGCGAACGAAGGCGATGTCATGCGCCTTAGTCGAGCACGACAGCCAGATCGCCAGATCCTGGTTGTCGTCGAGGGCGATGTGTTCGACGAGGTAGAAGCCAAGTACGTCCTGGAAGATGGCCTGGGCTTTTTCGATGTCCGGACCGTAGAGCAGGCAGTGGTCGAGGCGGATCGGGGCGATACCCTTTTCAGCGGCGGCACACCAGGCTTCGGGATTCAGTTCGCCCATCTCGTTGCCGATGGCCGTCTTTTGCGAATACAGCTCGATCTCGTGGCCGGTCGGCAGCGTGAAACGGACGCGCTCACCGGTTTCGAGCAGCTCGCCGGCGGCAATGCGCTTGGTGGCGACGCCGTAGGCGTTCAGATCCTTCTCGAGCTTGGCCAGCGTGGCATCGCTATCGACCTTGAAGGCGAAGAAGTCGATACCGGCCGAGTCGGCCTGACGCAGGATCACGCTGTTGTGATCGCGCTCTTCCCAGGTCTTGAAATAAACACGGCCCTGGGCATCACGACCGGTTTCGACCAAGCCCAGCACCTTCGAATAGAAATCAACGCTTTCTTCAATGTCGAGCACGCGTATCTGAGCGTGCCCCGGACGTAAAACACCAGTCATTGCCATTTGTCTTCTCCTGTTTTTTGAGTATTTCAGTCACACAAAAATCTGCGCAATCGATTTACCATTACGATATTTACAACGAATCTCGATGTCAACACTTTTTCTCGAGATTTTTAAAAACCCTGAAAATTATCTCTATCAGGGTAGAATTTCACCATCTGGTCAAACCAATGAACCGAGCCCAAAAACATGGCTAACAACACATCCACCGGCGACAGCCTCATGGCCGAACCGAAAACACTGGTCGAATCCGCTTACCGCGCCCTGCGCCGAGACATCATCGAAGGCCATCTCGCTCCCGGTGAAAAACTCCGCGTCGAGCACCTCAAGGATGACTACGGCGTCGGCGCCGGCACCTTGCGTGAAGCGCTTTCCCTGCTCATTTCCGACGCCCTCGTCGTCAGCCAGGGCCAGCGCGGCTTCCGCGTCGCGCCGGTGTCCCTCGAAGACTTCGGAGACATCACCCAAACCCGTGTCATGCTCGAATGCGAGGCCCTGCGCCAGTCGATCACCATGGGCGACGATGCCTGGGAAGGTGACCTGCTCGCTGCCTTCCACCGTCTCACCAAGGCCGAGGAAAAGCGCATCGGCAGCGATGACCGGGAAGAGTGGGAGGAGCGCAACCGCATCTTCCATGAGGTGCTGATTTCGGCTTGTCCTTCGCGCTGGCTCAAGCATTTCCTCTCCATCCTCTATCAGCAGGCCGAACGCTATCGCCGCCTGTCGCTCTACCTGAAGCCGATTCCGCGTGACATCCATGCCGAGCATGAAGCCCTCATGCAGGCTGCCATGGCCCGCGATGCCGACAAGGCCACCGCGATCCTCGGCGAACACATCCTGCTCACCTTCCGTTCCATCGAGCAGATTCCGAAAGACCAGCTGAACGAAAAGCTGGCGGCCTGAACGCTGCTGGCCACATTTCAATATTGGCCGTTTTTTCCGGTTGACCGTAGCAAGCCGCTGACACCGACCATCCGGCCGATGTCAGCCGCTGCCTAAGCCGTGAGCGTCGTCGGCTCCGCCTGAAGCTGCGGTCGACAAACGTTCTTGGCCATTTTCCCCAGTACTTTGAGCGAGATGTCACTGGTCGGCCGAACCCGGCAGGCCAGCACGCGATCCGCCGCCTCGTCTTCAACACTGACGTACTCGCGGCTCATCACTCGTTTGAGGTAAGTGCCGGCCGTGATTTCGACCTTGCAGACGCCACAACCACCGCCACGACAACCGACCGGAATACCCTTCTTGCCGAGGCGCTCCATCCCGACGAGCAGGGACTCGTTCGGCGAACAACGGAAGCTCTCGCCGGTTTCCTCGATCAGCACGGTGAAATAGATCATTGACTGCTCCCGGCCCGTTCAGATGTTCTTGAACAAGGGACTCTTCAGTTGCTGGGAGGCATCCGCCGCGGAGAAGAACTTCTCCATGTAGATGTCGCGCTCGAACAGCCGGCCCTGCATCAGCGTGCTGATACAGGCTTCGATCATCGCCGGCGGACCGCACAGGTAGGCTTTATGGCCACGGAAATCGTTATTGAAGTGCGCCTTGGCCGCCTCATGTACGAAGCCGCGGGCACCGGTCCAGTCAGAACCTTCCGGCTCGCTGGACAAGGCCGGGACATACGTGAAGTTGGCATGCTTCTCGGCCAATGCCCGGAACTCGGCGTCGTAATACAGCTCTTCACGACTGCGCTGACCGTACACCAGCGTCATCGGCAGATCGAAGCCCTCAGCCAGCAAATCCTCGATCATCGATTTCGGGCTGGACAGACCCGAGCCACCGGCCATGAAGATCAGTGGCAGATTGGCCGATTTCTTCACGAAGAAACGGCCGTAAGGTCCGCTCAGCTTGAGCTTCTCGCCGACTTCCAGGTTCTCGTGCAGCCAGGTCGTGACCTGGCCGCCCGGCACAATGCGCACGTTCAACTCGACAACATCGCCGCTCTGCGGCGAATTGGCCAGCGAAAATGCCCGTGATTGCCCATCAATCGCCGGAACCTCGAGATTGATGTACTGCCCGGCCTGGAAGTCCATCGGACGATCCAGCTTGAGCCAGATGCCGCGTATGGTCGGTGTCAGGTTTTCGATCCTGACCACTTCGCCTTCGTAGTCCTGTACCGGCAGGTTGCGCGAATCGGGATCTTCCTCGATCTCGGCTTCGATGACCGTATCGGACTCCAGCCGGCAGCAGCAGGCCAGCGTCTTGCCCTCCTCCCGCTCGAAATCCATCAAGGCAAACGTCGAGGCTTCACCGTGATCGATCTCGCCGTCCAGCACCTGCACCTTGCAGGTGGCACAGAGGCCGTGACAGCAGGCATGCGGCAGGTAAATGCCGGCGCGCAAGGCGGCGTCGAGAATGGTTTGGCCATCCTCGACTTCGATGGTCTGGCCGAGCGGCTCAATGGTCAGTTCGTAACTCATGACGCCCCCGGCTCAGGAACAGCTGCCGTTGATGCCCTTGAGGCCCGGCGTCTGGAAGCGCAGCATGTCTTTGTGCTTGAGCCCCAGCTCGGCCAGCGTCTTGCTCATGTCCGGCTGCCACGGCTGGCCGGATTTCAGCCAGGTGACCTTGCTGAAGTCGACACTCTTCCAATCCGGGTGATAGCCGAAGGAATGCGCCATGAACTTCTGGCACAGGTCGCTGAACGGGGTGTTCGGCGGCAGGCAATAGGCGAACGGGGCACAGAACATCAGGTGGTCGTCCCAACCAACGTAGAGCAACTGGGCGCCATGGAACTTCTCCAGCGCGTCGGCGGGGGGAAATTTGTATTCCTTCAGAGCTTGTACAGCCATGTTTGTCTCCTTTTTATCAGGGAAGGCAACGGTCATCGCCGCCCTCCCTTCATCTAGAACGATCAGGTGTTTTTGGTAGCCATGCCGCGCCAGGCGGCAAAGTTGGCCTGGTCACGCGAGCCCTCGAAATCGAGGTTGTCGTGGCCATTGTTGAAGTGGTACCAGTCGAGCACGGCAGCCAGCGGGTCGAAGCCCTCGGCGGTCGGGTCGGTACCTTCCGGGAAGCAGTTGCCCTGATAAATCTGGTGCACCGGCAACCAAGCCTGGACGTACTTCTCCGGCTCATCGTCGAAGATGTGCTTACAGCCGTCCGAACAGGTGTGGTACTTCTCGCCCTCGTACTCGGATTCGCGATAGCAGATCTTGGTCGGATCACCCGGCTCGGTAAACAGCATCGGGATCTGGCAGACCTGGCAAAGCATGGGCAACGTGTTGGTGTAGAAACGGTTGCCCTTTTCGGCCTCGTCGCGCCAGTAGGTGAAGCGGGCGCGGTAGTACTTGTCGAAGGTGTTCGGGTACTTGGCCGACAGCCAGTCCATTTCCTCGTCGTTCGGCATCCAGGTGTGAAAGGCGGCAGCGCCACCGTACTGGTAGAAGGTCGCCCAGGTTTGGTGGGAGATGTGTTCCTTGTCTTCCGAACACTGGGTCAGGCAATCCGGCACCTTGATGCCGTAGCGGGCCAGGTCGGCGAACAGGGCGCCACCGTTCTGCTCGAAATAGATTTCCCAGGCTTCCTTCCAGCTCATGACGCGCTTCGGCAGCATGTAGTCCATCATCATGCCGACCAGCGACAGCACGCGGATGCCACGCCAGGCCCACTTGTCGATCCACTTCTGGACGATCGGCAGATTGTCCGGATCCTGTTCAAGCATGAACTTGATGCACTCGAGACCCAGCGTCATGTGACGGGCTTCGTCGGATTGCGCCGAGAAACCGAAGGTCACCGTCGCCATGTCGCCGTTGTAGGCGGCACCGGACATGAAGGGCACGAAGAGCAGGTTGGTCAGCACGTATTCGAAGCTGAAACCGATAGCGATCATCCACTCGAAGGGGCCGGCGCTGAAGGCATCGTCGAAGAAGGACTTGGGCACCGAGAGATACCAGACGCGCTCAAGCATGTGCTTGAAGTCATGGAAGCCGTCGTAGTGTTTGTTGTAGTTCGAGATGGCGTGAATCTGCGTCTGGGCATGGCGGATTTCATCGACAGACTGCATCAGGCAGGCGACGCGCGGGCCAACGCCAGGGAAGTTGCGGCCGGCGGCAGCGAAACCACGGTGCGCGACATATTCAAGCGGCGAAATACCGGTCAGGAACAATTTGACCGCGTTGAGGTAACGCGCATCGGTGATGCCAAGGTGACCGTTGTTCTGGGCAAAGGCGTCGAGCACGGCGTAAAGCTTGCGCTCTTTTTCAGCCTGGTATTTCCAGTAGGCATCCATGGTCAGGCGGAACGGGTCTTCCCACTTGTCCCAGTCGTGAATCTTGATGCCTTCGAAGGTCGCCTGCGGGAAGACCTTGTCCATCGGCTGGTAGCTGGTCTGCCAGTCGAGACCGCGGGTCATGTGGGCGTATTTTTCCTTGAGGCCCAGCTTCTTCTTTTTAACGTTCATATCCATGTTCGTCTCCTTAATCAGTTCAACCAGGACAGCTTGAACTGGTCGTCGTCTTCGTCCAGATGCCCGGAAATGGTGATGAGATTGATCTGCAGTTCCTGCAGATCAAAATCGCGGCCGATCAGTTCTTCAATCGATTCGCGCTTGATGATCAGTTCGCCTTCGGCGTCGATCTTGACCATGGCCGGCGATTCGTTGGCCACGGCATGCGGGTTGTCGGCCAGCACAGCCTCGATGATCGGGCGGGTGTCTTCATTCAGTTGAAAAGCGATAAATACTTTGGACATAAGGATTCCTAGACGGAGAGGCCGGCTTTGGTGCAGCGAGCGTTGAACTGGGTGGTCACTTCGGCGAGCACCGTTTCGGCCTGGTCACCAAAGGCGCGCTGGGCGATCGGCGCCAGCGCGGCGAGCACCAGCGGGCGGTACTGTTTGACCCAGTCGCTGATCAGGGCCTTGTTTTCGGGCGACTCGGCAGCTGCCACCTTGATCTGGGCATCGACCCACTTGGCCGTTTCGGTAGACCACTCGCCCATGAAGCGGGTCATCATCGAAATGACCGTGCCGCCATTGGCCGAGAAATCGCCGTCGAGGTAGTCGTAAATCAGCGGATAGGTCAGGCCTTCGAGTACAAGGTTCTGAGCGACGAAGATTTCAAACCAGTCGCTCACGACCAGGACGTTTTCGACGTGCTGGCGCATCGGCTGCCACATCGCACCATCCATCCAGGCATCCTTGGCGGTATCGAGCGCTTCCGGGCCGTCAAGGACCAGACCGATACGGGTCAGGTATTGGGCCACGGCCAGGTGATCCATGGCGTGGTAGAGGCAGGGCTGGGTAATCGCCGTGCCGTAGCCGTAGGCGGAAATATAGGAATTGCCCATGTTGCCGCCCCACTCGACGTGGCGCAGCGGAACCAGAACTGCCAGGGCTGTCTGCTTGATCTCTTCCGGAATGATGTCGGCCAGACCGCGCTCTTCGATCATGTCGAAGCTCGACTCAGCGGCGTCCTGTTGGCGCGAACGGGCAATCGTCCAGGCGCCGTAGTAGAACTGGCGCGGGTCTTTGAGCGCGTACCAGTCCTTCATCTGAACCTTGGTGCGGCGCTTGTCGAACAGCTGCAGCTCAGGTTCCCACATCGGGCGGTAATGGAAAATATCCGTTTGCTGGATATCGTAGGTGCCTTCCTGATAGCGGCTGGCCGGCTTGTCGCCAAAGCGGCGAACGATGTGATCGAAGGTGTGTCGCAACGGCTTGATGGCGACTGTACGCAGATCAATTTCCATAGATGTCTCCTCTTATATTCCCTCTATCGGGATGGTTAGCCGGCGTCGGATATTTGCTGCTGCGACGCCGAATTCAAACGTGCCGCCCAATCGCCCTGACCAGGCGTGGCCGGATCAAGAACGATGACGGCATTGGCCAGGCAGAACTCATGAAATGCGGATTCCGGCAGCATCAACTCGACACAGAGCGCCGGATCGCCAATGGCGAATTCGAATTCGATGAAACCGTCCGGCCGCTGCTCGCAAACGCGAACGTAACGACGGGTCGGATCGAAGGTAATTCCCGCTTGAACAATGTCTTCTTGCCCCATGCTGCTTTCTCCTGGAAACGACGCGATCAGCGATGCGTCGAGGCTTTCTCTTACTCAAGGAGCGTGCCAGAACCGCAAGACACTGTTTTTATGGGAGAACTGAAAAACCGAGCGTCAGTCACGGCCGCAACAAATTATGTTTTGATCAATCGATTCACCGTCAGTTAATCAATTGATCAATTGCATCAAGCCAAATAATCGACCGATCCGAGGGCTGATTTGTCACCGTGTATCAACCATGGGACGCACACCGCCTATACTTGACGAAGGTAATAGGCAGAAAGCGAATCGCCACAGAATCTCAAAACCATGAAATAATCTCGAGAATTCCATGTTGTGATATTCGTTGAACATTCAGTACCCAGCCAATGCCACCAAACGGCCTTGCTGACACAAAAAATAATGCCGAGCAAAGCCCTCCGGCATTGAACGGCAGAGAGACAAGATGACGACGATTCAGTACCCCGAATCCAACGACCTGAGAAATCTGGTCAAGTTTTGCGAAAACGACGGCACCATCTGGCTCGGTGAAAACCGGATGATCCTCATGCACACGGCGGCACTCGGCACGCTGCGCAAGGAGCTGGTCGACTCTGTCGGCAAGGAGCAGACCCGACGCATCCTGACCCGCATGGGCTACGCCTCGGGTATCCGCGACGCCGAGCTGGCCAAACGGATTCGTGCCCACCAGTCGCTGCAGGACGCCTTCTTCACCGGGCCCCAATTGCACATGCTCGAAGGCATCGTCCGGGTTACTCCGGTCAACCTCAAAATGGACATTGAAACCGGAAATTTCGAGGGTGAATTCCTCTGGGAAAACTCCTGGGAGCAGGACGTCCACATGAAGGAATTCGGTCGTTCGAGCGAGCCGGTCTGCTGGTCGCAAATCGGTTACGCCTCGGGTTACACCTCGGCCTTTGTCGGCAAGTTCATCCTGTTCAAGGAAGTCGAGTGCGTCGCCTGCGGTGACAACCACTGCCGGATCGTCGGCAAGCCGCTCGAGGAATGGGAGGATGCCGAAGAACACGCCAGTTACTTCCAGTCCGACCCCATGCTCAACCACTTGCTGGAGTTGCGCACCCAGGTCGAGTATCTCCGCACGACGATCACGCAAAACGTGCAAACACCGCAACTGGTCGGTATCTCGAACGGTTTCAAGCAAGCCCAGGAACTCGTTTCCAAAGCCTCGCGCACCTCGGTCACGGTCCTGCTTCTTGGCGAAACCGGCGTCGGCAAGGAACGCTTTGCCCGCGCCCTGCATCAGGAAAGCTCCCGCCGGCAAGGCCCCTTCGTCGCCATCAACTGCGCCGCCCTGCCCCACGACCTCATCGAATCCGAACTGTTCGGCGTCGAAAAAGGGGCGTTCACGGGCGCCCAAAGCTCGCGCATGGGCAAGTTCGAACGGGCCGATGGCGGCACGCTGTTCCTCGACGAAATCGGCGAATTGCCGCTGGCCGCCCAGGCAAAATTGCTGCGCGTGTTGCAGGAAGGCGAAATCGAACGTCTGGGCGACGACCGGACGCGCAAGGTCAATATCCGCCTGGTCGCGGCGACCAATGTCGACCTGGCCAATGCCGTCAAGGAAGGCCGTTTCCGCTCCGACCTCTACTATCGTCTGAACGTCTATCCGGTCACCATTCCGCCGCTACGCGAGCGCGTCGCCGACATTCAGCCTTTGGTCGAAGCGATGCTCGGCCGCTTCTCGACGCTGCATGAAAAACGCCTGCTCGGCGTCACCGACAAGACGCTGCAGGCGATGAAAGGTTACCCGTGGCCTGGCAATGTCCGGGAGCTGGAAAACATGATCGAGCGCGGCGTCATCCTTGCCCCGCAAGGCGGCTGGATCGAACTCGAGCACCTGTTCACCCACGTCAGCGAAGCGAAATCCTGGGAATCCGCCATTTCCGCCTCGGGATCTCTGGAACAGGGCAAAGCAAAAAAATGCAGTTCCAGCCTGCTTGACTCGATCATTTCGAGCGGAATGTCACTCGAACAGCTCGAAGAGGAACTGCTGACCGAAGCCGTCAAGCGTGCCGACGGCAATCTGGCTGGCGCCGCCCGCGTTCTCGGTATTACCCGCCCGCAACTGCAATACCGACTGAAACGCAATACACCATGAGTGAACCACTGGTTCGTATCGTCCGCCGCAAGGCCAAGCCGGGCTGCGAGGAAGCCTACGAGGCGTTGATCCGCGCCATGTTCGCCGATGCCAGCCAGTTTCCGGGCTATCTCGCGGCCCAGCTCATCCCGCCGGAAAGCGCCGGCGGCGAATACCAGATTGTCCAGCGCTTCGCCACGGAAGCCGACCTCGAACGCTGGAACGCCTCGCCCCAGCGCGCCCTCTGGCGTGAACGATTGCGCGCCGTCGCCGAGGGCGATCCCGAATACCGCCTGCTCACCGGCCTCGACGCCTGGTTTGCGCCAACCATCATTCCGGCCAGCCGCCCGCCAGCAAAATGGCGAATGACCTTCGTCAGCTGGATGGGTATCTTTCCCACCGTTGCGCTCCTGCTCTGGCTGGTCTCGCCGCTCCTCGCCAGCTGGCCTTTCCTGCTCAGAACCGCCGTTTTTACTGCTCTGGTCGCGCTGGCGATGTCTTACCTCGTGATGCCACGCCTATCGCGCTGGATGTCGTGGTGGCTGGTGAAAAAATAAGCGGCCTTTGACATTTCGTTTTTGGCCGTTTTTTCGGGTTGACCGTGGAAACGGCCATGGCTTCGATCGATGCGGCGGCAGGTCGCCCAGACGCCATTCGCGGGCCACATAAATGAGGAGTGCATGGGCTACACTGGAGCCAGCTCCGCAATGCGTTCTCACAAGCCTGCTGCAGCGCACGGAAAACCTGCCGTTAAGCGGCCACATGTTGAACCTCCTAGCGAGCGCCCAGACCCATGATCGAACCGCTTCTACTCGCCGCCGCCCGCATCTCGACTTTCAATGAGAAAGTGCTGCTGACCAATGCCAGCGGCTTTTTCTTCGAGCGCGACCAACGGTTGTTTCTGGTAACCAGCCGCCATGTACTGTTCAGCAAATCCATCAAGCACTACCCGACCCGCATCGAGATCGAGTTGCACACCAATGCGGCCAACATCGCCGAATCCACGGGATTTTCGATTCCGCTCTACCGCGACGGGAAGAGCCTCTGGCGCCACGGGCTTGATACCGCAGGGGACATTGACGTCGCCGTTATCGAAATCAACCGCAAGGCCTTGCCCAAGACGGCTGTCTATCGTGCCTTCAGCCCACAGCACCTGCTGAGCAGCCTGGATCAGGTCGAGGTTGGCTCGTCATTGCTCATCGTCGGTTTCCCGCTTGGCTTTCACGACGCACTGCATCACACGCCGGTCGTCCGCCACGCCATCATCGCCTCGTCATTCGGCCTGCGTTTTCAGGGGGAAGGTTTCTTTCTGACTGACGCCCGCACCCATCGCGGCAGCAGCGGCGCACCGGTGGTCATGCGCATCGCCGAAAAGCTGCCGACCCACGGCGATCTGCCCTGGATGCTGCTCGGCATCCATTCAGCCCGCTTCGATGTCGGCGACCGCGACCTCAAAGAGGATGAGGCATTGGGACTGAACGGAGCCTGGTACGCCGACATCCTGCTCAAGCTGACGGAGCAGTAACATACGGGGATCGGCAAATCTCTTCCAACCTGCACCAGCTTCGCCAGGCTGTCGAAATTCAAAATTTATTCGGCAACCTGCTGATTGGAAGCAAAAAACAAAAACGGCCCGAAAGGGCCGTGGTTGCTGGTGTTCTTGGCGGAGGAGGCGGGATTCGAACCCGCGGTAGGGGATTACCCTACACACGCTTTCCAGGCGTGCGACTTAAACCACTCATCCACCCCTCCGGAAGCCGCGCATTGTAGCAGAAGAGGCCGCTTGGTCAAACAAACTTTCGGACAAAAGCGAGTCCCAGCCAGAGAATCAGGACAATCGCAAAGGTCAGGATACCTACGAGCACTTCACTTGCGGAACGCGGTAGAACCGTCGCCACAATCCGGCGAGGTGTCTTGGTGATCAAGGAAAAAAGTTGGTAGACGCGGTTGCCAGCCCTTTGCCGGCCGGCTATCAGATAGAGCATCCCCTGCCCGATCAGACAAAGGCCAAGCATTTCGACAATCGCCCGCAACGCGCTGATCAGGAAAAGGCTCATTGCCGGCGCTCAGAAGTCGTCGACACCGAATTCTGCGTCAAGTTTTTTCATCTGCCGGTTGTACCACCAGATGATCATCAGGTAGAGGACCAGGGCGCCTTGAGCGGCCATGTAGAAACCCAGTGGAAAGCCGAGGATGACTACCTCGTTGATGCTTCGGGCGAACCAGGTCAGGCCAAAGGTTATGAACAGCCAGAAGCAAATGAGGGTAAAGGTCAGGCGCCGCGTCTTGCGCCAGTGAAGGTCGGCTTTTGAGATCACGGCGCGTCTCCATTCCGGAAACGGATGGTGCTGAGGAAGCTGGCTGCCCGAGGATCCGGTTTGGTGAACAGGCTGACCACAATGATCGTTATAAAACCGGCGATGACTCCAAACAGGCCACCGGAGGTCGATTGGATGTGGAACCACGGATCCATGCCAAAACCGCTGATGCCGAGAATGGGAATGCTGTCGAATTCGACGCGAATGATGTAATAGATCGACAGCAGAATGCCGACGACCATGCCGGTCAGCGCGCCGGCACGGGTCGCCCTTTCCCAGAATATGCCGAGCACCAGCGCCGGGAAGAAGGCGGAGCCGGCGATGGAAAAGGCCCAGGAAACCATGGACAGGATTGTTCCCGGTTTTTGGGCGGCAACCGTGGCGGCGAGAATGGCGACGACCAGCAGCATCGACTTCGAGATGACCAGCCGGAACTGGGTCGACGCGTCAGGACGGAAGATACGGTAATAAACGTCGTGCGACAGCGAGCTGGTAATGGTCAGCAACAGGCCGTCGGCGGTGGACAGGGCAGCGGCCAGACCGCCAGCCGCCACCAGGCCGGAGACGACGTAGGGCATGCCGGCGATTTCCGGGGTGGCGAGTACGATGACGTCCGGATTGAGCGATAGTTCAGCCAGTTGCAGGATACCGTCGGCGTTGATGTCTTCGATGCTGACCAGCCCGATCTTGGCCCAGGCGGCCACCCAGCCGGGCAATTTGGTGATCGGTATTTCGGCCAGATGGGAGAGCACCTCGTACTTGGCGAAGACCGCGTAGGCTGGCGCGGTGATGTAAAGCAAGAGGATGAACAACAGCGACCAGAACACCGATTCGCGTGCCTGGCGAACGGTGGGCGTCGTGTAGTAGCGGGTCAGTACGTGCGGCAAGGCGGCCGTCCCGACCGTCAGGCAAAAGATCAGCGCGAGAAAATTGACGCGCATGATGTTCTGCTCCTCGACCGTCTCGCCGGGAAAGGCCTCAGCGTGATGAATCGGCGTTTTGCTACGTTCAACCGCAGAAAACATCGCATATTCCCAACGCGCCCTCGCCTGATCCGGATCGTGGGGCAGATCCCGGTACTGCCGTTCGAGCGCCACAATATCCTTCATCTGGGCGTCGCTGGCCTTGAGCTGGTTGATCTGTGCCGACAGGTTTTCGCGCTCGAAATTCAGCGATTGCGGCAACTGCATGATCTTCTGGGCGTAGAGATCCGCCCGTTCGCGGTAAAGCTCGCGGACTTCCACCTCAACCGGACTCTGGAACAGGCGATTCTCCAGTTTGGTAACCTGCTGAAGAACCTGGCCATAGACCAGTTGCGGCACCGGATTGCCGGTAACGTTGTAGGACAGGATGGCGACCGGCGTCACATAGGCGATGATCAGGATCAGGTACTGAGCCACCTGCGTCCATGTGACCGCCCGCATGCCCCCCAGAAACGAACAAACGAGAATGCCGGCCAAACCGACGAACACACCAATTTCGAATTGCAGGCTGACAAAGCGGCTGGTAATGACGCCAACGCCATAAATCTGCGCCACGACGTACACGAAGGAGGCCAGGATGGCGGCGGCAACGGCGACCAGGCGAATCGCGTTGCCGCCATAGCGGGCGCCGAGAAAGTCGGGAATGGTGTATTGACCAAAGCGGCGCAGATATGGCGCGAGGAGCAGTGCGACCAGCACGAAACCGCCGGTCCAGCCAATGACGTAGGCCAGCCCCTGAAAGCCGGACAGGTAAAGAGTTCCGGCCAGGCCGATGAAGGAGGCGGCGCTCATCCAGTCGGCGCCGGTCGCCATGCCGTTGAAGAAGGCCGGCACCCGTCGGCCGGCGACGTAGTACTCGGAGACATCCGAGGTCCGGCAGACGATGCCGATCAGCGCGTACATCGAAATGGTGAAACACAGGAAGGCATAGCCGATCCAGCGCGGCGGCATGCCGTGCTGTTCGAGAACCGCCAGCGCCCCGATGAATGACAGGAAGCCGCAGGTGTAATACAGGTAGTAACGCTGCAGCCTGGTCAGTGAAGCAAACATCCGGCGACTTTAGTGGTTGCGCCGCAGGAAACTACTGGCCCGCGATTCGTCGATCAAATGAGCCGCCGTGTCGATCTGCTTGCCCACCGCACGCACCGTCATCATCTGGAAGATGCGCGCCAGCAGCAGGGTGTTGGCCATCGCATCGCGTCGGCCGCTACCGGCATCGAGGCCGAAGACCTCGATCCAGTGGTCGAGCGGCATGACCGAATCGCCCTTGTCCTCGAACATTGAAGGCAACAGCCAGGCCAGATCGACCCACTGCGGCTGAAAATCAACGCCCAGCCGTTCCCTCAAGGCGCGCTGCAAAAAGCCGCCGACATAGGGAATATGGTAGGTGACCAGTGGCGCCTTGGCAGCAAACAACAAAAATGCCGTTAATTCCCGGTCGACCGTGGAACCCTCGCCGTCCAGGGTCGAAAAATCGACGTAGAAGGTATCGTCGGGCTGAATTGCCCCCTTCCACACAGAACTGGCAGCGATGCCGAGCAATTGGTCGCTTTCGGGATTCGAACCACTGCTGACGATGTCGACAACGACATAGCGGGTGTGAAAGTGCAGATCGTCGAGCGGCGGCGCCTTGCTGGCGCGCCAGACGTCGAGCGAAGCCCGTACGTCGTCCGGCAGATTGGCTTGTGCACTGCCCCGGAACAGGAATTTCTTGAGGCCGAGCATGGTCATTGCACCTGGTAGTCGAGTTTGAGGCGCGTCTGGATCTTGCGGGCCTGACGGAAGGATTCTTTCAGAATGCGGCGGTCCAGCTCATTGAGCGTATCCGGATCGATCAGGTTGTCGCCCTGCGTGCCGGGTTCACCTTCGAGATACTGGTGCTGCAAGCGCAGCAGCTGGATGAAATTCAGGCCTTCGAGGACGGCGTTGATTTCGTCGCTGCGAATCGACAGCCGCTGCGCGGCCAGCCGCAGGCGTTGGATCGAATTGGTGTTGTGCACGCCGCTGGCCATGGCGTAGATGCGAGCGACGTCGACGAAAATACGCGAGCCGTATTTCTTGAGGTCGATCTTGCCCGGATGCCCTGGTTCGAGATCGGTCAGGAAATCGCGAATCTTGCCGAGCGGCGGTTCGACGTCGAGGGCATTTTTGGCCATGGCGCGCAGGAACATCGGGTTCGATGCGGTCTGCGCCAGCAGGTGGCGGCGCATCGCATCGGCCAGTTCGGACTTGCCGTAGAGCGCCCGGAAATCGAAAAAGATAGTGGCGTTGAGCAGCGCATCGGGCTGCGGCATGCGAATCCAGTTGGCAAACTGGTCTTTCCACTCGTCAAGGGTCAGACACCATTGCGGGTTGCTGGCCATGATGTTGCCCTTGCACAGCGGGAAGCCGACACGGTCGAGGTCGTTGTTGACGTCGAGCGCGTAGGCCAGGAAACGCTGTTTCAAGGCGTCGACCGCAGCACCTTCCGGCGGCGCGAAGACGATGCCGTTATCCTGATCGGTGCTGAAGGTCTGCTCGTCGCGGCCTTCCGAACCGAAGGCCAGCCAGGCCCATTCGATGCCGTCGAAATTGTGGTTTTCCAGATTGAGCTGGATAACGCGGCGGGTCAGCGCATCGTTGAGCGCCGAGATGAACTGGGTCAGCTGTTCGGCCCCGACGCCCTGGGCGAGCATGTTGAACGACAGCTGGCGTACATCGGCGGCAGCCTGCTGCAAGGCCTCGACATTGCGGGCGCCGTCGATCGACTGGCGAATCTGGCGCAAACCGACGCGCTGCAGCGAGAACAGGTCGCGCTCGGAAACGACGCCGGTCAGCTTGCCTTCGGCATCAGTCACCAGCACGTGGCGAATGCCGTGCGTTGCCATGGCGAACATCGCATCGTAGGCCGTGGCATGCTCTTCGATCATGAACGGATTCGGTGACATTGCCTGGCCAACTGGCGTGGTCAGCGGCAGTTCGGCGAGGACGACGCGATCGAGCAGATCGGTTCGCGTGAATACGCCAACGGCCTTGCGGTCGTCACCGGCGACGACCAGCGAACCGACACCGGCTTTCGACATGGTTTCGAGCGCGGCGCGCAAGGGCGTATCGGGCGCCACAGTGATCGGTGAACGCGAACCGATGCCGGCCAACGGCGAATTGAGCGTTTGCTGCTCGCTGGCGCGTTGGGAGAATTGCAGTTGCAACTGGCGACGCGACTGGTCGAGCAGGCTGGCAATGTAGCGCGTGCAGAACAGATTGAATTCAGGGCTGGAGGTCAGCAGAGCGAGGAAATCGTCGGCCGGCAACTGGTAGCAGAAGGTATCTTCAACGGCGGTGTACAGGTTGGTCGATGGCCGACCCGCGGTGACGGCACCGATCGGGAAGCTCTCCCCGGCCCCAAGACTGAGGATGGAATATTCGGTGACCGTCACTTCGCCAGCCTGGCGCGCCTGCACCTTGCCGGATTCGATGAGGTAGAAAAAACGGACCTTGCCGGAATCCGGCCCGACAATCTCGCTGCCGGCGGCGTAAAAAACGATCTGCGCCTTTTCTGCGAAACGCTGCAGAGCATCCGGCTGCATCTTGTTGAATGGCGCGTGGTTACGCAGGAAAGCCTGCGTGTTGCCGGCCATTCGGCTGCGCCCATCCTGACGCAGCGACATTTCGACCTGGCCGACGGCCTGTTCTTGTACTTGTTCTTTTTCCTGCCCTGTTTGCTGTTGCGTAGTCACGACAACCTCATTTATTAGAGTGCATAGTTTAACTTGAGACGCTGCTGCAGACGCTTTGCCTGCCTCAATGTCTCACGCAAAATGGCCCGATCGACATCATGCAGCGCGGCGGGTTTCAGGCCATACCCCCCGGGCTCCCCTCGCCCTGCGGCTTCGATCTGCTGCGCCAGCCGCAAGCGCAAAATCTGTGAAAAAGCGGCGTCGACCGCAGCAATCTCGGTAGCTGGCAGGCCAACCGATGAACCGGCCTGACGCAGGCGCTCTGCCGTATTGACCACCTTCGTTCCGGAAGACAGCGCAAAGATGCGTGCTGCGTCAACAAAGATCCGGCTGCCGTACTTCTTCAGATCAATGCTGTCGCCCTCGCCGACCGCGATATCGCCGCGAAAATTGAGTGGGACATCGACCTGCAGCGCATTGGCCGCCATGAGGTGCTGGAAGGATGGCGTAGCCACTGTCATCGACAGCAGCACAGTACGCAATTTTTCGCCCAGAGGCAGTTCGCCGAACAGGGGGCGCAGGTCGAAAAAGATGCTGGCATTGAGCAGCGCTTCGGGCTCTGGGCGACGCACCCAGTCGATGAATTTTTCGCGCCACTCTTCGAGCGACAGACACCAGGCCGGGTTGCCAGCCATGATCTGCCCGGTACACAAGGCGAAGCCACAGTTAGCCAGATGCTGGTTAACCTCCTGGGCGAAGGGCAGGAAGATCTGGCGCAGGGCAGCCGCCTCCTGTTCGCTGGTCGCGTTGAAAATCAGGCCGTTGTCCTGATCCGTGACGAAAGTCTGTTCGTGCCGCCCTTCGGAGCCCAGCGCCAGCCAGCACCACGCCACTGGCGGCAGACGATGGCGGCGAGCCGTCAATTCGATGACTTTGCTCGTCAAGCGGTCATTGAAGACGGAAATCAGCTGCGTCGCAGCGAGCCCGTCGAGACCACTCCCCGCTACCGCCAGCAGATGTTCGCGCAGGCGCCCGGCAAGGGCCGGCGCGGCGTCGAGCTCGGACAGCGCATTTACTACGGTCACCAGTTCGAGTTGCTGTCGGCAGGACAGGGTAAAGTCGGAGTTCATTCCGGCCTCAATACTTCACTCGGGCAAAATAGGTTTTCTCGGCTGCTTCGAGCGCCTGGCGAACGGTCACGATGCCCTTGTCTTCGAGCAGCTTGACCAGTTTCAGGAAGACTTCGCCGGTTGCCAGCGCATCTTCAAGTGCATTGTGCCGGGTGCCGATGGTGATGCCGAGGCGTTCAAGGATGACGTCGAGCTTGTGCGATTCCTGATTGGGATGAACGACAGCCGAGAGCAGCAGCGTATCGAGTACCGGCTGGGTGAAACGGATGCCGGTACGCTCTTCCTTGAGTTGCAGGAAACGCATGTCGAAAGCTGCGTTGTGGGCGATCAGCACGGTGTCTTCGCAGAATTCGTGGAAGGCCGGGAGGATGACATCGATGTTCGGCTTGCCGCGCACCATGTCTTCGGTAATGCCATGGATCGGAATCGACTCGGGTTTGAGCGGGATTTCCGGGTCAACGATCTGGTCAAATGTTTCCTGACGCAGCAGTCGGTTATTGACGATGCGGGCAGCGCCGATCTGGATGATTTCGTCGCCTTTCGATGGTTCCAGACCGGTCGTTTCGGTATCGAACACCGTGTAGGTCAGATCGGACAGTTTCCGATCGAGGTCGATGCTCTTGTCCTCGAACTTGAAGAGGTCGAAATCGTAGTATTCGGGCCGCCCCTTGCCGCGGCTGCGCTCTTCCGGTTCGCTCTCGAGTTCGGGCACGGCGACCGGCAGCACGAAACGGAAGAAGGCCCGGTGCGCAGCCTTTTCGCGCTCGTACCAGATTTCACCGCCATGCCGGTCAATGACATCCCGCAGGCTGAGCGGCGAGCTTTCGCTACCAATCTGCATCGATTCCATTTCCCAAGTGTAGAAGGTTTCCGACGACATCGCCGGGCCGGCCCAGATCAGGTCGAGGTAGGCCAGCTTGCCGGCGGAAGTCAGGCGGAAACGCAGTTCGCGCGGTTCGTAATGATCCTGCAGTTTGGAGGCCAGGCTGACCAGCGCAAAGACCAGCGAGAAGCTGTCGGCCTTGATCCACAGGGCATCGTCGATTTCTTCGGTTTTGGTCGGCAACTTGAGCTTGTCGTCGATCCGGCGCTGGGCGGCAGCCACGATGTCGATGCCGAGAATGTCTTCAAGCGGCCAGCGCGTCTTGATGGCGTCGGAAAACTGGCTCATGGTCTGGTCGATGACCTGGCTGCGTTTGGCGACTTCGTCGTCGATCACCCGGAGAAAACGTTCGCGCAGTTCGGGCTCCATGTCGGGGTAATCGAGCAGGTTGGCGACGGCGGCCCGGATATTGGCGATGGACGAACGGCTACCCTGAGTCAGCGAATGCAGTGCCTGATCGCGACGCTCTTCTTCCTCGATGCTGCGGGTAATGTTCTCGACGGTCAGCACGTAGCCGGACATCGCAGCCTCGCCCTCGTCGCCCGAGGCGGCGAGTACCGGTACCATCTGGGCGCGCAGCAACTGGCCGCCGCGTGTCGTCGTGATGAAATTGGAGATCGCCGTCTTGCCGGATGACAGACGCTGGCGAATGACCTCCTCGGCATGATCGACCTGGCTCTTTTCGAGAATGGAGAAAATCGAACGGCCAAGGCCGATCAGGGCGCCACCGGCGACCGAGGTCGGGCCTTGCGACAGCGCCTTGAACTGCAGGCGGGCGCGGTTGTTGTAGAGCAGGATGCGGCCATCGAGGTTGCATACCACGACCGCCTGAGCAAGTTCGGACATGAGCGCGGCCAGCCGGTTCTTTTCTTCCTCGACCGAAGCCTTGGCGGTGGCGATCTGGGCATCGACGTCGTCCATCAGGACATCGCGCTGCTCGGCCAGATCGTTGGCCGCCTGCGCCAGTTGCTGGACTTCCGGCGGGCCTTCGATGGTCACCCGGAAATTGCGGTTGGCGCCAAGCATCAGGCGCAACGTTTCAGCCATCCTCAACAGGCCCTCGACATACTGCTTGAAAAGCTTGTGCAGCACCCCGACGCCAAGGGCAAAACCGAACAGGGTCATCATCGTCCCGACCGGCAGCCGGGAAACCAGCAGATTGGTCAGCAGGGTGCGCTCGGCTTCTTTCATGTCCAGCCAGACGAGCAGCGAGGTGACGACAAACGGGCCGGTCATGAGCAGACCGAGAACGAGCACCGCGACGATCAAACGTTGTTTAGCCTTCATGGCGTGCATTCCAACAAATTTGGATTTCGATTTTGGTCGGTTATTTCCGGTTGACCGTGGAAGCCTGCGCTCAGACGATCCCCAGCATGGTTTTCACTCTGGCCACCAGTTCCTTGGTCGAAAACGGCTTGGTGACATAGGCATCGGCGCCGATGGCCAGCCCCTTGGCCACTTCGGTGTCACGGCCCTTGGCGGTAAGCATGACGATCAGCAAGCCAGCTTTCGACGGATCGGCGCGCAATGCCTCGCAAACCTCGAAACCGGACTTCTTCGGCATCATGACGTCAAGCAGGATCAGATCGGGCTCGAAACTCGCCACCTTGGTCAAGGCTTCTTCGCCATCGCCGGCGACGGCGACGGCAAAACCTTCTTTTTTCATGAGGAATTCAAGGGAGATGACGATGTTGGGTTCGTCATCGACAATCAGGATTTTCTTGGTCATGCGGTTTGTCTCCCACTGTTATCGTCCGGCACCGGCAAGGGCACCGTGAAAATGAAGTTCGCTCCGGCTCCGGGCGCGCTTTCAACCCAGAGATTACCACCAAAATATTCCACGATCTGGCGGCTGATCGGCAGGCCCAGACCGGTTCCCTGCGGTTTGTCCGTCATCGTGTTGCCACCCTGACGGAATTTTTCAAAAATGACGCTGCATTCTTCAGCCGTCAGACCCGGGCCGTTGTCGCGCACTTCAACACGGACCAGACCAGCAGCGCTGGATAGCCGGACCAGAACGCGGCCGCTGCCGCCCGGGACGAACTTCACGGCATTCGACAGCAGGTTGATCATGACCTGGGTCAGGCGATCCCGGTCGGCCAGCACGACCGGTGCACAAGCCGGAATATCACCCTCCAGCGCGACGCCCTTGTCCCGGAACAACTGCTCGAGCGAGGCCATCGACTCGCGCACGACTTCCCCCATATCAACCTCGCCGGTCGTCCATTCCGCCCGCCCGGACTCCATCCTGGCCATGTCGAGAATCTGGTTGATGAGCCGGGTCAGGCGCTCGGCTTCAGTCACGATGATGCCGAGGAAACGCTTGCGATCGGCCAGTTCGAGACGTGGATCTTCGTGCAGCATTTCGGACAGGGCGCGGATCGAGGTCAGCGGCGTGCGCAACTCGTGCGTCACGGTCGAGATGAAATCGTCCTTCATGCGGTCGAGTTCGCGCAGGCGCTCGTTGGCTTCCCGAAGCTCGGCGGTCGCCGCCTCGAGCTCCTGCTGCTTGGCCTCGAGTTCGCGGCTATGGGCGCGGACCTGCGTTGCCTCGTCGAGAATGTCGAGCACCTCTTCCAGCCCGAGATCCTCTTCCTGCGCCACCGAAGCAACCATGACCCGGGCGCTGGCCGAGCCGATGGCACCGGCCAGTTCGGATTCGGCAAACTGGACAAAGTCGGCATCGGCCGGCAGGTTGCGCCAATCCGTGGCCTGCCGCGAATTGGCATAGGCCGCCAACTGTTGCCGGGCACGGGCGGCCCCGAGAAAGCGTTCGAGCAAGCCAACCAGCGCATCCGGCGACGCCTTGCCCCGCCACAGCCGCGCCTCGGCATTGCGCGAATCGAAGCGGAAGACATCGACGAAACGCTCGGCCTGACTGGCCTCCACGGCATCCGGTTTCGAATTCAGCGACACGGCAACGTAGGCGCCGATATTGGCCAGCATGCTCCACCACAGGCAATGCGAAATTTCGTCCAGCCCGCTTAGTCCGAACAGCGCCTGCGCCTTGAGCCAGCCGATGCCGAACAAGCCGTGTTCGACAAAACCATTCGGCATCCAGCCCGATTTGGCAAACGAGGGCAGCAGCAAGGTATACAGCCAGACGACAAAGCCGGCCAGCAAACCTGACACTGCACCGGCCCGGGTGCCCTGCTTCCAGTACATGCCGCCGAACATCGCCGGCGCGAACTGGGCAACTGCCGCGAAGGAAATCAGGCCGATGCCGACCAGTGCGTAGGCTTCGCCAGCGGCGCGAAAATAGATGTAGCCGAGAAGCAGGATCAGGGCGATGGCGGCACGCCGGATGCCGATCAGCAGGCCGGAAAGGTCTTTTCGTTTTTCGACGAATTTTCCGGTTGACCGTAGCAGGATGGGCATGACGAGGTCGTTGCAGACCATGGTCGACAAAGCGATGGTTTCGACGATGACCATCCCGGTCGCTGCCGACAGACCGCCGATGAAGGCCAGTAAGGCCAGCGCCTCGGCGCCGCGGGCGAGCGGCAGGGTCAGCACGAAGGTGTCCGGATTGACGCTCTGCCCGTCAAAATGCAGCAAGCCTCCCAGGGCTAGCGGCAGGACAAAAATATTGATCAGCAGCAAGTAGAGCGGGAAGAGCCAGACGGCCCGCTTGAGGTGCGACTCATCGACGTTCTCGACGACGATGATCTGGAACTGGCGCGGCAGAAAAATGATGGCCAGCCCGGAAAGGATGATCAACGAAGTCCACGTTCCGGCCCGCCCAGAATCGAGTTGCAGCAAACGACTGAGATCGGCGCTCGCCGCCGCCCGCTGGAACAGGTCGCCGAGCCCGCCGAACATGCCGTAAGTGACGAAGAGCCCGACCGCCATGAAAGCGATGAGCTTGACCACCGACTCGAAAGCCACGGCAGCGACCATACCCTCATGGCGCTCGGTCGCATCGAGATGGCGCGTCCCAAACAGAATGGAAAACAAGGCCAGGACGACCGCAATGAGGAAAGTGGAATCCAGCCCCCAGACCTCGACACCGTTGCCGGCATGTTCGAGCAGGACATCGACACTGGCGGCCATCGCCTTCAGCTGCAGGGCGATGTACGGCACGACGCCAATCACTGCAATCACCGTCACCATGCCGGCCAGCAACTGGCTCTTGCCGTAACGCGAGGCAATGAAGTCGGCAATCGACGTAATGCGCTGCGCCTTGCTGATGCGGATCATCTTGATGATGACGCCGACGCAGAGCAGCATCAGCGTCGGACCAAGGTAAATGGTCAGGAAGGACAGCCCACCAGACGTGGCCCGCCCGACGCTGCCGTAGAAAGTCCACGAGGTGCAATAAACCGCCAGCGACAGCGCGTAAACGTTGGCCGAGATAATCGATTTGCCGGCATCGGCCCGCGCATCGCCAAAACGGGCGACGGCAAACAGCAGTCCGAGATAGGCCGCGGCCAGGAGCGCAATGAACCAGCCGGAAAGCATCTACGAGCCTCGCCTTTCGGCCACCCAGGCCGCCAGCGCGATCAGTCCGGCCCAGACGCCGAACAGATACAAATAGGTCGCAGGAATACCGCCCACTTCGCCGCCCGGCAGGCTGAGCAGCGGATAGGTCAGCAGCGGCACACCGAGCAGACCGAGTGCAGCCAGTCGCTGGCGGGTTGGATTGGCTCTTTTCACGACCCCATCCCAGAAAAGGGAACGGCTGGCACGCCAAGCGTGCCAGCCGTTGTTGGCATATAGTCTGATGCGACTACACGGGAGGCCACCTTATGGGCGACCATTGTCTCCTCCTTGCCTTATAGTCTTTGGAGGCAGCGTGGCAAGCTCGCCGCCTCCTGGCTCATGCTGGAACGAAGCTTTTTAGCCCTTCAGTTGTTCCAGAATAGCCGGGTTCTCCAGCGTCGAGGTGTCTTGCGTCAGTTCCTCGCCCTTGGCCAGACCGCGCAGCAGACGACGCATGATCTTGCCCGAACGGGTCTTCGGCAGGTTGTCACCGAAACGGATGTCCTTCGGCTTGGCGATCGGACCGATCTCTTTGCCCACCCAGTCAGACAGTTCCTTGATGATGCGCTTGGCGTCGTCACCGGTCGGGCGCTGGCCCTTGAGCACCACGAAAGCGACGATGGCTTCACCGGTCAGGTCGTCCGGACGGCCGACAACGGCTGCTTCGGCAACCATCGGGTTGGCGACCAGAGCAGATTCGATTTCCATCGTACCCATGCGGTGACCGGAAACGTTCAGCACGTCGTCGATACGGCCGGTAATGGTGAAGTAGCCGGTGTCCTTGTCGCGGATGGCACCGTCGCCTGCCAGGTAGTACTTGCCCTGGAAGTCCTGCGGGTAGTACGACTTGACGAAGCGCTCGTCGTCGTTCCAGATCGTGCGGATCATCGACGGCCACGGCTTCTTGCAAACGAGGATACCGCCCTGGCCCCACGGCAGATCGGCACCGGTCTCATCGACCACGGCGAACTGGATACCCGGGAACGGCAGGGTGCAGGAACCCGGCACCAGCGGGGTTGCGCCCGGCAACGGGGTGATCATGTGACCACCGGTTTCGGTTTGCCAGAAGGTATCGACGATCGGGCAACGGCCGCCGCCAACGTTCTCGTAGTACCACGTCCAGGCTGCCGGGTTGATCGGCTCACCGACCGAACCGAGGATACGCAGCGAAGACAGGTCGTAGCTCTTCGGATGCACTGCCGCGTTGTTCTCGGAAGACTTGATCAGCGAACGGATGGCGGTCGGAGCCGTGTAGAAAATGGAAACCTTGTGGTCCTGGATCATCTTCCAGAAACGGCCGGCATCCGGGTAGGTCGGGACGCCTTCGAAGACAACTTCGGTTGCGCCGCAGGCCAGCGGGCCGTAGGTGATGTAGGTGTGGCCGGTAACCCAGCCAATGTCGGCCGTGCACCAGAAGACATCGTTCGGCTTGATGTCGAAGGTCCACTTCATGGTCATGATGGCGTGCAGCAGGTAGCCGCCGGTGGAGTGCTGAACACCCTTCGGCTTACCGGTGGAGCCGGACGTGTAGAGCAGGAACAGCGGGTGTTCGGCTTCAACCCATTCCGGTTCGCAGACGTCGGACTGGCCGGCAACGGCGTCATGCAACCAGGTGTCACGGCCGGCAACCATGTTGACTTCGGCGCCAGTGCGCTTGAAAACGATGACGTTCTTGACCGACTCGCAACCGCCCATGGCGAAGGCTTCGTCAGCGATCGGCTTGAGCGGGATGGCCTTGCCACCGCGGAACTGGCCGTCGGAGGTGATCAGGGCAACGGCACCGGCGTCGTTGATACGATCGCGCAGGGACTGGGCCGAGAAGCCGCCGAAAACGATGGAGTGGATCGCGCCGAGGCGAGCACAAGCCTGCATGGCGCAGATGCCTTCGATGGTCATCGGCATGTAGATGACGACGCGATCACCCTTCTTGACGCCCATGCCGCGCAGGGCGTTGGCGAACTTGGCAACCTTGGAGAGCAATTCCTTGTAAGTAACCTTGGTTACTTCGCCGTTGTCGGCTTCGAAGATGATGGCGACTTTTTCGCCCAGGCCGGCTTCGACCTGACGGTCGAGACAGTTATATGAAACGTTCAGCTTGCCATCGGCAAACCACTTGAAAAACGGAGCGTTGGATTCATCAAGCGACTGGGTAAACGGCTGCTTCCAGGTGATGAATTCACGGGCGCGCTTGGCCCAGAATTCCGGGTAGTCGGCATCCGCTTCCGCGCACAGCGCCCGGTAGGCGTCCATCCCCGAAACCGCCGCGTTCTTGACCATTTCGTCAGACGGATAAATTAGCTGCACGGACTCATTCGACATATTCTTCTCCTCTGCGGTACTTCGCAATTTATGTTGAAACAACCGATTGGATCCCAGGCTTGACCCTGGAACTGTGTAAAGCCGCGCAAGCCGGAGAACACCACCCTCCCCCGCCAGCGTTGATGCGGCATTAGACGTCGATATTCTTACAAAGGCCTTACGAAATCACGCTGCGGCGCAGCAATTCTGGCGCTTCCGGAAGCTTGCCGGTCGCGTGATAAACTTCATATCCCCCATCCAAGAATCCCATGATGCGTTCACCAATCAAATTTCTAGAATCCTTCATCTTTGCCAGCCGCTGGATTCAGGCGCCGCTCTATATCGGCCTGATCATTGCGCAAGTCGTCTATTGCTGGCTGTTCATGGTCGAACTGAGCCACCTGGTTCATAACGCCCTCGACACCGCACACATCAGCGAAGCCGATGTCATGCTGTCAGTCCTCGGACTGATCGATGTCGTGATGATCGCCAATCTGCTGATCATGGTTATCGTCGGCGGCTACGAAACTTTCGTTTCCCGGCTCGACCTGGAAGATCACCCGGACCAGCCGGAATGGCTGTCCCACGTCAATGCTGGCGTCCTCAAGATCAAACTTTCGACGGCCATCATCGGTATTTCGTCGATTCACCTGCTGAAGAGTTTCATCAATGCCAACAACCTGTCCGAGCACACGCTGATGTGGCAGGTGATCATTCACGTCGTATTCCTTTTCTCCGCCCTGGCCATGGCAATGGTAGATAAAACCATGACCCAGACTCTCGCTCTGCAACATCAAAAACATCATTAATTCCGGAGTTGCGCATGACCGCCATCAAACAAGAAGATCTGATCCAGTCCGTCGCCGATGCTTTCCAGTACATCAGCTACTACCATCCGCTCGACTACATCAAGGCCCTCGGCGAAGCCTATGACCGCGAAGAAAGCCCCGCCGCCAAGGACGCCATCGCCCAGATCCTGACCAACTCGCGGATGTCCGCCGAAGGTCACCGCCCGATCTGCCAGGACACCGGCATCGGCATGGTCTTCATCAAGGTCGGCATGCAGGTCACCTGGCCGGATGCGACGATGAGCATCCAGCAGATGATCGACGAAGGCGTCCGTCGCGCCTACGGCAATCCGGACAATCCGCTGCGCGCCTCGGTGCTGGCCGACCCGGCGGGTGCCCGCAAGAACACCAAGGACAACACCCCGGCCGTCGTCCATTTTGAGATCGTTCCCGGCCATCACGTTGAAGTGATCTGCGCCGCCAAGGGTGGCGGCTCGGAAGCGAAATCGAAGTTCGCCATGCTCAATCCGTCCGACGACCTTGTCGATTGGGTACTGCACAAGATCCCGGAAATGGGCGCCGGCTGGTGTCCGCCCGGCATCATCGGCATCGGCATCGGCGGCACGCCGGAAAAGGCCATGCTGTTGGCCAAGGAATCGATCATGGCGCCGGTCGACATCCACGAACTGAAAGCCAAGGCTGCCACCGGCGCCAAGCTGACCCGTCCGGAAGAACTGCGCCTCGAACTGATGGAAAAAATCAATGCCTTGGGCGTCGGCGCCCAAGGCCTCGGCGGCCTGACCACCGTGCTTGACGTCAAGGTGTTGGACTACCCCTGCCACGCCGCCAACTTGCCAGTTGCGCTGGTCCCGAACTGCGCGGCAACCCGTCACTGCCATTTCCATCTGGATGGCTCCGGCCCGGCCAAACTTGAAGTTCCAAAGCTGGAAGACTGGCCAGCCGTCACCTGGACGCCGGACCTCAAGTCGGCCACCCAGGTTAACCTGAACACCCTGACCAAGGAAGAAGTCGCTTCCTGGAAACCGGGCCAGAAGTTGCTGCTGAACGGCAAGATGCTGACCGGCCGCGATGCCGCGCACAAGCGTATTGCCGACATGCTGGCCAAGGGCGAGAAGCTGCCGGTCGACTTCACCAACCGCGTCATTTACTACGTCGGCCCGGTCGATCCGGTCCGTGACGAAGTCGTCGGCCCGGCCGGCCCGACCACCGGCACCCGGATGGACAAGTTTACCCGGATGATGCTCGAACAGACCGGCCTGATCTCGATGATCGGCAAGTCCGAACGCGGTCCGGTGGCCATCGAGGCGATCAAGGACAACAAGTCGGCCTACCTGATGGCCGTCGGCGGCGCTGCCTACCTGGTCGCCAAGGCGATCAAGTCGGCCAAGGTCGTCGGCTTTGCCGATCTGGGCATGGAAGCCATCTATGAGTTCGATGTCGAGAACATGCCGGTGACGGTTGCCGTCGACTCCTCCGGTGTCAGCGTGCACGAAACCGGCCCGAAGGAATGGCAGATCAAGATTGGCAAGATTCCTGTCTCTGCCTAAGCCTTTCTCTGGACAACAAAAACCCGGCCAAGGCCGGGTTTTTGTTGGGTCGCTGCCAGGGAAAAACTGTCAGCAGTTTTCTTCAACGCTTCCCGTCGGGCAGAGCGGAGACTCACCGGCAGCACGCAATTTCCGGCATTTTTTGCAAACTGCACTGATCCAGCCCTTGCAGGACATCATGTCCGGGAGCGACTCTTCGGCCAGCATCTCTTTCAGGCGGGCAAAAAACGCCTCCTGGTTGATGCTGTCCCCGCCACAACCGGTCATGCAGACTACCCGGTTGCCACCGGAAAGATGCGCCGCATCATGGCGGCTGATCGCCAGATGCAACAGTTCGTCGGTCGTCGTTGCCGCATAATCGTCCGGCAAGGCAGCGATGCCCACGCTGACGGTTACCGCGACTCGCGTCCCCTGTATTGAAATATTTGCTGCGGACATCGCCCGGCAAACGCTGCGAGCAAATTTCTCGCACTGTTCGCGCCCGGCCATCCTTGAAATGATGGCGATGCGCCCGCCGACCAGCGGCAGCATGCTTTCATCCGAATTTATCTTGCTCGCCAGCAAACCGAGTATTTTCTGGACAATTCTGTCGGCCAGATCCCAGCCGTAACGAAGCCTGAAGTCTTCGTAGCCATCCAACCCAAAGACCAGGACGCCAACCGGCTGCGGATCATGAATCAGGGCCAGCGAGTCTTGCAGGCACGGCTCTCCGGCACCTTCAGACAGCCTTATCGCAGGGGCGACCTGATTTGTCGGGGATGCGTCAACCAGGCCAGGAAGGCTATCGACACGCTGCAAGAAGTCACTCACGCTGACTTCGCTTTGCTCGCCGAATTCGGTAACAACCGCGGTCGAATCGGTTGGTGAATTCAGATCAGGATCAATCAGGCGGAGCAGTAAACTTTGAAACTCCGGACCGGCACTTCTTTTCGGAATGAATTCGGAAACACCGAGTTGTTTTGCCTGCTCCCGCCCGTCTTCGGAGAAGCTGTCGGAAACCAGCTGAAAATAGGGCAGCTGATTGAGGCGAGCCAATTTGCTGGCCCTGAGCCGCTCGACAAGCCCGGCTCCCTCGAGCGTGGTGATATCCAGCCCGGAAAATACAGCGATGATCGACGAGTCCAGAACAAGCGTTTGCCACGCCGACTCTGCATCGCGCTCTTCGCAAACCTCGAAATGTCCGCGCAAAAGCTTGCCAAGTGACGCTCGAACCAGCCGCGAAGCGTCCACAATCAGGACTTTCTGCAACTTCGTCATATCTCTTCCACGCAAATTCGCTTATACGACACGATTGTAAGAATGTTACGACCAAAGGGATAGTTTAATTCATTCCGCGAAATGCCGCTTACATTACTGACTTCTTGTTCATTTTCTCATTTCACCTGAATTGATATATTTTTCGTCCCGTTGATCACCTGAACCGCCTGACCACCCAGTCCGGAAATACCTGTCCACCAACATGTTCCGCAAATTCCGCATCCTGATCCTGCTGCTTGTCCTCGCCACTGTCGGCCTTGGCGCGTGGCGCTCGAATTCCCGGCTGACGGCTTGGGAACACACCATCCACGTCGCGATTTATCCGATTGCCGGCGACAACTCTCCAGCCACTGCCGCCTACGTTAGCGGCCTGAATAACGAAAGCTTTACGGAAATTGCGCAGTGGCTACAGCAACAGACGGAAAAACAGGGGCTCGCCATACTGCAACCGGTCGCGTTGCGTGTTTCACCGCCGCTGGCCGATACTCCGCCCTTGCGGCCAAGCCAGCCAAGCGCGCTGGATGCCGTTCTGTGGAGCCTGAAACTGCGCTGGTGGGCATCGCAGCACGACAAGATCGACGGCCCGAAACCGCATGTCCGCCTGTTCGTGCTCTTTCACGATCCCGAACTCAATTCGTCGGTTCCCCATTCGACTGGCCTCAGCAAGGGACAGATTGGCGTCATCCACGCCTATGCCTCGCGCCGGCAACGCCGGCAAAACGCCGTGGTCATTGCCCACGAAATGCTGCACACCTTCGGCGCCACCGACAAATACGATCTGATGACACTGCAGCCGATCTACCCGCAGGGCTACGCCGAACCGGGACGAACCCCGCGACTGCCGCAGGAGATGGCAGAAATTATGGGCGGGCGTATCCCGGTGGATGAACAGACCGCCGAGATCCCGATCAACCTTGCCGATACGCTGATCGGACCGGAAACCGCGCGGGAAATCGGCTTGCTACGGTCAACCGGAAAAAACGGCCAAAATTGAAATCCTCCCGAGCGCTGAATCAGCGCTCGGTCTTGCCCACCACGCCCCACAGCGCGCGGAACTTGCCACGCAGTGTCAGCCTTTCGTCCGACAAGGCTTCAAGGAAATCGGACATGCGCTTCGACTTGGCCACGGCAAACAGTACCAGGCCGATAAACACCGAGGTCGCAATCAGCCCATGCAGGGCGCGTTCGATTATCGAACCCTCGCCGAAGGCAATGATGTTCATGCCGAAATAGCCGGTTGTCACCGTCGCGATCAAACCCAGGATCGTGATCACGGTCAGCCGGACAACGGTGTTCGATTGCCGGCGCTGCGAGTCGCTGTCGAGGTAGTGGCTCATCTCGCGAATTTCGTCGCGGACGTCGTCATACAGCGCATCGTTGTGCAGATGGTTGGAACACAGCCGGTACATGGCCTGGACGTGCGGCCGTTCGGAAAGCTCATGAAACCAGTAGCGGTGCGTGAAGCGCAGGAAAGTCTCGAAATTGGCCCGGATCCGCCGCTTGAAGCGGCGCACGGAATTGTCATTGCGGATATCGAGATCATTGACCGCGTCGACCAGCACCTCGGAAAACGCCAGCAGCGAGGCCCGGTGCAAATGCGCGATGAGAAAGACGAGGAAATACTGGTGACGGAATTGCGCCAGAACACCGCGTTCGCCATCGACAAAAAACGGAAAAGCCGTATCGCCGACCACTGTGAAGGCGTTGCCGGTGCACATGAAGCGCGTGTTTGGCCCGGCCTCGCTGTCGGTCCAGAAGCGGTCGTGACAGAACCGGCTTTCGAACTCGATGACGCCCGGTTCGTTGATCGGCAGCGTTTCGTTCGGGTGCAGCATGGTCGCCAGACCGATCCGTACCCATTCCTCGCGGCTTAGCGTGCGCGGCTGGTCAACGGCAAGAAAGGCCATGACCGGCATGCGCTGGTACTCGATCAGCCGGTAGCGCAAATCGCCCTCTTCATCGGAATGCGCCAGCACCATCGGCCGCAGCAGGCTGGCCCAATGCTCGGAAATGCACGGGCTGCGATGCTGACAGACATAGCTCAGGTATTTTTCGCGTTTTTCGGCATCGGAACGGGCAATGACTTGACCGTCGACGCCGATCCACTCGGCCAGATAGACGTTGTGCAAACCCTCGCCGCCCTCTTCCCAGCCGGACGGATAAGCCCGCCCGAAGCGGAAGAGGAAATCGCGCACGGTATCGAGCGGCAGGTTATTGGCCCGCACCTCGAGATTGAGTTGCACGACATCGAGATCGTGGAAGAAATAGAGATCGAGGTGCACAATGTCGAGCTCGATCGGCACCAGCCCCTTGCGCAGCGTCACCCGCAGCCGGTCAATATCCTTGCGCCGAAAAACATGCATCGGCGAGCCGCCCGGCGGGTCGTCCTGCGACGAATTGCGCGAGCGGCCTTCACCGTACAGAAAGCGCTGCACATAGGGCAAAAACGAAACGAACTCACGGTAATGGCGCTCCTTGAACTGACCGGCATCCTCCATGAACTCGTCATCGATCCGACGCCATGGATGCGTCTCGGTCCGCGACTCGAAAATTTCCCAGTGCCGCCCCTCGCTACCGGTAATCGCCATCGGTTCAAGCTGTAGCGGCCAGACCAGGCTGGCGTGAAAGAGCCGAACGCGACCGTTCTCCGGATCGCCCTGCGTGTCGGTCATACGATTTCCCCGTGTGGACTGCTCATTCCGATTCTATCGCCCCATCAATAGTCTCGAAGTATCCGACAAATCGGCCGATCCGCAATGGGCAAAAGCCGGCATCAAGCCAGCCTCGCCACATCTGCGTCAATGGTCAGGAAACCATTCGTTCGGCCCGGGCGCGATCCCACAGGCGCTTGTTGATTTCCTCGATCGGCAACTCGAAACGGAAGTGCTTGTCGAGTTCCCTGAGGATAGGCATCAATTGCATCCCGACCGTCCCCAGACAGGGCCTCAGCTCAGCAGGATCGATCGTCGCCAGCAGCTCCTTGAGTTGTGGCACAAAGGATTCGCAACTGGCATAGCTCAAACCCTGCAAGCTCGATGCGGCCATCACCCGATTGCCACCGGCCCGGGCAGCGGAGTCAAGACGCTCATAAGCCAGTTGCAGCAGCGTCTGCTCAGTCAGGTCGATGCCGTCATCGGGAACAACTGCGACACCAACGCTGACTGTCAGATGGATGCGCTGGCCTTCGATGGATATCTGCGCGCTCGCCATCGCCTTGCAGATACGGTTGGCAAATCCGGCACAAATCGAGGCAGACGTTGATCTCGTCACAATCACCACCCGACCATCTGCGAGTTGCCCGATAAAGTCCTCTGGCCGAATCTTCCTCGACAACAGGAAACAGAATCGTTGCGCCGAACTGAACGCCAGTTCAGCCCCGTAGCGAACGACCAGATCATCATAGCCGTCGAGGCCAAAGGCCAGAACACCAACACCTTGGCCCTCCTGCGCCTCGGGTAAGGTTTTCGCCAGATACTCTTCAAGCATCTCTTCGGCGAGCACCGTATCGTCGTTACTGTAGTCGTCGTCTCCCGACTCTTCGCGCTCCGTTGGCTCCAGTCCGGCAATCTGTCCCATGATGTTGCTGATGCCGATATCGGATTGCGCGCCAAACTGCTCGAAGGGTTCTTCAGGAAGCGGTGGTGGCGCCTGAACACGCCCATCAGCTGCGTCTTCACGCCATTCCATCTGGGCCGAAACAAGGCTTTCGATCGATGGGCTGGTCGAACCCTTCACGACAAATTCGGTAACACCCAAACTCTTCGCTTTTTGTCGTTCATCATCGGAAAAGCTGTTCGAAACCATCAGCAAAAACGGAACGTTTTTCAAGCGCGACAACTTGCTGTCGCGCAGGCGCTCAAGCAAGCCGCGGCCATCGTCTCTGTCCAGAGTCATTCCGGAGACGACAGCAACAATGGCGCTGTCGAGGACCATGGTCTGCCATGCCGACTCGTCATTGTCCTCATCACGGACTTCAAAACGATCAGACAGTTGCTTGGTCAGCGATACGCGAACAACTCTCGATGCATCGACAACCAGAACCTTGCGCTTATTTACCATCTATATTCCAAATTCGCCAATTATTTCAAATACTTGAATTTCAGTTCCACCGGGATTCAAGTGTAAACGACGCGGCACTATCCAAGTCAAGATTGCCGCATGTAAATATCTGTTGTGTGCCCGTCGACTTAGTTGTCCCCTGGCGCTTGATTTTGTTGGCGAGCTAATCCATAGTTCGATAACTGTTTTTTTGCCCATTTCCAGGAAATCCGATGAACACACGCCGTACCCTCCGCTCTGCCACTGCCATTGCAGTGGAACCGGTTGTCGTACGCGTAGTCGTAGTAGGCGTCGTTATGCACGCGCCGTCGCGGATCGGGTAAGCAGAAGCAGCACAGAACCCCAAACCCCGCCGGCGCAAACCGGCGGGGTTTTGTTTTTGGAGCCCGCCGGTTGCGCCACCAACCAAAAGGAAATCTCCATGACAGAAACTCTCACCGGCGCCCAGATTACCGTGCGTCTGCTCGAACGCCAGGGCATCCGCACCGTGGCCGGCATCCCCGGCGGCGCCATCCTGCCGATTTACGATGCGCTCGGCCAGTCGACCGCCATCCACCACGTCCTCGCCCGCCACGAGCAAGGGGCTGGTTTCATGGCCCAAGGCATGGCCCGCACCACCGGTCAGCCGGCCGTCTGCCTCGCCTCCTCCGGCCCCGGCGCGACCAACCTGCTGACCGCCATCGCCGACGCCAAGCTCGACTCGATCCCGCTCGTCGCCATCACCGGCCAGGTGCCCAAGGCAATGATCGGCACCGATGCCTTCCAGGAAGTCGACACCTACGGCCTGAGCATTCCGATCACCAAGCATAATTTCCTCGTTTCGTCGGCCGAGGAACTGCTTGAAGTCATCCCGCGCGCCTTCCGGATCGCCGCCTCCGGCCGCCCCGGCCCGGTGCTCGTTGATATCCCGAAGGATGTGCAGGCACAGGCCATCGAGATCAGCGAATGGCCGGAACCCGGTCGCGCCGAGCCGGCTCCGGCGGCCGATTCGGCGCTCATCGAACAGGCGGCGGCGATGATCAACGCGGCCGCACGGCCCATCCTTTACCTCGGCGGCGGCGTCATCCATTCCGGCGCCTCGACGGCGGCCATCGCACTGGCGGAGAAAGCCAGCCTGCCAACCGTCATGACGCTCATGGCGCTCGGCGCCATGCCGGTCGATCACCCGCTGGCGCTCGGCATGCTCGGCATGCACGCGGCGCGCTACACCAATCTGGCGCTCGACGAATGCGACCTGCTGATCGCCGTCGGCGCCCGCTTCGACGACCGCGCTACGGGAAAGGTGGCAGCCTTCTGTCCGCAGGCGAAAATCATCCACATCGACATCGATCCGGCCGAACTCGACAAGATCAAGACGGCGCACATCGGCATCACGGCCGACATCGGCGAGGCACTCGACCTGTTGCTGCCGGTCGTATTTCAAAATCCGCGAAAAATCTGGGTTGACCGTAGCAATGCGCTCAAATCCGAGTTCCCGTTCGATCTGCACAGCACCGACAACCCGCGTTCGCATTTCGGCCTGATCCAGAGCGTCGCCGCCTGCCTCGACGACGACGCCATCATCGCCACCGACGTCGGCCAGCACCAGATGTGGGTCGCCCAGGCCTACCCGCTGCGCCGTCCGCGCCAGTGGCTAACTTCCGGTGGATTGGGAACCATGGGCTTCGGCGTGCCGGCGGCCATCGGCGCGGCACTGGCCGAACGCGAGCGCACGGTGGTCTGCTTCACCGGCGACGGCTCGATCATGATGAACATCCAGGAACTGGTCACCGCCGCCGAGGAAAACGTGAACATCAAGATCGTGCTCATGGACAACGCCACGCTCGGCCTCGTCCATCAGCAGCAGACGTTGTTCTACGGCGAGCGGTTGTTCGCCTCGCAGTTCCGCTCGTCGCCGGATTTCGTCAAGATCGCCCAGGGTTTCGGCATTGCCGCGGTCGACCTCGACACCTCGGCCAATCCTTGCGCGACACTCATGGAAGCCATTTCCCGCCCCGGCCCCTGCCTGATCCACGCCAGCATCGACGCAGAGCAGAAAGTCTATCCCATGGTGCCGCCGGGCGCCGCCAACCGCGACATGATTGGAGCCTGAGATGAACGCCATCAACCGTAACGAACAAAACGCCCTGGCCCGCGCTGTGCTGGAAATCGACGTCAACAACCACGCCGGCGTCATGTCGCACGTCGTCGGCCTGTTTTCGCGGCGTTCCTACAACGTCGAAGGCATTCTCTGCCTGCCGGTCGGCGACGGGCGGCAAAGCCGTATCTGGCTACTGGTCAATGAAGACCAGCGCCTGGTGCAGATGATGAAGCAGGTGGAAAAACTTGAGGATGTCATCGCGATTCGCCGGCACAATGCCGACCACGCGGTCTTTCAGGATCTGGAAACCTTCTTCCGGCCTTGACCGGGAGCGATCAGGAAGCTGCCGGGGTTTCCCGGCACTTCCGCTTGTATTCGCGGATCAGTTCGAGTTCGTCGTCGCTGATCGACTCGAAGCGTAAACCGACCAGCCGGCGCTCACCAAGCCGGCGGATGCGCATGATGCTGACGTAGGCTTCGACCTTTCCGCCAAGATCGGGCGAATCGATCCGGCAGACGCCAACTTCGCCGCTCGGTTTGGCACCGAGAACGGCCGCGTCGATCAGCACGCCGATACCGGAAACCGAAATGTCAGCCGCCGGCAACTCAAGGTGCATGCCGCCCAGACTCAGGGAGACATGGCCTTTGAGGAATACGCGAGGGGAGCGGCGACGTTCTTTCACGGTGGATTTCCAGCACAATACCAAACAGACATTTTTGCACGGGCGTGGTTCAAACGCACGACAATTACATGGATTTACCATAGCCGGATGGCACCGCAAAATCCAGTCCCCAGCGCCGATGCCGCCCCGCCAAGGCCCGGCTATACTCTGCCTTTCTGCCCAACCATTGACGAATCATGACTCACAGCATCAGCTGGCAAAGCGCCCACGCCTACACCGATATCCTTTACGAAACGGCCGAAGGCATCGCCAAGATCACCATCAACCGCCCGGAACGCCGCAACGCCTTCCGCCCGGAAACGGTCAATGAACTGATCGACGCCTTCCACCGCGCCCATCGCGACAACAGCATCGGCGCTATCATTTTGACCGGCGCGGGCAAAGAAGCTTTCTGTTCCGGCGGCGACCAGAAGGTACGCGGCGCGGAAGGCTACATCGACGAAGGCGGCACGCCGCATCTGAACGTGCTCGATTTGCAGATGCAGATTCGCCGACTGCCCAAGCCGGTCGTCGCCATGGTCGCCGGCTTTGCCATCGGTGGCGGCCACGTCCTGCACCTCGTCTGCGACCTGAGCATCGCGGCCGACAACGCCCGTTTCGGCCAGACCGGACCGCGTGTCGGCAGCTTCGATGCCGGCCTTGGCGCCGGCCTCATGGCGCGGACCATCGGGTTAAAACGCGCCAAGGAAATCTGGCTGCTCTGCCGCCAGTACGACGCGGCCACGGCACTCGACTGGGGGCTGGTCAATGCCGTTGTCCCGGTTGAAAAGCTTGAGGAAGAAACCGTCAACTGGTGCCGCGACATGCTCCAGTTGTCGCCCATGGCGCTGCGCATGATCAAGGCCGGCTTCAACGCCGACACCGACGGGCTGGCCGGCATCCAGGAACTGGCCGGCAACGCCACCGGCCTGTTCTACATGAGCGAGGAAGGTCAGGAAGGCCGCAACGCCTGGCTTGAACGCCGCCCACCCAACTTCGGCAAGTATCGCAAACGGCCGTGAAAATAATCGGCGCCGACTGGCTGCCCTACGCCCTGCCGCTCAAACGCCCGTGGCAAACCAGTCTCGGCGAGTTAAATCAGCGCCAAGGCCGCCTGCTCCGGCTGCAATCGGCCGACGGTCTGACCGGCTGGGGCGACTGCGCCCCGTTGCCCGAATTCGGCATCAGCGAGGCATCGGCCACGGCCTTCGCCGAAGAATGCGCCCACCTCGATCTGATTGCCCAGCAAGCCGGGCTGCCCCTCAATGCCTGGCTCAGTGGCGAGCCGCCGGTGACCAATCTCACGGTCAACCGGAATTTTGGGCCAATTTTGAAATGTTCTGTAGAAGCGCTGGTCGATGCCGCCAACGCCGGCTTCAGCATTCTCAAGCTCAAAGTCGGCGGCGCTCCGCTCTGCGATGAAATCGCCGCCCTGCACCGACTCGCCAAGTCGTTGCCGACGGAGCTGCGCCTGCGCCTCGACGCCAACCGCGCCTGGAACTTCGCCGAGGCGCAAAGCTTCATCGCCGCCTGCGCCGGCCTGCCCATCGAAGGCCTCGAAGAACCGCTGGCCGAACCGACGCCGGATTTACTGCAAAAACTGCAGTCGACCGCAGCCTTCCCGCTGGCCATCGACGAGTCGATCCATCTCCTCGACGCCGATTTTTTCCGCCATCCGCCGGTCGGCCGCATCGTCATCAAACCGGCTCGCCACGGCGGCCTGCTGGCCAGCGTCGAACTCGCCCTGCGCGCCCGCGCCTCGGGCATCGAGGTGATCGTCACCTCCAGCCTGGAAAGCACCTGCGGCCTGCTCGCCTGCGCCCATCTCGCCGCTGCCGTAGCGCCGGACGCCGTGCACGGCCTGGCCACGGCCGACTGGTTTGCCGAAGACACCGGCAGCACGCCAGCCATCGTCGGCGGTCGGTTGCAGCTACCGACCGGCCCCGGGCTCAGCTTTCAAGTCCTCAAGCCTTAAGCCCCCCGGCAGCTGTCGCCTGGCACCAATCTTTACGACATTTTTACGCCGGGATGGCGAGAATATTCATTGTTTTTAGACGCAACGACGTAGGCTGGAAATGTCGGATTGCAGAAAGAAAATCATGAACAGCGAAAACCCCGTGATCACCCCACTGCCGGAGCGTTTCAAGCCCTGGCAGCGGACCTTGCTCACGGTATTGGCGTGCACCGCAACCACGCTGGTGGCGACACCCCTGCTCGGCTATCTCGACCTGGCCAATATCGTCATGCTCTTTCTGCTCACGGTATTGCTGGTCGCCATCACGTTCGGGCGCGGCAGCGCGGTGCTCGCCTCAATTCTCGGCGTCCTGCTCTTCGACATCTTTTTCGTTCCGCCGCGCTTTTCGCTGGCCGTCGAAAACATCCAGTACCTGGTGACTTTCGCCGTGATGCTGATCACCGGCCTGATTACCGGCCAACTGGCCGCCGGCCTCAAACAAAAGGCGCGTGAAGCGCAGACCCGCGAGCAACGCACGCAGGCGCTCTACGACGCCGCCCGGCAACTGGCCGGTGCGCTGACCCAGGCCCAGGTTATCGACATCGCGCGCAGTTTCACGCAAGCGCAGCTTGAAGCGGAATCGCTCATTCTGCTGCCCGACGAGCACGGCCAGCCAACGCTGGCGACATCGACCACATCGGCCTGCAAGGTCAATCCGCTACTGGCCAACATTGCCGAAGACAGCGGCAAGACAGTCCGCAACCATGAAATGTCCGGCAGCGGTTATGCCGCGCTCTACCTGCCCTTGCGCGCTTCGATGCGCACCCGCGGCGTGCTCGCCATCGCCTTCCCGGCCGACGTCGTCAGCCTACCCGACGAACACGTTGCCTTGCTTGAAGCCTTGGCATCGCTGATCGGCATCGCCCTCGAACGGCTGCATTACGTCGACGTCGCCCAGTCGACGCAGCTCAAGATGCTTTCCGAGCGGCTGCGCAGCTCCATCCTGTCGGCGCTCTCGCACGACTTGCGGACGCCGCTGACGGCGCTGGTCGGGCTGGCCGACTCGCTGTTCCTGATCAAGCCGGCGCTGCCCGACTCTGCCCTGGAAACCGCTCAGGCTATGCACGAACAGGCCGCCCGCCTGGCCAACCTGGTCGGCAACCTGCTCGACATGGCGCGCCTCAATGCCGGCGAAATCAATCTGCGCCGCGAATGGCAACCGCTCGAAGAGGTCATCGGCGCCAGCATCAAGCTCATCGAAAGCGCACTCGTCGCCCACCCGGTCAAGGTCAGCCTGCCGCCCGACCTGCCGCTGCTCGAATTCGATGCTGTGCTGCTCGAACGCGTCTTTTGCAATCTCCTTGAAAATGCCGCCAAGTACGCGCCGCCGAACACCCACCTCGAGATCACGGCGCAGCCGGCCGGCGAGTTTGTCGAAGTCGCCATCAGCGACCGTGGTCCCGGCTTTGCGGAAACCGACAACGACCGGCTGTTCGACATGTTCGTGCGCGGCGACAGCGTTGCGGGAAAACCAGGCACCGGCCTCGGCCTAGCCATCTGCCGGGCCATTGTTGAAGCGCATGGCGGCACCATTCGCGCCACCAATCGGCCGAAAGGCGGCGCCTGCATCAGCTTCACCCTGCCCCGCGGCACGCCGCCCGTCCTTGAGGAGGAAAGCGTATGAACACGCTGAAACCCAAGGTGCTGCTCATCGAGGATGAAAAGACCATCCGCCGATTCGTCCGCGCGGCCGTCGAGGAGGAAGGCTGTGCCGTGATCGAAGCCGAAACGATGGCCGGCGGCCTGATCGAGGCCGGCGTCCAGAAGCCCGACCTGCTCATCCTCGACCTCGGCCTGCCCGACGGCAACGGCATCGACCTGATCCGCGACCTGCGCGGCTGGTCGGAAGTGCCGGTGCTGATCCTCTCGGCCCGCACCCAGGAGGACGACAAAATCGACGCCCTCGACGCCGGCGCCGATGATTACCTGACCAAGCCGTTCAGCGTCGGCGAGCTGCGCGCCCGCCTCCGCGCCCTGTTGCGCCGGCGTCTGCGCAGCGGCGAGGGGGCGACGCCGGTCGTTGAATTTGGGGATGTCACGGTCGACCTGTCCCGCCGCCTGGTGTCGAGGGGCGGCGAAACCGTTCATCTGACGCCCATCGAATACCGCCTGCTGTCGACGCTGCTCGGCCACCCCGGCAAGGTGCTCACCCAGCGCAACCTGCTGCGCGAAATCTGGGGGCCGTCCTACGTCGAGAGCAGCCATTACCTGCGCGTTTACGTCGGCCATCTGCGCCAAAAGCTAGAGAACGACCCAACCCAGCCCCGCCATTTCCTGACTGAAACCGGCGTCGGCTACCGCTTCCAGCCGTAAGGAACTTCCATGAAAACCACTGACAACAAGCGTCTCGCCACGCTGACCCTGGCCGCCCTCGGCATTGTTTACGGCGACATCGGCACCAGCCCGCTCTACGCCATCAAGGAAGTCTTCGGTGGCGCCCATCACCCAGTGCCGATCACGCCGGACAACGTGCTCGGCGTGCTGTCGCTCTTCCTCTGGTCGCTGCTCATCGTCGTCACGCTCAAGTACGTCTCCTTCATCATGCGCGCCAACAACAAGGGCGAAGGCGGCATCATCGCGCTGATGACGCTGGCCCTGCACAACGGCAACCCGGCGTCGCGCCGGCACAAACTGCTGATCGCCCTCGGCCTGTTCGGCGCCGCGCTGTTCTACGGCGACGGGGTGATCACCCCAGCCATTTCGGTGCTCTCCGCCGTCGAGGGTCTGGAAATCATCACCCCGGCATTCAAACCCTATGTGCTGCCGATCACGCTAAGCATCCTGATCGGCCTGTTCTTCTTCCAGCGCCGCGGGACGGCCAGCGTCGGCGCCCTGTTCGGCCCGATCATGGTGCTCTGGTTCGCCGTGCTGGCCAGTTTTGGCGCCATGGCCATCATCGAACACCCGGCCGTCTTGGCTGCGGTCAACCCGATTTATGGCCTCAATTTCCTGCTCGGCAATTCGGTCCTCGGCTTCTTCGCGCTCGGCGCCGTCGTCCTTTGCATCACCGGCGCCGAGGCGCTCTATGCCGACATGGGCCACTTCGGCGCCAAACCGATCCGCTACGCCTGGCTCGGCTACGTGCTGCCTGCGCTGCTCATCAACTACTTCGGCCAGGGCGCGCTGCTGCTCGCCGACCCGACCGCCGTGGAAAATCCGTTCTACCTGCTCGCCCCGGAATGGGCGCGCTACCCGCTGGTCATCCTGGCTACGGTGGCCACCATCATCGCCTCGCAGGCGGTCATATCCGGCGCCTTTTCGATCACCCAGCAGGCCATCCAGCTCGGCTACACGCCGCGCCTCGAAATCCAGCACACCTCGGACCGCGAGATCGGCCAGATCTATCTGCCGGCCATCAACTGGCTATTGCTCATCGCCATCATCGGGCTGGTCATCGGTTTCGGCAGTTCGTCGAATCTGGCCGCGGCTTACGGCATTGCGGTGACCGGAACGATGCTGATCACCAACCTGCTGGCCATCGCCGTCGCCATCCGCCTATGGCAGTGGAGCCCGTGGCGGGCGGTGCTCGGCGCCCTGCCCTTCATCGTTATCGACCTCGGCTTCTTCCTTGCCAATTCGGTCAAGATTCCGGATGGCGGCTGGTTCCCGCTGGTCTTCGGCCTCGGCGTCTTCATCCTGCTGACCACCTGGAAACGCGGCCGCGAACTACTGCATGAGCGCCTGGCCGCCGATGCGCTGCAACTCAAGCCCTTCATCGAAGACATCGCCGGCGGCGGCATCGAGCGGGTACCCGGCACCGCCATTTTCCTGACGCCGAATCCGGAAGCAGTACCGCACGCCATGCTGCACAGCCTCAAACACTTCAAGACGCTGCACGAGCAGGTGGTGGTTCTCAGCGTGTCAGTATTCGATGTGCCCTACGTGCCGGAAATCGACCGAATTGAAGTGCGCAAGCTGGCCGGCAATTTCTCGCAAGTCGTCGTCCAGTACGGCTACAAGGACGAACCCGATATTCCAGCCGCCCTGGCGCTATGCAGCAAGGCCGGCGTGAGTATTGACATGATGGAGTCGTCGTTCTTCCTCGGCCGCGAAACGCTGATTCCAAAACTGAAATCGGACATGGCCTACTGGCGCGAATTGCTCTTCGTCGCCATGTTCCGCAACGCCGGCAGCGCGACGGCCTACTTCAAGATTCCGTCGAATCGCGTCGTCGAGTTGGGGGCGCATATTGTGCTGTAGCCATCGATTCGACGGTCAACCGGGATTGCTACGGTCAACCCGAAAAAACGGCCAAAATTGAAATGCGCGGTGGCGGGCAGATCGACTGCCCGCAAAACCCTTTATTCGGGTTTGTCGCCCGGGTTGTACTGGAAACCCGTAAACATGGTCCGCGTCTGGTTCTGCATCTGGTCCTGCATCGACTGGAACATTTTCTTCGACTGATCCATATAGGCAGTCATCATGTTCTGCATGGCCGGCTGCTGGAAATTCAGGAACTGGTTCCAGAAATCCGTCTGCATGTGGGTATTGTCGCCGCCATTCGGGCCGTACATGGTCTTCGACTGTTCCTGCAACTTGCCCTGGAAGTCAACGAAGGTCTTCATGTTGTTTTCCAGGTACTTGCCGAGCATCCCCTGCATCGTGCTGCCGTAGAAGCGGATGAAGCCGGAGAGCAGCTCGCTGGAGAACAGCGGCATGCCGCCCGACTCTTCTTCGAGGATGATCTGAAGCAGGATGCTGCGCGTCAGGTCTTCATCGGTCTTGGCGTCGAGCACCTTGAATACCTCGAACTTGAGGACCAGTTCCTTCACATCGCCCAGCGTGATGTACGCACTCGTCTTGGTATCGTAAAGACGACGATTGGGGTATTTCTTGATCAGGCGTACCGGTTCCGACATGCTTTGATCCTTCAGGACGAGTTTGTGTGCAGCGCAACATTATAGCAAAAAAAACGGGCGCTTTAGGGCGCCCGTTCCTGTTGCATTGCAAAAATTCAGCAATATTCACTGCCGAATTCCGCAACATTGTCCGGCAGATTACTGGTAGTACAGACCGCCATTGATGTTCATCGTGGCGCCGGTCATGAAGGCAGCCAGATCGGAAGCCAGGTAGGCGCAGGCGCCACCGATTTCTTCCGGCTTGGCCAGACGCTTCATCGGCACGGTGTCAATGATGGACTGCAGCACTTCCGGCTTGATCGCCATGACCATCTTGGTGGCAACGTAGCCCGGGCAGATGGCGTTAACCGTCACGCCCTTGGCGGCCAGTTCGGCAGCCAGTGCCTTGGTGAAGCCAATCACACCAGCCTTGGCAGCGGAGTAGTTGGTCTGGCCAGCCTGACCCTTGACGCCGTTGACGGACGAGATGTTGATGATGCGACCCCAGCCGCGATCGGCCATCTTGGCGGAGACTTGCTTGGTCATGTTGAACAGCGAGGTCAGGTTGGTGGCGATAACGGCATCCCAGCCGTCCTTTTCCATCTTGGCGAACATGCGGTCACGGGTGATACCGGCATTATTCACGAGGATGTCGACCTGGCCGCAAGCGGCTTCAGCTTCGGCAACCATTTTCTGGCAGTCTTCCAGCGACGAAACATCGCCAGCGACACAGACGAAATCCTTGAAGCCAGCTTCAGCCATTTCAGCAAGCCAAGCGTCCTTGTTATCGAATTGCGGGTGGTAAGAAGCGACCACCTTGTGGCCAGCCTTGGCCAGTTCCTGACAGATTGCGGTTCCAAGACCACCCATAGCGCCGGTAACGAGAGCAACACGTTGAGTCATAGTTATTCCTTCCTTTTGTAAATTAGAGCGGGGTAAAAATTGCGGCAATCAGTACATGTGCTGACCACCGTTGATGGAAATATTGGCCCCGGTCACAAACGCTGCTTCATCCGAAGCAAGGTAGGCGACAAGGCCGGCGATTTCTTCCGGCTTGCCCAGTCGATTGACCGGAATCTGCGGCAGAATTTTTGAATCGAGAATTTCCTGCGGGATCGCCGTCACCATCTTGGTGCCGATGTAGCCCGGCGAAATCGTGTTGACCGTCACGCCCTGCTTGGCAACCTCCAGGGCCAGAGCCTTTGTAAAGCCGTGCATGCCGGCCTTGGCCGCCGAATAATTGGTCTGCCCGAAGGCGCCCTTCTGGCCATTGACTGAACCGACATTGATGACACGGCCCCACTTGCGCTCGACCATGCCATCCATGACCTGCTTGGTCATGTTGAAGACGGAATCGAGGTTGGTGTGGATGACGGCATCCCAATCGCCCTTGGTCATCTTTTTAAAAGTCATGTCACGCGTGATGCCGGCATTGTTAACCAGCACATCGACCGGGCCGACTTCCTTGGTCACCGTTTCGACACACACGCGAGCAGATTCGAAATCGGTCACATCGCACGGGTAGGCCTTGAAACCGTACCCCATGTTGTTCATTCCCTTCAGCCAATCCTGAACCTTGGCATTGCCCGGCGAATAAGTCGTGACCACCCTGAAACCCAATGCGGCCAGCTTGATGCAAACGGCCTCGCCGAGCCCCCCCATTCCTCCAGTAACCAGTGCAACTCGCGACATTGTTATACCCTCTCGAGAAGTTTTTATACCGCGCGTTCCTTGACGTATCTGCCTGGCGCCGGTTCAATCGGCTTGTATTTGGCATTCCCCGGTTTGCGCGGTGCCCGCTGTTCTCCAGACAACGGTTTCAGCCAGTCGGCCCAGTCGGCCCACCAGCTCCCCTTCCTCTCTTCTGCCGCGGTCAACCACCCTTCGGCATCGTTTTTCACATCCTCATTGACCCAATAGCTACGCTTGTTCTTGCTGACCGGATTGATCACGCCGGCAATATGGCCGGATGCACCCAGCACAAAGCGGCTCTTGCCACCGAGCAGACGCGTACTCTGGTAGGCCGACTGCCACGGAACGATGTGATCCTCGCGTGTCGCCAGCAGATAAACCGGCATGTCGAGCTTGCCGAGATCGACCTTGGTTCCGCACATGTCGAGCTTGCCCGGCATGCGCAGGTTGTTTTCGAGGTACATATTGCGCATGTACCAGCAGGCGAACGGACCCGGCAGGTTGGTTGAATCGGAATTCCAGTACAGCAAGTCAAAGGCCTTCGGCTTCTCCCCCTTCAGGTAGTTGCCGGTGACATAATTCCAGACCAGATCGTTGGCGCGCAGGAAAGAGAAGGTATTCGCCAGATCGCGAGCAGGCAGCAGCCCCCCCTTGCCGATCGTACCTTCACGTGCAGCAACACCTTTTTCGTCGATGAACAAACCAATTTCGCCGGTATCCGAGAAATCCAGCAAGGTGGTCAGCAAGGTCAACGAAGCAACCGGATCCTCGCCGCGCGCTTTGAGGACAGCCAGAGCCGAAGTCAAAATGGTGCCGCCAACACAGAAGCCCAGCGCATTGACCTGCTTGACCTTGGTAATTTCCTGGACCACACGTAGCGCAGTGATCGGCCCTTGCTCAAGATAGTCATCCCAGCCCGCGTGGCCTTGCGCTTCCTTCGGATTGCGCCAGGAAACCAGAAAAACCGTATTGCCCTGCTCGACCATGAAGCGAATCAGCGAATTGTCCGGCTGCAAGTCCATGATGTAGAACTTGTTGATGCACGGCGGCACGACCAGCAGCGGCCGTGTCCCGACCTTCGGCGTCAACGGTGCGTACTGGATGAGCTGCATCAGATCGTTTTCATAGACGACGGCACCTTCGGTCGTCGCGATGTTCTTGCCCACCTCGAACACCGACTCGTCGGTCATCGAGATACGGCCTTTCTCGAAATCCTTGAGCAGATTGTTGATACCGTCGGTAATGCTCTGGCCCTTGGTTTCCAGGGCCAGCTTGATGAATTCGGGGTTGGTCGCGGCAAAATTGGACGGGGCCATGGCATCAGCCATCTGCCGGGCCAGAAAGCGCATGCGCTCCTTGGATTTTGCATCTTCGGCCGGAATCACCTCGACCATTTGCTTCAGATACTGGGTATTGAGCAGATAAGCCTGATGCAGATAGTCGTAGATCGGGCTTTCTTTCCACTCGGGCGCCGAAAAACGACGATCACCCGGTTCGGGCGACACCTTGAAGGCCGGCTCCTGCCCCTGCTGCTTGTTCAGCACCGACTGCCAGAGCGACATCTGCTGATCCATAAACTGTTTTTGCAGGGCCGTCATTGCCTGCGGATCGACCGCGGGCGGCGGAAGAGCACCAGCCGGCGCACCAGCCTTGCCAAGATAGTCCATGAATTGCTGCATCATGTTCTGCCCGTTTTGCATGAACTGAGCGGCAGAACCCGCAAATGCATCGCTATTGTTCGATCCCTGCGCCATGGGAAGACTCGTCTCTATTGTTGTCGGGGTTTGAGCCTTTGGATTCTCCATACCCGATTCAGCGCTGTCAATGAATTTGCATGCATAATTAGGCCCTCTTCAAGGCACCCAATATGTACATTGTTGCAATCGGCTGGCTCTATGTAACATTGCTGATCGCGGTCAACGAACCCAGCGTCGTCGCCGGTATCGTTTCGTTCCTTTTTTACGGGCTCATGCCCTGTTCATTGCTGCTCTGGCTGGGCGGCAGCAAGGCTCGGCGCCAGCGCCGGGCGCACCGGGAATCACTCGCCAACCAGCGCCTGGACGATGGCGATGGAGGCGATGCCCGAGCCGATCAATAGCACCTGCAGGATCGACTCCTTGATTTCCGAACGCTTGTGCAGACCGGGAATCAGGTCAGCTACCGCAACGTAGATCATGCTCGCGGCGCCGAGAGCGAGCAGCGACGGAATCCACTCGGTCATGTCGGCCAGGGCAAAATAGGCCAGCATGGCGCCAACCATCGTGGCCAGACTGGACAGCAGATTGAAGGCGAGCGCCCTGACCTTGCTGTAGCCGGAATGAAGCAGGATCAGATAATCGCCGACTTCCTGCGGAATTTCATGGGCGATGATAGCCATCGCGGTGACGATGCCAAGTTCAGTGCTTTGCAGGAATGCTGCAGCAATGAGGATGCCGTCGACAAAATTATGGAAGGTGTCGCCAACCAGGATAAGCAATCCTGAACGCCCGTGATCATGGGCCGGTGCATGGGCGTCGTGCGCCTCGCAGTGGTCGTGGTGGCAATGGCGCCAGAGGACCAGTTTTTCGAGTACGAAAAACGCCATGATGCCGAACAGGACGGTTGCCGTCGTCCGATGCACATCGCCGTGTTCGAGGGCATGCGGCAGGATTTCCAGAAAGGCCGCGCCAAGCAGGGCACCAATCGCGTAGGAAATCAGCATGCTGATGCGATGCGCGCCGAGGGCGAAACTCACCACGGCCGCAGCAAGCACGCTCAAGGCGCCGCCAGCCAGCGAAACTGCAATGATCCAGGAAAGAGTGCTCACGGGAATCTGCTACTTGGGAAAGGCGCGGATTATACGCCTGCCGGCCAGTTTGGCTGAACCGCCAACGCCTCATCGAGGAGCCAGCGACGAAATGCCGCAACCGAATCGCGCTGGGCAACGGCCTTGCGCATCACCAGAAAATAGCCAAAGGGCGACGGCACGGCGATCTCGAAAGGCACGATCAGACGCCCGGCCGCCACGTCGGCTTCGACCAGCGGTTTCAGCGCCAGGGCCACGCCCTGCCCATCAAGCGCCGCTTCAACGGCGAGGACGGCATTTGAAAACCGTGGCCCGCGCTCGGCATCGACGTTGCTCACTCCGGCGCAGGAAAGCCACTCATGCCAACCGGGCTGGCCTTCCTCGTCGCCGATGGTTTCATCATGAATCAGCACGTGACGGGCAAGATCCTGGGGAATGGCCAGCGGGCGTTCTGCACTGAGCAGCCGCGGGCTGCATACCGGCACCCAATCCGGCGCAAAAATCTGCTCCACCTGCAGGCCGGGATAATTGCCGGTGCCGTAACGAATGGCCAGCAGGCTGCCGGCTTCGCGCAGATCAAAGCGCTCATTGTCGAGCAACAATGTTTCACCCCGGCGGTCGACACTGTCGCCACGACTCGACAGACGCAACTCGACTTCCGGGTGCACCAGCGAGAAACGGGGCAAACGCGGCACCAGCCAGCGTGTTGCAAAAGACGGCGGCGCCGTTACGGTGAGGACACCATCGGCTTCGCTGCGCGTGCTGTCGATGGCGGCGGCGAAACAATCGAAACCCTCGCGAATCTTGGGCAGCATGGCTCGCCCCTGCGGCGTAATTTCCAGCGCCCGGGTCAGGCGGCGAAACAACGAGACGCCGAGATAGGTTTCAAGCGCCTTGATCTGCTGGCTGACGGCGGCCGGCGTAACGTGCATTTCCTCGGCAGCTTTCTTGAAACTGAGGTGGCGCGCGGCGGACTCGAAGGCGCGCATGGCGGACAGCGGGGGCAGACGATAGGTCACGACTAACGATTAAGTTTTTCTAAAGCATTGCATCATAAATAGTCGTTTGCCGCTCGGCAAGGCGCTGACTAATGTTTCGTTTCGGCCGATATCGGGTCGCGCCGTCAAACATCCCTGAAAGAAAGGTATCGCCATGAACAAGTCACTGCTCGTTGCCGCACTGCTTACCGTCGCACTCACCGCCTGCGGTAAAAAGGACGAGCCCGTCGCAGCACTGCCGCCGGCAGTTGTCGCCCCCTCGTTGCCAGCGCCGGCTACGCCCCCGTCGCTGCCGAATGTCGGGCAGGAAGATACTGCCAAGCCAGCCGACAGCACGGCTCCGAGCGTCCCGGCCGGCGAAAACACACCGGCCCGTTGAGTCAAAGGCGCCACGATTAAGAATTACTAATTTATCAAACAAAAATAACTCGTTCGTTGCCTTACGGCGACTTTGATAAATTGCGCCCCGTCTCCTCCAGACCTTCATGCGCTTAGGTTCTGGATTGAGCCCGCTTTATGCGGGCTCTTTTTTTATTCGTTTTTTGTCCGTCACCTGTTGATTACCCAATACTGGAGCATCGAGAAACATGGTTGGAGGTTCACGCATCCTAAATGCCGCCTTGCGCGGCAAGATCATGTCGGCCGACGAGGCCGCCAATCTCATCGAATCCGGCGTCAATGTCGGGATGAGCGGTTTTACCGGGGCAGGCTATCCGAAACTGGTTCCCACGGCGCTGGCCAAGCGCATCATGGACGCCAACCTGCACGGACAGAAATTCAAGATCGGCGTGTGGACCGGTGCCTCGACCGCACCGGAACTCGATGGCGCCCTGGCCATGGTCGATGGCATCGAAATGCGCCTGCCCTACCAGTCCGACCCGACCTGCCGCAAACGGATCAACGCCGGCGAGATGGAGTACATTGACATCCACCTGTCGCACGTCGCCCAGTTCGTCTGGGGCGGTTTTCTCGGCAAGCTCGATATCGCCGTCGTTGAAGTCGCTGGCATTCTTGACGATGGCCGCCTGATTCCGTCGTCCTCAGTTGGCAACAACAAGACTTGGCTGGATCAGGCCGACAAGATCATCCTGGAAGTCAATTCGTGGCAGAACCCCGCCCTCGAGGGCATGCACGACATTTACTACGGCACCGCCCTGCCACCGCACCGCAAGCCGATTCCACTGCTCAAAACCGATGACCGGATCGGCGAACCGTATTACAAGATCGACCCGAACAAGGTCATCGCCGTCATCGAAACCAACAAGGCCGACCGCAACTCGGCGTTCTCGCCGCCGGACACCAATTCGCAACTGATCGCCGGCCACATCCTGGAATTCCTCCAGCATGAAGTCAAAAAAGGCCGCCTGCCGGCCAACCTGCTGCCGCTCCAATCGGGTGTCGGCAATGTCGCCAATGCGGTAATGGCGGGCTTGCAGGACGGCCCCTTCGAAAACCTGACCGCCTACACCGAAGTGCTGCAGGACGGCATGCTCGAGCTGATCAAGTCGGGCAAACTGACCTGTGCCTCGGCCACCTCCTTCTCGCTGAGCCCGAATGCGCTGGTCGAGCTGAATGCCGACCTGCCGCGCTTCAAGGACAGCATCATCCTGCGTCCACAGGAAATCTCGAACCATCCGGAAGTGATCCGCCGCCTTGGCGTCATTGCCATGAACGGGCTGATCGAGGCCGACATCTACGGCAACGTCAATTCGACCCACATCATGGGCACCTCGATCATGAACGGCATCGGCGGCTCCGGCGACTTCGCCCGCAACGCCTTCGTCTCCATCTTCATGACCCCGTCGAGCGCCAAGGGAGGCAGTATTTCCTGCATCGTGCCGATGGTTTCGCACGTCGACCACACCGAACACGATGTCCAGGTCGTCGTCACCGAACAGGGCCTGGCCGACCTGCGCGGCCTGTCACCGAAGCAGCGGGCCAAGGTGATCATCGACAATTGCGCGCATCCGAATTTCAAGCCGGCCTTGCGCGAGTATTACGAGCGTTCGACGCGCTACTCGCCGGGCCGCCACACGCCGCACCTGCTCGATGAAGCCTTCACCTTCCTGCCGAACTGGGTGGCCAATCAGGCGGCACGTGAGGCTTGGCGGGAGGATTCGCTGATCCAGGCCGACGCCTGGAAAAAATAATCGGCAACACAAGGCAGCGAGAACGTTTCGCTGCCTTTTTAACCGTTTGGAAGGCTAAGAACTGACAACCAGCCCCATTGGTTGGTGGCTTAACGATCCAACCAGATCAAGCTGGCCATGCGGCCGGTCACGCCGTCGCGGCGGTATGAAAAGAAATCGTCGGCTTCGCTGAAGGTGCAGCGGTCACCACCACTGATCGAACTGACGCCAGCCGCGTTCAGGCGCTGGCGGGCGAGCAGATAGATGTTGGCCAGCCACTTTCCCGGCCCATGGGCGACGAAGGCTTGAGCTGCCTGCGCATCGTGCGCAACGAATACGGCGCGAACCTCGTCACCGACTTCGAAAGCTGCCGGGCCGATGGCCGGCCCCAGCCAGGCGAGCAATTCGCCGGCCGGCACGGCCATCTGGGCCATGGTTTCTTCAAGCACACCGGCTGCCAATCCGCGCCAGCCGGCATGCGCAGCGGCGACAACGGTCCCGGCTCGGTCGCAAAAAAGAACGGGCAGACAGTCGGCGGTCATCACGGCGCAAACCACGCCGGAATCTCGCGTGAAGGCCGCATCGGCTTCTTTCGAATTTGGGCTATTTTTCGGGTTGACCGTGGCAATGCCGTGAACCTGCTTGAGCCACGCCGGTTCAGCCGGCAAATGATCGCGCAATGCCGCCCGATTGGCTGCAACATGGACTGGATCATCACCAACATGGTCGCCGAGGTTGAAACTGTCCCACGGCGCCAGACTGCAACCGGCACCGCGCAACGTCTGCAAGCTGCGGACCCGGGCTGGCGCCGGCCAGTCCGGAAGCAGCAGGTTAGCCGTAGCGCAGGGAATCGAGAAGCTCACGCATATCCTCCGGCATCGGTACTTCCCACTGCATTTTCAGCCCGGTCAGCGGATGCACCAAGCCAAGGCGCGTTGCGTGCAACGCTTGCCGCGGAAACTCGGGCAATTTCGGGTTGTGCTTGCCATAGACCTGATCGCCAACCAGCGGGTGATGGATGGCCGCCATGTGCACACGGATTTGATGCGTGCGCCCCGTTTCCAGCGAACACTCGACGAAGGTCGTGTACGGGAAGAGTTCGAGGATGCGGATATTGGTAATCGCCGGCTTGCCGCCACGATTTTCGGGCACGATAGCCATCTTGATGCGCTGCGATGGATGCCGGCCGATCGGCTCGTTAACCGTCCCTTCATGCTTCATCGCGCCGGCCGCCAGGGCCAGATAGATTCGCCGCACGGTCCGCGCCTGCAACTGGCGAACCAGATCGGTCTGCGCTTCCAGCGTTTTGGCGACAACGAGCAGGCCGCTGGTGTCCTTGTCCAGTCGGTGCACGATGCCGGCACGCGGCACCGCCTCGATGCCCGGCACGTGATGGAGCAGCGCATTCATCAAGGTGCCGCTCCAGTTGCCGCTGCCCGGATGGACAACCAGCCCGGCCGGCTTGTTGATGACGAGCAGCGTTTCGTCCTCAAAGACGACGTCGAGCGGAATGTCTTCAGGCAGTTCGGGCTGGTTGCGAATATCGGTCGGCTCGCTGACCAGCAGCCTCTCGCCGCCCATCATCTTGCGCTTGGGCTCAGTCTCGGGCTTGCCATCGACCAGCACACAGGCGTCGCGCACCCAGCCCTGCAGTCGGTTGCGGGAATGCTGGGGGAGCAGCTCGGCCAGCACCTGATCGAGACGGCGACCGTAACTAGCGTCAGGAACGGTCAGGTGGAGCGGTTCAGTTCGGCTATAATCGCCGGAGTTTTCAACAGGATCATCATTCATGGTGCGAAGTTTACCTGCATTCCAGTCATTCCCCGCTCTCTTCCGCGTGCTGATGGCTGTTTTCATTGCCGCTTTCATCGCTGGCTGCGGCATGATGCCGGCGCAAATCGACGAAACCGCCGGCTGGTCGGCAGGCAAGCTCTACGGCGAAGCCAAGGACGCGCAAGCCGACAACAACTGGGACAAGGCTGCCAAAATGCTGGAGAAGCTGGAAGCCCGCTTCCCTTACGGCCGCTACGCCCAGCAAGCCCAGCTTGAAATGGGTTATGTCTACTGGAAAAACAACGAACCCGGTTCGGCGCTGGCTGCCTGCGACCGCTTCATCAAGCTCCACCCGAGCCACCCGGCAGTCGACTACGTTTATTACCTGAAAGGTCTGGTCAACTTCAACGAAGACCTCGGTCTGACCGCCTTGATCAGCACCCAGGACCCGACCGAACGCGACCCCAAGGCAGCCCGCGAAGCCTTCGATGCCTTCAAGGAACTGGTCACCCGCTTCCCGAACAGCAAGTACACGCCAGACGCCACGCTGCGCATGAACTACCTGATCAATGCGATGGCCTCGCTGGAAGTCCACGTTGCCCGCTACTACGTCAAACGCGGCGCCTACATTGCCGCGGCCAACCGTGCCCAGTACGCGATCAAGACCTATCCGCAGGCACCCGCCATTGAAGAGGCGATGTTCATCATGGTCACCGCCTACGACAAGATGGGCATGAATGACCTGCGCGATGACGCTGATCGCGTGATGAAGAAGAACTTCCCGACCAGCCGGTTCTACAAGGATGGGTTGAAGAGCAAGACGGCTTGGTGGCAGCTCTGGTAAGAGTGTCTGCCTAGGCAGAAATATCATGAGGCCGCCAATCAAGGCGGCCTTCTTTTTTGCTGACCTGTCGGGTCCGTTCGATTAGCCTGGGGTTCCGCCCCGCCGTTTCACGACCCCTGCTTGATAGCCAGAATCGCCTGATTCCGCAGCGTCCTCAGCAACTGCAATTCCTTTTCGGGAATCGAAATTCCACCCGGCTCATCGCGGTCGGCATAAATCAGCGCCACCGGGTTCCCCTTGATATTGAGCGGGAACAGTACGAAAGAGTTGGCTGGCACAGCTTTGCGATACCAGTCGGGAATACGGCCCGCAATCTTCGGATCATTGATGTCGCTGATCAGCAGATCAACACCCTTCGATGTCGCAGCATGAAAGATATCGGGCGTAAAACTGAGCGGAAAGCGGAAAGCCTTGGCGAGCTCGTTGGCATCCGGCCCGAAACCGAAGCGGCCCTGCATGACACCGGCCTTGGCATCGCGGATGCAGAGCACGACGCGCTTGAAGCCCATCGCCCGGTACATCGTTTCAAGGATGATGCGCAGGATGTCATTGAGTTTAAAGCCATCGATCAGCGTATTGCTGATGTCCTGAATACCGGCCGTCAGAACTGACTGCGCATCAACCTCTGGCGCGCCGGGAGCGCCACCAACGCCACCTAGCGGATCGCTCTCGCCGATAACCGTACCGTCGGCAAAATCGCTGCCATTCGGGTCGTCAGCGGAACGCTTGTCGACCGCGCCGGCTTCGGCGAACTGGCGCATCTGCTTGCCGAAGGTGGTCTGTTGAAGATTGAGGTGAATGATCCGGGCAAAATCGGCAACCTCCTCGACCGCTCGCTGCACGGTCTGCATCACGTCGTTCTGGCCCAGCGCCACGGCGTCGGCAAAGCGCGCCATGGTTTTCTTCAACTCGCGGTCTCGTAGCTCCGGGGTAGCCAGCGCGATAACGTCGCACAATTCATTGGAAAAGCCAGACAGCGTGCGCAGGCGATCTTCCTGATCGACCGCCTTCTTGACCGTACCGGTCGGCAGGCGCCGCATAGACGAAACGATCAGCGGCGGGAATCCCCAGAGTTTGGCGATGGCAATGCCGATTTCCTCGAAGGAGATGCCCAGCACCTGTTTCGCTGCCAGGTCCTCGCTGCAGCTCTTTTGCGCCATGATGCGGCGAATTTCTTCAGCGTCTTCCGGAAAATAATATTGCGACAACAAACGCCCAAGGCTGTGGAACAGCGAGCAGATAAAGGACTGCTCGAGGTCGCGCATATGCGCCGTCGCGCCGATATCCTTGGCCAGCACGCCGGCCATGTTGGCGCGCAGAAAATCCTCCTTGAGCTGATTGGCGTTGGCCTTGTTCTGCAGGTGATCGAAGAGCAGAACGGTAATGGCGATGTTGCGCACAGCCTCGAAGCCGAGGACGATCACCGCCCGTGACACGGTGCTGATGCTGCCACCACCGGCCTGCCGGAAATAGGCCGAATTGACCAGGCGCAGCAACTTGTTGGTCAGCGCGAAATCCTTGAGGATGGTGTTCGACAGTTTGTCGATGCTCTCCGTCTCGCTGTTGGCGATCTTGTTGATGGCACTGACCGACTCGGAGAGCGCCGGGAAATCGCTCTTGTGGCGCATCCGGCGCAACAGGAACTCGAGCGTTGCCTGCCGGCCGCCAGAACCTGCAGCAAGATCTTCTTCGGGGTCGAGATAGTTATCCAGCGCCTCGCCAAACTGGGCCGCCGTCTGGAAACGCAGCAGCGGATCGCGCGCCAGCGCCTTGTGCAAAATGGCACTTAATTGTTCGTCGACCGCAGCATCCTGCGGCAGCTTGATATCTTCGCCGGCCAGCCGGTGCATGGCCGCACCAGCGCTATCGGCGACCACCGCGCGGCGCCCGGTGAGCATTTCGAAGAGAATCAGTCCGGCGGCAAAAATATCGGAACGCTCGCTGATTTCCCGCCGCAGGATGTACTCCGGCGCCATGTAGGCCGGCGTGCCGGTTATCCGCTCGGCCGGGTCGCTCGACGCATCAACCCGCGCCGCGATGCCGAAGTCCATGACCCGCGGCGTACCGTTGTCATCGAGCAAAATGTTCGACGGCTTCAGGTCACGATGGATGATGCCCTGTCCGTGGGCGTAAGCGACTGCGTCGAGGATAGGGCGCAGGATCGAAATGGCTTTGACCGGTGGCAGCGCCCCACTCTGCCGCAGGAATTCGCCGAGACTTTTGCCTGGCACGTACTCGAAAACGAGATACAGGTCGCCATCCTGTTCGCCAGCTTCAAAAATCGGCACGATGCTCGGGTGGCGCATCCGGCTGACCGTGCGCGCCTCGTTGAGCAGCGTGTTCTTGTGCTCCGGATCGGGCCTGGCGAAATGCAGGGTCTTGATGGCGATTTCCCGCTGCAACTGGGGATCGAAGCCGAGATGAACCACGCTTTGTGCGCCCCGCCCCAACTCGCCCCGGACCTCGAAACGACCGATTCTTCTGCTCATTGTTCGCCGTCTTCTATCCAGACAAGCTGTGGAACGCCATCGGCACCGCCACAGACGACAGCATTCTGGCCAAAATCGGCAGCCAGGGCGCAGGCGTCCTCGCGGGAAATGTCCGGCACGAAACAGCTCTCCTCCGTCGCCCAACCATCGTCGTCGGCCTCGTGCTGCGCTGCATATGGCTCGTAGTTGCCTTCCAGCAACTCGCACTCCAGCTGTGACTGACGCTCGGCATTGAGCGCATCGTCAGCCCGCAGACCGCCGGGATTGTAGGCCGTGATCAGGGCAAACTCGGTGCTGCCGGCCGTTTCAAGCCAGCAGCGCAGGGTCTCGCAAGGCTGCCCGATGCGCAGATCACAGACACCTCCAGGCAGGAATACCCGGTAAGTCGTCGCCTTGTAGGCGGCTTCCAGTTCACTCGTCTTCGCCATCGAATTCCACCACGCCTATCAATTGTTCGGCCTCTGCCACCGGCAGCGCCTCGACTTCCTTCAAGCGGCGCGTCAGCTGCCGCGTCCGCGTTTCCGCCTTGCTGATGCTGTTGCTCGCCTCGTCCAGCTTCTTCTTGGTATGGGCCAGCGCCTCGCCAAACTTGCTGAACTCCGTCTTTACGGCACCGAGCACGGCCCACACTTCGGCCGACCGCTGCTCGATGGCCAATGTGCGGAAACCCATCTGCAGACTGTTGAGCATCGCCGCCAGCGTCGTCGGCCCGGTCAGACTGACCCGCCAGTCGCGCTGCAGCGTTTCGGCCAGGCCCGGACGGCGCAGCGCCTCGGCGTAAAGACCTTCGAGCGGTAGGTAGAGCAAGGCAAAATCCGTCGTGTGCGGCGGCGCCACGTATTTCTCGTGGATGCTCTTGGCCTCGTTCTTGAGTCGGGTTTCGATGGCTCGCGAGGCCTCCTCGACGCCGGCCGGGTCGCCGCGATCCTGGGCGTCGAGCAGGCGCTGGTAATCCTCGATCGGGTACTTCGCGTCGATCGGCAGCCAAACGACAGCACCGTCATCCTTGCCCGGCAGGCGGATGGCGAAATCGACGCGTTCGTTGCTGCCCGGCTTGGTTGCGACGTTGCTGCCGAACTGCTCGGCCGTCAGCAGCTGTTCGAGCAGCGCCGACAACTGCACCTCGCCCCAGGTCCCACGCGTTTTCACATTGGTCAGCACGCGCTTGAGATCGCCAACGCCGGCGGCCAGCGTCTGCATTTCACCAAGGCCGCGATGAACCTGCTCCAATCGGTCGCTGACCAGTTTGAACGACTCCCCGAGACGCTGCTCAAGCGTTGCGTGCAGCTTTTCATCGACCGTCCGCCGCATTTCTTCCAGCTTGTTGGCGTTGTCGGCCTGTATTGCGGTCAACCGGGATTCGACAGCAATTTTCAACCGCTCGAAACGCTCATCCAAGCCCAGCGAAAAGCGATTCAGTTCGCGCGCGAAAGCTTCCAGCCGTTCGGCCTGCGCTCCGCCGAACTGGACGACCTGTGTGGTCAGCGCCTGCCCCAGCAAACTGGACGACTGAGCCCTTTCCTCGCGATCGCGGAAGGCCTCTTCGGCCACCTCACGCCGACCACGCGCCAGTTCCTCGCGCAGTTCGCGCTCAAGACGCATCAAGCCCTTTTCCTGAGCCTCCTGCTGTGCCCGGAAGCGCTCTTCATCCGGCCGCCGGTTGCCACGCAGCAACAACGCCACCTGTAGCAGGATAACGACCACAATGCCGACGATCAGCGCCAGCCCCATCGTTTCGCTCATCAGCGACTCATTTCAGCGAAAAATCAACACGGCTGGCTTTTCCCTTTTCGTCAGCTTCGACCTTCGATGGCAACAGGAAAACCCGCTCCGGCGGCACCTTGCCCTGATCAACCAGCCAGCCCTGTACCACCTCGGCCCGACGCGCGGCCAGCGCCTTCACGTCGTCATCGCTGACCAGCAGGTTGGTCAGCATCAGCTTCTCCATTTCCTCGACCGGCAACTCCTTCTGCAGACCGATCATGTTGCGCGGTTTCGGGAATTTGGCTTCCTTGTAGGCACGGGTCAGGTAAGCAGTCCTTTCGTCCGTTGCGATCTCGATTTCATCCAGCGATTTTCCTTCGCCAGCCTTCTTCAGATCCTTGAGTTTTTCGGCCTGCATGGCGCGCTCCAAGGCAACGCGCTTGGCACCCTCCCGGTCGGCCACAGGATCAGCCCGGCCAGTAATTTCGAGCTTCAGTGCATTGCGCTCATTGAGTGCCTTGGCCAGCGCTTCGAGCTTCTTGCCGGCCGCATCGTTGAGCGTGGCACGCCCGGCCGCGAACTCGACGTTGGACAACTCGTCACCGCCGCCAAACATCGAACCAAGCAGCGCAAACGGCGACGTGACAGCCTTGACGAACAGATTGACGATGACCTTGACGATCAGCCCGCCAATTGAAAACTGTGGATCATCAAGCGAACCGGAAATCGGAAGGTTGAGATCGATCTCGCCGCGATTGTTCTTGAGTAGCGACAACGCCAGATTGACCGGCAGCTTCGTCGCATCCGGGCTCTCGATCTTTTCGCCAAAGGTAAATTGGTCGATGAACAGACGATTTTCCGCTGCCAACTGGTTGTTTTCAAGCTTGTAGGCGACATTGAGCGACAGCTTGCCCTTTTCGATGGCGTAACCAGCGTACTTGCCGGAATAGGGAGAAAAGCCGACCAGATCGACGCCCGTGATATCGGCCTTGATATCAAGGTAGGACTTGGCTGCCAGCGGATTCAGCTTGCCCAGGATCTGCACCGGCGCGGAATTGGCGTACCTGCCACGCAGTTCCATGTCGGCTACGGTATCAGCCGCCGACGACAGATTGGTCACCCGTCCGCCGAGCTTGGTCACGTTGACCGTGTAGTTTGGCCTGACGAAGAGGTCGGAGAAATTGACTGTGCCGTTCTGCAGGGTGATCTTGCCGATCTTGATCGGAATTGGTGGCTTGGCCGGCGCCGCATCCTTGGCCACCACCTTCGTTTCCGGCTTCGGTTCTTCTTTATTTGCCGCCTCGCCTTCCGGCTTCTTGACGATATCGGCGACGTTGAGCTTGCCCTCCTTGTTCAGGATGAGCCGGGAGAAGTAGTCGGTCAGCGCTATTTCACCAATGTTGATGGCCATTGGCTCGAGACGAAAATCGATACCGCCGAAATACAACGACTTCCACTTGAGGAAATCCGCACTGTTCAACTTGTCCACCGCAACAAAGTCGCCCAGCGTGAAAGAGCCCTTGTAGCCGGCCTTGAGGCCTGCCGTATCGAGCTTGGCCTTCGCTTCGCCCTTGTTCGAAACCTGGCCACGCGTCAGTGAAACATTCAGGAACTGGCCGAAATAAGGCTCCAGCGGCAGTAGCGGAATCGCGACCGTCTCGACCTTGACCGCCACGTCAAGCGGATAGATCTGCAGGCTGCCATCAACATTCAGGCTGCCCTTCTTGTTGATCTTGCTCTTCAGTGAAATCGAGCCCTTCTTGTTTGGCTCGTTGGTCAGCTCCTGGCCAAGCAGATTGAATCCCTCGATTTCCTGCACCGCGACCTGTTCCAGGGAGCGATCCTCGAAGCGAAAACCAAGGTCTTCAACGGCCAACTTGCCAACCTTGCCTACCCACGGTTTTTCATCCTTGACCTGGGCATCCGTTGCCCGGATGGTTTTCAGTATCGGCGAACTGACCCATTCGATCTTGCCCGCCTTGTTGCGCAGCATGCGAGCGCGCGTACCACTATTGATTATCTCGGCAATCTCGACGCGGTGCGCCGGCAGATCGACCCTGACCCCCTTGATATCCATCTTTTCGACGCGGAAACGCTCGCCGAGATCGACCTGATAACTGACCTCGCCGATTTCGATCGGCTCGACCAGCTTGCTATCGACCTTGCCGACGTTGACCTGCAGATTGCGCACCTCGCCAGCCACCGGAGTCAGATTGGACTCGTCCTGCCAGCGGATCAGGCCATTGGTCAGGGCGAACGCACCGAGCGACCACTCAAATGGTTTGCCCGGCACCGGCTTGGGCTCCGGCGTTGTTGCGACCGGCTTGGCCAGCTTGTCGACGACCCGCAGGACATTGAACTCGCCCTGCTTGTTGACCGCCAGCGAAACATCCAGGCCATCGAGTCCGATCCGTTTGACGGCTACCTTGCTGTTGATCGGGTCGGCGTTGTCGAGTTCAATATCTAGCCGCTTCCAGCCAAGCAGCGGCTGGCCTTCGCTTTCGGTCAACGCCAGCCCGGAAACATGCACCGCGCCAACGACCGAAACCGAGTAGACCTGGTCCGAGACCTCCTTGAACATCGCCTTCAATTCCGAATCGAGCGTTCCCGAGGTCAGCCGAAAAGGCAGCGAATCAGGCAGGTAGGGTTGCAGGCCAGCCAGGTCGAAGCGATCCAGATCAAGGTTGAGCCGGCTTTCGTGGGTCTCCGAAAACGGTTTGCTGTCCCCGGTCAAGGCCAGTAGCGAACCATTGATCGTGGCTGAAAACGACGGATTGACCAGAACCTCGGTGTGGTAGGGCAGGCTGGAGACAAAGGGCAGCGCCAGATTGATGTCGCTGATCGTGTGCACCTTGCCCTTGGGCTGGTCATCAAAGACGATCTTGCCGTTGATCAGCTGGATATTATTTACCGAAAAGCGCGGCGTGCCGGACTCCGGCTCGTCCTTGGGCTTCATCCATTCATCAAGCAGATCGGAGATGTCGTAACGCCCCTCGGCAACTCGCGACACTGCAACGCGCAGCCCCTGCAGACGAACCTCATCAACGACGGCAGCCAGTTTAAAAATGGAGGCCGACGAAAGATTGACGAAAAGTTCGTCGAAACCGGCCACTTCCTTGCTGCCCTCGGCCTTGATCGAAAAACCGCTGACCTTCGCCGACAAGCCGTACGGGTTTATGTCGATATTTTCGATGCTGACTTCGCGATGCAGCTGGACCGACAGCTGTTTCTGCAAAATGGATTTGAGCAGTGGCGGCGCAGCGAAAAAACCAAGCACCCCGAAAACCACAAAAATGCCCGCCAGCCATTTTCCAATTTGCTTGCTGCGCGGCGATTTCAGCGCCCCGGTCAGGCGTAACATTGTTGCAGAATTGCTTGCTGTCGACTCGGCCATGATAATCTGCCCTTCTTGTTTTATATCCGCCAAATTTAGCACACCGCCACACCGGAAATATCAGCAAAAACATATGAAATGGTTCATCGAAGAAATATCCAGGTTAGTTGAGCAGCTCAAGCGTTGGCAGACTTGGCTGATCATCGGATTGATCACTCTTTTCGCCGGATTTGCCTTTTTAGTCGGCGGCTTCGCCTTCCGTACCGACGGCATCCTGCTCTATCTCAACCGCACGGCGGGAGCCTGTCGTGAGCTGAACAACGGCATCATCATCTTCATGTTCTGCGGCATGATTTTCTTCATGCTGACCGCCCTGCTCACCCTTGGCGAATTTCAGCGCTATTTCCAGTTCAAGCAACGCGCTGCCCACTATCAAGCCAGCCGCGCGCTGTACTGGGGAATCGGCTGGGCTGTTACTGCCATCAGCATTTCGATTGCCGCGCTGGTTTTCTTCAATCGATATTGCCGCTAGACTGCGCTGATCGAAGCCCGGCAGAAACCATGAAAATTCTTGTCGTCGAAGACAGCCGCTCCAACCTCCACCTGCCGATCCAGCATGTGGAGAAGTTCGGTGCGACAACGCTTTCTGCCCGAAGCGGCGAGGAGGCACTGGAAAAATACGCCAGAACCCGTCCGGATCTGGTCTTGCTCGATGTCGTTCTGCCCGACATGGATGGTTTTCTGGTTGCCCAGCGCATCCGGGCCATGGAAGGCCCGGGCGAGTGGACGCCAATCATTTTCCTGTCCGCCGAGAGCGATGAAAGCAGCATCGAAAATGGTATTACTGCCGGTGGTGACGACTATCTGCTCAAGCCGGTCAGCGAGATTGTGCTTGGTGCAAAAATCCGCGCCATGCAGCACATCGTGCTGATGCGCTCGTCGCTGATTGCGCTGACGCGCAAACTGGATGCCGCCAACCAGGAACTGGTGCGCATTTCGTCGAGCGACGCGCTGACCGGTGTCGCCAACCGGCGTTTTTTCGATGAGGCGATTTCAATCGAATGGCGCCGGGCACGCCGTCACTCGAACAGCATCGCCATGATGATGTGCGATATCGACTACTTCAAGTTATACAACGACACCTACGGCAATCAGGCCGGCGATGAGTGCCTGCGCAAGGTAGCAAAGGCGATTCGCCAGCACACCGAACGTCCTTCCGACATCGTGGCCCGCTATGGCGGCGAGGAATTCGCGGTCGTCCTGCCCGAAACGACGATCAGCGGCGCGCTGATGGTGGCTGAAAAAATCCGCAACGCCATCCGCGAACTCAATATCCAGCACGCCTCCTCACCTGGCGGGACGGTCACCTTGAGCATCGGCCTCGCCTCGGCCGCGCCCGGTTTCGACAACCCGCCGGACGACCTTATCCAGGCCGCCAGCAAGGCACTGCTCCATGCCAAGCACGGAGGCCGGGATCGCATCTGCCGGGCCGACGAAACCTAGTGGCCAGACGACGCATATCCATCGTTATCGCTGACGACAACGACATGATGCGCAGCATTCTGCGCGCCATGCTGCGCGGCGAGGAATACGACGTGGTCGGCGAGGCCCGCAACGGGCAAGCGGCCATCGACGTCGTCGATCGCATGAAGCCGGACATCGTCTGCATGGATGTCATGATGCCGGAGAAAAGCGGCATCGAAGCACTATGCGAGATCAAGGTGGCCAATCCGGACACCGAAGTCGTCATGGTAACCAGCAACTCCGACCCGGAAACCGTTCAGGAATCGATCATGAACGGCGCCAGCGGCTTCATCATCAAACCTTTCAATGCGGCCCGCGTGCTTGATGCGCTGGAAAAAGTCAGCAACCGAATCCGCCAGGCAAAACCGTAGGGCGACGCCCTAGAACTCGTTTCGCCAGCCGCGAATGGTTTTGAAAATTGAGGTTTTTTTCCGGTTGACCGTGGAATCGCGCTTTTCAGCAGCCGCCATGACCGCCGGCTCGGTACAGCGCAGGAAGGGGTTGGTCGCCTTCTCTTCACCGAGTGTCAACGGCACACTGGGCTGGCCCGCCGCCCGCAGCGCCGCAACCTTCGCCACGCGCGCCAGCAAGGCAGCATTTTCCGGCTCGACGGCCAAGGCGAAACGCAGGTTCATCTCGGTGTACTCGTGGGCGCAGTAGACCAATGTATCGTCGGGGAGCGCGGCGATGCTGTCGAGCGAGGCCGACATCTGTTCCGGCGTGCCCTCGAACAGCCGCCCGCAGCCGGCGCCAAATAAAGTATCGCCACAAAACAGCGCGCCCGGTGCGAGGTAAGCGAGATGCCCGAGCGTATGCCCGGGAACGGCCATGACATCGACCGTCTGGCCCAGAATATCAATCCGCTCGCCACCTGAAAGTGGACGCGTGCAGCCTGTGATAGACTCATTGGCCGGTGCATGAACCTCGACTGGCCAGCGCGCTTTGAGTTCGGCGACGCCACCCTGGTGATCGGCATGGTGATGCGTGATCAGGATGCCCTCCAGCGTCAGATCGTCGGCTTCCAGACGGGCAATGACCGGAGCTGCATCGCCAGGATCGACGACGACGGCACGCTTGCCGCGGGTCAGCAGCCAGATGTAATTATCCTTGAACGCGGGAATGAGCGAAATTTCAAACATACCGGAACTATCAAGCGCAGCGCCCCGGATGTCAATTCCCGGGCTCGACGCCTGGCTGTCGACCGCAGCCGGCCGCTATGTGCTCGATTGGGAACAGCGTCAGGTCGATGCCGCCGTTGCCGATGTGTTCGGTTTTCATGCCTTGCAACTCGGCCTGCCGCAGGGCGAATTCCTGCGCGCCAACCGCATTCCGCTGCGCCTCAAGGCCGGCGAATACGGCGCTGTAGACATGCTCTGCGACTGCACCGCCCTGCCCTTCGCCTCGCTCAGCACCGACCTCGTCGTCCTGCCGCATGTGCTTGAATTCAGCGACGAGCCCCACCGGATATTGCGCGAAGTCGAGCGCATCCTGATTCCCGAGGGACAGGTCATCATCATCGGCTTCAATCCGCTGTCGCTGTGGGGCCTGAAACAGAAATTCGACGGCAGCGGAGATTTTCCGTGGAATGGCAGTTATCTGTCGCTGAATCGCCTCAAGGATTGGCTAAAATTGCTCAGTTTTGAGGTCGATCGCGGCCAGTTTGGCTGCTACATTCCACCGGTCGAACAACTCAAATGGGTGCAACGCTGGCAGTTCATCGAAACGGCCGGCAACCGCTGGTGGCATTTCTCCGGCGGCGTTTACGTGCTGCGTGCCATCAAGCGCGTGCACGGCATGCACCTGATCACCCCCAACTGGCGAAACAAGTCGGTGCGCGCCAAGGCGCTGCGCCCAATCGCCCAAAAGGAAGGCCATGGCCGCTGAAGAAATCGTTGAAATATTTACCGATGGTGCCTGCAAGGGCAATCCCGGCCCCGGCGGCTGGGGGGCCATCCTGCGCCTCGGCCAGCACGAAAAGGAGCTGTGGGGCGGCGAGAAGGAAACGACCAACAACCGCATGGAACTGACCGCTGCCATCCGCGCCATAGAAGCCCTCAAGCGGCCAATCGGCGGCAAGATCTACACCGACTCGCAGTACGTCATGAAGGGCATCAACGAGTGGATTCACGGCTGGAAGAAAAACGGCTGGAAAACCGCCGACAAGAAGCCGGTCAAGAACGCCGACCTGTGGCAACTACTCGACGCCCAGGTCCGCCGGCACAAGCTCGAATGGGTCTGGGTCAAGGGCCACGCCGGCCACCCGGAAAACGAACGGGCCGATGCCCTGGCCAATCGCGGCATCGATGAATTGAGAAACAGGGAAGCAGCATGAGACAGATCGTCCTCGACACTGAAACCACCGGCCTCGACCCGCGCTCGGGCCACCGCATCATCGAAGTTGCCTGCATCGAGATGGTGAACCGCCGCTTCACCGGCCACCACCTGCACAAATACCTCAACCCGGAACGCGAAATCGACGAAGGCGCCCAGGCAGTGCACGGCATCACCCTCGAATTCCTCGCCGACAAGCCGAAGTTCGCCGACATCGCCGACGAGTTCCTCGAATTCATCAACGGCGCCGAACTGATCATCCACAACGCGCCCTTCGACATCGGCTTCCTCAACGCCGAACTCGACCGCCTCGGCCGGGTGCCGGTCGGCACCATCTGCGGCAAGGTGACCGACACCCTGCGCATGGCCAAGGATCTGCATCCCGGGAAGCGCAACAGCCTCGACGCGCTGTGCGAACGCTACGAAATCGACAACTCCAGCCGCACCCTGCACGGCGCTCTGCTCGACACCGAGCTGCTGGCCGAGGTTTTCCTGGCCATGACACGCGGCCAGAACTCTCTGATGATCGAACCCGATGCCGCACCGCGCCCGAACATCGGTGCCGACGGCCTGGTCCGCGAGCGCAAGCCGCTCACCGTTCGCCGCGCCTCGCCCGAAGAACTGACCGAACACGAGCAGGTGCTCGCCGCGATCAACAAGGAATCCAAAGGCGCCTGCCTGTGGCTGCCCAAGCCTGACGCCGAAGCGGCCTGAGTCCGGCATGGTCCCTGTCTCGCTGCTCATCTGGCTCGCCTTCGAAATCAGCGGCTATCTGTACATCGGCCGCCATTTCATGCACCTCGACTGGCCGCTGGCCACCATCGGAGCGATCAACTGCCTGCTCGGCCTGCGTTTCTGGATGAACGCGACGACCTGGTTCTTCGGCATGAAATTCGCCTCGCCGGCACCGGCGCTCGGCTTTGGCAAACGCTTCCGGATCATGGCCGGCGAATACTTCGCCTTCCTGCTCACCTTCCTGCTCGTCATTCCGTTCGAACGTCTGTGGATGCCGGCCGATCGCCTGCTGCCCGGACAAAAGCCGATCCTGCTCGTCCATGGCTACGGCTGCAGCCGTGGTGTCTGGTGGCTGCTCCGCCGTCGCCTCGAAGCAGCCGGGCATAGCGTCGCCACGGTCAGCCTGGCGCCGCCCTACACCAGCATGGGCAAGCTGGTGCCGCTGCTCAACCGGCGCATCGAGGAAGTCTGCGCCGACACCGGCAGCCAGCAGGTGACCCTCGTCGCGCACAGCATGGGCGGCCTGATCTGCCGCTCCTATCTGGCCCGGCACGGCATCGAGCGCGTCGACCGTTTGTTCACGCTGGCCACGCCGCATGCGGGCAGTCTCCTGAGCAAAATCGGCTTCGGCCAGAATTCCCGCGAGATGACGCCCGGCTCGCTGTGGCTGCGCGACATGGCGACCGAACCGATCAAGATTCCCGCCGTCAGCCTGCGCAATGCCTACGACAATTACGTCATGCCACAGGACAACCAGCGCCTGCCCGGTGCCCGCGATGTCGAACTGCCTGCGGTAGGTCACATCGCAATGCTTTATGATGATCGGGTTGCCCGACAGTTGATCGAACTGCTGAAACTCAAGAAGCCATGAACATTCCCGACTCCACACGCGCCCAGGCGCAGGACCTGCTCGATTTCATCGATGCCAGCCCCAGCCCCTGGCATGCCGTCCAGACTTGCGAGACCCGACTCACCGCTGCCGGCTTCCAACCGCTCGACGAAGCCGAGCGCTGGACCTTGACCGCCGGCGACCGTCGCTACGTCGTGCGTGGCGGATCGTCGATCATCGCCTTCATCGTCGGTAGCCAGCCGACAGCAACGACCGGCCTGCGCCTGATCGGCGCCCATACCGACTCGCCGGGCCTGCGCCTCAAGCCGAAACCGGCTGAAGACGCCGCCGGTCTGGTGCGCCTTGGCGTTGAAGTCTATGGCGGCCCGATCCTCGCCACCTTTGCCGACCGTGACCTGTCGCTGGCCGGCCGCGTCAATGTCCGCGTGCCGGGCGGCTTCGAAACCCGGCTGGTGCGCTTTGCCGACCCGCTGCTGCGCCTGCCCAACCTCGCCATCCACATGAATCGCGAGGTCAATGAAAATGGCCTGAAATTCAACAAGCAGACCGAACTGCCCTTGCTGCTCGGCATCTCCGAAGACGGCACGAAGGCGGAAGCGCGCTTCCGCCAGCCCATCGCCGCCGAACTCGGCGTCGAGCCGGGCGATCTGCTGACTTGGGAACTCAATGCTTATGACACGCAAAAAGGGGCCTTTTGGGGCGTCGACCGTGAGTTCGTCGCCAACAGCCAGCTCGACAACCTCGCCTCCTGCCACGCCGCGCTGAGCGCCCTGCTCGCCACGTCCGAACCCGCCGCTACCTGCCTGTGCGCCTTTTTTGATCACGAGGAAGTCGGCAGCGAGAGCGCCACGGGCGCCGGCGGCAGCTTCGTCGCCGATGTGCTCGGCCGACTGGCTGGCTGCGCCGGCCTCGACGCAGAAGACCAGCGCCGGATGCTGGCCCGAAGCTTCTTCATCAGCGCCGACATGGCACACGGCTGGCACCCCAATTTCCCGGCCGCCTACGAGCCCTGCCACCACGCGCTGGTCAATGCCGGACCGGTCATCAAGAGCAACGCCAACCAGCGCTACAGCACCAGCGCCGAGACAGCAGCCCGCTTCATGGCCATCTGCGACAAAGCCGGCGTGCCTTGCCAGCAATACGCCCACCGCACCGACCTTGGTTGCGGCAGCACCATCGGCCCCATCGTCGCCGCGCGCCTCGGTATCCCCAGCGTCGATGTCGGCTCGCCGATGTGGGCCATGCACAGCATCCGCGAAAGCGCCGGCGTTCTCGACCACGGCTACATGATCGCGGCCCTCACCGCCTCATTCTCGAACTGACATGAACGATCTGCTCACCTTCCTCGCCGGCTCCGGCATTGTCATCTGGCTTTCGCGAAAAGCCCTGCTCAAGCCGGGCAGCCACGGTTTCTACCGCTTTTTTGCCTGGGAAGCCATCCTCGGACTGATTGTGCTGAACCACGGCGTGTGGGGCGAAGATCCATACTCGCCGCACCAGTTCACGTCGTGGATGCTGATGCTGCTCAGCATGTTCCTGGTCATTGCCGGGGCGCGCACACTGACCCGCCATGGCGCAGCCAATGCCCAGCGTGACGATGGGTCGTTCTACGAATTCGAGAAAACGACGCAGGTGGTGTCGCATGGCATCTTCGGCTACATCCGCCATCCGATGTACTCGTCCTTGCTGGCGCTGGCCTGGGGTGCCTACTTCCAGGACCCGAGCATGATCGGCACGATCATCGCCGGTGTCGCATCCATTTCGCTTTGGCTCACCGCTGTTACCGACGAGCGCGAATGTCTGGCCTATTTCGGCGACGCCTACGCCAACTACATGCAGCGCACCAAGCGCTTCATCCCCTTCCTACTCTGAAGGCTGCTTCGTCCCCATCATTTCGTTGCAGGTAGCCCGGCCAAAGGTTTCGGCCTTTTTCGGGCTGGAAATCTGCGGCTCTTCGTAGATGCGCCGGATGATGTGATTGGTAATGCGCGCGCCATCGCTGCCGTCTTCGTCGAACAGTTTCATCGGCCGCCCCTTGTCGCGATTGTAGAAAGCCTGCAGTGCGTGGTCGCGGACGCGTTCGCAGAAGCGAATGCGCTGGGCATCGGGCATGCTGTCGTCGATTGGTCCGGCATGGCCGTGGGCGATGGCACCGGAAGCGACCAGCGCGGTCATCAGGGTCAGGGCAAGACGTTTCATTCCTTCGGCTCCTGTATCGATGTGAGATAGGCCAGGATGTCCTGGATATCCTGCGGCTTGAGGGCATTGAGCAAACCGACAGTGCCCTCCTCGTCATGCGGCCGGTCGCCCTTGAGGTAGAGATCGACCTGTCGCTGCAGATAATTGGTGTACTGGCCAACGAGCATCGGGAACATGCCGCGGCCCTTGCCGGTCTTGCCGTGACAGGCGGCGCACTGCTTCTGGTAAAGCTTCTCGCCATGGGCCAGATCGCCCTCGGCGCGCGGGATGATCATGACCTTTTCGGCCATCAGCAGCTTGGTCAGCGCGTCCTCCGTGCCTTTGTAGGTTGGCATTTTGGTATCCAGCTCGATACCGGCCAGATAGGCTGAGATGTCCTTGATATCTTCATCGGACAGCTCGCGCTCCTGCGTGTAGGGGAACATCGGGATATTGACCCGCGTCCGCGCGCGGAAATTCTTCAACTGGCTTTCAATGTATTTGACCTGCTGACCGGCAATGCGCGGGTACTCGCCCTTCTTGCCGCCCTGGCCATTGTCGCTGTGGCAGGCGGCGCAGGTACCGTTGATTTCCTTGCCTTTTTCGAGGTCGACCGCAGCCGCCGGATGGCTCAGGGCAAGCACGGCGAGAAAGAGGGGGAAACGCAGGATATTCAGCATGCAGGACAGCTCCCAAGATCGATGCGGCGAATTGTCGCACCTCTCAAGCGACTGAAAATTGACACAAATCACGCATAATTCGGCCCATGGCATTTACCCCGTGCACGACTGCGAATACCGACCACCTGGCCAACCTGCGCCGCCTGGTTATCGGTCGCTGGGTGGTGCTCGCCGTGCTGACCCAGCTCATCATGGTCGGCCCCGGCCTGCTCGACATTCCCGTACCGCAGGTACCGCTCCTCGGCATCGTCGCCATCGCCCTGCTGTTCAACGCGATAGCCCAGTGGCGGGTAATCCGCTCGCAAACCGCCACGGCCAACGAACTGTTCAGCCAGCTGCTGTTCGACATCGGCATGCTGAGCGCAGTCGTCTTCCTCAGCGGCGGTGCCGCCAATCCGCTCGTTTCCCTGCTCCTGCCGCCGGTCGCCGTCGCCGCGCTGACCCTGCCGGCGCGTTGCGTGGCCATCGTCACCGCCGTCGCCATTGCCGCCTATTCGCTGCTCATGCTCTATTACGTCCCGTTGCCGATGCCCGACGCCACGCGCGCGACGCGCCTGCACCTGGGCGGCATGTGGCTGATTTTCGTCGTCTCGGCCGTCATGATCGGCTGGATCATCGTTCATACCACCCGCGTCATTCGCCAACGAGACGCCGAACTGGCCACCGCCCGCGAACAGGGGCTGCGCGATGAACGGGTCGTTGCCATGGGCACGCTGGCCGCCGGCGCCGCCCACGAACTCGGCACGCCGCTGGCGACCATGGCCCTGCTCGCCGGCGAACTGGTCAACGATCCGACCCTGAGCGATCCGGCCCGCGAAGACCTTCGGCTTGTCCTCCAGCAGATCGCCGTCTGCAAGGAAATCGTCACCGGCCTGTCGCGCCGGGCCGGCGCCGAGCGCCTGGAAAATGCGCCGCTGCAGACCGCCAATCGCTGGCTCGACCACCTGCGCCAGAACTGGCACGCCGCCCGCCCGCAAGCGAGCAGCCGGCTGATCGTCGCCAGCGATGGCGAGGCACCGGAAATCGTCGCCGACCCGCGGCTCGAGCAGGCCGTGCTCAACCTGCTCAACAACGCCGCCAACGCCACGACCATCCCGCTCGAAATACGCCTGAGCTGGTGCACCGACAACCTGTGCATCGACATCCGTGACCGCGGCCCGGGCTTTCCCGAGCAGGTACTCGAACTGGGCGGCCAGGAAAGTTTTCCCGCCCACGAGCGCGGCAGCGGCGTCGGCCTGATGCTGACGCGCAGCGCCGTCGAACAACTCGGCGGCACCCTGACGCTGCTCAATCCCGAAGAAGGCGGCGCCCTCGCCCGCATCGAACTACCCCGGATAAAGACATGACCGAACCAACGCTGATCATCGACGACGACCCGAGCTTCAACGCCATCCTCGTCCGCACGCTGGAACGGCGCGGCCACCCGGCGCGGGGCGCGCTTGATGTGGCGTCTGCCTTGGCGGCGGCAAAGGAAATGCAGGCCGGACGCGTCGTCCTCGACCTCAACCTGAACGGCACTTCCGGCCTCGCCCTGATCCCGCAACTGCTGGCCATCAACCCGGCATGCCGGATCGTTGTCCTGACCGGCTACGCCAGCATCGCCACCGCCGTCGACGCGGTCAAGCTCGGCGCCGTCCAGTACCTCGCCAAGCCAGTCGAAGTCGAAGCCATCCTGACCGCCTTCGACGCTGACGACGGCCCGGACTTCGACGTCCCGGCCTCGGATGAACCGCTGTCAGTCGACCGCCTCGAATGGGAACACATCCATCGCGTCCTCAACGAAAACGACGGCAACGTCTCAGCCACCGCCCGCGCCCTCAAAATGCACCGGCGGACGCTGCAGCGCAAACTGTCGAAACGGCCGGTCAAGACCTGAGTGGCTCAGGCGAAGAACGAATAAAGCAGCAGTACGACGATGAGAACGAATAGAACCATGAACATGGATTCAGCCCGATTCAGTATGTGAATGGCCAGCCAACCGGCTGACCGCAGACTTCCACGGTCAACCGGAAAAAACGGCCAAAATCGAAATCAGTGTTTGTGTTCCATGGCCGCCGGCATCGGCGCGGCCATTGGGCGGACGACCTTGGCATCGACCTGCTTGGTGCTGCCGTCGTCGAAGCTCAGGGTGATCGGCACGACGTCACCTTCCTTCATCGGCGTCTTGATGTCGATCATCATGACGTGCAGGCCGCCCGGTTTGAGGACGGCTTCGCCTTTGGCCTTGACCTCGATGCTGGGCACCGGGCGCATTTTCATGACGCCGCCTTCGTTGAGGTGGGTGTGCAACTCAGTCACTTTGGAAACCGGGTTGTCGGCCTTGACGACTTTGACGTCCTTGTCGCCGTTGTTCTTGATGACCATGAAGGCGCCGGTGGCCGGGGCGTTGGGCGGGGCGAGGCGGACATACGGATCCTGAACCGAGACGTGGTCGGCGGCGGCGGCCAGAACACCGGCCGAGAACATCAGGCTGGCTGCAAGCAGGGACAGTTTTTTCATGGGCTTACGCTCCTTCAGGGTTGGTTCAGGTATTTGCGAATGGCGACGACGACCTGATCGGGCGGCGTGGCGTGCACCATCTTGGCGACCAGCTGGCCGTCCGGGCCGACGATGAAGGTGTCGGCCGAGTGATCGACGACGTAGCCGCCCCCAGCTGTTTCGATCTTCTGTTCGGCATAGAACACACCGTAGCGCTTGGCGATTTCGGCGATGTTTTCCGGCGTGCCGGTGACGCCGACGATCGCCGGATGGAAAAATTCAACGTATTCCTTGAGGCGCTCGGGCGTATCGCGTTTCGGGTCGACCGAGACGAAGATCATCGCCACCCTGGCCAGTTCTTCGGGCGTCAGTTGCTTGAGGCCTTCGGCCGTCGCGGCCAGTGAGGTCGGGCAGATGTCCGGACAGAAGGTGTAGCCGAAATAGACGAGGACCAGCTTGCCGCGGTAGTCCTTGAGTGCCACCGGGCCGCTCGCCGACTGCAGCGTGAAATCGCCGCCGGCTGCGATGACCGCCTTGGGCAATGGTCGCTCGGGCATTTCCGGCTGCCAGAAGAGGACGACGCCAAGAATCAGCACAGCCAGCAGGCCGGCGATTGCCATCAGTATGCGTTCAGCCATTTAGTGCGACTCCCCGGTCGTGAAGCGGTACGGAATCGCCACCCGCTCGCTGCCGGTTTCGATGAGCACCGTCGCCTGCCAGTCCATGCTACCGGTGATGCAGACCGGCAGCGTCACCTCGGCGGCATAGCTGCCGGTGCCGCGCGCTGCCAACTCTGGCCGGTTGTAGCCCATGTTCATCTCGATGCCGGAGAAATCGACCTCGACACGGGCCGGCGAAAAGCCGCTGGTCGCTACCTGAACTTCGAACGGTTTGACCAGCGGTACCGGCCGCGTCCCCATCGCCAGGGTGACATTGCCGCCGGATGGCAGGGCGACGGAGCAGGCCTCGCGCTGCAGATTGCAGACGGGGTCGGGCTGAACGGTGATGTCAGCTTTTGGCAACAGCATCGGCGACAGCTTGTAACCAACGACTACAACCAGAGCGATCAATTCAAGACCTATGACGTCAATCAGTATTTTTTTGTTCACAAGTGTGCTTCTGGACCTTGGGTCATTTGGATCAACGGATTGTCGCCGAATGCGTCTGTTTGAATTTAACAGACATCAATTCTTTCACAGTCGGCGAAGAATACAGTGTGCGGCAAATTGTCGCAGTGACGCTAAGTCACAGGCGCCAATGGGGGAAGAGAAGTTTTTGCTTCTGGTGCTCATGGGAGAAATCGAGATGAAAAAATTTGTAGTGAAATCCACCGCGCTGCTTCTCGCCGCCGGTTTCGCAGCAACAGCGTGGTCGGCTGAATCGCTGCAGGACGTGATGAAGCGTCGTGGCCTGAGCCAGCAGGATCTGCTGGCTGCATCCAAGACCTACGTCCCGACCGGCAAGCGCGACGAATTCGTCGCCTTCAGCTCTGGCGGCCAGTCCGGCCAGATCATTGTGTATGGCATTCCGTCCATGCGCATCCTGAAATATATCGGCGTATTCACGCCGGAACCGTGGCAGGGTTACGGCTTCGACGAGAACTCCAAGGCTGTGCTGCGTCAGGGCAACATCGACGGCAAGGAAATCAACTGGGGCGATACGCACCACCCGGCCATCTCCGAAACCCAGGGCAAGTACGACGGCCAATTCCTGTTCATCAACGACAAGGCCAATCCGCGCCTCGCCGTGATCGACCTGCGTGACTTCGAAACCAAGCAGATCGTGGTCAACCCGATCTTCAAGTCGGAACACGGCGGCGCTTTCGTCACGCCGAACACCGAGTACGTCATCGAAGCCGCCCAGTACGCCTCGCCGCTCGAGAACAAGAAGTTCTATCCGCTCGAAGAGTTCAACGAGAAGTATCGCGGTGGCGTCACCTACTGGAAGTTCGACCGCAAGGAAGGCCGCCTCGATCCGAAGCAGTCCTTCTCCCTCGAACTGCCACCGTACTCGCAGGACTTGTCCGATGCCGGTAAAGGTCCTTCCGACGGCTGGTCCTTCACCAACTCGTTCTGTTCCGAGCGTTACGTCGGCGGCATCGAAAAGGGTCGTCCGCCGTATGAAGCCGGTTGCTCCGCCAAGGACACCGACTATCTGCACGTAATCAACTGGAAGAAGGCGGCAGAACTGGTTGCTGCCGGCAAGGCAAAAACCATCAACGGCCACAAGGTGCTGATGATGGAAACGGCGATCAAGGAAGGCATTCTCTTCCTCGTGCCGGAACCGAAGTCGCCGCACGGCGTCGACGTCACCCCGGACGGCAAGTTCCTGACCGTCGCCGGCAAGCTCGACACCCACGTGTCCGTCTATTCCTTCGAGAAGATCCAGGCCGCGATCAAGGCCGGCAAGTTCGAATCCAAGGATCCGTACGGCATTCCGGTCATCGGCATGAAGGATGCACTGCACACCCAGGTCCAGCTCGGCCTCGGTCCTTTGCACACCCAGTACGACAGCAAGCCTTGTATTGCCTACACCTCGCTCTACGTCGATTCGCAAGTCGTCAAATGGAATCACTGTGACGGCAAGGTGCTCGACAAGATCTCCGTGCACTACAACATCGGTCACCTGATGACCATGGAAGGTGACTCGATGGATCCGAAGGGTCGCTACCTGGTGGCACTGAACAAGCTGTCGATCGATCGCTTCAACCCGGTTGGCCCGCTGCATCCGCAGAACCACCAGCTCATCGACATCAGCAACGACAAGATGCAACTCCTGTACGACATGCCGCTACCGCTGGGCGAGCCGCACTACGTGGTTGCCATCGAAGCTTCGAAGCTGAAGCCGGGCGTCCGCTACAAGGTGGGTACCGATTCCCGCACCGACAAGCCGCATCCGGGCATGGTTCGCGCTGGCGAAGAAGTAACGACCAAGAAGGGCAACAAGATCGAGGTCAAGGGTACGCTGATCCGTTCGCACATCACGCCGGAAACCATCGAGGCTGAAGTGGGCGATGAAATCACCATCCACCTGACCAACCTCGAACGTGCCCAGGACGAAACCCACGGCTTCACCGTTTCGACCTTCAATGTGCACGCCTCGGTTGAACCGGGCAAGACGGTCACCGTCAAGTTCAAGGCCGACAAGGAAGGTGTGTATCCGTACTACTGCACCGAGTTCTGCTCCGCACTGCACCTTGAAATGCAGGGTTACCTGCTGGTCAAGCCGAAGGGCTGGAAGCCGGGCAAGGTTGAAGCCGCCAAGGCCGTCTATACCGAAGCCGACTACAAGGCTACGGTCAAGAAGGTCGCTGACACCCAGGTCGTCATTGATTCCGTCGTTGGTTACATCACCAGCGTCAACTTCAAGGACTTCCCGGATGTGGTGAACATGGTCGACGATGCAACCGACCAGCTCAACAAGATGAAGGAAGCCAAGGCCAAGCACGAAGCAGCCGCCGCCAAGAAGGATTGGGACCAGGCGAACCTGTGGGCTGAGCAGGTCTGGCAATACCAGGTCAAGGCAGCCGACATTGGCCTGCGCGCCAAGACCTACCTTGAGCAAAACGGTGCCAAGAAGGTCAAGTAAAAAACAAACTTGATCTGACTTAAGGCAATTAGCGGGGGACAGAGCCAATCTGTTCCCCGTTTCACATTCAGGAGGGAATAACCATGAAATTTGTAATGACTTTGATCGCTGCGGCAATCGTCGCCTCGCCAGCCTTGGCCGCACCCGATGGCGCCAAGCTCTTTGCTGAAAAGACCTGCAACGCCTGCCACGGCGCCAAAGCCGACAAACCGTTGATGCCGAACTATCCGAAGCTGGCCGGGCAGAACGCTGCCTACGCCGAGCAGCAAATGAAGGATATCAAGAGCGGTGCCCGCAACAACGGACAAACTGCTGCAATGAAGGGGGTCATGCACTTGGTCAATGATGAGGAAATCAAGGCTATCGCCGAGTACCTTGCCAAGCTGAAATAACGTGGGAAAGCCCGGCTTTCCGGGCTTATGACCCACATCAAGGAACGCTGATATAGGCAGATCGACAATGCCTGCAACGCTCCGAACAACCTGCCATAAAAGGACACCAAAACATGAAATCATCACTTTTGCTGATCTGCCTGCTCAGCGCAGGCGTCGCTTTCGCCGGTCCGCCAGCCCCGCACAAAGGCGGTATCGAGTCCAAGGATTACAAATGGAATGCCCAGGAAGGCGAAAAGATTGAAGCCCTGAAACTCAAGGGCGACAAAAAACGGGGCGAGGAGGCCTACGAGGTCTGCGGCGCATGCCACCTGCCCTCCGGCGCAGGTCGCCCGGACGGCACCTTCCCGCAACTGGCTGGTCAGCATACAACCGTCCTGATCAAGCAGATGGCCGATATTCGCGCCGGCCTGCGCGACAACCCGACGATGTACCCGTTCGCCGCAACCTTGACCGACCCACAGGAATTGGCTGACGTTTCGGCCTATATCGAAGGCCTCTGCATCCCGATTGAGCACGGGAAGTACGAAGGGGTCGACGCCGCCATGCAGGTCGCCAAGGGCAAGGAACTGTATGAAAAGCAGTGCCTGGAATGCCATGGCAAGAACGGAGAAGGCGTCAAGGACAAGTTCTACCCAGTGATCGCCGGCCAGCACTACAAGTACCTGCTGCGCCAGATGACCGAGATTCGCGACGGCCATCGCCGCAATGCCAACCCGGACATGGTCAAGGTCATCAAGCCCTACACCAATGACCAACTGGTGGCGATTTCGGCCTATCAGTCCAGCCTGGTGATGCCGGGCAACATGTGCAAGCCGAAAGCCGGCGGCAAGAAGAAGTAACACAGTTCTGCTGTAGTACCGCTGCCCGTCATCGACGGGCAGCCCCCCACCCGACCCCAAGCCGGGCGCAACACGATAGAGAACAGCACAATGGAAAAACAAAACAAGATTGTTGGTGGCCTGACCCTGATTTCCCTGATCTGCCTGGTTGCCGCCTACTTTGCGCCAATCTGGTGGGTTTCCCTGACCGCCCCGAATTACCCGCCCGATGCCTTTCCTGATGGCATTCGCATCCATTTTCATTTCGACGGTGTCTACAACGGTTGCAAGGCGGCCGGAAAAGGCACCCGCATGGCCGGCGAAATCATCCAGAAAGACCTCTCACACGACGACGAACGCTACAACCCGGTGACCGATGCCGCGAAAAATGTCGACAAGGGTGCCGAAGGCCTCGACTGCGTCCATGAAATGAACACCATCAACCACTACGTCGGCATGTTCCCGATCGCCACCGGCGCGCCGGTTGAAAAGCCGCTGGCCAAGTTCTTTTTCGGTTTCTTTGCCGTGATGATGCTGGCTTTCACGGTCAACCGGAAAAAACCGCAAATTTTGATATTGAGCGCCGGCTTCGCCGCCGTCGCCGCCTGGATGCTGGTCGACCAGTTCATGCTCGGCCACCTCGAAAGCCATGTCCAGGCCTACATGCAGGAATCCGGCACCTTCTTCAAGGACATGGACCGCATCAACGTCTGGGGTGACAACGTCCGCAACATATCGAAGATCGTCATCTTCGGCCTCATCGCAGTGATGGCCGTGGTGATTGCCGGCACCGCCAAGATCAAACCGTTCCAGTTGTTGTTGGCCCTGGTCCCGGCCCTGCTCCCGCTCTTCTTTGTCATAACCTACGCGGGCTGGTTGTGGTTCTTCGGCCACAACATGCACCCGTGGGGCGCCTTCACGGTCAAGCCCTTCATGCCCACCGTTTTTGGCGAAGGCAAGGTCGCCCAGTTCTCGACCTTCTCCTATCCGTACTGGGGCTATGGCCTGCTCGTCGCCATTTTCATCTGCATGATGCTGGCCCTTCTCATCCGGCGCAAACAGTTGCGCGAAGGAACGGCCGAGTAATCCACGTGAGCCGCCTGAACCAACTGGCCAGGCTGAGCCTGGCCACCACGCTCCTGCTGGTCCTGACCACCGGCAATACCGAGCCGCAGGCCGACGTGCCGGCCGGCATGGGCGCCCGCGCCAATGTCGACCGCCCGAAGCCGACCTTCATGCTGCATGAGCGCGACAAGCGCGTGCATGGTCTCAAGCCCTTCCAGGATCTAATCGACAAGGCGCCCGCCGGCTCGCTGCTCAAACCGCCACCTGGCAGCTACTCGGGCCCGGTGACCATCAACAAGCCGCTGACCATCGACGGCGGCGGCCAGGTGACGATTGATTCCGGCGACCGCGGCACGGTGATGGTGCTCGACGCCAGCGACTCCACGATTCGCGGCATCCACCTGACCGGTTCCGGTGATTCGCACGATACCGACGACTCCTGCCTCGATGTTCGCGGCAACCACAACACCATCGAGAACCTTGAGCTCGACAACTGCCTGTTCGGCCTCGACCTCAAGCAATCGAACAACAACACCATCCGCGGCAACAGCATCCGCTCCAAGGACCGCGAACTCGGCGTCCGCGGCGACGGCCTGCGCCTGTGGTACAGCAACGACAACCTGATCGAGAAGAACAAGATCATCGATTCGCGGGACATGGTCGCCTGGTACTCGAACAAGAACGTCTTCCGCGACAACCTCGGCAAGCGCAGCCGCTACTCAATCCACTTCATGTTCGCCAACGATAACGTCGTCGAGCGCAACGAGTTCTACGACAACGCAGTTGGCGTGTACTTCATGTATACCGAAGGCGGCGTCGTGCGCAACAACGTCATCTCGCACGCCACCGGCGCCACCGGCATGGGTATCGGTTTCAAGGAAGCCTCGGGGACGATCATCGAGAACAACGAGATCATTTACTGCGGCGTCGGCATCGGCTCCGACCTCTCGCCCTTCCAGCCCGACAGCACCATCGAGATCCGCGGCAACCGCTTCGCCTACAACGGCGTTGGCATCCTGTTCAACAGCGAAACCGGCGGCAACAACATCATCGACAACATCTTCGAAGGCAACCTGACCCAGGTTGCCTACGGCGGCCATGGCGACAACAACAATAGCCCGAAGAATGTCTGGAGCGGCAACTACTGGGATGACTACCAGGGCTTCGACCGCAACGGCGATGGCGTTGGCGACAAGACCCACGAGCTATATGCCTACGCCGACCAGATCTGGATGGAACTGCCCATCGCCCGTTTTTTCCGCAGCTCGCCGGTCATGGAGCTGCTCGACTTTCTTGAACGCCTGGCCCCCTTCTCCACGCCGGACCTGATCTTGCGCGACGAAAAACCGCGCTTCGTCAAACCTGAAAGAACGGCACAATCATGAGCGAGATCGACGACGAAGTCGGTAGCGACAACAGCGGCACCGAGAGCAACAGCACCTCGCCGCGGCCACCGGCCGGCAACGGCAAACCGGCGGTCTCGATCGCCAAGCGGCAGACCAACCGGCGCCGTGTGCTGCGTACCATCCTGCTCACTGGCGGCGTCCTCGGCGCCGCGCTGTCCGGCTTCCTGCCCCTCGTCTATGCCCAGAAGAGACGCCTGCGCCCGCCCGGCGCGCTAGACGAGAAGGACTTTCTCGGCAGCTGCATCAAGTGCGGCCAGTGCGTCCAGGTCTGCCCGGTTTCGGCCATCAAGCTGGCCGACCTCGTCGACGGCATGGGCGTCGGCACGCCCTACATCGACCCGCGCGCCCAGGCCTGCGATTTCTCGTGCGACGCCGTGCAGTGCATCCTGGCCTGCCCGACCGGCTCACTGACTTACCACAAGCCGGATTTCCTGCCGGTTCGCCCGGGCGCCGCGCTGGCTGCCAAGCCGATCCTGATCGCCAAGGAAAACGATCCGGAGCCGACGCTCAACATGCACGAGCGCATCGGCGTTGCCCGCCTGACCCGCCCGGAAGCCTGCCTGGCCGTCCAGGGCAAGGGTTTCAAGGGCCAGACGCGGGGCCCCGACTTCAAGGGCCAACTGCGCTACATGACGGTCGACCGCTGGAAACCGGTCAAGGTCAGCAGCCACCCCTACGATGTCGCCGAATGCGACCTCTGCGTTCGCGAATGCCCGGTCAAGGGCGCCATTTCCATCGAAACAGTATTCGCGCCGGATGGCAGCAAACGCAAATCGCCGGTCGTTCATGAACCCTGTGTCGGCTGCGGCGTCTGCGAAATGGTCTGCCCGGTCGAACCCACCGCCATCACCATCGAAGCCGGCGAGGTCTGGAAAATATGAGCGCGCTCCTCAAACGGCGGTTTTTTGATCAGATCAAGGTCCTGTTCGGCGCCGAGCCGACCAAGCCGAAGGAAATCAGCCCGGCCGCCCAGCAAATTCACTTTTACAAGAAGGGCAACCGCGACCTCATCGCCGAAAAAGTTCATGCCCGGGCCCATGCCACGCCAAGCCACAAGTGGCGCAACCGCCGCTGGGCGACGCTGATTTTCGCCAACCTGCTGTTCACGCTGTCCTTCTTCCTCGACATTCAGATACTTGAAGGCGCGCTGACTGCCTCGCGCTTTGTCGGCTTCCACCTGATCGATCTCAACTCGGCGCTGCAGGTCATGCTCGCCCACAAGCACATCATCAACAACCTGCTGATCGGCACCGGCACAGTACTCGTGCTGTGGGCGCTGCTCGGCGGCCGCACTTTCTGCTCGTGGGTTTGCCCCTACCATCTGCTGGCCGAATGGGCCGAGAAAATCCATCTTTTCTTGGTCAGCAAAAAGCTGGTCACCGACCAGAACATGGACCGCCGCCTGCGCACCGTGTTCTGGGCCATCTTCGCGCTACTTGCGCTGGCCACCGGCTATACCGTCTTCGAAGCCATTTCGCCAACCGGCATCCTCTCCCGCGCCCTGATCTATGGCCCCGGTCTGGCCCTGCTCTGGGTGCTCGCCCTGCTCTTCTTCGAAGTCTTTTTTTCGCGCCGCGCCTGGTGCCGCTATGCCTGCCCGATTGGCCTGACTTACGGCGTCGTCGGCATCGTCTCGCCCGTCCGCATCATCTACAAGCTCGATGGTTGCTTCCACGAAGGCGACTGCCGCAAGGTGTGCCTCGTGCCGCACGTCCTCGATACGGTGATCAAGGGCCGCGCCGTCGAGACCGAAGTGCCCATTGGTCCCGACTGCACGCGCTGCGGATTGTGTGTCGATGTCTGCCCGACCGGCTCGCTGTCGTTCGAGGTCAAGGGCCTGTCCAAACTGGCTTGAATTTTGGCCGTTTTTTCCGGTTGACCGTAGGATTGAACATTTCGGCTCAGCCAGAAAAATCAGGGTAGCATTGCCTTGCGTCTCCATCAAAAGGGATGCCAAAAGTGATAAAGTTTAGAAAAGTATCTGAACTCACTTTCACCAACCGAAGGCCTATCCATGAGCTTGAACCTCTTTCAGATGACCTCGCTCAAGACCAGACTGACCCTCTTCACGCTGGCTGTCTTTCTGATCGGGATTTGGTCGCTGGCCTTCTACGCCAGCCGGATGCTGCGCGAAGACATGCAACACCAACTGGGCGAACAGCAGTTCGCTACGGTGTCCCTGGTTGCCGCACAAGTGAACTCCGAGCTGGAAGAGCGTTTGAAGGCACTGGAGAAAATCGCTTCTGAAATTACGCCGGGCATGCTGAAGAACACCGCCACTCTGCAGACTTTTCTCGAGCAGCGCCCGATTCTTCAACTCATGTTCAACACCGGCGTCCATGCCACAGGAGTAGACGGCATAGCGATCGCTGCCGCGCCATTTTCCAACGACCGAATCGGGATCAGTTACGCCGACCGGGATTACATGCACGGCGCAGTCAAAGAGGGCAAATCGACCATCGGTCGCCCGGTTCTCGGCCGGGTATTGAAGACGCCAGCCATCGGCATGGCGGTGCCAATCCGTGATGACAAGGCCCAAATCATCGGCGCACTTGTCGGCGCGATCAACCTCGGCAAGGCGAATTTTCTCGACCGGGTCACTGAAAGCCGCTTCAGCAAGAGCGGAGGCTATCTGGTCATCGCTCCGCAACACCAGTTGATTGTCACCGCCACCGACAAGAGCCGCATCATGCAGCCAGCGCCGCCAGCCGGCGTCAACAAGATGCATGACAAATATGTGCAGGGCTATGAAGGCTATGGCATTGCCGTCAACTCCCGTGGCATTGAGGAGCTGACCGCTGCCAGAGGCATTCCGGTGGCCGGCTGGTTCATCGTCTCCGCGCTCCCCACCGAAGCAGCCTTTGCCTCGATCACCGCCATGCGCCAGCGGATCCTGCTCGCCACCGGCCTGCTCACCCTGCTGGCCGGCGCTCTGGTCTGGTGGATGACGGCGTGGATGCTGCGGCGACAGTTCGCGCCAATGATTGCGGCGACCGAAACACTGGCCACGCTAACCAATAAGAGTGAACCGCCCCAGCTATTGCCGGTGGACCGTCAGGATGAGATCGGCGAGTTGATCGGCGGCTTCAATCGTCTACTCGAAAGCCTGATTGAGCGCGAAGCCGCCCTGCAGGAAAGCCGGGAAAACTATCGCCGCCTGGTGGCCGATCTTCAGGTCGGTGTCCTGATCCAGTCCCCCACTTCCGAAATCCTCCAGTGCAACCGGATTGCCCTTGAACTACTCGGGCTTGAAGAAAGCCATTTACTCGGCAAGACCAGCTTCGATCCGGACTGGAACGTCGTTCACGAAGACGGCTCGCCCTTCCCCGGTCCAGAGCATCCGGTACCGCAGGCCATCGCCACAGGCCTGCCAGTCGAAAACGTCGTGATGGGCATTTATCGCCCGACCAGCCAGGACCGTGCCTGGCTATTGCTGAGTGCCCAGCCGGATCTGGCGGCAGATGGCAGCCTGCGTCAGGTCATTTGCACCTTCATCGACATCAGCGAAACGAAACGCGCCGAACGCCACGACCAGTTCCGCACCCATGTTCTGGAGCTTCTGGCTGGCGGAGAACCGCTCTCCGATGTGCTTGAAGCCCTCGTGCGCGGAGCAGAGCAACTATATCCAGCGATGCTGTGCAGCATCATCCTGCTCGACGGTGAAGGAACGCACATCGAGAAGAGCATCGCACCCAGCCTCCCCGATTTCTACAACAAGGCCCTCGAAGGCGTTGCCATCGGCATGGGAGTCGGCTCCTGCGGCACGTCCGCCTTCACCGGCCAGCGGGTCGTCGTCGAGGATATTGCGACACACCCCTACTGGGCTCTCTTCAAGGAACTGGCCGCCAGGGCCGGACTCGGTGCCTGCTGGTCGCAACCCATTCTCGCCTCGGATGGCCGGGTGCTCGGCACCTTCGCCATCTACCACCGCCAGCCACACACGCCGGCCAAACACGACATCTACCTCATCGAGCAATGCGCCCGTCTGGCCAGCATTGCACTCGAGAAAAACCTGGCCGAGGAAAGATTGCAGCGCAGTGAAGCCCACTACCGGCTGCTCACCGAGGATGTACAGGATGTCGTCTGGAAAACCGACCGCAACTTCATTTTCACCTACATCAGTCCGTCCGACGAGCGGGTACGCGGTTTTCGGGCCGATGAAGTTATTGGTCATCACGTTTTCGAGACATTCACGTCGCAAGGGGTCGCCAAGGCACAGGCAATCATGCACAAGCGATTGCAGGCGGAGCGGATGGGCACGCCGTTTGGCTCGATCAGTTTTGAAGTCGAGCATCGCTGCAAGGACGGCCGGGTAGTCTGGGGTGAAGTGCTTTCCAAGCCCGAGCGTGACGTTAACGGAACGATCATCGGCTATCACGGCATCACCCGGGAAATCACCGAACGCAAGAACACCGAGGCGGAGCTCAGGCGCCACCGCGATCACCTCGAAGAACTCGTCGAGCAGCGCACTGCCGCCCTGTCGATTGCCAAGGAGGCGGCCGAAGCGGCCAGCCGTGCCAAGAGTACCTTTCTCGCCAACATGAGCCACGAATTGCGAACGCCGATGAACGCCATCATGGGCATGACCGGTCTGGCATTGAGAAACGCCACCGATGCAAAGTTGCGCGACCAGCTCGCCAAAGTTACCCAGGCCTCTCACCATCTGCTGCACGTCATCAATGACATCCTCGATATTTCCAAGATCGAAGCCGACCGGCTGAGTCTGGATGCCATCAATTTTTCCTTGGCGACACCGCTCGAAAACCTCAGCAATCTGGTCCTCCCGGCCGCCATGGCAAAAGGACTCACCTTCAGCATCGACATCACGCCCGACCTCGCCCGTCAGCGGCTAAACGGAGACCCCCTGCGCCTGGGTCAGATTTTGCTCAATCTGGCCAGCAACGCCATCAAATTCACCAACAAGGGCTCGGTCAGCCTTGATGTCTCGGCCGACGAAGAGACTGCCGATGACATCACCATTCGCTGCGCCGTGTCCGACACCGGCATCGGCATATCGGCCGACGATCAGAGCCGGCTATTTCAGGCTTTCGAGCAATCGGACAATTCGATGACCCGCAAATATGGCGGCACCGGACTCGGGCTGGCCATCAGCAAGCGCCTGGCGGCGATGATGGGCGGCAACATCGGCGTCGACAGCGAACCCGGCTCAGGCAGTACCTTCTGGTTCACAGCCAGGCTGAAAAAGTCGACGACCGACATTGAACCGGTCAGGCTTGCCTCGGCCAACCTCACCGAAGAAATGCTGAAAGCCCGCTACGCCGGGGCGCGCATCCTGCTCACCGAAGACGAGCCGATCAATCAGGAAGTCTCGCGCGAATTGCTTGAATCAGCCGGCCTTGTCGTCGATCTGGCCGAGGATGGTGTCGAGGCCGTTGAGCTGGCGAGAAGCATTGATTACGACCTGATCCTGCTCGACCTGCAAATGCCGAAAATGAATGGCATCGAAGCATCACAGATCATCCGCACGCTGCCGGGCCGGGAAGCAGTTCCGATTGTGGCCCTGACGGCGAATGCCTTCACCGGCGACCGGGAAAAATGCCTGGCTGCCGGAATGAACGACCATATCGGGAAGCCGGTTGATCCCGAACAGCTGTTTGCCGCCCTGTTCAAATGGCTGTCCAGGTCGATTTGAATTTTGGCCGTTATTTCCGGTTGACCGTGGAATACATGCCCGTCAGATCTTGAACGTTTCAGCCAGCCGCCGCAACTCGCCGGACAGCTCATTGACCTCACCGGCCAGCGAAGCTGCCGCCTGACTGGCATGTGATCCCTGTTCGGTCATCTGGGCGACGCGTTCGACATTCTGGGCAATCTCGCGGGCAGCGGTACTCTGCTCACGGATCGCCAGGGAGATTTCATTGACCGCTTCGGCAACCTGCCCCGAACTGACCTGAATCGTTCCAATCGACTGCTCGGCCTGATGCGCCAGGTCGACACCGGACTGGACCTGCTCGACACTGTTTTCCATTTCGGCAACAGCGTGCTGCGAGCTGGCCTGCACTTTTTGGATCATGCCGGCGATTTCCTTGGTCGACGATGCGGTACGCTCTGCCAGCTTGCGTACTTCATCGGCGACCACGGCAAAACCGCGCCCCTGCTCGCCGGCGCGAGCCGCTTCAATGGCCGCATTGAGGGCCAGCAAGTTGGTCTGGTCGGCGATTTCCTTGATGACGTTGACGATGGTCGAGATCTCGACCGTATAGCTTTCCAGTTCGCGAATGGCCGTCGCCGAGCCGTTTACCGTATCGGCAATGTGGGTCATTTCGTTGGCGGCACGCTGGATGACGCCGCCACCCTCGCGCGAGGCACAGCCCGAGGCGCGAGAGAGCGTATCCGCCTCGGTGGAAAACTCGGTGACATGGTCGATCGATACCGATAATTCCTCAACCGAAGCGGCCATGTTGGTAGCCACTTCCGCCTGATCGGATGCCGCACTGGCCGACGCCTGGCTGGAATCGGCGAGACGCCGGGCCATCGTGTCGAGCTTGGCCGTGCTCTGGCGGAGCATCGCCGCCATTTCCTGGAAATGATTGCGCATGATGGCAAGCTGCGCCAGCAACTGGCCGACTTCATCATCGCCATGCACGGGAACCGGCTGACTGAGATCCATGGCCGCCATGCGACGGGCGGCATCAATGGCCGAGCGGATCGGTCGGTTGAATTCGCGAATGATCACCCAGGCCAGCGGCGGCCAGGCGAGCAGCGTCAGCCCGCCAATGATCAGCATCGCCTGATGCAAGCCGGCAATCCGCCCGGCGATCTCCGGTGTCAGGGTCGAGACCGGCACGGCTGCGACAACCTGCAGGCCTAATCCGAGACTCAGGCAGACAATGACAATGGAAGCCAGCGTCGACAGCCACAACCGCTTGCTCAGATCGATGTCGTTGAGCCGCCGGAACAGCCGTTTGAACAGGCCGCCCCGAACACTCCCCTGCTCGAGCAGCAAGGTCGAATCGCGATTCATTTGCTCGTAGAGGGCGCGCGCGGCGCGAATCTCGGCTGCGCTCGCCGTGGTCCGTACCGACATGTAACCGCCAGAAGACAACGGCGTGGCCATCGCCTTGACCCAGTAGAAACTGCCGTCCTGGCGCCGGTTCTTGACAATCCCGCCCCAGGGCTTTCCCCGCTCGAGCGTGGCCCACATGTCGCGAAATGCCTCGGATGGCATATCCGGATGGCGAACGATGTTGTGGGGCTGACCGATCAGCTCTTCGCGGCAAAAGCCGGCGGCTTCGACGAAATCATCATTGACGTAGGTGATGATGCCTCTCTGATCGGTCCGGCTGATGATGCTGCACTCCGGACGGATGGGGTATTCACGATCAAACACCGGCTGATTGTTTTTCATATTTTTGAACTTTTCGGAATTTGCTCAACCATAGCAGAGGCACTCGAACCACACAATTACGACAAAAGTAATAATACGATCAATGGCTAATATTCAATTTTCGTGCTGCCTTCGTCGCTCCTTCGTTCCTCGGTCAGCCGCTACGCGTTTTTTTGATTCAGGTTCAAAGACGATTTCCTTGCCCTACCTATAATCGGCGACATGATCCAGTTCAAGAACATTGCCAAGACCTTCCGCAAAGCCCGGGTGCTCGACGGCATCAGCCTCGACATCGGCATCGGCGAGCGCGTCGCGCTGATCGGCTCGAATGGCGCCGGCAAGACCACGCTGATCCGCTGCCTGCTTGGCGAATACACGCACGACGGCAGCGTTGCCATCAACGGCCTCGATCCGCGCAGCAACCGCACCGAAGTGCTGGGCAGTATCGGTTTCGTGCCGCAACTGCCGCCGCCCCTAAAGATGCCGGTCGGCCAGTTGATCAATTTTTCGGCTTCGCTATGCGGCACCGATCCGCAACGCATCCACGCCATCGCCAGGCGCCTTGGTCTCAACGTCGATGAAATCCTCTCCCGCCAGTTCGTGCGCCTCTCGGGCGGCATGAAGCAAAAGCTGTTGATCGCCATCGCCCTCGGCCGCGAAGCCAGGGTGCTGGTCATGGACGAACCGGCCGCCAACCTCGACCCGGAAGCGCGCAAGATTTTCTTCGACCTGCTGGCCGAACGCCTCGACGACGCGACGATGATCATTTCGAGCCACCGCCTCGACGAAGTCTCGGCGCTGGTCAATCGCGTAATTGAAATGGACATGGGCAAGGTTGTCCTCGACGACAAGGTGGCCGATGCCGTGACGCTGACCGCCAAACTGGCCTGCCGCATTGTCTTGAGCCGCTTTGAGCCGGCCTTCGCCAAGGCGCTCGACGGCTGGAAATTCGCCAGCCGCGACGACAATCGCATCTGGGAAGGCGAAATCGCCGGCCCCGATCGCCTGCGCTTTCTCGGCATCATTTCCCGTTACACGGCACTGGTCAGCGACCTGTCGCTGTCCGAGAGCTGAACATGTGCGACCAGCATCGGCGTGGGTTTATCGGCCGTTTGGGTATCGGGGGCCTGCTCCTGACACCGCTTGCCGCTGCCCTTTCAGGCTGCAGCAGCAAGGGTGGCTGGCCGGACGGCATGGCCGAGATCAAGTGGGACCGCGACACCTGCGTGCGCTGCAGCATGGTCATTTCCGACCGCCGCTTTGCTGCCGAGATGCGCGGCGGCCCGAACAACACCGTTTTCAAGTTCGATGACCCCGGCTGCCTCGCCTTCTGGCTCAAGGAAAAGGCCGACAAATACCCGTGGATGGCCGATGCCGACACCCGCATGTGGGTGGCCGACTTCAGCAGCAAGAGCCGCGAGGAGATGACCTGGCTCGACCCCAAGCGCGCCCATTTCATCACCAAGACCTCGCCGATGGGCTACAACTTCGCTGCCGTATCGATGCCGATGCCGGGCAGCCTTGATTTCACCGACATGCGCCGGCACACGCTGGCCAAAGGTAAATAAGCACATGAAACAACTGTGGCTGACCGCCAAACTCGATATCGTCGAATCCCTGCGCGCCCGCTGGTTCCAGATCTACACCCTGGTCTTCGGCGGCATCGTTGCCCTGCTATTCCTCTTCGGCCTGACCGAATCGCGCGTTCTCGGCTTCATTGGCCTGTCCCGCCTGCTCGTCACCTATATCCAGTTGACCATGGCCATCCTGCCCATTTTCGTGCTGATCACCACGGTGCGTTCGGTGGCTGGCGACCGTGAGGCCGGCGTCTTCGAATACCTGCTGTCGCTGCCGGTGTCCCTGTCGGCCTGGTTCTGGGGCAAGATCGTCGGCCGCTACATCGTCGTCTTCGCACCGGTTTTCCTGGCCATGCTCGGCGCCGTCATCTGGGCGACCATCCAGGGCATCGAGGTGCCGTGGGACATGTTCGGCTACTACACTGCCCTGCTCGCCGTCATGGCCGCCTGCTTCCTGGGCATCGGCATGCTCATCTCGGCCATCGCGCGCACCACCGACATGGCGCAGGGTGCCGCCTTCATGGTCTGGCTCTTCCTGCTGCTCTTCCTCGACCTCATCCTGCTCGGCGTCATGATCCAGGGCAAGGTGGCGCCGGAACTCGCCGTCACGCTGGCCCTGGCCAACCCGCTGCAGGTCTTCCGCACCGCTGCGCTGGCGCTATTTGATCCACAACTGATTGTCCTCGGCCCCTCTGCCTACGTCATCCTCGACCTGTTCGGCACGGCCGGCTACAAGGTTTTCGCGCTGGCCTACCCGGCGACGCTCGGTATCCTCAGTGCTACCATCGGCTACTTCATCTTCCGCCGTGGTGACCTGCCTTGAAGAAGCTGTTTGCACTTTTCATTTTTGGCCTTTTTTCCGGGTTGACCGTAGCAGAGGAAATTTCATCCATTCCTCTCTTCGCCGCCACGCTCAACGATCTCGACGACAAGCCGGTGGCCCTTGAGCGCTACAGGGGCAAGCCCCTCGTCGTCAATTTCTGGGCTCGCTGGTGCGGCCCCTGCCGGGCTGAAATCCCCGAGCTGATCAAGTTCCGCGCCACCAACAAGGGCAAGATCGAGGTCCTGGGCATCGGCATCGAGGACAAGGCCGAACCGGCCAGGGACTTCGCCAAGGCTTACGAGATGGATTACCCGGTCTTCATTGCCAAGGAAAAAGGCATCCCGCTCATGCAGGCGCTCGGCAACACCAAGGGCGGCCTGCCCTACACGCTGTTCATCGACCGCAACGGCAACGTGACCCAGAAAAAAATGGGTTTGATCCGGAAGGTTGATCTGGATGCAGCACAGGAAGCGCTGCTCAAAAAATAGGCCCCATCCGCCCAGAACAAGAGGCGAGCCGGATATTTATTCGTTGCATTTCAGTTGCGACGCGAGTTCGCCCGGCATGTTCTCATCATTCAGGGTGCGTAGGATTTCCTCGAGGGCATCTGCCGCTTCCATTGCCAGGGTCAATGCCTCGGGACGACCATGACGGGCACTATCGTCCGCTTGCTTGGCCAGTTGATAGAGTGCATCGGCGCGAATGTTACCGCTCGTCCCTTTCAGCGTATGCGTCATGAAAGCCAGTGCCTGGAAATCCTCCCGATTGACTGCATCACGTAATTTGGTAGGTATCTCGGCCAGCGATTGCTTGACGGTTGCCAACAGTTTTTCGATAAATGCCTGGCGATGGTTGAAGCGTGCGGCAAGCGCCGGCCAGTTGATTACGGTGGTGGCGCTTTCGCTGATGGCGGGTAGCGTCTGATTGCCACGGTCGACACCGACAGGCACCACTTTTTTTCCGAGCTGCTGGAGAATCGCAGCGACCAGATGGTCGATGTCGATCGGCTTGGTGATGTGCTCGACCATGCCGGCAGCGAGACACTTGTCACGCTCTTCGCCAAGGGCATGGGCGGTGAGACCGATGACCGGCAGCGTCGGCGCTATTTCATGAATTCGCCGCGTAGCCTCATGACCATCCATGAGCGGCATTTGAACATCCATCAGCACCAGATCAAATGCACACGGATGGTCTATTACCTGATCGACCGCCTCGCGGCCGTTGACCACAAACGTCGTCCGGGCGCCCTCGTTACTCAGAATTTCCTCAAGGACAATTCGATTCAGTTCGTAATCATCCGCGGCCAGGATGCTGACTCCGATCAGGCGTGCCACCGATGAAAAATCGCCATGCCCTGACTGGCTTTGTTCAAACTCACCGAGCAGATGACGCAGGCGCAACGGCCGCTGGATAGTAAAAGCGTGGTCACTTAGCGCGCATGGGCGTTCGGTCTGTGTTCCTGGCGTGGTCAGTACGATGGGGCGCAGCGACCCAGGTGGCGGGGTCACGCAGTGCTTTTCCAGTTCCTCCTCGCTGAACAAGAGCAGCTCCGGCAATGGCAAGGAAAACGCCCCCGAAACCTCAGCTTTTTCAACAGTGATCCCATACTTCTCGAGATCATCCGCCAGCCAGCCGCATTCCACGCTGCTGAGTCCTACCTGACGAACCCGTGAGTAGCGCTTGGAGAGGATTGCCTCGGGACTATCCAATACGGCAATCGGCAGTTGCAACTCGAACGACGAACCGACGCCGGGACGACTTTCAACCACCATCTTGCCGCCCATGGCCTCTACCAGCCGGGCGCTGATTGCCAAACCCAGGCCGGTCCCCCCAAAGCGCCGCGTGGTTGATGGGTCTGCCTGCTCAAAAGGCGTAAATAGACGGTCAATCTGATCCTCGGTCATGCCAATGCCGCTATCACTGACCTGAAAACTGATGTCTGCACCGGCTCGCGTGACGGAAAGACTGACAATGCCCCGCTCGGTAAATTTGATCGCATTCGAAAGAAGATTGAGCAGTACCTGATTCAAACGCGTGGGATCGCCCGAAACCTCGAGTGGCAGATCGGGATCTTCGCTCACCCTGAACAGCAAACCCTTGCTGTAAGCGCGCTCGGCGGTGAGATCGACAACCCGGTCAATCGTTTCGCCAAGCTTGAAAGTAACCTGCTCAACGGTCAGTTTTCCCGACTCGATCTTTGAATAGTCGAGAATGTCGTTGACCACGCTGAGCAGATGTTTGCCCGAGTCGAGAATGCGCTGAAAATTGACTTGCGCCTTGCGCCCCACGTTATCGCGGACGCCCGTTTGCGCCAGACCGAGCACGGCATTCATCGGTGTCCGAATCTCATGGCTCATGTTAGCGAGAAATTCGCTCTTGGCGAGCGCCAGACGTTTTGCTTCGGCCAACGCCTGCAGGGTGGCATGCTCTGCATTTTTAAGCTCATTGATGTCCTGAACGACACCATGAGCTGCGATCAGCTGTCCGTTTTCATCGAGGAGTAGCTCAGCCCGTTCACGAACCCACTTGATTTCTCCATTGACCACAATGCGATGTTCAACATCGTAAGGCGGGCTACTTTGAGCCGCTTGCCAAACGCGCATTACTCGCTCTCTGTCGTCCGGATAAATCGATTCGATAAAACTGGCGAGCGTCATGGGGGCATCGCAGGGAATACCGAAAATGCGATAAGTCTCATTTGACCAGGAGAGTTTGCCGAGCGTGGCATCCAGATGCCAACTGCCGAGATGCGAAATAGCCTGAGCCCGCTCCAGATCAGCCGTACGGATGCCGAGAGTCCGTTCTGTTTCTTTCAGCGTCGTGATGTCGGTAGCAAACAAGTAGAGGCCTTGCACTTGACCATCAACAACGTCCGGGATGTAGGTCACCAGGTTGTAAGCGATGGAACCATCGACTTTGGTCGATGAGCGTTCAAACTCCTGACGTTGCCCCAGCAATGCCGCCTGCAGGAACGGTTCGCTTTTTCGCGAAAGCTCATCACCGAGCAACTCCTGCACAGTGATGCCAAGCATTTCCTCCGGCTTTTTGTTGAACCAGACCAGATATGCGGCATTGGCAAACCTGCAACGCAAATCGGCACCCCAGTAACTCACCATCGCCGGGACATTGTCGGTGATCGTGTGGATGAATTTTTCTTTGGCAACGAGCGCCAGATTGAGTTTTTCCAATTCTCCAGTACGTTGGCAAACGAGTTCTTCAAGATGGTGACGATGGAGTTCCAGTTCGTTCGAGCTGCGTTTGCGTTCAGTGATGTCTTCAAAAAGCGAGACGTAATGGCTGATATTGCCGTCACCTTGACGCAGCGGGGAAATAGTCTGGTAAGCCGTAAAAATGCTGCCGCTCTTGGAACGGTTGATCACCTCGCCGCGCCAAGATTTTCCGGCCTTCAATGTTTGCCAAAGAACGGCAAAGGTTTCCGGAGGAGTCTGACCCGAATTGAGCAGGCTGGGGTTGCGCCCTTTAACCTCTTCCGGGCGGTAACCGGTAATTTTGCAGAAGGCCTCGTTAACAAACTCGATTTCCGCCGCCGTGTTGGTAATAACGATGGCATTTGAGCTTTGTTCGACCGCCAGTGACAGTTTGGCGAGAGCTTCCTCGGTCCGTTTGCGCTTGATATAGGCAGCAATAACCCCGCCTGCAGCGCTGAGGAATTTTTCTGCGACTCCATTGCGCTGACTACTGGCCGGGAGGTAGAGCATGAGGACGCCGAGCATTTCGTCCGCTGTCAGTAGCGGCTGGCAATAGTGGCCGTGATCAGCAATATCTTTGTAGGCAATTTCGTGGCAGGCATCAACATGCCCGGCGAAAACCACTTTTCGGCTGGTCGCCGCGCGACCACAGAGACAGCGATCAATCGGCAGATGATGACATCGGGAAAGCACCCCCGGCGGCAGATTGCGAGATACGCTTAACGCCAGCCCCGCCTTGTCTTCGGCGGCCAGATGAATACCGCCTTGAGGTAGTGCGGCAAGCCAGGGAATAGCCAGCAATTGATCAAGGCAGCGTTGCAGCGTCTCTTCCATGGAGGCCCCGGAGACGGTGGTTTCGATCAGGCTGCGCAGCACTGACTGCTGTTCCCGGTCACGCTCCACCGCCGCTTCAGTGGCCTTGCGCTCGGAAATATCGATATGGCTGATGACCGCCCCATTGCCATTGGCCAGCGGCGTCACCAGCATGTTGAACCAACGCTCCCCTACTGGCGAATGGCAAGCATATTCCACTGAGTAGGAAGGGATGCTACCGTCCAGAACGCCTTCTATGCCACTGCGCACTGCAGCCGCCTGACCATCCAAATCCACTGCTCGGCTGCATACCGCCAGATAATTTACACCGCAAGCGTTCCGGGTTGCCTCGTCGCCACCGTTGGCCACGGCAAAGTCCTGCCAGGCGCGGTTGGTATGGCAGATCGTGCCGCCAGCATCAATGACCACCACCGCATGACCGAGCGACTCGATGATGCCGAGGGTCAGATCTTCGCCTTGGCGCGGCAAGGCGTCGACACCAAAAAGCGCTCTCCGGTAGGCCGCATTGCCATGCAGCCAGAAATGGACACCAAAGCTGGTGACAACAATGATGCCTGCAGTCAGCACTCGCTCAGCCGGCTGGTAGAGTATGCCAAGGGCCAGCAGGGCGAGACCGGCAATAGTCAGCGGCAAATAGCGGAGATATCGTAAAACGGCTGTGGCAACCCCTGATCTGGCGCCTTTGAATTTGAATCGCCAGTGGGTAGGCATGGCTTTGAAAACCTGCAACTCGTTACAATATCCCTACTCTAATGTAAGCATTGCCTTATTTCAAGTAACCTATTACTTATGGACTAAGTACATCAATTTCCTTAGCCTGATTTCACAAGAGACCAAACCCGTGGCGTTTGGCGTATTCAAATAACTCGACGTTGTTCTCCAGACCGAGCTTGCGCATCAGGCGGCTCTTCTGAACGCTGACTGTCTTGGCGCTGCGCCCGAACTGCGCGGCGATTTCCTTGATATTGGCGCCCCGCGCCAGATGTTCCAGAATGGATCTTTCCCGCGGCGAAAGAATTTCCGGCAGGGGCTCGCTGCTATCAAGACGCTCGAAAAGCAAGGCATTGGTGAGGCGCGGATCCATAAAGCGCCCACCTGCTGCAACCGTGCGAATGGCCACCAGCAATATTTCGGCACCCGCATCCTTGGTCACGAAACCAGTGGCGCCGGCCTGAATCGCCCGGGCAGCGAGATGCGGTTCGCTGTGCATGGTAAGCACCAGAATCGGCAGCAGTGGCTGGCTACTGCGTAGCTGGCTGATCAAGTCAATACCGCCATCCGGCATGGAAAGATCGAGCAGGAGCAGGTCAAAATTCTTTTTCCTGACGGCGAGGACAGTGCCGGCGCCGTCTTCACTTTCTCCAGCGACGACAAACTCCGGGCAGGTTCCAACGATATGCCCCAGCCCCTTGCGCACAATCAGGTGGTCATCAGCAATCCAGAGGCGAATTTTCTTCACGTTGTTGCTTTCCGTTTAATTGGTATCTCAACTGCGACAATGGTTCCCTTGCCGGGCGCCGAAATGACGTTCAGAGAAGCGCCCAACATGGCAGTGCGTTCCTGCATGCCCATCAGGCCAAAGGATTGGTCGTTGGCGCCGAGCAAAGCGCTGTCAAAGCCCAGACCGTCATCTTGTATTTTGAGATTCAGCGACTCGGCTGTCGACACGATGTGCACAGAAACTGATTGTGCATGGGCATGGCGGGCAACATTGGTGAGCGATTCCTGGACAATCCGAAAGATCGATGTCGCATGGTCTCCATTGAGTTGCGGATCCGGTCCGCTCAAGGTCAGGCGGCAGGCGACACCGCTACGACCGTAGAAATCCGTAGCCAGAACCTCAAGGGCCGGGAGCAGACCATGGTCCAGTTGAACCGGATGCAGATCGCGTGTAATCCGGCGCAGCACGGTCTGAGTCACGTCGAGATAGCCCTGAAGCTCCAGTCCGATCTGGTTGGCTTGGCTGGTCGTCACCTCGGAGGTGAGTTGCAGGGCTGACACCATGAAATTCATGCCAGTCAACAATTGGCCCAACTCATCATGCAGCTCGCGGGCGAGATGGTTCCGTTCATTCTCCCGAATCTGGTCCTGGCGAATCAGGATTTGCCGCAGCGCCTGCTGCGACTCTTCCAGCTTGGCCTCGGCACGCTTGACCATGGTGACGTCAGTAATCACGGCGTAAAAGCCGGCAATCTCATTGCCGGCACGCTCCGGAATATACTCGACAAGGAGATGGCCGATTTCACCCGAGGGCTTTTTCAGGGTGCGCTCAAATCGCCGATGCTCCCCACCGATTGCCGCGTCAATATCCGCCTTTTGGAATAGGAACAGCTTTTCCCCAATCACCTCCCGGATCGATTTGCCCTGCATTTGCTCGGGCGTCTTGCCGAACCACTCCAGATAGGCCCGATTGGCAAAGCAGCAATGCAAAGTTTTGTCCCAATGACTCACCATGCTGGGCAGCGCATCGGTGAAGGTGCGCAAAAACCGCTCGTTAGCTTCCAGTGCTTGCTCGGCAAGTTTCCGTTCGGTGATATCGAAAGCGGTAAAGCTGCTTCCCAGCGCAGAATTGGCGGGATCGATCGAGGCCGAGGCCAGTAATATATGCCGCAAGCCTCCTGTTTTCTGGCGCCAAACAGTTTCTATGACACCCCGTCCGCACGATCTGATCTGGGCATACTTTTCCTCTCCGACGCGAATGAACTCAGCATCCGAGGGATAGAGGAAGCGAGCCGATTGGCCGATCAACTCCTCGGCTGAGTAGCCGGTAATTGTGGTCATCGCCTCATTGACTTCCCGTATCTGGCGCTCGACGACTACACCGATACCAAGCGGAGAGGCCTGGAGGATCGAGCGCATGCGGGCATCGTTTTGCTTTAGCAGCACAGTGCGCTCGGCGACCAATTCCTGCAGGTGCTTGCGGTGCTGCTCAAGTTCGACAGCACTCTGCTTCTGTTCGGCGACATCGACACCAAAGCCAATGATGCAGACTTTGTCATCGAGTTCGATACTTCGCCCTGAGAAATAATGCGGAATACGCCTGCCGTCGCGAGCAAGAAGAGGCGCATCAAGGAAGCTTTCACCCTTGATCAGCGTTTCTTCAATTGCCTTGCTGACCAGTGGCTGGATACCCGGCTCAAAAAATGCCAGCGCCCCCATCCTGGATATGGCATCACCGTCGTAGCCGGTAACTGTCTCCAGATTCTTGTTCCAGCGCAGGACGTGGCCGGCATCGTCGAGCAGGTAAAAGACGCCGGGAGCCGAATCGATAATCTCGCTGGTTAGCCGTAGCTGACTTCGCAAGGCCTGCTCGGCCAGTTTTTGTTCAGTGATTGCGGCGTGCGCGATGACCGCGCTGCCAGTCTCATCGGCGTGCCCCCCGAAAGAAGAGGCGGGCCGATTGGCGACCCTGGCAACGGTGCCGATTGCAACCGGTGGACTGCCACTACTCTCGGCTTCGACATGGCAGAGGCGCAAACAGACTCGAGACCATAATCCGCCATTGTGACGCATCTGAAATTCATGCTCGGCGCGGTCGGCATCGGCTACCTCGGCGGCAGCTATCATGGTTTGTACGGCCTGCCGATCAACGGGTTGGACAAGGTCCATCCACGCAGCAAGGGTAGTCGGAGCTTCGGCAACTGAGTAGCCGAGCAGAGCGCGGAGATACTCGCTCCAGAGAACGCGGCCAGTGGCAGGTTCATAAACCCAGACACCGAGGCCAGCCGCTTCGAGCGCAGCCAAAAGGTGCCGGTCGGTGACACCGAATTCACGAAATATGATCTGGTTTTGAGCAGTCAATTAACCTACTTGCTTGGCTGGATTTATTGAATTCGGAGCACTAATGTGTGTTTGTGCTCGTCTCAAATGCAGAGGCTAGCATAGCTTGATATTGCGATTGATCGGCTTGAAGGAGAAAAGGCGGTGCCACATCGGCGAGGCCGAAGCGAAGGCACCCGGCCGAGACAAGAAAATCAATCCCGACACCAAGAAACAAGCGGCTAAGCGACCTAGGTCACAGACCATCCGAATACCGCCGGATATAGTCGCTCGGCCTGCAGCCCAGCCATTGCGCCGCTGCCCTCGACAATCACCACAGAACTGGAGAGATCATGAAATTCACTCACCTTGCATCCACCCTCCTCGTCGCCGGCCTCGCGCTCGGCACCACCGCCAGCCATGCCGACGGCCTGAAGTTCTTTCCCGGCCTCGACAAGGGTTTCAAAGCCGAGCCGTCACTCGCCGTCACCGCTGGCGTCATGAGTGCCTCGGCCACCGACGATGACTCGATGTTTGTCTACGGTCTTGATTTCAACATGAACTGCGGCCTGATCCAGACGCCGGACAACCGTATCCGTACCCATATCCAGATCAACCACACCGACGAATCCGGCATGAAGGCGACCTCATTCGAACTGTCACCGCGCTACACCGTGCCGCTCGGCAGCGGCTTCTCGGTCGGCGCCGGCCCGGTGCTCGGCGTTGTCCTGGCCGACAACGGCCGCAATGACAAGAGCCTGTTCGGCTACGGCGCCGTGGTCGGCGCCAACTACCGCAAGGGCCTGTATTATTCGGGCCTTGATCTGCGCTATCTGAACACCAGCGAGAGCGACAATGTCAGCTTCGAAAACTGGGCGCTGATGGCCAAGGTCGGCATCAACTTCTGATCAAGCAAGCGACCGGAAACAAAAATGGAAGGCCGATGCCTTCCATTTTTTGGCCTTTTTCCCGGTTGACCGTGGAATTCAGCTAATCAATCGCTTTCAGGAAACGCTGACGCGCCTGTTCCAGTTCAGCATGTTCGGCTTCGCCAACCAGCCGCTGGCAAGTCTCGAAAAAGTTGTTGAAAGCCTTGCGCACCACCGCCCCTTCGAGCCGGCCCTTGCCTTCCGTGGCGGGAGCCTCAAGCGAGCGGAGCACGGCGTGGCGGGGAATGATGCGCTGCCCGCCCGCTTCTGAAGAAGCCGTCAGCGGACCGGTCTTGAAATAAACAACGCCCTCGTATTCAAAACGGGCGCCCATCGGCAGATCCTGAAGTTTCATTGCGTGTTTCCAGTGATGCATTCCTGAATAACGGATCGGGGCGCAAGCGCCCCCTTTTCGCTTGAATCTTAGCGTTAATCCCCGCTTAAGTTTCGCCTAAGCCGCCATTAAGACTCGCTCCCTACACTCCTTCTCCATCAACACAAAAAGGAGAACGATGATGAGAGCCATTCCCGCCGTAGCGCTGCTGCTCGCCAGCCTGGCCTGCCACGCCGAGACGCCGCCGCAGATTCGTCAGATTTATGTCGCCGAAGCCAGCGCCCAACAGAACGGCTTCACGCCATCGGCCAAACGCGGCGACGCCTTCTTCCGCCAGCGTTTTGCCATCAACGACAAGATGCCGGCGTGCACCAGTTGCCACACCGAGAGCCCGTTGAACCCCGGTCAGCATGCCGTCACCGGCAAAGCCATCAAGCCGCTGGCCGTCGCCGCCAACCCGGACCGCCTGAGCGACCCGGCCAAGGTCGAAAAATGGTTCGGCCGCAACTGCAAGGAAGTCGTCGGCCGCGCCTGCACGCCGGCCGAGAAGGCCGATTTCGTCACTTTCCTGAGCGAGGTACGCTGAAATGAAACGCCTATTCCTGATAGCCCTGCTCGGCAGCGCCTTCCCGGCTCTGGCTGATCGTCTGCCGATGCCGGCCAACGCACCGGCCAGCTTCACGTCCGAATGCAGCAGTTGCCACATCGCCTACCAACCAGCCCTCTTGCAGGCCAACGACTGGCGCAAGCTGATGGCCGGCCTGAGAGACCATTTCGGCAGTGATGCCACGGTCGACCGGAAAACCGAGCAAGAAATCACCGCCTTTCTCGAGCGCAATGCCGGCAGCGCCAGCCGCCTGGGCAACGCCGGCAATCCGCCGCGCATCACCCAGACCGCCCGCTTCATCGGCAAACATGACGAAATCCCGGCCAAGTACTGGCGCGATCCGCGCGTCAAGTCGGCGGCCAACTGCGAAGCCTGTCACCCCGGTGCCGCCAAGGGCAACTACAACGAGCACGACATCAGCATTCGAGAACTGCGCGAGTAAATCATGAAAAAAATTCTTGTCTGGGACTGGCCGGTTCGCCTCGGCCACTGGCTCATGGTCGGCGGCTTCATCCTCGCCTGGCTGACCTCGGAAAGCGAAACCTGGCGGCTCGTGCATGCCTTTTCCGGCTCGGTCGTCATCGCCGTCGCGCTGTTTCGCCTGCCCTGGGGTTTCATCGGCTCGCGCTACGCCCGCTTCGTTGAATTCGTCCGCGGCCCGGCCTCCGTCATCGATTACCTGCGCAGCCTGATCAGGCTGGAACCGGACCACCACACCGGCCACAACCCGGCCGGCGGCTGGGCCATCATGCTGCTGCTCGGCCTCGGCATCGCCACCGGCGTCGTCGGCTGGGCGATGTACAACGAGCTTGGCGGCGAATGGCTGGAAGACCTGCACGAAGGTCTGGCCGCGACGATGCTCACTGTCGTCTTCATCCACGTTGCCGGCATCATATCGGGCAGCCTGCTGCACGGCGAAAATCTCGTCCGCGCCATGATTACCGGCCACAAACAGGGTTCTCCGGATGAAGCCATCCCGTCGGCCCGGCCACTGGCTGCGATCTTCCTGCTGGTCTGGGTTGCCGCTGCCAGCTGGTGGCTGGCTAGCTAAGTGATCTGCTTCGCAATTGATCGATCCATGAAAGCTTGTCTTTGTGCCCCTGGCGTTGTTGCTCATCCTCGCAATAGCGTCTGCTATTGCTGTGGTTCGCGCCTAGCCATGAACACAAATCCGGCGCTTTCATCTTGGCTCGCCAATTACGAAGCAGACCACTAGAATCCGCCCATGCGAATTTTGCTTGTCGAAGACGACCCCGAACTCGGCGACGGCCTGACCGTCGGCCTGCGCCAGGCCGGCTTTGCGGTCGACTGGCTGCGCGATGGCAATTCGGCTGATCAGGCCTTGCAAAGCGAAAGTTTCGATCTGGTCGTCCTCGACCTCGGTCTGCCCCGCCTGTCCGGCATGGACGTCCTCAGTCGCGCCCGTGGCCGGGGGCTGACCGTGCCCATCCTCATCCTGACCGCCCGCGATGCTACCGGCGACAAGGTATCCGGCCTCGATGCCGGGGCTGACGACTACCTCGTCAAACCCATCGACCTCGACGAACTGAGCGCCCGCATCCGCGCCCTGACCCGGCGCAGCGCCGGCCGCGCCGCGCCGCTGCTGACCCATGGCGAACTGGCCGTCGACCTGGCGGCCCACCGCGTCACGCTGGCCGGCGATGAAATCGAACTGTCCAGCCGCGAGTACTCGCTGCTCCAGATGCTGCTTGAAAACGCCGGCCGCGTCCTGACCCGTACCCAGCTCGAACAATCGGTCTATGGCTGGCGTGACGAACCCGACAGCAACGCCCTCGAAGTGCACATCCACCACCTGCGCAAGAAACTCGGCGGTGACCTGATCCGTACCCTGCGCGGCGTTGGCTACACCATCCCGAAATGAGCGACCCGGTAGTGAAAACGGTCTGGTTCTCGCTGCGCCGCCGCCTGCTCGGCCTGCTGCTCGGTGGCGTCTCCGCTGCCTGGCTGGTGACCGTGGCTTTCAGCTACATCGACGCCCATCATGAAGTCGACGAGTTGTTCGACGCCCAGCTCAGTCAGGCCGCCCAAACCCTGCTCGCCCTGGCCAGCCACGACGAGGGCGACGATATCGAGGACCTTGGCGAAGCCACGCACAAATACCAGCGCCGCCTGCGTTTCCAGATCTGGCGCGCCGATGGAACGCTGCTCATGCGTTCCAAAAATGCCCCAAAATTCCCGTTGACCGCGGAAATCGGCTTTTCCGAGACCCAAAACGCCCCGGATGGCCATTGGCGACATTTCAGCCAGTGGAACGAAGATCATAGTCTGCAGGTCCAGGTCAGCGAAAACCACCACATCCGCGACGAACTGATCGGCCAGATTGCCTGGCGCCTGCTCCTCCCCGCGCTCTTCGGCCTGCCATTGATCGGCCTCTGGGTCTGGCTTGCCACCCGCAAAGGCTTCGCCTCGCTCAATGGCATCGCCAGCCAGATCGCCAGCCGCGACCCGCAACAGTTACACCCCCTGCACCCAGCCGCCGCACCGGAAGAAATCCGCACCCTGCTTGAATCACTCAACGGCTTGTTCCAGCGCGTCGAACACACGTTGGAGTCCGAACGCCGCTTCACGGCCGACGCCGCGCACGAGCTGCGCACCCCGCTCGCCGCACTGCAGGCCCAGTTGCAGGTCGCTCAACGGGCCCGCGACAACGACGAACGCGACCGCTCGCTGAGCCAGTTGCAAAGTGGCCTGACCCGTGCTGCCCACCTGGTCGACCAGATGCTGCATCTGGCCCGCCTTGATCCGGAATCCGGCCTGCCCGACCCGCAGATCGTCGATCTGGCCCGGCTGGCCGAAGATGTCTGCGCCGCCCTTGGACCGCAGATTCTGGCCAAAAATATCGATTTCGACCTCACCGCAACACCTGACAGTCAGGTTACCGGGCAAGCCGAGTGGCTGGGCGTGCTGATCCGCAACCTGGTGGACAATGCTGTTCGCTACACGCCGGAAGGCGGTCAGGTCCGCGTCGGGATTGTTCGGGGAAAAACCTTTGTCCGCTTGTCGATCGCCGACAGCGGCCCAGGTATTCCCGTCGAAGAACGCGAATCCGTCCTCCGTCGCTTCCATCGTCTGAATCAGGGAAACCAGCCTGGCAGCGGCCTCGGGCTGGCCATCGTCGCCCGCATTGCCGAGTTGCATGGTGCGCTCCTGCAACTCGATACGTCGAATACGCCAAAAGGCCTATTGGTCACGGTACAATTCCCTGTTCGCCAAGCAATACCCTGAACTCGGTATGCTGTGAACGACAGATCGGCCAAGATTCAGCGATACTTGACCGAGCCGTAGCAATGCTTTTCTGTAGAAGATCATGACCACTGCGCACCAACTGGCCCAAGTACCAAGCACCACCGACACCCCGCCCGAAGGCACCCGCCGCATTATCGACGGGCTGGAGCGCGTGTTCTACGACGGCTACTGGATCAAGACCTACCCGGTCCCCGCCGACACGCTGGAAGCCAAGAAGAAGCTGATCGATGCCCTGACCCGGCGCCTGTTCAACCACACCGAGCATGGCCTCAACATTCCCGGCACCCGTCTCCACGAGGCGCGTACCAACTACGTGGAGGAAGCCGACCCGGCGCGCAAGCGCGTCAAGGGCGCCATGCTGGCCGGCGCGTTGTTCAACCGGGCAGCCGATATTTTCCGCAAACTGGTCGAGTTGCAGGCCTGCGGCATTGAAATCCTCAGCGACAATCCGCTCATGCGCGAATGCGGCAAATGCCTGCTCGACGCCATGGAACTGGGTCGTTGCGTCATGCACCGGAGTGGCGAAGAAGGCATCGACGAACTGTGGGGCGAACCTTTCCGCGCCTTCTCGATTCCCCTCGAAGACTTCTACGAGAGCCGCTACATCAAGATCGGTCAGGTCCTGCGCGACATCGACCTGATTTCCAATGCAATGATCGATAACTTCAGCGGCATTCCGGCCTTCTCCGACATCGAGGGCCCCATCCGCGACCTCGCCGTTGCCGCCAAGATCAAGACCGAAACCCTGCGCACCGATAGCGACATCTTCGACGTCTGGGCGCGTATGGTCACCGCTGGCGAACGCCTAGCCGACCTCACCGTACTGACCGGGCCTGCCATCTACAGCGCACCGTTCACCTACAACCTGTCGGACGGCCTGCAGCTGATTCGCCAGGGCCGCGACCTGATTTTCTACGTTTCCCGGGCAAGAACAGCCATGCCGAAAAGCACGCGGGAATACATAGAGCGCTGCAAGAATTACCTGGCCACCGGCCGTGCGCCGCTGTTCCCGGCGCACTTTCCGGCCTGACGCAAAAGCCAGTCTGTCGTACTCGACGGTACCGAGCAGCCATTCCCAAGCAAACCGAGGCCATGAGATTGCCTCGTGATAGCGGCGCGCCGCCCCGCCGAAGGCTGCTATCGTAAGGCATTTTCTTGATCTGCCTCGCCCTGCCACCGGCTGCGTCTATTTATAATCGAACGCTTATGGCAGCCCCCACTTCTCTGGCTCAGCATCTGCAACTGGCCGCGACCAAGAGTCCGCAGGCCAGCGCCTTGTTGCACGCCGGGCAGCGCTACAGCTTTGCCGAACTCACTGACGCCAGCCGTGCTCTGGCCGACCGGCTGGCCGGCCGCCAGGGGCCGGTCATCGAAGCCGGCGACAGCCTGCATCTGGCGCGCCATGCCTATGCCTGCAGTTTTCAAAATCGGCCGTTTTTTCCGGTTGACCGTGGAAATCCGCTCCCGGCCATCAACCGGCCGCTGGACGACGTTGCGCTGATCATCGCGACCAGCGGCAGCGAGGGAAACCCGCGCGCTGTGCTGCTCGGCAACGCCCAGCTCGACGCCGCTGCCGCCGCCTCGAATGAACGCCTGCCACTGCACCCCGGCGATCTGTGGCTGAACTGCCTGCCGCTTTATCACATCGGCGGTCAGTCCATTTTGTGGCGCTGTGCCCGGGCCGGCGCCAGCATGCTGCTCCACGATGGATTCGATGCCAAGCAGGTGGCCGCCGACCTCGCCACCCTTCCGGTCACGCACATTTCGCTGGTCCCGGCCATGCTCGCCCGCCTACTCGACCTCGGCACCACCCCACCGGCCAGCCTGCGCGTTGCGCTGATCGGCGGCGCCGCGCTGGTGCAATCGCTTTACGACCGGGCCGTCGCCGCCGGCTGGCCGCTCTATCCTAGCTACGGCATGAGTGAAACTGCTGCCCAGTTTGCCACTTTCGCCCCGGCCGACGGCGCCTGGCACGAAGGCCAGGTCGGCCGACCGATGCCCGGTCACGACATCCATATCGGCGCCAACGGCCGCCTCCAGGTGCGCGGACCACAGATCATGCGCAGCTATCTCGACGGTAGCGGCATCGACGCCGACGGTTGGCTGACCACCGGCGACCTCGGCCGCATCGACGCCGCCGGCCGCCTGACCATCCTCGGCCGGGCCGACGACATGCTGATCAGCGGCGGCCGCAACGTGCATCCGCAGGAGATCGAATCCTGCCTCGCCGCCTGCCCCGGCGTCCTCGATGTCGCCGTCACCGGCCGGCCCGACCCGATCTGGGGCGACCTCATCGTTGCCCTCGTCGTCGGCCCCGTCGCGCCGAAAGACCTGCTCGCCCACGCCCGCCGCCATCTGCCATCGGCCGCCCTGCCGCGAAAAATCCACACCGTCGAGCGCCTGCCGCGCAACGCAACCGGCAAGCTGGAACGTGCCGCGCTGCGCCGTCTTGCCGCCGAGGCCGCTCAATGATCCACGCCCTGCGTCGCTGCCTGAGCGCCCCACAAACGCTCGCCCGACTTGAAGCGCTGGCCGCCGGCGCCCCGGCCTCGGCCCCGGTCAGCCTGCGTCTCTCGCTTGGCCGAGGGGAGAACGACTGGTTGCACCTGCTGCCAGCCAACGCCCCCTACTGGTATCGCGCCCGCCCCGATCATCGCGAATATCGCCTGGCCATCGGCCACGCCCTGCACGTCACGAGCGCCGGCCCCAACCGGCTGGCTGCCCTCGACAACGCCTTCGCCGGCTTTTGCCGCGACTGGCGACGCAACGGACCGGCCTTCGCTTTCGCCGGTTTCGCCTTCGACGCCGGCAACAACGCGCCGCTGCCCAACGCCCTGCTCGCCATCCCGGCCATCCTGCTCGAATCGGTTGCCGGCGAATGCTCGGTCACGCTCAGCGCACCGGCCGGCCGCTTGGCTCAGGCCGCGGCCGAATGGCCGCAATGGCTGGCCACCCCGGCCCTCGCCAGCGCCCCGCGCCAACGCCCGAGCCGTCCCGAAACGCTGGCCGAGCGGGCCTGGATCGGCCGCGTCAATGCTGCCCTGCGCGACATCGAAGCCGGCCGCGTAGACAAGATCGTCCTCGCCCGCAGCCGGAAAATCGAGGCCGATGGGCCGTTTTCGGCAGCCGCCGTACTCGGCCAACTCGTCATTCAACAGCCGGCCAGCCTTATCTACGCCTACGGCAACGACCAGCACAGCTTCGTCGGCGCGACGCCGGAACGGCTGGTCCGCCTGGCCGGAGACCGCGTCGACGCCGATGCGCTGGCCGGCACCGCGTGGCCCGGTTCGCTGGCCCTCTCCGAAGCCAAGAACCGGCACGAGCAGGCGCTGGTCGTCCAGGCCGTCTGCACGGCGCTGGCGCCATTTTGCGAAATACCGCCGGTCGCCGAGCCAGCTGAGGAACATGCGGCCGGCCAACTCCTGCATCTGCGCAGCCGGGTCGCCGGCACCGTCCGTCCGGGCACGACGCTATTCGAACTAGTCCGCGCCTTGCACCCAACGCCGGCCATCGGCGGCTTTCCGGTCGCTGCCGCGCAGGCTTGGCTGGCCGCCCACCACGAGCAACGCAGCGGCTGGTACAGCGGCGCCATCGGCCTGCTGACAGCGGAGGGCGATGGCGAATTTTCGGTCGCCCTGCGTTCGGCCCTGCTCGCCGGAAATACAGCCGAACTGCAGGCCGGTGCCGGCATCGTCGCCGGTTCGGACGCCTCGCACGAACTGGCAGAGACCACCGCCAAGCTGGGCACCCTGCTCGCCGCACTGGATCCGCCGGTCCGGCCGGAATCGGGCGACAGTCGCCGCGCCTGAGAATTTGGCCAAAATTTCCGGTTGACCGTGGCAAGCAGCCGTCGAGTGTCATCGCACCGTAATCTTAGTGCAACAAAATGATGGACTTAAAGCCTATACTTCAGAAAAAACATGGAGATGACGCGATGACCCATCCACTGCCCCAACCCCGCTTCCCGACCGAAAATTACCTCAACCGCGAACTCGGTTTGCTCGCCTTCAACCGGCGCGTTCTGGCCCAGGCCGAGGACGAGCGCATGCCGCTGCTCGAACGCCTGCGCTTCCTGTGCATCGTCTCCAGCAACCTCGACGAATTCTTCGAAATCCGCATGGCCGGGCTAAAGGAGCAGGTCAAAGCGCACGCCACCGTCACCACCACCGACGGCAAGACGGCCCAGGAGGCCTACCGGCTGGTCTCGGCCGAGGCGCACGCCATCGTTACCGAGCAGTACCAGCACCTCAACGACATCATCCTGCCGGCACTGGCCAACGAGGGCATCCGCTTCCTGCGCCGGTCGACATGGAACGAGGCGCAGCGCGAGTGGATCCGCAATTATTTCATCCGCGAAATGGTGCCGGTGCTGACGCCGATCGGACTCGACCCGTCGCACCCCTTCCCGAAAGTGCTGAACAAGAGTTTGAACTTTGCCATCGAACTTGAAGGCAAGGATGCCTTCGGACGCAGTTCCAACGCCGCCATTGTCCAGGCGCCGCGCGTCCTGCCCCGCGTCATCCAGCTCCCGGAGGAGCTGGCCGGCTGCGCCTACGGCTTCGTTTTCCTGTCATCGATCCTGCACGAATTTGTCGGCGAACTGTTCACCGGCATGACCGTGCTCGGCTGCTACCAGTTCCGCGCCACGCGCAATTCCGACCTTTTCGTCGACGAAGAAGAAGTCACCAACCTGCGCACCAAGTTGCAGGGCGAATTGCCACAACGCCATTTCGGCAACGCCGTGCGTCTCGAAGTCGCCAACAACTGCTCGGAGGCGATGACCGAATTCCTGCTCGCCCAGTTTGGCCTCAAGCCGGCCGACCTTTACCGCGTCAATGGCCCGGTCAATCTCGTTCGCCTGATGCAGGTGCCGGACTGGGTCGACCGCCCGGACATGAAATTCCGCCCCTTCGTGCCCGGCCTGCCCAAGGCCGTCGGCAAGGGCGTCAATATTTTCGACAGCATCCGCAAGAGCGATGTGCTGCTCCACCACCCCTACCAGTCGTTCGCCCCGGTCATCGAGTTTCTCAACCAGGCGGCGACCGACCCGCAAGTCGTCGCCATCAAGATGACGGTCTATCGCACCGGCACCGACTCGGTGCTCATGGAATCGCTGATCCGCGCCGCCCAGAACGGCAAGGAAGTCACCGTCGTCGTCGAACTGATGGCGCGTTTTGACGAGGAAGCCAATATCAGCTGGGCGACCAAGCTCGAGGATGTCGGCGCCCACGTCGTTTATGGCGTCGTCGGCTACAAGACGCACGCCAAGGCGCTGCTCATCGTCCGCCGCGAGGACGGGGGCCTCAAGCGCTACGCCCACCTAGGCACCGGCAACTACCACCCGCGCACCGCCCGCCTCTACTCGGACTTTGGCCTGATGACGGCCAATGAGGAAATCACCAACGACGTCAGCGAAGTGTTCAAGCAACTGACCGGGCTGGGCAAGGCGCGCACGCTCAAGCACCTGTGGCAGGCACCGTTTACGCTGCAGCAAAATGTCGTTGCCGGCATCCGTGCCGAGACCGAAACCGCCAAGGCCGGCGGCAAGGCCCGCATCGTCGCCAAGATGAATTCGCTGCTCGAACCGGAAGTCATCGACGCGCTGTACCAGGCGTCACAGGCCGGCGTCGAGATCGACCTCATCATCCGCGGCGTCTGCGCCCTGCGCCCGAGCGTTCCCGGACTTTCCGACAAGATTCGCGTGCGTTCGATCATCGGCCGCTTCCTCGAACACCACCGGATTTTCTACTTCCTGGCTGGCGGCAAGGAAACCGTTTATCTCTCCAGCGCCGACTGGATGGACCGCAATTTCTTCAAGCGCATCGAACTCGCCTTCCCCATCCTCGACCCAAAGCTCAAAAAGCGCGTCATCACCGAAGGCCTCAAGTTCTACCTCGCTGACAACCAGCAAGGCTGGGACATGAACGGCCAAGGCAATTACCAGCGTCGCCGCTCCTCGCGCAGCAAACCACACAACGCCCAGGGCGAACTGATGGTGACGCTGGGCACAAGCTGATCCCGACTTCCACGGTCAACCGGGAAAAACAGCGAAAATCGAAATGCGGCTTGCGAGCCGCATTCAATCCGGCGCGGCCCCGTTCAGAAAAGGCTGCCAGGGCTTGCCATTGAGCTGTTTGCGCTTGGCGTCTTCCACCAACAGCATGGAGAGTGCATTGACCTGTCGCTCACTCATGCCCGTGAGAAGCGCGACCAGCTCGTACCCCAATTCCTGCTTCGGCCCTCCGCGCCGCTTCAATAATGGCAGGATGGTTGAACTGGCCACCCGGTAGCCCAACAGGTAGGGCGCAAAAAACGGTTTGTTGTTACCAACGAGACGCGCCCGATTATCGATGGACTGCCACGCGTACCAAAGGTCCCCCGTCTTGGCCATCATCAGGTAACCCTGAACATTGGCCTTGCTCTCCTCCAGTTCCCGGTCCTTGTAGCCGCGGTCGCAATGGGCTCGCTCATGCCATTGCACGAAGGTTGTGTCGTCCAGGGCGACAGCCGTCTCCTTCGACACGAACACCCGGCACACGCCGTCAGGCGTGGCGCGGCGAGCAAATGACAAGCCGGCCTTGACGCCATTTTCCACAGATACCAAACCGGTGGCGATGACCTGGATGCGCGGCGTCGTAGGCGGTGCCGGCTCGATGCGCAACGGCGTGAAGCCCAACAACTCAAGGACAGCCGGGGGCAGCTCCTCGATCAGGCTTGCCGGACTGTCGTAATCCTCCGGCTGATCCCATTTCATGGGCGTGACTTTCGGCGGGGGATCCTTCTTGTCCAGAAACAGCCGCGACCGGGCCGCCGTCGATAGTTCTCCGGCAAACACCGGCTGGGCGACGGCTAGCAAACAAAGCGCAGTCAGCGCCAGCGCAAGCGGTCGGCAGAACAGGAAATGCGTTTCAGGCAAAGGCATACGCACGCAGACGACAAGGGATAGTGAACCGGATTTTACTGCCGAGCTGATGCAAAACAGCTAGCGGAATGCCAAAGCGTCCATGCGAACTATCGTATCGGCCAGTCCTGCAGCACCACCAGGCGGCTGAATCAGCTGCGCTTCCCGCCGTCATCCGGCGTAAAGAACAAGCCAACCCCCAGCACGAGCGGCCACCATTTCTTGATCAGCCCAACCAGATCAAGCTCAACTGGATGGATCGCAATTTCTTCAAGCGCATCGAACTCGCCTTCCCCATCCTCGACCCCAAACTCAAAAAGCGCGTCATCACCGAAGACCTCAAGTTCTACCTCGCTGACAACCAGCAAGGCTGGGACATGAACGGTCAAGGCAATTACCAGCGTCGCCGCTCCTCGCGCAGCAAACCACACAACGCCCAGGGCGAACTGATGGTGACGCTGGGCACCAGCTGATCCCGACTTCCACGGTCAACCGGGAAAAACAGCGAAAATCGAAATGCGGCTTGCGAGCCGCATTTTTATTGGCCTGGCGCCCTCATCGCGGCAAGCCAGCTACGCATTCAACTGCCGCCACACTCACGCGCCAAGCAGGACTTCGCGGCATCCGGACACCGGTCGGGTGCACCGACAGCCTCAACAAGCGCTCGGTCACAAGGCTGTAACCTGAGTATGTTATCAATGGCTCTCCTCTCGAAGCATTCGGGGAGGGTAACAGCGCACTGATGAGTGGTGAATTTGTGAGGCCCGGAACCCGGCACGTGATGTTCTGGTTTTGCTTCCACCGGCAATGTGGTTCCGGTGCAGGCGAGTCGTTCCCCATGTGCCAGGCGACGACCTCGCCAAGTCCGGCTACACAGTCAGCACTCCGCGGCAATGCAGGCCTAACCCTGACAAAACGCCCAAGACAATTCTGCGATACGCGTTTCAGAGCGCCCATACAAAAAATCCGGTTTCACAGAGGGAATCATGGACACCAATGTTCTTTCGAAAAAACAGACGCACGGTCTCGGGCAACGTGAAGCCACGGTGATCGAAGAGGTGATGACATCGTTGCAGCAGCGCGTTGACCCCTTCGGCGTAACGACCTCACTGCTTAATGCTCAGGCGGCGTGGCTGATGCATCCACAGGAGTTGTCGCGGGCCATTGGCGCCATGTCGGGCGATGTCATCGCGCTGCAGACCCACCTCATGCACCGTGCCTTCGGCTTGCCGAGCGAGGATGTGGTGACGCCCCATGCTGATGACGCGCGTTTCGCCGGGCCGGCATGGAGCGAGTCGGCGACCTGGGATATTGTCAAGGAAACCTATCTGGCGATTACGCACCGCGTCGAGGACATGCTCTTCGAAACCCCGGGACTCTCGGACAAGGAGCGCCGGCGGGCAGCGTTCTGGGTGCGCAAGTGGCTCAATGCCATGGCCCCGACCAATTTCTTCCTGACCAATCCGGTTGCCCTGGGCAAGTACGTCGAGACCCATGGCGAAAGCCTGGTTCGCGGTCTCGAGAACTTCATGCGCGATGCACAGGCAAAAAACATTCGCATCGTCGATGAAGATGCCTTCCAGGTCGGTATCGATCTGGCGATCACCCCCGGCCGCGTGGTCTTTCGCAACCGGCTGGTCGAATTGCTGCATTACACACCGACTACCGCCAAAGTACACCGGACGCCCATCGTCATCATCACGCCATGGATCAACAAGTTCTACGTCCTCGACCTGACGCCACGGCGCAGCATGGTCAAATACCTTACCGACCAGGGCTACAGCGTTTTCATCACCAGCTGGAAAAATCCGACGGCCGACATGGCGCAGGTCAATTTTGACAATTATCTGCTTGAGGGTGTCGATCAAGTGGTCGACGTGGCACGCAAACTGAGCAAGTCGGCGCAGGTGCATCTGGCCGGCTACTGCATCGGCGGCACCCTGGTCGCGACCTATATGGCCTGGGCCAGCCGTCACTACGGCGAGAAAAACATGCCGGTGGCGCACTGGACCCTGCTGACGACGCTGACCGATTTCTCCAAACCCGGCGATATCGATGTCTACATCGACGAAGGTTCGATTGCCGCCCTCGAGGAAAAAATGGCCAAGACCGGATTTCTCGATGGCGACGACATGGCCTCGAGCTTCCGCATGTTGCGTTCGAACAGCCTGATCTGGCACTACTTTGAGCGGAGCTATCTGTTTGGCGAGCCGCTGCCGCCGATCGACGTGCTGTTCTGGAATACCGACACGACGCGCATGCCGGCTGCAATGCACTCGTTCTACCTGCGCGAGATGTATCTGAACAACAATCTGATCAAACGCGATGCCTTGACGATTGCCGGCGAGCCGATCGATCTGGACCGTATCACCCAGCCACTCTACGCCGTAGGTGCCGAAGACGATCACATCGTTCCCTGGCGGCAGTCCTACAAGATCCGCCGCTACGTCAATGTCAAGGCGCCAGTGCGCTATGTCCTGACCACCTCGGGCCACATCTTCGGCATCGTCAACGCGGTGGTGACGCCGCCCCGGCGCAGCTTCTGGGTCGCTGCTCCCGAGCGTAATGAAAGCCATGAACATTGGCTGGCCCATGCCGACAAGAAATCCGGCAGCTGGTGGGAAGACTGGCTGACCTGGCTGTCGCCACAGTGCGGGCCACTGGTGGCGCCGCCCGACATTGAGGCCGAGGTAGATCCGGAACTCGGCGCGGCCCCCGGGACCTACGTTTTTGAAAAATAGGCAGATTTTTCGGAGTGCCGGCTTCCAAGCAGCCCTTCGCTCATCGAAAAATGGATTTCCGCGGAGTCATGCATATGCAACGTCATCGTCGCAAGGTGGCCCGCTAACCTGTCGACGCGAAGAAACCCCTTGACTGAAGCTTCTTCTGCCTCTCGCCACCGCTATCCACTGCACGTGTACATTGGCGTGCTGTTTACGGCATTGGTGTTGTCCACTGGCGCACTGATCGCTGCGGTCGACTATGTCAATGCGCGCCGAATGGTGCTCGATGTCATCAGTACACTATTCGAAAGCTCAGCCCGCGAAGCCTTGGCCGAACTGCGCGCCAGCCATGAGCCAATCCGCACCCTGGTCGTCCAGCTTGCCCAGCGTCCCAATGCTTCCAGCGGTGGTCCACACGGACAATTGAGCAGTCTACCCGTGATCCGCCGGGCGTTGGATCTGACCCCGATGCTCTCGGCCATCTACGTCGGTTTCGCCGATGGCGGGATGTTCTATATTCGGCGACTTGACTTCAAGGCGGCCCTGCGCAATGAAGATGCACCGGCTCAGGCGGCCTACATGGTGCAACTTTCGGAGCCGGGCCCGCACGGAAACACGGTCAGCTTTTACGATGAAGAGATGGTGTTGCTGTCGACGCGCTCGGAAGAACTCCACCGCCCACACGACATGACCTGGTTTCATGCCGCTCGGGAGCGCTCCGGACTGATTCGAACGCCGGCATTCATGCTACCTTCGCGCGATATCGGCTTTGCCATCGCCCAGGCAACCCCGGACGGCAAGGCCGTTATTGGCGCCGATCTCGCCCTCAAGGATCTTTCGGCATCGCTGTCTCGCCAGCGCGCCTCGCCATCGGCACAACTGGCCCTGACTGACCTCTCCGGTCAGGTATTGGCGGCGTCACACGGTGCATGGGGAATAGCAGAAGGCGAGCAGGTTCAACTTCCAACGTTGCACACCCTGGAAATGCCTATTCTGGTCAAGGCGTTTTCCGGCGCCGCATCAGCCAAAGGCGCCCGCACCCTGAGCAGCGATGGGCGTGACTGGGAGACCCTGGCCGTTACCGCCCAACTGGCCGATGGCGAGCCGTTGTATCTGGTCATGGCGGCACCCCATGACGAATTACTGGCCGGAGTCGGCACCCTGCGCCTCTATGCCATTGCCTCGATTCTTGCCGTACTCCTGATCGCCATACCGATAACCTGGTGGATCGCCCACCGGATTTCGCATGACCTGCGCAATCTGGCCTCCGATGCGCTTGCCATTCGCCATTTCCGCTTCGATGGCGAGGATGTGCACTCTTTTGTGCTGGAAGTGGACGACCTGGCGGAGGCCATGGCAGGCATGCGCTCGACGGTCAGACAGTTCCTCGACATCGCTTCGCAACTGTCTGCCGAGCGCCATTTCAAGAGCCTGCTCGACGGCCTGATCGTCCAGACTGTCGCCGCCGCTCACGCCGATGCGGGCGCCGTCTACCTGATGGATGACCAAGGCAAGGAACTGCTTCCGGCAGCCTGGCAAAACGTCAATCTGGATCGCCTGCTTACCGAGCCACCGGCAGTCGCGATCGACGACGGGGAATCCGACCATCCCTTACGTGATGCCTGCCGCGAAAAAAACATGGTCATCGGCCAGCTTGCCGCCGTCGGGATGCCGGCCGGACTCGGCTGGCTGGCGGCACGTTTCCCGGGGCAGACGGTGTCCTTTCTGGCAGTCCCTCTAAGCAATCGGGAAAACAAGACAATCGGGGTGCTCTTCCTGGCCAAGTCAGCTGTCGAGGTGGGTTTCAGTTCCGAGCAGGCCGCTTTTGTAAACGCCCTGTCCGGCACGCTGGCCGTTGCCATCGACAATCAACGCCTGATGCGAGCTCAGAAAGCATTGCTCGATGCCGTAATTCGTGTCGTCGCCGGCGCCATCGACGCAAAATCACCCTATACCGGCGGCCATTGTCAGCGCGTGCCGGAATTGACGCTGATGCTGGCCGAGGCGGCCTGCCAGAGTAATAACGGGCCTTTCCGTGACTTCAAGCTGGACGAGGATGAGTGGGAAACGCTGACTATCGCGGCTTGGCTGCATGACTGTGGAAAGCTCACGACCCCGGAATATGTGGTCGACAAGGCGACCAAACTGGAAACCCTGTCCGATCGCATTCACGAGATTCGCACACGCTTTGAAGTGCTCAAGCGCGATGCCGAAATTGCCTATTGGCGAGGCGTTGCCCGGGGGGGCGATGAGGCAGCGCTGGGTGCGGTCAGGCGAGCCGAACTGGCCGCTCTCGACGATGACTTTGCCTTTGTCGCGACCTGCAATATTGGCGGCGAAGCCTTGGCTGATGGGGCCGAAGAACGACTGCGGCAGATCGCCACCCGCACCTGGCAACGTACGCTTGATGACCGACTCGGCATTTCCCAGATAGAGAAACGACGCAAGGAGCGCCTGCCGGCGTCAGCCTTGCCGGCTGTCGAGTTTCTCATCGCCGACCGCGACGATCACCGCATCGATCATCAGGCGGCAGGCCCCTTGCCGGCCGATATCAAGGTCACGGCGCCAACTTATCGTCTCGACCTCGGCGAACTGCATTGCCTCTCCGTCACTCGCGGCACGCTGACCGCCGAGGAACGCTTTCTGATCAACAATCACATTGTCCAGACCATCATCATGCTGCGTGGCCTGCCCTTCCCGGATTACCTCAAGGACGTGCCCGACATTGCCGGGAATCACCACGAGCATCTTGACGGCACTGGCTATCCGCGCGGGCTGGAGGCGGCCGCGATGATCCCGCAGGCCCGCATGATGGCCATCGCCGACATCTTCGAAGCGCTAACCGCCTCGGACCGCCCCTACAAGCTCGGCAAACCGCTTTCGGAAGCCGTTACCCTGCTGGCCGGATACGTGCGCATGGGCCATCTTGATCGAGACCTGTTCGAATTGTTCTTGCGCGAAGGCGTTCACTTGCGCTTTGCCCAACGCTTTCTGGATGCACGCCAGATTGACGAAGTCAATATCGAAGCAGTACTGAAGCAAGCTTGATCAGTTGTCAATTCTGCGGGGAACTCCGACACGACGTTCCAAGCGTTTGCGCAGGTTCGCGACTGATATTATCAGGACATACGTTAACGATCTCGGACATTGCCTTCAAACGCCCTAATCATTGGGACTTCTTACCTAGACCTTTCACTTCTGTGCCTGCTCAATTTGGCATGAAATCACAGATTTAGGAATTGCCACAAACTGCCTGAGCACTACCAACCAGCGGAACCCCTACGAAGTGCGCTTGACCGCGCCGTCAGATTCCCTCTGACGGATTCTTTCGATATTGTTCGTCCAATCATCCAGCGCGTTCTTATCGTCCAGCAATTGAGCAACCGTTTTCTGGGCGGCTTGCTGCTGTGATAGTGCTGAAAAACTGGCGACAGGGAATGCGATGCTTGAAGGCTGTTGATTGTCCATTTGCTGTTCTCTCCAAATAATACTTGCCAACTACTAACCGCCAAAAAAGGCCCTTTTTGACTTGCTTTAGCTTTTTTAGTTTCAAAGATTTTACCCTCTCCGGGCGGTAGAACTCATTGGGGGTTTCCACAGAACCCAGGCCATTCACAAATCTGATGCGCAAGGTAGAGCCGAAGTATGGCTTTCGATAGACTCCGCAGCATCCTCACTCCACTCGCTGCATCATGGCCACCGAAGTTGAATTGAAGCTCTACTGCTCTCCCGACGATATTGCTAGCGTTGGGACGCATCCCCTAATCACCGCAGGCTTCGAAACCGGCCCTACAAAACGACTGGAAAACACCTACTACGACACTCCTGACCTGGCGCTGTATCAAGAGCGAATTGCGCTGCGGCTTCGTACAACCCCCACGGAAAAACTGCAAACGGTCAAATGTGCCGCCAAGTCCGTGGCTGGTCTATCAGCCCGTCCCGAGTGGGAAATGCCCTATGTCGGGATGTTCGATTTCAGCGCCGTCGATGCCAGTAAAGTTCGGGCTTTTCTGGAGGAGCGGCAGTCGAGCCTGGTTCCGGTCTTCACCACGTCGTTCGAGCGGCGAACCTGGCGTATCGATATTTCCAGGAAAATTGTCATCCTGGTCATGGTGGATACTGGCTACGTATCCTCAGGTGACAGCATATTGCCCATTTCAGAGGTTGAACTCGAATTGGCGCAGGGTAATCCGGAAGACCTGCTCGATTTTGCCACGGCTTTGGCGACCCACTTGCCATTGGTTCCGCATGATGTCAGCAAGGCTGAACGTGGCTATCAGTTGTTCTTGAAGCAAGCGAATGGTCCGCAGAAAGCATCTCCCAGCCCTCTTGATGCCAGACAAAACTCGGCTGAAGCCTTCCATCTTCTGGCCAGCCAAGGCATGCAGATGTGGCAAGCCAATCTCCTGGGCACCCTGACGTCGCAAGACCAGGAGTTTGTGCATCAATTTCGGGTTTCCCTTCGTCGTCTCAATAGTCTCATCAAGGTATTCAAACCAGCCTTGCCACACCACTATCAGGTGCAGTGGGCGAAACGCGTCAAAGAACTGTCGCAGATTACCGGGGATGTCCGCGATCTGGACGTCATGCGCTCCGGCATCGTGGAACCGATGTTGAGGAGCGATGACCAGCAAATCCTCGCGCATGCCAAGGCAGCACTTGCCGCATTGGAAAGTGCCAAGCAGGAAGCGTTGGTGCAGGTGCAACAACTGCATTTTGGCGGCCCCGTCCTCTTGTTTGCCCGCGATTTGCAGGAGCTGGACACCGATGATTTCCCGAAAAACCTGCCCCGTTTCGCTGAAAAGCAACTCGCAGGCTTGCACCGCAATGCAGTAAAACGCTTAACCAAGACGCTAAAGTCGCCAACGCCGGAACGGGCCCATCGATTCCGCATCGCCTTGAAGCATCTGCGCTACTCGTGCGAGTTTTTTGCGCCCCTGTTCGATAACGACGAGATGGTCGAGTACGCCAAGGCGGTTGCAGGCTTGCAGGATGCATTCGGGTTCATCAACGACTTCCACGTGGCGCTTTCCAGAATGCAAGGCTGGGTAACGCAGGAGGCAATCCCCAAGGAAACCCGCGTAGCCGTTGCCGCATGGCATACCCCGCAGGCGCAAGCGGTGTTGGCCGATGCCCTGCATCTTGCCGAGTCGGTGATGAGCCGCTGTCAGCCCTGGTGTACCGAATGTGAACGGCGGGGGCTGATGGTGATTCGCCGTCGGTTGCGGCAAGACATCTGTTTGAGTGTCGAGTAGCCGGACTGTTTCATCGTGCGCCGTGCCATGCACTGTAACTTCCGTTTTCTCGAGCGATGACAGGTTCGATTGACGAACAAATAAATTTGCTGAGACCTGGCGTCATTTCAGGCTTTGCAGCCCGCATGCACCTCTGGTTTATCGGCGGCGCCGTGCTGGGACTGATTGCAGCGCTCGTCCTGTGGCACCCGGTCCCCCTGATGATTGCCGTATTTTTAGGCTTGGTCGGATTGAGCGAGCGCCACTGCGGAGCAAACATCGTTGCCGCCATCATGGCTTACGATTCCGATACGCCTAGCCAAGGAAGCATCGCCATTTCGATCAGCGCATGGGATTCAAGCGATACTTTCCATGTCACCGTTCGAGAATCAGAGCATCCGGATTGGGTTTATGAGTTCATTCCGCAAGGATGGAAGCCGAAGGTCTGCTTCGACTCACCGGCAAAGATATGGCGAGCGAAAAATGGCAGCGCTCCCGTGTCGGTCATAATCGAGGATGGCGTCATGATTCCGCGTTACCCAGCAAAGCTGGTATCTGCGAACGACACCCCCTAGCGGGAAAATGAAGTTGGCGTCTCGGCAACATCGATATACCGGGAGGCGAATCAGCCTCCCGGTATTGCGGATATCCTTATTTTTTCGGGCGGCCCGTCTTGATGCGTTCAACTAGGCCAATCGCCTTGACGAGTTCGGCATCATCAAGCTCAGCCAGCACTGCCACGGCGGCGCGCAATATCTCGCTCTTCTTCACTTCAACGCCGGCGGTCAGTGCCCGTTGCTTGAGGGTTGCAAACAGCGCGTAGTCGGTTTCCGGAATGGTGAAGCTGTCACGGACCAGCTTCGGCGGCTTCGGCGCTTGCTTCTTCACCTTGGCCAGCTTTCCTGCTTTCTCTGCCTTCGGTGCTTCGGCAACTTTTTCCTTGGCGGTGGCGGGAGCCTTCTTTACCGCTTTGGCTGACGTCTTCGGTGTCGGAGCCGGCTTTGCAGCAATAGCCTTTGTTGCCAGCTTGGGTTTGGCTGCTGCTTTTGCTACTGCAGCGGCAGTGGCAACTTGCTTCTTGGTTTCGGTAGTCACGGTTTCGACAGTCACAGGTGCTGTCATTTCAACGACTGGCGTTGCGACTGCGGACGCTTTGACTTCATCTTTCACAGGCTGGACTGCGGTTTCCTTGCTCATTTTGCTCTCCTGAATGGGTATGAAAGGTATAAACTATATAAACACTTTATACACTAACTGGAAGTTAAGCAATTCAGATGCGCAAAATCATGGTGGCCAACCCCAAAGGTGGGTGCGGCAAATCAACCCTGTCGATTCATATAGCAAGCTGGTTTGCCCAGCACGATGAAATCGTCTATTTGGGAGATCTCGACCGGCAGCAATCAAGCCGGCATTGGCTGGAGGCCCGGCCCGGCAAGCTTGCTCCCATTCGGCACTGGGAAATTTCGGACGATGATTTCCAGATGCCACCCAAAAACTGCAACTTCGCCATTCTCGACACACCTGCCGGCTTGCATGGAAAACGCCTGAAAGAGGCGTTGAACGCAGCGGACAAGGTGGTCGTGCCGGTCTCCTCGTCGCGTTTCGATATGCTGGCCACTCGCGAGTTCTTTGAGGAGCTTGCCGCAACCAAAGCTGTACGCAAGGAACGGGTGGATATTGGCATTGTCGGTATGCGCGTCGATATCCGTACCCATGCCTACGCCCAGTTGCTGGAATTCCTTCAAGAGTTCGACCTCCCTGTCGTCACGTGCATTGCGCAGTCGCAACGCTACTTGCAGGCAGTCGACACCGGGGTCACGCTTTTCGACAATGATGCTAATTCGGTGGCCGTGGACATCCAGTGGCGTCCGCTGTTGAATTGGCTGGTTAGCCGCCACTGACCGTCAGGTTCGGATTACCTCACGAAATAACAAGGAGACAAAGCATCATGATTCCCATTGAAATCTTCTCTCACAACACGGCAAAAATAACGATTCAGGCAGGCCAGGCACTCTTCCGGGAAGGCGATGAGGGCAATCAGATGTACGTCCTGGAAACCGGCACCGCTGAAGTGTTTGTTCAGAATCGAGTCGTCGAAACGCTTGAGCATGGCAGCGTCGTCGGCGAAATGGGCTTGGTTTCGCCAGGACCGCACTCGGCCAGCGTGATTGCCAAAACCGATTGTGAGTTTGTCGCTGTCGACGAAAAGCGTTTCCTGTTTCTGGTGCAACAAACGCCGTATTTCGCCATTCAGGTCATGCGCTTGATGGCGGAACGACTTCGGGCCACCAACAAGTTGCTGGCGGCCAATGTAGCGTAGGCTCCGTTCGGGTGCTGGGGCGAGAGGATTACACCGCCAGCTAGTGGCTGGCGGCTTTCTCGAGCAAGCCCTTCTTGATGGCAATCGAGGTTGGCCCGTTAAACCTGGATGGTAGTTGCTTGGCCGTGAACCAGCGGAAGTCGCTGTGCTCACGATTGAGGCGTGGTGAAAACTCTCGTTCGGCTTTAATCACGAAGTAATGCATATCCCGCTCATCGTGCCCTGAGCCAAGCCGTCGGGTGACCGTATGCAGTTTTGCCAGGTGACGTGGCTTGACGCTCAAGCCAGCCTCTTCACCCAGTTCGCGAACAAGAGCCTCCCGGGGTCGCTCGCCGTTATCGACACGACCTCCAAACAGGTTCCAGGAACCGCTTTTGTTAACCTTGGAAGAGCGTTTCCCCATCAGAAATTTGCCGGTGGCCGCACAGTAAATGACAGCCCATGCTCCCGGTTGGTTGTATCCCTTGTCCATGTTTGAATATTGGTAGTAGTAGTTGTTGTTGTGGTCGAGTCGTCTTAAATAATGTAAACGGTTTATACCGTTATATTATTTCAGTTAGATGACATTAGGTTTTCCAACCACGATTGTGTGGTCGTTAGGTGGTGCGTTATCGAAACATGGATTCTGGTCCTTCATATATTGAATCGCCCCGGGGAACCTCTAGACGCTCCAAAGCCTTAAACTTAGGCTAAAGAAGAAGTCCTGTGATCAGAGTCCATCGACTGAACATTTTCCCGCATCCTGAACGATTTCTTTCTGGCGATTCTCGACTGGCAAGGTAGAACCGAAATATGGCTTTGATTAGACTTAAATGCCTGTTGAATTGAAAGCCTCGCCATGGCAACAGAGATTGAACTGAAGCTCTACTGTCCTCCAGAAGAGATTTCTCGTATCGAGTCTCACCCACTCATCACCGTGGGGAGCTTGCAGGAACCGTCGAAAGGTCTGGAAAACACGTACTTCGATACCCCAGACTTAGCGCTAAAGGCAAAAGGAATCGCGCTTCGTGTTCGGGAATCTCCCACCGAACAATTACAGACGGCCAAATGTACAGCCGAATTGGTAGCGGGTTTATCGTCCCGTCCAGCATGGGAAGCTCCCTATGAGGGCAGCTTCAACTTCAAACATGTGGCCAACCGTAAGGTGCAAGCTTTGCTGAAGGAACGACAGTCAGAACTGGTTCCCGTGTTTTCGACATCCATTGATCGCCGGATCTGGCGAATTAATATTTCCAAGAAAATAGCCCTGCGGGTCACGGTTAATATCGGGCATATTTCCTCCCTCGGCCGCATGATGCCTATCTCAGAGGTTGTGCTGGAACTCGCCCAAGGCACTCCTGAAGACCTGCTCGATTATGCGATTGCCTTGGCAACCCACCTGCCGCTCGTACCGAACAACGTCAGTAAAGTGGAGCGAGGATATAAACTATTCTTAAATTCTGAGGCCGGCCCAGAGAAGGCAGCCCAAAGTCCACTCACCACAAAGCAAACACCTGCCAAGGCATTCCAGATACTGGCCAGCCAGGGCAGGCAGATTTGGCAGGCCAATCTACTCGGAACACTGACTTCCAAGGATCAGGAGTTCGTTCATCAGCTCCGAGTTTCACTGCGCCGCCTCAACAGTCTCCTCAAGGTTTTCAGGTCAGCTCTTCCTGACCGTTTTCAACAACGGTGGACTCAGCGTCTCAAGGAGTTGTCGCAACTTACCGGGGATGTCAGAGATTTGGATGTCATGCGTGAAGGCATATTGTTGCCGATGTTACAAAGCGATGATCGGCAGGCGCAAGCCACAGCTTCAACATTGCTGGCTGCTTGGGACGAGGCAAGGCAAGATGCTCAATCGCAAGTTCAACAGCTGAGCTACGGTGGGCCGCTTCTCCTGTTTGTCCGCGAGCTACAAGAGCTACCGACAGATAAATTCCCAAACAACCTGCCTAGGTACGCCGAGAAACAACTTTCCGGATTGCATCGCACTGCCGTGAAACGACTGAGCAAGGCACTCAAATTACCGACTCCCAAGAATGCGCACCAACTCCGAATTGCCTTGAAGCATCTGCGCTACTCCTGCGAGTTCTTTACGCCGCTCTTCGACGAAGAGGAGATGCTGCAGTACGCCAAAGCAATAGCCAACCTCCAAGATGATTTTGGGTTTACCAATGATTTCCACGTAGCGCTCTCCCGGCTGCAAGTCTGGGTTGAGCAAGGAGCTATTTCAAAGGAAACACGCGAAGAAATTGCCGCCTGGCACACCGCACATGCTCAGGAAACCTTGGACAATACCTTGCGTCTCGCGGAGTCGTTACTTGGGCGTTCTTCGCCTTGGTGTGCCTGCTGAGACAATGCAATGTCTGCCGCACTACCAACCAAAACGCTTCATTTTGATTCGCTAGATGCGGTGACTCTGCATGGATAGAGAATCACCGACACGAGCCTTATTTCTTGAGGCACCGGGGCTTGATACGCTCTGGCAGACCATTTTCCTTAACGAATTCGGCATCATTAAGTTTTGGCAGCATCGCAGGACCAGCGAAGAATCTGGTCGGCGCGGATCACGCGGTTGCGGCCAGCCCGCTTTGCCTCGTACATGGCTTCGTCGGCCTCGCTGTAGGTTGTTCCGAAGTCGGCGCCGGCCGGCATCCAGCAAACTCCGAAGCTGGCAGTGATGCGGCTTGCATTAGGCAACGAGAAATCATGGCCAGCGATGGCTACGCGCATACGCTCAGCTATCTGCTGCGCCTGCAAATAATCTTGCTGCGGCAGGATCACCGTGAATTCCTCGCCGCCCACCCGACCAATCTCGCCCGGCGTCACGAGCGTCCGTCGCAGGCATTCGACCAAGCCACAGATTACGGCATCCCCAGTCGGATGGCCGAAGCTATCGTTAATCAGCTTGAAGTGGTCTATGTCGAGCACGATCATGGCCATGTCATTTTTGGCCAGGAAGTGCTGGGCGCGCTCGATTACTGCCGCGCGGTTTAGCGCACCGGTGAGCGAATCGTGGGTAGCTCGGTGTTCCAATTCGTTGGCCAGATCGGTGAGTCGATGGTTAAGCTGGTTCATCTCGAACTCTTGGCGGTCGCTGCGACGAATTAGCCGGCGAGTTTGCCGCATCAACTGATCGTAGCAGTTGATGAGTTCGCCAAGGGCCATGCGGTACGTATTGGCATCGCCTGATTCGATGTTGTACACGGTACGGGCGGACAACAGCGCGTTGTTCTCTTGATCGAACAGATCCGGATCGGGCTGAGACATGACAATCGCCTAGGCTGATTTCACAGGGTGATCGACGAAGGTGATCTCCGGGAAATCGACATGCAATTCTTGGCCGAACTCAAGGATGGTGTCGTCCTCTTCGTAGTGGTACCAGTTAAGTACGATCTCGTTCCCAGCGTCTACTGCATTCTTGAATGCCTCGAAAATATTGAACAGCATCTTGGTGCTGGAGCTATTGAAGTAGGCCAGCGAGATATCCACGTTGACGCTGGTCTTGTTGCAACTGGCCAGATACTCACGCAGGCGCTTAATGATATCGCCGTAAAAGGCAGCCGCATTTTCGGGGTAGGACTCGCCACGTATACTCAGCTGGTGCTGGGCAAAATCGAAATTCACTTCCGGTGAACTAGGCGTGGCGGCGATATACAAAGTTTCCATACATATTTCTCGCTATTGTCGTATCGGTGTTCAGATCGTGGCCTTGAGGTTAAATACCACCGTGTCTGGGTGATCCTCCAAAGGCTGGAAGTCGAATTCCAGCGGTTCGCTCGAGTCGCGCGCCATAGTCAGGAAGCCAAGGCCGGCCCCCTTGCTGCCCTCTGGCGCCTCGGCGCGCAGTGATTCCTTGTATGCCTGCTTGATTTCCTCCAGCGTCATGCTGCGCAGTGATTGCAGTCGCTCACGCAGGCCTTCAGCTACCGTGGCATCGATGGGATTTGCGCACTGCAGCAGGTATTGCCCTTCCTTCTCGCTAATGCAAACTGAACCATGACGCAACTCGTGATTGTCTTGGTCGATAGGGGTCAGCGAGTCGGCCGAGTAGTGAATAATGTTCTGCGCCATCTCGATGAAGGAAGAGAACAGCTTGCGGCGGGTCGGACCGTTCACTCCGCTCATTTCCAGTTGCAGCCTGACCGCGTCGGCCATGGCCGCCACTACGTTCTGCGAGAAATAACCAACGTAGTAGAAAATCACCCGTTGCTGGCATGCGATCTCGAAGAAAGTGCCAAAGTCTTTTATGATACGTGATGCGTTCATTGCGGTTCCTGTACGCGGAAGCAGAAGAAGGTAACGTCGTCGCGGCGGTGGTTCGGACCCTGCCAGCCACCCATCGCCTCCTGCATGGCGCGATTGATCTCACTGGCCGGACGGTCGCGGTTGGCCAGGATGAGGTCGCGAATACGGCGCTTGCCGAAGGCGATGGACTTGGGGCCGCCGACCTGATCGATCAGACCGTCGGTGGTCACAAACACGAGGCTACCGGTTTGCATCTGCACTACCCGCTTCTGCCAAGTAAAATCTAGCCCGCTGTCGACGTAGCCCACGCACTTGCGGTCACCCTCAACCATCTCCACGCCATCCTCGCCCGGGTGCAGCACGAAGAGGCTTGATTTTGCGCCAGCAAATAGCAACCGGCGGCTGCCGGCGTCGTACCAGAAGCAGGCAGCATCCATACCGTCATCCGATTCAGGGGTTTCGTCCTGCCCGTCGACCTGGCCAAGCATCTGCTTGATTCCACGGTTGACACTGCCTAGCAATAGCGATGGGTCAGCTGGGCCGTGCTGGTCAATTGCTTGACCCAGGCAGCTGGAAGCAATCAGCGTCATAAACGCGCCGGGCACGCCGTGGCCGGTGCAATCGGCAACGGTTCCAAACCAGCCGTCGCTACGAGCGACGAAGTAATAAAAGTCGCCGCCCACCACATCACGCGGCTCCCAAACCAGATCTGCATCCTTCAGGGTGTGCAGCATTGTGTCACGCGAAGTACGCAGCATGGAACGTTGAATCACGCTCGCATATTCGATGCTATGCATGATCTGGCGGTTACGGGCTGCCTGCATGTCCGCCACCACCCGCATCAATTGCAGACCGTGACCGATGCCTGCAAAACGGCCGCCACAGGTGATAATGAAGCCGTCGGCCAGTGCCTTCTCGCCGTACTCCACCGCCTTGAAGGTCAGCGCCTCGATGTCCATGCTGGCTTCGACCACCAGCGGCTCCTTGTCCATAAAGGCAATGGAACTCTTGCGGCTGTAAACCTCTTTGTGGAAGGGCTTGCTCATCTGCGATAGGAAGATGCCGCGGTTGATGAGGCCGATGGGCTTGCCAACCTCAATTACTGGCAGACTGGTGAGATCACGGTACTTGGAGAATATCTCCATGACAATTTCATTGTTGTCTTCGGCGGTGACCGAGGGAGTCTGAACGCAAAGATCCTCAGCGGTCGGCTGCTGGAAGCGTGGGCGGCAATCGAGCGGGAGCAGGGTGGATATTTCCAAGGTGGGCATTCCGGGGAACAGTGATATACGTTAAATAACCGCAGTATTCGCGTTCGCCTCAGTTTACGCAGTTCACATGTCCAATCGGTGACAAGGCTGTCGTTTACTCACAATGAAATTTCAGCAATTCCGCCAGCCCACGAGCAGATCCCCCGATTTTTCGCGGCCTCAATGTCTGATCGGAGTCAGGCGGTGTCTTTCAGGTCGGCGAATCCAATGGCCGGGGCCGGCTGCATTGCAACTGCTCAAGGGAGAAACCGGATTCCGAAACGTGAGCAACAGCTTTTGAATTTCGCAGTCAAGCGATGAATCACTGGCGCCATATCTTGCAGATGATGGCAATAGGTACGAAGCGGAACCGCTCGAACCTCTGCCAATCAGATAGCGTGATTTGCGCCTCGCTATGCGTCTTCGATTGGCAAGTCAGGTTATGGAAGCCACTATCAGCCCCGCTTTCCACCGTCATCCGGCGTAAAGAACAAGCCAACCCCGAGCAAAATCAGCACCAGCGGCCACCATTTCTTGATCAGCCCGACCAGATCCAGTTCAAACAGGTCGAGATTGACGGCCAGGGCGATGGCGCCGATGGCGACCAAGGCGACGGCAGCGAAATTGCCTTTCATGCTTTCTCCCGGTTAGCCCGAATGCTCAGGCGCGGCGTACGCCGACGACGCCTTCGACCTCATGGATGAGGGTCAGCGTCTTCTGCATTTGTTGCAGGTTGGTGATTTCGACGGTAAAGCTCATGTGCGCCTTGCCCTGCTTGGACTGCGTGTTCACGCCGATGACGTTGAGCCGCTCGCGGGTAAATATTTCGGAAATATCGCGCAGCAGGCCCTGACGGTCATGCGCATCGACAATGATGTCGGCAGCAAAGACGCCAGTCGTCGTCAGGCCCCAGTCGGTTTCGATGACCCGTTCCGGATGCAGTGCAGCGAGATTTGAAAAATTGGGACAGTCCATGCGATGGATGGAGATGCCTTTGCCACGCGTGATGAAACCCTGGATTTCATCGGGTGGAGCCGGCTTGCAGCAACGGGCGAGTTGAGTCAGCAGCTTGTCGACGCCAACGATCAGGATGCCCTGGTTGCCCTGGACCGGCTTGCTCGGCTTGGCCAGCACTTCGTCCGGCAACTGGGTTTCGGCCAGCAGGTCGCCACCCTTGGCGACGGCCTGGAACTGCCGCTGGTTGAGGTCGCCACGGGCAGCAGCGATGTACAGGTCGTCGGCCTTGGCGAAACCGAGCTTGTGCGACAACTCTTCAATATTCGCCCCGGTCTGGCCGGCCCGCTGCAATTCCTTGGCGATCAGGCCACGGCCTTCGCTCAGCGTTTCTTCGAGCGCCAGATTGGAGAACCACGCGCGCACCTTGACCCGGGCGCTCTTGGTATGGATGTAGCCCAGCAAGGGGTTGAGCCAGTCGCGCGACGGACCGCCGACCTTGGCGGTGACGATCTCGACTTCCTGCCCGGTTTCCAGCGCCGTATTGAGCGGCACCAGATGGCCGGCGATCTTGGCACCCCGGCAACGGTGGCCGAGATCGGTATGCACGCGATAGGCGAAATCGACCGGCGTCGAGCCGGCCGGCAAGTCGACGACCTTGCCTTGCGGCGTGATGACGTAGATGGTCTCGTCGAGTGCCGCCTGCTTGTAATGTTTGACCCAGTCCGAACTGTCGGCGACTTCGTCCTTCCAGGTCAGCAGTTGGCGCAGCCAGGCGATCTTTTCGTCGTAGTCGTCCTCGGTCGTCCGCTTACTGCCTTCCTTGTAGCGCCAGTGAGCGGCGACGCCGAGTTCGGCGTGCTTGTGCATTTCCCAGGTACGGATCTGGATTTCCAGGCTGCGCCCATCCGGGCAGCGAACGGCGGTATGCAGCGAGCGGTAATTGTTACCCTTGGGATTCGAGATGTAGTCGTCGAATTCCTTGGGAATCGGTAGCCACAGGTTGTGCACGATGCCCAGCGCGGTGTAGCACTCGCGCAGGTCGTCGACGATGATGCGCAAGGCGCGCACGTCATAGACTTCCGAGAACTCGACGCCTTTTTTGCGCATCTTGTTCCAGATGCTGTAGATATGCTTCGGCCGCCCGTAGATCTCGGCGTTGTGCACACCGGCGGCTTCGAGTTCGGTGCGCACTTTGGCCACGGCATCGACGATGAACTGCTCGCGCTCGCTGCGTTTTTCGTCAAGCAGTTTGGCCAGCTTCTTGTAGGTTTCGGGGTGGATGAAGCGGAAGGACAAGTCCTCCAATTCCCACTTCAATTCCCAGACGCCAAGGCGGTTGGCCAGCGGCGAATAGAGTTCGAGCGTTTCGCGCGCCACCTGGACGCGCAGGTCGTCCGGATTGGCCGCGTAAAACCGCAAGGTCTGCGTCCGGCTGGCCAGACGCAGCAGCACGACGCGAATGTCCTCGACCATGGCCAGCAGCATCTTGCGCAGGACTTCAATCTGCGCCTTCATCTCGACCGGATTGACCTCGCCGGCCTCAATGTTGGTAGCGACAAAGCCCTTGGCAATCGGCCGCAGTTTATTGAGGCGCGAAATGCCCTGCACGAGATGCGCCGCCGGCTTGCCGAAGCGTGTTTCGATGCTGGCGATGCCGTGCTCGTCCTGAGCTGGAATGGCGAAGAGCAGCGCGGCAATGCGCGACTCGACGTCGAGCTTGAGGCCGGCGATGATCACCGCCATGCCCAGCGCGTGCGACCAGATGCGCTCACCGCTGCCCAGCGTGCGTTCGCCGTAGGTGGTCCAAGCGTATTCGACGGCAGATTTTAGACGTTCCGCATCGGCAGGGGCCAAGCCCTCTGCCAACGTGACCAGGAACTGTTCGAAGTCGCTTTGCGAGGCGACAGAATGGACGACGGAAACCATGGCGCAATTATAAGACCGATCTTCCGGGGCCGGCATGACAAGCGCCAAATTGCCCGCGACACGGCCATGCAGCCCGAGCTTCAGCCCGATCAGGCATAATCCGGCGACAATGAAAAAACTGTTTGCCAACCCCTACCTCCTGCTGATCCTGACCGTGCTTTTCTGGTCCGGGAACATGGTGGTCGGCCGAGGTGCCCGTGGCGACATTCCGCCACTGGGCTTCGCCTTCTGGCGGTGGACCATCGCCTTTGCGCTGATCCTGCCGCTCGCCCTGCCCCACCTCAAGACCCAGTGGCCGTTGCTGAAAAAAGGCTGGCGACCCCTGCTCGTTCTCGGCCTGCTCGGCGTCGGCGGCTACAACACCTTCGCCTACATCGCCCTGCAGGACACCAGTGCGACCAATGCGGCGCTGCTCAACTCCTTCGTGCCGATCGCCACCATCGCCATCTCCTGGGCGTTTCTCGGCAAGCACCTGCGGAGGATCGAAGGCATCGGCGTCTTCATTTCGCTGTGCGGCGCGCTGACCATTGTGTCGCGCGGCGACCTGGCCGTGCTCGCCCATCTCAACCTCAATGTCGGCGACGTCTGGATGCTCGTCGCCGTGCTCGACTGGGCCATCTACACCGTGGCGCTGGCCTGGCGCCCGGCCGGCGTGCATCCGATGCTCATGCTCGGCGCGACCACCGCCATCGGCCTCTGCGCGCTCGGCCCTGCCTACGCCTGGGAACTGGCGCAAGGCCGGCACATCAACCTCCACCTCGGCTCGCTGACCGCCCTGGCCTACGTCGGGCTCTTCCCGAGCTTCCTTGGCTACATTTTCTACAACAAGGGCGTCGCCGAAGTCGGCGCCAACAAGGCCAGCCTGTTCATCCACCTCATGCCGGTTTTCGGGACGCTGCTCTCCTTCCTGTTCCTCGGAGAAGTTCCGTTCTGGTACCACTATTTCGGCATCGCCCTGATTTTCTCGGGCATCTGGCTGACCATGAAAAAATGAGGCGTTGGCTCGACAGGCTGCGTGGCAAGAAGGCGGCGGAGATTCCCGACGCCTTGTGGGCGAGCACCGTCGCAGCGCTGCCCTTTCTCGACGATCTCACGGTCAACGAGAAAAAAGAGCTAAAAATGAAAGCCGAAGCCTTCCTCGCCGAGAAGGAATTCAGCACCGCCGGCGGCCTCGATCTGACCGACGAAATCTGCGTGTCCATCGCCGCCCAGGGTTGCCTGCCCATCCTCAAGCTCGGGCTGGCGGCCTACCGCGAGTGGGTCGGCATTGTTGTTTACCCCGATGAATTCGTCGTGCCGCGGCGCATCGAGGACGAATCCGGCGTCGTCCATGAATACGACGACGTGCTCTCCGGCGAAGCTTGGGAAGGTGGCCCGCTGATCATTTCGTGGCACGACGTGCAAATGGCCGGCGACGGCTATAACGTCGTGATCCACGAATTTGCCCACAAGCTGGACATGCTCAACGGTGAGGCAGACGGCATGCCGGCGCTGCATTCAGGCATCACTGAAAAGGAGTGGGAAGCCAAGTTTGCCGATGCCTATGACAACTTTTGCCAGCGCGTGGACAGCGGCGAAGATACACCGATCGATCCCTATGCCAGCACCGATCCGGCCGAGTTTTTCGCCGTTCTGTCGGAAAGTTTCTTCGACATTCCCGACGTCGTCGCCCGAGAATATCCGGCCATCTACGGCCTGCTTTGCCGCTACTACCTTCAGGATCCACTGACCCGCCGATTGACCTGCCGCCCTGGCCATTGACCGCGCCCAGCCTCGGCCGACAGCCACCTGAATAGCAGGCAAGCCAGCGGCAAGGCAAATTCCCATACTATTGACAGGGGTATGATGTCTGGTCATAACCAACCTACATCTGAAAAAAATTTGTTCGATGTCCTTCGAAACGCACAGCGAATCATTTCGCGCCACCTTGCAAAGTGCCATCCTCAACGAGGCGCCAGGCGGCATTCTTGTTGTGACCCCGGAAAACACGGTGGCCTCGGTCAATGAGCGCTTTTTCGCAGTGTGGGACATGCCCTGCCCGGCTTCGCCGCTCGAAGCACTGATCGGCACCTCCGACTCCCCCATTCTCGAACAGGTGCTGGCCCGTGTCCGCGACAAAGATGTCTTCCTGACGCGTATCCGCACGCTTTACGCCGATCCGAGCCTGAAAGACGACTGCAACATCCCGCTCAAGGATGGACGTACCCTGCACCGCCATTCGGCTGCGCTGCAGGGCGACGACGGACGATACATGGGCCGGGTGTGGTTCTTCCGCGACATCAGCGACATCATCCTCTCGCAGCAAGCAAAGGAGGACAGCGAAAGGCGTTACGCCACGGCCTTCGAGACAACGCTCGACGCCATCGCCATTACCAGCCTGGAGGACGGCATTTACATCGACGTCAATCAGGCCTTCCTCGACATGAGCGGCTACACGCGCCAGGAATTGATTGGCCGCAGTTCGCTGGAACTGTCGATCTGGGCCGACCCGCTGGATCGCCAGAATTTCAGCCAGAAACTCCGCGAAAAAAAGTCGCGCTTGAACTTCGAGGCCCGCTTTCGCAAAAAGTGCGGCGAACTCTTCTGGGGCATGTTCTCCGTCTCGCCAATGAGCTTCAACGGCCAACCCTGCCTGCTTTCGATCACCCGCGACGTAACCGAGGCCAAGGCCGCACAGGATGAATTAGCCAGCCATCGCGACCGCCTCGAACAACTGGTTGCCGAGCGCACGGTCGAACTCTCGCGCGCCAAGGAAGCAGCTGAAGCGGCCAGCATCGCGAAAAGCGCCTTTCTGGCCAATATGAGTCACGAAATCCGGACCCCGCTCAATGCCGTCACCGGTATGGCCCATCTGATCCGGCGCGGCGGTCTGACCCCGTTGCAGTCCGGGCAGCTCGACAAGCTGGAAAACGCTGGCCAACACCTGCTCGGCATTATCAACGCCATTCTGGAATTATCGAAAATCGAGGCCGGGAAACTCGTTCTCGCCGAAACGCCCCTCAACGTCGGACAGGTTCTCGATAACGTCCTGACCATGCTGCAATCCGCAGCTCAGACCAAGCACCTGAATCTGTCCAGCGAAACCGAAAATCTGCCGCCCAATCTGCTGGGCGATCCGACTGCGCTCCACCAGGCCCTTCTCAACTACGCCGCCAACGCCGTCAAATTTACCGATGCCGGGACGGTTACCCTGCGGGTTCGCCTGCAGGCCGACGAAGCGGATAGTGCGGAGCTGCGCTTTGAGGTGGAAGACACCGGCATTGGCATCCCGGCCGAAGCGATGCCCAGATTGTTTGCGGCCTTCGAACAGGCGGACAACTCATTGACCCGAAAATACGGCGGAACCGGCCTCGGGCTGGCCATCACCCGCAAGCTGGCGGAACACATGGGCGGCGCGGCGGGAGCCAGCAGTACGCCGGGCCAAGGCAGTATATTCTGGTTCACCGCCCGCCTGAAAAAAGGGGGCCAGGCTCTTCGGAATATTCCGGACCTCACCCCGAGCCATCCCGAAGCCCGGCTGGCCCGTGAATTCCCGGGACGTCGCATCCTGCTCGTCGAGGACGAGCCGATCAACCGCGAAATTGCCGAGCAGATTCTGGCCGAGGCCGGACTATCCGTTGAGACAGCCGAAGACGGCAAACAAGCGGTCGACCTGGTCCGCCGCAACAATTACGACCTGATCCTCATGGACGTCCAGATGCCGACCCTCGACGGGCTGGCCGCAACCCGCCAGATTCGTGCCTTGCCCAACGGCCGGCAAGTACCGGTCATCGCCATGACCGCCAACGCCTATGCCGAGGATAGGGCTCTTTGCCTGGCCGCCGGCATGGACGACTTCATCACCAAACCGGCCAGCCCCGAACTGCTTTTTGCGACGGTACTCAGCTGGCTCGAAAAGGCCGACCCGGAAGGTCGGGCCGACTCAAAACTTAGCTGCGAAAGCAGCTAGGGCGGCCAATACCACCCCTTCCTGATCGCGGTGCGGCGAGTGACCGCATTCGGCCAGTTTGAGCAACTGCGTACCGGGTAGCTGTTCGGAAATGGCATCAATCTGGCGCATCGTGGCGTACTCGTCATCCTCGCCCTGAATGGCGAGTACCGGGCAGCGGATTTTCGGCAGATATTCTTCAATATTCCAGTCGCGGAAAGCCGGCGACAACCAGGTGTCGTTCCAGTCGCTGAACACCCGCTCGGTCTGCGCATGATGGTAACGCGCCAATTTCGTCGGCAGATCAGTCGTTTGCCAGGCCACCCTGGCCTCACGGATACCGGCCAGCGTAACCTCTTCGACGAACTCGTGCGGCGCCATGACGGCGATGCCGAGCGGCACTTCCGGGAAGGCGCCGGCGAAGATCAGCGCAATGCTGCCACCGTCGCTATGGCCGATGAGCAGTGGTCGTTTGATCTCCAAGGCGGCGAGCAGGGCCGGCAGCATTTCCTCGCCCTCGCGGTGCATGTAGCGTGGCATGCGTGGCTCCGGGCAGGCCTGCGAACCACCGTAACCGGCGCGTGACCAGACGATCAGTCGGCAACCGGTTACCGCCGCCAGCATTTCCGGAAAATGCCGCCACATGCTCACACAACCGAGGCCCTCGTGGAGCAGCAACAGCGTCGGCCGCCCTTCGGCGGTGGCCGGGTAATCGCGATATTCGAGCTTCAGCCCGTTTATAACAATGTGCTTCATGCACTCAACAGGAAATCGCGAACAACGGCAATCTGGTCCTCCGACTGAAACATCGGCGCATGGCCGACGCCTTCGATTTCGGCCAATTTAGCCCGTGGACCGCAGGAGGCCATCTTTTGCCAAGTGTCACGGGTCAGCAGGTCCGACTGGGCACCACGAATAACCAGCGTCGGGCACTTGATCTGTTCGTAAAGCGGCCAGAGGTCGACATCCTTGTCGGCAAAGGCAGCCCGGAACGGCTCGGCGATGCGCGGATCGTAACGGAAGCGCCAGCGGCCGTCGGCGCCCTGGACGACGCCGGTTTCGGTCAGGTGATACCACTGCGCCTCGGTCAGGGCACCGAATGGCTCGCTGACGAATTTGACGAAGGCCAGCGCCTCGTCGAAGGTTGCCCAATCCGGGTTGGCGCCCACATAGGTGCCGATGCGCTGCAGCGATTCGGCGGTGATCACCGGCCCGACGTCATTGAGCACCATTTTGCGGATCGGCGAACCATCCTGCGCGGCCAGCCCCATGCCGATCAGCCCGCCCATCGAGGTGCCAACCCAATGCACGCTCTCGACATTGAGGCGGGCGATCAGCGTTACCATGTCGGAAACGTATTGCGGGATGGCGTAAGCCGCCGGGTCTCGCAAATGGCCGCTCTGGCCCCGGCCGACGACATCCGGACAAATCACCCGGTAGTGACCCGACATGGCTTCGGCCAGCGCGTCAAAATCCCGGCCGTTACGAGTCAGGCCATGGACACAAATCAGGACGCGCGGATTATCGCGGGCGCCCCACTCGGTATAGGCCATCCGGTGCAGGCCCGATGGCCCGAGGCATTGCACGATCTGTTGTTTGAATTGCATGTTTGCTCCTCCGCCTCAAATGTATCACCGGCCATGCCAGTAACGATGATGTTCACGTCGCCAGCCGGACAAGGCGGCACCGCCTTCGCCGAGCTTTATACGCACGGCGCCATCGCGGTCGGTGCGCCAGATAGTCGTGCCCATCGCCTCGTAACGGGCCAGCACGTCCGACTTGGGGTGGCCGAAACGATTGCGATAGCCGACCGGGATGACAGTCTGCGTTGCGCCCACCGCCTGCAGGAAAGCCGGCGTCGATGACGTCTTTGAACCGTGGTGCGGCATGAGCAGGACATCAGCCGCCAACCGGTCCGGATAGCGCTCAAGCAAGGCGGCCTCGTCGGGCGCTTCGATGTCGGAGGTCAGCAACATGCGCTTTCCGCCAGCCTCGACGCGCAGCACGCAGGACAGATGGTTCGGCTTGCTGTCGGCCGAGTAAGCCTCAGCCGCCGGGTGCAGCACCTCGAAAACCACGTCATCCCAAACCCAGCGCTGACCGGCTATGCAGTGCTGACCGTCAATACCGGCGACTGACGAATAAACCTCGTCGACCGCCAGCGCCGCCCGCACCGAGGCCGTTCCACCCGAGTGATCGGTATCGCGATGCGTCACCATCAGGATATCAACATGGCCAATACCCTGCGCCCGCAAATACGGCACGACGACCCGCTGCCCGGCATCCGACTCGGCGCTGTAGAGCGGCCCAGGATCGTAGATCAGCGTGTGTTCGCGCGTCCGGATGATGCTGGCCAGACCCTGTCCGACATCAAGCACACTGATCCACGCGTCGCCCTCGGGCGGTTTTTCCACCGGCCAGAACAAGGCCGGCACGAACACGACGGCGCCCAGCCAGCGTCCGGGCAAGCCGCGTGGCAACAAGCAGATAGCGACGCCAACGCCCGCTGACAGCGCTGCCCACAACGGTGGAGCCGGGGCCAGCCAGACCGGCCAGGTGGCGCACCAGTCGAGAAAAACCATGAGCCAGGCCATGACCTGATGGGCCAGCCAGAGGATCGGCCACCATGGCACCAACGCCCCGAGCAGCGCCAACGGCGTGACGATGAAACTGATCACCGGAATGGCCAGCGCGTTGGCCAGCGGCGAGACCAGCGAAAACTGCTGAAAAACGAGAAGCAGAATGGGCAGCGAAGCAAGCGTTGCCGCCCACTGGACGACGCCCCAGGCGCGGATTTTGGCCCAGCGGTCAGTTGCCTCGCCGACCGAGGCTGATCCGATGTAGAGCAGCGCCCCCACGGCGCCAAAGGATAGCCAGAAACCAGCCGCCAACACCGCCCAGGGATCGAACAACAGCACGACAAGCAAGGCCAGGCATAGGATTCGACTCGGCGCCACGATGCGCCCGGAAAGCATGGCCGCGGCGGCGACCAGCAACATGTAGAGCGTACGCTGGGCCGGCACGGCAAAGCCAGCGAGCAGCGCATAAGCCAGTGCTCCCAGGCAAGCGGCGAGGAGCCCAGCCTTTTGTGCTGGCAGTCGCAAGGCCAAGGCCGGAACGCGTCGCCAGCCAAACGACACGAGCCAGCCGAACAGCGCGGCGACCATCGTGACATGCAGGCCGGAAATCGACATGAGGTGCGTCGTTCCCGTCCGGTTGAAGGTCGTCCATAGTTCGCCCTGAATCGCCTTCTGGTCGCCGATGACCAGTGCCACGAGAACCCCGGCCCACGGGTAATTTTCTTCGGGAAGAATGCTGGCAAATGAATCGCGGATGGCATGGCGCAGCCGCTCGATGACGTAATCCCCCCGCCACACCATGTCGTCCAAGCGCTGCGCCGGATTCGGGCGGATGTAGCCGGTCGCCCGGATATTGCGCTCAAGCAGCCAGGCTTCGTAGTCGAAGCCGCCGGGATTTGCATTGCCATGCGGGCGTTTCAGGCGCACCGTAAAACGCCAGCGCTCGCCAGGACGGACCTGCAGACGCTCGAATTGCTCATCGTCACGCCGTCCCTGATACCAGGAGAGCATGATCCGCTCGGGAACGACGGGTTTGACGGTTTCCACGGTCAACCGGAAATTTACGTCAAATTCGAAACGCGTACCGTTGCTGAAGTCCTGCGGCAATCCGGCGACGACGCCGACCACTTCGACATCGCGCCCCTCCCATTCGGCACCGAGTTCGTCGGCCAGCCGAACTTCGGCCCGCCAGGCGCCCCATGCCACCCCGAGGGCCAGACAGCCGAGCAGCGCCAGAAGACGAACCGGCCAGCCCGACCAGCGCAGCCGGGGCAACACCAACAGCCCGCCAGTTGCCGCCCACAGCGCCCAGCCGGGCAGCTCCGGCTGCATTTGCACGCCGAGGATGCCGGCGGCGAAGGCGAGAATATTCAGGCGCATCCTGCAATAATACGGGCATGCGCCGGACCCTGAAAAAATACCTGCCCGATCCCCAAACGATCCGCGACAACCCTTGGCTGAGACCGTTTGCCTCATCGCTGCTGCACCCGCGGCTGTGGCACCTGAACCGCCATTCGGCAGCCGGCGCGGTGGCGGCCGGCCTGTTCTGCGGGCTCATTCCCGGCCCATTGCAAATGCTCGGTGCCGCCGCCTGCGCGCTGGCATTTCGCGTCAATCTGCCGCTGGCAATGCTGATGACGCTCTACACCAACCCGTTCACCATCGTCCCGCTCTACCTGCTGGCCTACCAGATCGGTCGGCTGACCATCGGCGAAAGCAACGGATTCATTACCCCACCAGCGTTCAGCGCAACCGACTTCATCGGCTGGACGAACGCGATGCAAAACTGGATGCTGACCGTCGCCCAGCCACTGGGCATCGGCCTGATCATGCTCGCCAGCGGACTGGCGGTAATCGGCTATTTCGCCACGCGCGCGGCGTGGCGGGTTTACCTGATCAACGCCTGGCGGCGCCGGACGAAACTCAGGTCCGGAAGCGGGCGATAGCCGTCGTCAACGCGTGCGCCAGCTTGCGCAGCGTATCTGACGTATCGGCGTTGCCACTGGCCGCCGCGCTGTTTTCCTCGGCCATCTGGGCGATGCGCTCGACGTTCTGGGCGATCTCGGTACTGGCCGCAGCCTGTTCGCGCAAGGCCACGGAAATCTCGGAAACGGCGTTGAGAACCTGGCGTGACTGGGCCTGAACCTGGCCAATCGCTTCGCCAGCCAGGCGCGCCTGCTCAACCCCGGACGACACCCGCGAAACACCCTCTTTCATACTCGATACCGCCGTTGCGGTGCCTGACTGAACAGCCGAAATCATGGCCGAGATTTCATGCGTCGATTTGGTCGTCCGTTCCGCCAGCTTTCTGACTTCATCGGCCACCACGGCAAAACCACGCCCCGACTCGCCAGCACGCGCCGCCTCGATGGCGGCATTGAGTGCCAGCAGATTGGTCTGATCGGCAATATCCTTGATCGTGCCGACGATGGCCGAAATCTGTCCGGATTGCTGCCCCAGGGCCTCGACCGCTGCCGCCGATTCATTGACGGTCTGGGCGATGCCCTGAATTTCATTGACCACGCCCTGGACAATCTGGCCACCGCGCGTCGCGACCTCATCCGATTCGCGCGAGTACATCTGCGCATCCTGCGCATTGCGGGAAATGTGATCGATGCCGACGGTCATTTGTTCGACAGCGGCCGCCATGCTCGAAGCCGAATCGCTCTGCGATGCGGTGCCCGACGATATCTGCTGGCTCGACGAAGCCAGTTGTTCGGCCGCCTGATTGAGTTGCCGAACATCTCCCTGAATGCCGCCGAGCAATTTGCGGAAGGCCGCTGCCATGCCATTGAAATTCTGGCCGGCGCCATGCAGTTCATCGACCCCATGGGTGTCGAACTCGATCGTCAGGTCACCATCAGCCAAACGGCTGGCCCCCCGGGAAAAGTCCCCGACGCTGTTGATGACCGAATAATAGGTACCAATGCCAAGATACATGACAAGCAGAGCAATCCCGACAGCCATCCCGACCTGAAACAGCAGCACCTGGCGCGACTGATCTATCCGCCTCTGCAATTGATGCTCGAATTGCGGAATCAGCGTGTCGAACATGACCTTGTAGCCGAGATCGATGACCTGCGTCGTCATCGCAAAATAGTCCTGAGGGGCGGTCGCATACTTTTCACCAAAAATATCGTCGCGCACCAAGGCGAAAATCTTCTCAGCCCCCGCTGAAAATTCCCTGGTCGGCCCGGAAAGCGCCGACTGCAGCGCCGGCGAGTAACGCATCACCTTTTCCAGATTGATGTTCTGGGCGCGCAGCGTGCCTTCCATCTGCGCCAGGATTGACGAAAACTCGACACGCTGCTGCTGCGACAATTCCTTCTTGGTCAACAGGCCGGTGCCACGCGCCCGCGTAATCCCCATCTGTTCGAGCATGGCAGGCATCTTGGTGACCAGCGTGTCCATGAAATAGTAGGTATCCATGACCGGATCAAGGGTCATTTGCGTCTCGTCGGCCACCGTCACCATGAACTGAAGGACGTTACCAATCATTTGCGAATGGCGCTTGATATTCTCCGGCGGCGTCCAGGTCAGCCCTTGCCCGGCAATGGTCTCCCAGTCCCGACGAATCGCCCTCCAGTCAGCGGTTTCGCGCAACAGCGGCGAGAGCGCCGCATCGGTTGCCACGATGGCCGCAGCCACCTCTTTTTCCTTGGCGGCCCGCTTGTCCTTCATTCCGTCGTTGCCATTGAGCACGCCAGACGACAACCCGCGATGTTGCTGCATCGCCTTTGCCAGGCTATTGATCGGCTTGATCATCTGCAGCCCGGCCATTTCCTGCTCGGCCGTTTCGATATCCCGACTCAGGAAGGAAAAGACCGAGTACAGGAGAACCAGCATGACAAACAAAACCGCCGAGCCGAGCAGCAAGAATTTGCTGTTGTAACGGAGCCGGTTCATCAGGGCAACAGCCGGGGAAAAGAGCGCTTGCATTAGGGATCTCCTCAACGTCGCTCCGCTTGCGACATGCCAAATATTAAATTAAATACATCCTTTACATTTTATCACTTATCAAACTATTAACAAAGAACACCGTCATTCAAATTTAGCACCCGATCCGCCTTTGCTGCCAGGCGCTGATCGTGGGTTACGACAATCAGGCTGGTTTGCTGCTCGCGCACCCGATCAATCAGCAAGCCAAAAACGACAGATGCCGTATGACTATCAAGATTGCCGGTTGGTTCATCGGCCAGCAAACATGAAGGATCGCTGACCAGGGCACGGGCGATGGCGGCGCGCTGGCGCTCGCCACCAGAAAGCTCACCGGGTCGATGTTCTACCCGGTGGCCGAGGCCGACGGCAGTCAGTATCTCGCCCGCTCTGGCCAGCGCTTCAGCTCGTTCCATGCGACGAATCAGCAAGGGCATGGCGACATTTTCCAGCGCCGAGAACTCGGCGAGCAGATGGTGGAACTGATAGACGAAGCCGAGATGCCGGTTGCGCCAGTCGCCCCGGGCAACCTCGCCGAGCGACGAAAAATCGCGGCCCATCAAGGTCACATCACCGGCCGTTGGCGTGTCCAGCCCGCCCAGCAAGTGCAACAAGGTGCTCTTGCCCGAGCCGGAGGCACCGACCACGGCAACCGTTTCGCCGGGATTGACCTGCAAGTCGATGCCGGAGAGCACAGGCACTTCGAGCCCGCCGCCACGAAATACCTTGGATAGCCCGCGGGAGATCAGAATCGGTTCACTCATAGCGCAGGGCCTCCGCCGGATTAACGCGGGAAGCCCGCCAACTGGGGTAAAGCGTCGCCAGCAAGGCAAGCACGAAGGCAATCAGCGTGACACCCCAGACATCGCCCCATTGCAACTCGGACGGCAGGTCGGAGATGTAGTAAACCTCCTTCGACAGGAAATGCACACCAAGCATCTGCTCGATGAACGGGACAACGACATCGATATTAAGCGCCAGCAGCACGCCGCCGACGATGCCCAGACCAAGCCCGATGAAGCCGACCAGCGCGCCCTGCACGACGAAGACCGCCATGATCGACAACGGCCGCGCCCCGAGCGTGCGCAGGATGGCAATGTCGGCCTGCTTGTCGGTGACCGCCATGACCAGCGTCGAGACCAAGTTGAAGGCGGCGACGGCGACGATCAGCGAGAGGATGATGAACATCATGTTTTTCTCGATCGCCACGGCGCGGAAGAAATTGGCGTGGCTCTTCGTCCAGTCGCTCAGGTAGGCGTCGGCATCGATGTAGCGGACCAGTTCGCGGGCGATGCGCGGCGCCTGGAACAGATCGTCGACCTTGAGCCGCACGCCGGTCACCCGGTCCTCCATCTGGTAGAGCTTCTGCGCGTCTTCGAGATTGATCAGGGCCAGCCCCGAGTCGTACTCGAACATGCCGACCTCGAAAATGCCAACCACCTTGAAGGATTTCAGGCGCGGCATCACGCCGGCCGGCGTCACCGTGCCCTGCGGCGCGATCAGCGTCAGCTTATCGCCGGTAAAAACACGCAGCGAGCGGGCCAGATCGGAACCCAGCACGACACCGAATTCACCCGGCCGCAGATCGTCGAGGCTGCCGCTCTGGATGGTCTTGCGGAAATCGGCAACGCGGTCCTCCTGATCGGGAATGATGCCGCGCACGATGGTGCCCTTGACCGTGCCATCGACGCTGAACATCCCCTGCGACTGGACAAACGGCGCGCTGGCCCGGACTTCGGGGTGCTTGGCGGCCTGCTCGGCGACCAGTTGCCAGTTCGGCAACTCGCCGTTGATGCCGGTGATCTGGATGTGCGAGGCGACGCCGAGAATGCGCGTCCGCAACTCCTTCTGAAAGCCGTTCATGACCGACAGCACGACGATCAGCGCCGCAACACCGAGGCCGATGCCGAGCATGGAGATCAGTGAAATGAATGAAATGAAGTGATTGCGTTTCTTGGCGCGCGTGTAGCGCAGGCCAATCAGCAACTCGTAGGGTAATGCCATCGGTATTCCCGCAATGCAACAAAACCGCTATGGTACACGCACCCGGAAAAAGCCGGCCCATCAACCTGTTCAGGAAGCTTTCGCAATGATCGTCACCAATATTGAAACCGTACCTGGCCAGACCATCGTCAAGCACCTCGGCCTGGTCAGCGGCAACACCGTGCGCTCCAAACACGCCGGCCGCGACCTGATGGCCGGCCTGAAAAACATCTTCGGCGGCGAACTCAAGGGCTATACCGAATTGCTCACTGAATCGCGCGAAGAAGCCGTGCAGCGGATGATCGATCAAGCCAAAGCAGTCGGCGCCAATGCCATTGTCAACGTGCGCTTCTCGACGTCATCGGTCGCTGCCGGCGCCGCCGAGCTGTACGCCTACGGCACCGCCGTTGTCGTGGAATAAGCTATGTACGACCTGATACTTTTCCTGGTCCTGCTGCTACTCGGCTACGTCTTCGGTCAACGCGCCGAAAAGAGCCATTTCCGTTCGATCATCGAACGCGAAAAGCAACTGCGCGACATCCTGGTTTTTTCCGAGCGACGCATTCCTGACGAAGACAAACTTGACGGCACGCTGGTCTGCGGCAGTGTTGTCGTTTCGGTCGATTTCTTCAAACGCTTCGTCGCCGGCCTGCGCAATCTGGTCGGCGGTCGCGTCAGTGCCTATGAATCCCTGCTCGAACGCGCCCGCCGCGAGGCCATCCTGCGCATGAAGGAAGAAGCGCGGCGGACCGGGGCAAGGAGCGTCTGGAACACCCGCCTGGAGACATCGTCGATCTACAAGGGCGCGCAGCAGAGCATCGGCGCGGTCGAAGTCCTGGCCTACGGGACCGCCGTCAAGCCGCGCTGACCAGATGGCCGAATACGAAAACCCGCAGATTCCCGAGGGCATCAATGTCAGCTCGACTCACCCGCTCAAGGATTTCGCCCTGCTCGTCGCCGGCATCAGCGCCCTGATCATCGTCGCCGTGCTGGCCCTGTCGCTGCTCGCCGGCCAGCTTGCCCGCCACATCCCGTTCGCACAGGAACGGGCCTTGGCGGCCAGCCTCGGCCGCTGGCTTCCGGAGCCACCTGATTCGGCGGTCGCCAAGCAGCGCCAGCACTATTTGCAAACCCTGACCGACCGTCTCGCCAGCGCAATGGCTCTGCCACCGGACATGCCGATTACCGTGCATTACTCGTCGAGCCAAACGGTCAATGCGATGGCCACGCTGGGCGGCCACGTTGTCGTCTTCCAAGGCCTGATCGATACCCTGCCCAGCGAAAATGCGCTGGCCATGGTCCTGGCCCATGAAATCGCCCACGTCCGCCACCGCGACCCGGTTGTCGCCATGGGCCGCGGCTTCGCCGTCGTGCTCGCCCTCTCCAGCCTGGCCGGCTTCGGCGATGGCGCACTGCAGCAATGGCTGGGTGGTGTCGGCATGCTGCCCATCCTTTCCTTCAGCCGCAGCCAGGAAGAAGCCGCCGACAGCTCCGCGCTGCAAGCGGTACTCGACCTCTACGGCCACGTCGGTGACGCCGCAGCCTTTTTCGAGGCGGTAGCCGAGCGCCAATCGGCGGCACATACTCCGACGATGTTCAACACCCATCCCGACGTCGACCAACGGATTGCCCGCATTCGCGAATTCTCGGCCCGCCATGCGAAGCCGGAACAAGCGCCGGCGACGCCCCTGCCGGGTTTCATGAAGGCTGACTGACCAGCGATTCGGCGCCGCCTGCCGGCCGATGATAGACTCCCGGCTTCCCCAGCCTGAAGCCCTCCCCGTGCGCCTTACCCTGCTTGTCCCCGAACTGATCTGGCCCGAACCGAACGACCAACTGACCCTCGGAAAACTGGCTGCCCCCGGCTTTGAATGGCTGGCCGCCCATGCTGAATTTTCGCGCCAGCCGCGCCGGGCTTTCGAACACAGCCTGGCCGACAACTTCGGGCTGACCGACGCACCTTTCGGCGCCCTGCGCCTGCTCGGCGAAGCGGGCGAAAAGCAGGTGAGCGAATGCAACTGGCTGTGCGCCGACCCGGTTCACCTGCGCTTTCATCACGAACGCATTGTCCTTGCCGATGCCGGCGCATTCGAACTCGAACTGGAAGAAGCGCAGGCCATCACGGCCGCCCTGAACTCGGAATTTGCCGACATCGGGCGATTTCATGTCGCCACCGCCCGCCGCTGGTATCTGCAATTGCATTCCACGGTCAACGAGAAATTTGCCCCAATTTCAACAATTGCCGGCCGTCGCCTCGATAGCGACCTGACCGACAAGAACGGCCGGCTCAACCGCTGGCTCAACGAAGTGCAGATGTTCCTGCACGGCCACCCGATCAACGAGCGCCGTCAGGCCGAAGGCAAGCCGGCCGTCAACAGCGTGTGGCTGTGGGGCGGAGGGCCGCTGGCCGAAGTGCCGGCCCCGCACTTTTCCGCCGTGTGCAGCGACAATCCGCTGGCCACCGGCCTGGCGCTCGCTGCCGGCATCGAGGCCCCGCCCTGCCCGGCCAGCCTGAGCGCACTGCTCGCCGACTCGGCGCCGAACGACGCGCCGCTGGTCCTGCTCGACACCTTGCTGCCACCGGTCCTCTACGAAAACAGCGAAGACTGGCGCAACGCCTTCGCCGCGCTTGAACGCGACTGGTTCGTCCCGCTCCGTGCCGCGCTCGGCGGCAAGATCGAAAGCCTGAGCATCGTCGCCCCCACCATCTACGGCCAGCTGACCTGGACCCTGCACGGCAAGGACCGCTGGAAATTCTGGCGCAAGAGCCGCTCACTGCAGACCATCGCCAAGGATTTGGCCGAAACTCCGGCCGAAGGAACACTCCCGTGACCAACATCACCACCCGCAGCGCGCCGCAACGCGTCGTCTGGCAACTCGAACAACAGGGCCTGCACCCGCTGCTCGCCCGGCTCTACGCGGCGCGTGGCATCAAGGACAAGTCCGAGCTCGACTACGAACTCAAATCGCTGATCCCGCCAACCGCACTGACCAACGCCACTGAGGCCGCCCAACTATTGGCCGACGCCATCGAAGCCGAAGCGAAAATGCTGATCATCGGCGACTACGACTGCGACGGCGCCACCGCCACAGCCGTCGGCATGCGCGCCCTGAAGTCGCTTGGCGCCGATGTCGATTTCCTGCTACCCGACCGCTTCAAGCTCGGCTACGGTTTGTCGCCAGAAATCGTCGATGTCGCTGCACAGCAGTCGCCGGACCTCATCATCACCGTCGACAATGGCATCGCCAGCCTCGAAGGCGTCGCCCGCGCCCAGCAGCACGGCATCGCAACACTGATCACCGACCACCACCTGCCGGCTGAAACGCTGCCCGAGGCCGATTGCATCGTCAATCCCAACCAGCCCGGCTGCGACTTCCCGTCCAAATGCATCGCCGGCGTCGGCGTCATGTTCTACGTCATGCTCGCCCTGCGCGCCGAACTGCGCGAACGCGGCTGGTTTGCCGAACGCCCGGAACCCAATTTCGCCAGCCTGCTCGACCTCGTCGCGCTCGGCACCGTCGCCGACGTCGTCAAGCTCGACCGCAACAACCGCATCCTCGTCAGCCAGGGCCTCAAGCGCATGCGTGCCGGCCAGATGCAGGCCGGCATCGCCGCCCTGTTCAAGGCCGCCGGACGCGATCCGAAGAAGGCCACGGCGATGGATCTCGGCTTCATCCTCGGCCCGCGCCTCAATGCCGCCGGCCGCCTCGCCGACATGCGCCTCGGCGTCGAATGCCTGCTCACCGACGCCCCCAGCCGCGCCCTGCAAATCGCCCAGGAACTCGACACCCTCAACCGCGAGCGCCGCGAAATCGAATCCGGCATGCAGGAACAGGCGCTCGTCCTGCTCGACTCGCTCGACGCCAACGAGGCTTCGCCCGGCATCGCGCTCTTCGACGAAAGCTGGCACGAAGGCGTCGTCGGCATCCTCGCCTCGCGCATCAAGGACAAGCTGCACCGCCCGGTCTTCGCCTTCGCCCCCGGTGAAGGCGGCATCGTCAAGGGTTCCGGCCGCTCGATCCCCGGCCTGCACCTGCGCGACGCCCTCGACCTCGTCGCCAAACGCGCCCCCGGCCTGCTCATCCGCTTCGGTGGCCACGCCATGGCAGCCGGTGCCACGGTCAACGCGGAAAATTTCGAAAAATTCAAATCCCTGTTCGCCGAAGTCGCCGGCGAACTTCTCGCCCCGGCCGACCTGACCCGCACGCTGGAAACCGACGGCAACCTCGAAGGGAGCTACATTTCCCTGGCCACCGCCCGCCTGCTCGAAAACGAAATCTGGGGCCAAGGCTTCCCGGCACCGCTGTTCATGGACGATTTCGAGGTCGAACAGCAACGCGTGCTCAAGGACAAACACCTCAAACTCCGCCTGCGCAAAGGCGACACCCGCATCGACGGCATCCAGTTCAATTTCAGCACCCAGCCCGGCCCTCGCACCCGCCTCGCCTACCGGCTGACCATCAACGAATACATGGGCGTCGAAAGCCCGCAGTTGATGGTTGAACATCTGGAGTAACCGCTATTTGGTATTTGCAGCGCCATTGCTACGGTCAACCGGAAAAAACGGCCAAAATTGACATCCCGCCATGCCGCTCGCCGGACAGGCGGGATTAGCCAAAGGCAGCAAGGTTATTCCCGATAGGCCAAGGCAGCATTGCCACGCAACCACTCAACCAGCACATCGACCAACGCGCGAACCTTGCCCGAAGCTTGCCGCCCTTCGAGGTAAATGATGTGGACGGGCAGCGCCGGCGGCTCGTTGTCGGCAAACAAGCGGATCAGTTTCCCCGTCGCCAGATGGCCCGCCACCTGGTAGGACATCAGGCGCGTCACGCCAAAGCCCATCAGCGCTGCCTCGATGGCCGCCGCATTGTTGCTGACAGTCAGGCGCGGCCGAAGCTTGACGCTGAATTGATGCTTGCCGTCGCCCAGGCGCCATTCGGTACCCGGCGATACCGCGCTGGCCGAGATGATGGTCTGCCCGGTCAGATCGCTCGGCTCCCTCAACTCGGGGTGCCGGGCCAGGTAGTCCGGCGCGGCGCAAATGACGCGACGGACCGAACCGACCGGAACGGCGCGCATCGTCGAATCGGGTAGGTCGCCGATACGAACGCCGACATCGATGCCCTCCTCGAGCAGATTGACCACCCGGTCGACATAGACCGCGCTGACCGAAACCTCCGGGTAACGCGCCAGGAATTCGACGATACCCGGCATGACGTGCATGCTGCCGAAGAGGACCGGGGCCGTGACGACCAATCGGCCACGCACCGTGGCGTGAACGCCGGCCGCCGCCTCGTCGGCCTCGTCGGCCTCGGCCAGAATGCGGCGGGCGCTTTCAAGATAGCGCTGACCGGCATCGGTCGCCCGGACAAAGCGCGTCGTCCTGGTCAACAGCTTGACGCCGAGATGCGCTTCCAGCGCCGCAATGGTCCGCGTCACAGCGGGCGGCGACATGTTCAGCCGGCGCGCCGCGGCGGCAAAACTCTCCTCTTCGGCCACCGCAACAAAGACACCCATCGAATATAGCCGGTCCATTTCAATATTCCGATATTTACAATAATAAATTCCGAAATATGGATATTCTTCTATTTCGCGAACACGAGCAAGATGCGTTTCAGGCACTGCGCAACCAGCACGGTGAATCAAACAGGAAAACTTCCATGTCACGTATCAGCATTCCCTCAGCAGATCAAACCCCGTCCGCCTCTTTGCCGCTGCTCGAGGCCGTCCAGCGCCAACTCGGCGTCGTCCCCAACCTGATGAAAGTCGTCGGCCACAGCCCGGCAGCACTTGAAGGCTACTTGAGCCTGAACGGCGCCCTCGGCAAGGGCAGCATTGGCGCCCAGACCAGCGAGCGGATAGCCCTGGCAGTGGCCGAACTCAACGGCTGCGCTTATTGCCTGTCGGCCCACAGCTATCTCGGCAGCAATCTGGCCAAGCTCGACGCCGCCGAACTCGAAGCCAATCGTCGTGGCAACTCGACCAACCCCAAGGCCGCCGCCGCCCTGCGTTTCGCCACGCGTGTCGTCGATACGCGCGGGCACGTTGCCGACGCCGACCTGGCGGAGATCAAAGCTGCCGGCTTCAATGAAGCCGAGGTCATCGAGATCGTTTTGCTGGTCGCCCTCAACACGCTGACGAACTACGTCAATAACGTCGCCCGGACGGACATCGACTTCCCGGTCGTCCATCCATTCCAATAAACCGGTATACATTTACGGAGCGGATAGCCATGAGCCAGGAACGCAAGATCGCCAGCGATGTCGCCTTCACGCCCGGCGTCAAGGCCATCCAATCCCGCAAAGGTTCGCGCGATGCCTACGCCCGCATGGAAAGCCAGGGCGGCTGGGCAACAACGATCAGCAGCGATCTCGCCGAATTCATCGCGCAGCAAACCAGTGTCTTTCTCGCCACGGCCAACCGCGACGGCCAGCCTTACATCCAGCACCGCGGCGGGCCACCAGGCTTTCTGGTGGTGCTCGATGAACACACCGTCGCCTTTGCCGATTTCAGCGGTAACCGGCAATACATCACGAGCGGCAATCTGGCCGAGAACCCCAGGGCGCATCTCTTCCTGATCGACTACGCAACGCAGCAACGGTTCAAGCTGTGGGGAACTGCCCGCGTCGTCGAGGACGACAGGGCGTTGACCGACCGGCTGATGCCGCAAAACTACAGGGCAAGAAGCGAACAGGCCATAGTGTTCACCGTCGAAGCCTGGGATGCCAATTGCCCACAACATATCCCGCAACGCCTCGAAGCCGGTGATGTGTCCAGGGCACTGCAAAGCCGCGACGCGAAAATTGCCGAACTGGAAGCCGAGATCAAACGACTAAGCAGCAATCGATAAGGAAGCATGATGGAAACCAAACCACCCCTGCCACCATTCACCGCCGACACCGCCGCCCAGAAAGTCCGACTGGCCGAGGACGCCTGGAACAGCCGCGACCCGGACCGCGTCGTGCAGGTCTATACCGACGACACGCGCTGGCGCAATCGGACTGAATTCCCGGTCGGGCGCGAGCAGGTGCATCAATTCCTGACACGCAAATGGCAAAAGGAATTGGACTACCGCCTGATCAAGGAACTCTGGGCCTGCACCGACAACCGCATCGCGGTGCGTTTCGCCTATGAATACCATGACGAGACAGGCCAATGGTTTCGTGCCTATGGCAACGAAAACTGGGAATTCAACGGACACGGCTTCATGGTGCGACGCTTCGCCAGCATCAACGACCTGCCGATCAGCGAAAGCGAACGGAAGTTCTTCTTGCCGCTCGGCCGGCGCCCCGATGACCATCCGTCCCTGAGCGACCTCGGACTATGAATCCAACGCGCGAACTGTATGTCAGCACCGATATCGAGACCAATGGCCCGATCGTCGGCAAAAACGCCATGCTCAGTATCGGCTCGGCCGTCTTCACCGCTGACAAACAGTTGCTGGCGACGTTTTCAGCCAACCTGGAAATACCGCCGGACAGCGAACCGGACCGGCACACCATGGCCTGGTGGGCCACCCAACCCAGAGCCTGGGCCACCTGCCGGGTCAATCCCGAAGCCCCCGAAACGGCGATAACCCGATACGCCGCCTGGCTGAAGGCGCTGCCCGGAAAACCTGTCTTCGTCGCCTACCCCGCCGCCTTCGACTTCCCCTTTGTGCTCTGGTATCTCAACCACTATGCCGGCGAGAATCCATTCGGATATTCGGTTATCGACATCAAAACCTACGCCATGGCCATCCTGCCCAAGCCCTACCACCAATGTGGCAGGGCTTCGATGCCCGCAGACTGGTTGGGTCCATCGCCACATACGCACATCGCCCTGGACGACGCTATAGAACAAGGCCTGCTCTTTTGCAACATGCTGAAATTATGATCCGTCAAACGTGCACTGATTCGCATCACCCATTGCCGACTAACCACCATGCCGCTACGCGTAGAGTTGCATTGTCTCGATGACTTCAGAATGAGGTTGAGCGAGGGATGGGATTATCTCCATGTTGGCACACCGTCCTCGACCTCGTCGCCAAGCGCGCCCCCCGGCCTGCTCATCCGCTTCGGCGGCCACGCCATGGCGGCCGGCGCCACGGTCAACGCCGAAAATTTCGAAAAATTCAAATCCCTGTTCGCCGAAGTCGCCTGCGAACTTCTCGCCCCGGCCGACCTGACCCGCACGCTGGAAACCGACGGCAACCTCGAAGGCAGCTACATTTCCCTGGCCACCGCCCGCCTGCTCGAAAACGAGATCTGGTGCCAGGGCTTCCCGGCACCGCTGTTCATGGACGATTTCGACGTCGAGCAACAACGCGTGCTCAAGGACAAACACCTCAAGCTGCGCCTGCGCAAAGGCGACACCCGCATCGACGCCATCCAGTTCAACTTCAGCACCCAGCCCGGCAACCGCACCCGCCTCGCCTACCGGCTGACCATCAACGAGTACATGGGCGTCGAAAGCCCCTCAGTTGATGGTTGAGCATCTGGAATAGCCTGCGGATTCAACCGGTGGATGCAACACACTATTAACTGCGTGAGCAGAAGGAGTGTTGCAAATGAAGCAGAGACCCCGGATCTATTACACGGATAGCCAGAAGGCGCTGATGAGGGAACGCTGGCGCAAGGGCGACTCACTTCAAAAAATCGCCCAGCTATTTGATCGAAATCACTCATCGGTTCAGGGAGTCCTGGCCGAGACTGGCGGGATAACTCCGGTACCGCGATGTCGCTCTAAACGGGCATTGACGCTTTCTGAACGAGAGGAAATTTCCCGAGGCTTGGTCGCGGGGTGTTCAATCCGTGCCCTCGCTGCGCAATTGGGACGAGCACCTTCCACCGTCAGTCGTGAAGTCAAACGCAATGGTGGCCGTGAATGCTACCGAGCAACTCAGGCCGACCAGGCGACTTGGACTCGGGCGCATCGTCCCAAACCTTGCAAGCTAGCGAAAAACCCAGCGCTGGCGCATATAGTGGCGAATAAGCTGCACTCGCTGTGGTCACCAGAACAGATCGCAGGCTGGCTCAAGCGGACCTATCCAGACAATGCGAGCAATCAGGTGTCACACGAGACGATCTATCGCACACTCTATATTCAAACCCGGGGCGCTCTGAAGAAGGAGTTGCTGGCGTATTTGCGGCGGACGCGAGCCATGCGCCGCTCTCGCCATCACACACAAAAGACCGGCGATCACGGCCGAATCGTCGATGCTGTGTCAATCAGCGAACGGCCAGCCATGGCGGATGATCGGGCGGAGCCGGGGCACTGGGAGGGGGACCTGCTGTGCGGCAGCAAGAACAGCCAGATTGCGACGCTCGTCGAACGTCAGTCGCGCTACCTGATCCTGGTCAAGCTCTCAGGTAAAGATACTGGGACCGTCACCAACGCCCTGATCAAAAACGCTCGCAAGTTACCGCAAGAACTCTACAAGTCTCTGACCTGGGACCGGGGCAAGGAAATGGCCGGCCACAAGCGATTCACGCTGGCGACGGATATCCAAGTCTATTTCTGCGATCCCCATCACCCTTGGCAACGCGGAACGAATGAGAATACAAATGGACTATTGCGCCAGTATTTCCCAAAGGGAATTGACCTGTCCCCTTATTCGCAGGCGAAGCTCAGTGCCATTGCCCGGAAACTGAATGAGCGCCCACGGAAAACACTAAACTACGAAACACCGGCACAACGTTTTTACCAAACCGTTGCATCCACCGGTTGAATCCGCACCGGTTGAATCCGCAGATCTAAGCGGTCGCTCAGATGGCTGCTTCCGAGGAATGGAGACCGTCCACAGTTGGCCGATGGTGTTGAAAACTCATTGGTGAAGCCGGGTAGGCTCGCTAGGTACGCGTTTTTTGCGGTTATTGGCATTTAAATAAGGCCAGCGAGTTGTGCTTTTAGGTCATTTCATCCAATTTCGCATGCTGTGGGCGCAACTATCCCGCCGAAGGATTGCAAAGGACAGGCTAGCTTGGCCAAGCGGCGCAAATTCTGAACTGTTGCAGCCAGGGTAAATTCATCGCTGGCACCGCTGAGTCCGTGCAAACGTAACCTGTCCAACCGGAGAACGCTCTTGAGGTGGGCAAAGAGCATCTCGACCTTCTTGCGCTCACAGCGTGACTGATGATATTGCGGCGTCTTGGCGATGTCCCGTGCCACATTCCGGACATCTTCATGGATGCTTCGGGCAATTTTTCGAATCTCTGTATTTGGGCAGCACCGCGCTTTTTCTGGACAGCCTGCGCAGTCACACTGGCATGCCCGATATACGATCATCTCGGCTATGGTGATGCGGCTGCGCGGAGTATTGAAGGTCCGACGATCACAACGCAGGGCCTTGCCAGTTGGGCTGCGGTATTCATTGGCCTCTCGATCCCACCGGAAATCGCTACGTGAGAAAGTCCCGTCCTTACGCTCGGTCCTGTCCCAGAGCGGGATATGGGGTTCAATGGACTTCTCATTGACCATCCAGGCATGCATTGGTGCCGTTCCGTAAGCCGTATCCCCGATGAGGCGCGGTGGGTTTATATTGAAGTTCGTCTCGACGCGATCGACCATGAGCTTGGTGGACTCTACCTTTGCGGTTCGATGTGCGGAGGTTGCTTCCACATCCATGATTACGCCATGGGCGACATCAATCAGATAGTTCGTCGAATAGGCAGAGAAGGCAGGCACGCCGGGCGCAGCTGTACGACTGGATTGCGGGTCGGCGAGCGAAATGCGCCAGGGGACGGTTGCGCCCCGTACTTCGTCGTCAAGACCCTCCAGATACTCACGCACGGCCCGCTTGCACAATGCCGGGTTCTGGCAGACATGAGGCTCATCGCCTGGAATGGCCAACTTGGAGCCGGCCTCAGCCTCAATGATGATTGCATACACCGCAATACCTTCGCCCTTGACCAGGCCGGCAGCCATGCAGGCACGACCTTGTCGAACACCAACGGAAGGTTCCGCTCTCTCGAAACCGCCCGTAGCGATTCTTTGAAAAGGTCGAATGGTTCGGCACGACATCTTCCAGGCTGAGACGGCAGAACCAACGGTAGGCCAGGTTCAGGTGCACTTCCTCGCATAATCGCCGCTCGGAACGGATGCCGTAGCGGTAGCCGACGCCCCGCATCCGGATCATCAACTCCGGGTAAATCGAGGGGCACCCAGTGTGGCTGTAATACTCAGCGAAGTGCTGGTGCAGATCAGTCAGATCAAGGCAGTTGTCGATGCCACGAAGAAGGTGTTTCCGAGGAACAATGGATTCAAGATTGAATGCATAGAACAGATGGTCTTGACCGCTTGGCTGACGCCCCAACATCTTGATTACTCACCACAAAATGCAATATGCATTTTTTACCACAGCGAGTATTTCAACACCATCGGCCGATTGCCGACGTTCACCTGCAAACAGCCTTGATTAACCCGGCGACAAAAAACAAACTAGACGACTGGTCTATTTGTTGGCAAACTCCCATCCCATGAACACTCGTCACGACAACACGCGCCAGCACATTCTCGACACCGGTCTCGGCATTTTTGCCGGGAAGGGCTTCGCCAGCGTGGGTTTGAACGAATTGCTGAAGGCCGCTGGTGTGCCGAAAGGGTCGTTCTATCACTATTTCGAATCCAAGGAAGACTACGGCAAGGCGCTGCTCGAGGACTATTTCGCGCGCTATCTGGCCGATATCGACAGTCTGTTTGCGCTCGAAGCGGCGTCGGGCCACGAACGTCTGATGCGCTACTGGCAGCGCTGGGTGGACAAGCAGTGCACTGAATGTGCCGAGCAGAAATGCCTGGTGGTCAAGCTTGCCGCCGAGGTCTCTGACCTGTCGGACGCCATGCGCCTGACTTTGCGCGATGGTACCGACCGCATTGTCGACCGCATCGCCGGCGCCATTGAAGGCGGCGTCGCCGATGGCTCGCTACCGGCGCTTGAGGCCCGGCCGACCGCACAATTGCTCTACCAACTCTGGCTGGGCGCCAGCCTGCTCGGCAAGCTGCACCGCAACAGCCAGGCCCTCGAAAATGCCATGCGATTTACCAGACAGTTGCTGACACCTTGAATCATTGAACATCCGACTACAGGCCGCATGCTGTTGCGGCCTATTTTTAACCCGAATTCATAGACGACCGGTCTAATTTTCATCTGTTACCCATCAGGAGATTCAACATGACTTCCCTGTTCGACCCGATCCAAATCGGCGATATCGCCCTCGCCAACCGCATCGTCATGGCGCCGCTGACGCGCAACCGTGCCATCGCCGGCAATGTTGCCGGCCCGCTGACCGTCGAGTATTACCGCCAGCGCGCCACGGCCGGCCTGATCATTGCCGAGGCCAGCCAGATCAGCCCGATGGCCCAGGGCTACCTCGACACCCCGGGCATTTACAGCCCGGAACAGATTGCCGGCTGGCGCCAGGTGACCGCTGCCGTGCATGCCGCCGGCGGCAAGATCGTGCTGCAGTTGTGGCACGTCGGGCGCATTTCGCACACCTCGCTGCTGCCGGATGGCGCGACGCCGGTGTCGTCGACCGACAAGGTCGCGGATGCCTCGACCTTTACCAGCGACGGCTTCGTCCCGGTGTCGAAACCACGCGCCCTGCGCGACGATGAAATCCCCGGCCTGATCGAGGATTACCGCCGCGCCGCGCGCAACGCCATCGAGGCCGGCTTTGATGGCGTCGAACTGCATGCCGCCAACACCTACTTGATCGAACAATTCCTGCGCGACAGCGTCAATGACCGCAGCGGCCCTTACGGTGGCAGCATCGCCAATCGCGCCCGCCTGCTGCTTGAAGTCGTCGAGGCGATTACCAAGGAAATCGGCGCCGGCCGAACCGGTGTCCGCCTGAGCCCGATGACGACCTTCACGGCGCCGCTCGACAGCGATCCGCAGGCGCTCTACAGCTACGTCGTGGAAAAGCTGGCGCCGTTCGGCCTGGCTTATCTGCACGTCATCGAGGGCGAAACTGGCGGCACGCGCACGCCCGAGGCAAAGGCTTTCGACTACGAAGCGCTGCATCGCGCTTTCCCCGGTGCCTGGATGCTCAACAACGGCTACTCGCGGGAACTGGCCATCGACAATGTCGCGGCCGGCAAGGCCGACCTGGTTGCCTTCGGCCGCTCGTTCATCAGCACGCCGGACCTCGTCCGTCGCCTGAAGGACAACCTGCCGCTCAACGAACTGCAGGCCGACAAGCTGTATGGCGGCGGGGCCGAGGGTTACACCGACTACCCGGCGCTGGCTGCCTGATTTCTTTTTAACCATGACCCCGACCGGCCAGGCGCCGGCCGGGGCCGCTTTTCCCGGAAACATCATGTCCGAATACCGCCGCTGGCTGCCCGCACTGGCCCTGATCGTCCTCTCGCTGACCTGGGGTTACACCTGGGTTCTCGCCAAGCAGGGCCTGGCCTACGCGCCGCCCTTCGCCTTTGCCGCCGAACGCTGCGTCGGCGCCGCGCTGGCGTTGATCATTGCGGTCAAGCTGAGCGGGCGTTCGCTCAAGCTGGTCGCCCCGCGCCAGACCATCGCCATCGGCCTGGCGCAAGTCTCTGGCTTCATGATTTTCCAGACCTGGGCGCTGGTCGAAGGCGGCCCCGGCAAGACGGCCGTGTTGATTTTCACCATGCCGATCTGGACGCTGCTACTCGCCTGGCCCATCCTCGGCGAACGCGTGCGCGGCAAGCAGTGGCTGGCGGCGGCGAGCACGCTGGGCGGTCTGCTCCTGATCATCGAACCGTGGGACATGCACGCCAGCCTGTTCAGCAAGTTTCTCGGCCTAATGGCGGCGCTGTGCTGGGCGACCGGCACGATTCTGATCAAGCGCCTGCGCGCCAAAACGCCGGTGGACCTGCTGACCCTGACCACCTGGCAGATGATCGTCGGCGCCGTGCCGCTCATCCTTCTCGCCCTCATCGTGCCCGAGCACCCGACCGAATGGAGCGGCAGTTACATCGGCATCCTCATTTTCATGTCGATCATCAGTACCGCCATGTGCTGGTGGCTGTGGATCTACATCCTCGACCGCGTGCCGGCCTGGGAGGCCAGCCTGTCGGTGCTCGGCACACCGGTGGTGGCCATTCTTTCGTCGCGCCTGATCTTTGGCGAGGCCTTCAAAACCAGTGAAATCGCCGGCATCGTGCTGATCGGCAGCGGCCTGGCCCTGCTTTCGCTGCTCGGCTGGGCAGCGAGCCGGCGCGATCCGGCAAAACAGATTGAGGAGGCAGCATGAATACCCTGCATGACACCAAACTTTCGATGCTCGACCTCGTTGCCATCCGCGAGGGCGGCACGACGGCCGAGGCGCTGGCCATCGCGCGCGATACGGCGCGCCATGTCGAAAAGCTCGGCTTCACCCGCTACTGGCTGGCCGAACACCACAACATGCCGGGCATCGCCAGCTCGGCGACGGCCGTGCTGGTCGGCTACATTGCCGGAGCGACCAGCCGTATCCGCGTCGGTTCGGGCGGCATCATGCTGCCCAACCATGCGCCGCTGGTCGTTGCCGAAGCCTTTGGCACGCTTGCCGAGCTCTATCCCGGCCGGATCGATCTCGGCCTCGGCCGTGCCCCGGGCACCGACCAGATGACGATGCGCGCACTGCGCCGCGACCGCATCGAAACGGAAGCCGATTTCCCGCGGACGGTCAGCGAACTGCAGCAATTGCTCGGCCCTCGTTTGCCGGACCAGAAGGTGCTCGCCGTCCCCGGCAATGGCACCGAAGTGCCGATCTGGCTGCTCGGTTCTAGCCTGTTCTCGGCCCGCCTGGCGGCGGAGCGCGGTCTGCCCTACTCCTTCGCCTCGCATTTCGCGCCGGCCATGCTGTTGCCGGCCATCGACATCTACCGGCGCAATTTCCGCCCCTCGGCCAAGCTCGACAAGCCCTATGTGATGATCGGCGTGCCGGTGATTGCCGCGCCAACCGACGACGAAGCCGAGTTCCTGGCGAGCAGCACTTACCAACGCGTTCTCGGCATCCTGCGCGGCGACCGGCGCTGCCTGCCACCACCGATCGCCGACTACCTGAGCAGCCTGCATCCGCAGGAACGTTCCGGCATCGCCGATTTTCTCGGTGCCGCCGTCGTCGGCGGACCGGACACGGTGCGCGCTGGCCTGCTGGCGCTGAAAGAAGCGACCAGGGCCGATGAAATGATCCTGGTCAGCGACATCTTCGATCCGGCCCTGCGCCTGCGCTCGCTCGAAATTACGGCCGCTGTCTTCGCAAAGGAATAAACGTCCGGGCCATGCGCCCGGATGTTTATTTGGTCAGCACAAGCTATTTCAATTTTGGCCGTTTTTTCCGGTTGACCGTAGCAATCCTGCCCTTGAACAAGAATGCCACCGTGCTATTCTGGATCGCATTCCAAGCGCAAGGAGCTCCCCATGCTGACCCCGACCCAGAAGCAGACGGCCCAATCGATCGTCAACCTGTTTGAAACCGGCGTCGTGCTCGGCGATTACGGCAGCGTCACCGTCATTCCCGGCGATACCGGCCACCTCACTTTCGGGCGCTCGCAAACGACGCTGGCCTCGGGCAACCTGCTCGACCTGCTGCAGCGCTACTGCAGCAACGACGGCGCCCGTTTCGGGCCACGGCTGTCGCCCTGGCTGCCGCGTTTCGAAGCCATCGACCTCGGCCTCGACGACGAGCTGCGTCTGCACAACCTGCTCCGCGCCACGGCCGACGATCCGATCATGCGCGAAACCCAGGATCAGTTTTTCGACGAGGTTTACTGGCAGACGGCCGCCCGCATCGCCGCCAACCTCGGCATCACCTCGGCCCTCGGCGCGGCGGTGGTTTACGACAGCACCGTCCACGGCTCGTGGAAAGCCATGCGCGACCGCACCATGGCGCAATCCGGCAGCCTCGCGGCGCTTGGTGAAAAGAAGTGGATCGCGGCCTACGTCGCGACACGGCGCGCCTGGCTAACCAACCATCCGCGCAGCGACTTGCGCAAGACGGCTTACCGGATGGAGGCTTTCCAGCGTCTGATCGAGCAAGGCTATTGGGGTCTCGAACTGCCGCTCGTCATCCGCGGCGCCGAGATTTCGCTGAGCACCCTGCGCGCCACGCCACCCGGTTGCTACGACGGCCCGCAGCCCGGCACGCGGGCTATCGCGTTGCAAAGTCCGCTGGCCCGCGGCCTCGATGTCCGTCTCGTGCAACTAGGGCTTTCCGAGCAAGGCGTCCCGATCAAGGCCGACGGCATTTTCGGCCAGACCAGCGCCAATCTGCTCAAGCAGTATCAGACAAAGACAGGCTTACCGGCCACCGGCGTCGCCGACAGCACTTTGATTGCCCGCCTGATTGCCTGAAAAGACCGACCCCCCGATTCAGCCTTCGGCTTGGGCATCCTCGGCCGGCAGCGGCGGTTGCGGCCGGCTGGTAACGTAGAGTACGACGGCACAGGCGCCGAGAAAGGCGACCGTAGCCAGCGCACTTGGCACCCAGCTATCGGCCAGTCCACGCTCCATCCACAGCCAGATGAACAGGCCAAAGGCCGGCAAGGCCAGCAGGGCACAAAAAATCGAGGTCGCCAGCGCCACCTTTTGCCCGATATGTCGTTTCAGTTCGCTCACTCGACTTCCTCTACCATCAGCCATATTGAGCGATTGTCACGCGCGTCGCTGGTTGAAAGACCGAGCGCGCCGCCCTGATTACCACTGGCCTGACGACCGCTGCCGCCGAGCTCAATCCATTCGCCCAGACGCCCGGAAACCGTCGTCGACAGGCGCTGGTTGTTGATGCTGCCATAGCCGCCCTGACTGGCCGCCTGCTGGCTGATGTCGAGTGTGACCCGGTTGCCGTTCACGCGTGGCACGGCATAGAAGCCGCGGCCGACATCCTGATAGACGACATTTTCGTTGATCACTGCACCGCCGGGGCCAATGACGACCTGACGCATCGGGATGGGCAGCGAACGACCGACCTGGATGAAGGCCTGGCCACCTTCGACGGTCTGCACCATCTGCGCCGCACTTTCGCCACGCACGCTCTTGGTGTCCCAGACACTGGCTTCGACATGGCTGCGCCGGGTGCTGCCGAGGACAACCTGGCCGCTTGCCTCGGCGCCACGCGCGCTGTCTTCGGCCTGGCGGTTTTGCGAAACGCGAATGATCAGGCGCCGGGTTGGCTTGTCGATGGCCGCCAGTGCCCGCTTGATATCAGCCCGGTTGCGCGGCGATGCCTTGAGGAAAAGCTGGTTGTTCATGCCGGTCAGCGTGCCGCCCGGCTCGACCAGCGGCAACAGCGCCGGCAGCACATCCTCGACGTTCTTGCTCCTGAGCTCGATGACTTCCATCTGCTGGGCCCACAGCGAAGTGCTGACCAGGCAGGCCAGCAGGCAAAGAATGCGCAGCATCATGGACGTTCTCCCGTTGGCTTCAAAGGTCATTCGAGACAGACGGCAACCCGGTAGCATTCAGGCAGATCGTCGGCAACCAGGCCGACCACACCCGGATCGGCGCGTCCCGTATCGGCACGTTCCTGAAGGATCGCCAATATCTGGGCCGGTGTCATTGATTTGCGATAAGGACGGTCCTGCGCCAGCGCCTGAAAGATATCGGCGACATTGATGATGCGTGCCTCAATGGGCAGCGCGGCGCCACCGATGTGGAACGGATAGCCGTGGCCATCCGGCGTTTCGTGGTGCAGCGAGGCCCAGCGGGCGATTTCGGCAATGGCATGGAGCCGCTTGAGGACTTGCAGCGTCCCATAGCTGTGGCTCTTCATGATGTCGAACTCATGCGCCGTCAGGGCGCTTTCACCCTCGATGATCTCGTCGGGAATCTGCAGCTTGCCGATGTCGTGCAGCAAACCTGCTACTTCAATTTTTTCGCAGGTGATGGCATCGAGCCCGAGTCGTTCGGCGAGGCGGCGCGACAGCCGTGCAACCCCTTGTGAATGCTGCTCGGTGTAGGGCGATTTGGCATCGATGATGCGCGAAAAAATGGTCGCGCATTGCTTGAACTCGATCCAGCCGATCATTTTCAGGTCGCCATGGGATTCCATCTCGACCTGATACTGCTGCACCCATTCCGGCTGCATTGCCAGCCAGAAAGCCTCTTCCTGAGAGATCAGTTCAAAAGCATCGACCAACTCGGGCGAAAACAGGCGCCCGCGCGCCGAGGTCAGGCGAGCGCGAATTTCGTCAGCATGCGACAGCACGCTCTGATCGGCATGGTAGGGCGCAGCCAGGACATCGATGCGGTCGGCCAGATAGACCAGATTGGCAAAACGCGCCGTATTACCTGGCAGGCTCTGCGTAACCAGCCATTCCCAGGCGCTGTGGTGATAACGGATGATCGGGGCGAGATGCGCCAGCGGCGGGAAGTCAGCCAGTAACTCGTCGCCGCGAATGCAATGCTCTTCGGCTCCAGTCCATTCAAGATCGACGACCAGACGGTGGTGCACCCGCGTCGACGACACGCCGCAATCGTGCAGCAGGCCGGCATCGTAAAGGATCAGCTGATCGGCCTCGCTCCACCCCATGCGGATTGCCATCTCGCGGGCCAGCATGCCAACCCGGCGACCATGCATGACATCGTCAACACCAACCAGATCAACCGTGTTGGCGATGGTCATGACCAGTTGCCGAAGATCGATGGCCAGATCGGCGGGGAGCAAGGTTTCGGTCATCTGATCAGGTCACTGCGTGGGGCAAGGCCAGGTACTCCCTGGAATTCATTTCGGTCAGCCGGCTCACCGTGCGGGCAAACTCGCTGGCCTGCGTACCCTCAGTGTAGAGCCCGTCAGCCGCACAGTCGGCGGTGATGATGAGCTTGACCTTGTGATCGTAGAAGACGTCGACCAGCCAGGTGAAGCGACGCGCCTCCGAGGCTTGGTGCACAGTCATTTTCGGCACATGCGAGAGAAGCACGGTGTGGTAGCCGCGGGCGATTTCGAGATAGTCGTTCTGCGATCGCGGACCACCACACAGGGTGCGGAAATCGAACCAGATCACGCCATGGCCACGTCGCACGGTATCGATGTCGCGGCCCAACACCTCGATATGGCCGCCCTTCTTGCCATCCTCACCGGCGACCATCTTGAAATAGTCGAGCATCTTTTTTTCCGCCGTGGCGTCGGCCGGGTGGTGGTAGATCTCGACCTGCTCCAGCGCGCGCAAACGGTAGTCGGTTCCGGCATCGACCTCGAAGACATCGAGATGCTTGTTGAGCAGCGCGATGGTCGGCAGAAAGCTCTCGCGGTGCAGGCCGTTCGGATACAGCATGTCCGGAGGATAGTTGGACGTCATCACGATGATGACGCCTTGAGCGAACAGGCCATCCATCAAACGACCAAGAATCATCGCGTCGGCGATGTCAGAGACGTGGAACTCGTCAAAACACAGCAGACGCACTTCCTTGGCGATCTGCTCGGCCAACCTCAACATCGGGTCCGGTTCGCCCTTGTATTTTTCGAGGTCATGATGAATCTGCTGCATGAAGGCATGAAAGTGAATGCGACGCTTGCGCCGATAGGGCACCGAGTCGTAAAAGCAATCCATCAGGAAGCTCTTGCCACGCCCTACCCCGCCCCAGAAATAGACGCCCTTTGGCGGCTTGGGCGGTGACAACAGACGCTTGAAGGTACTGCCACGGTCAACCTTGAAAAACAGCAAATTTGTGTAAAGGCTTTGCAAGGCCGTTGCCGCCGTCATCTGTGCGGCATCGGCAATGTAGCCACGGGCATCAAGCAGGTTCTTGTAGGCGTCGAGCATGCCCTGCGCGGCGACATTCAGTTTTTTATGGGGCATTGGGGTGAATCTGGTTTGGGGTAAAAACGTATTCTGCCAAAGAAAAAGGCGGGTGCGTTGCCGCAACCCGCCTTTCCCGCAAAGAAGAGTCAGCTTAGAAGTGCAGCGGACGCTTGTCGCAAGCCAGAGCTGCTTCGTGCACCGCTTCCGACAAGGTCGGGTGAGCGTGGCAGATGCGAGCCAGATCTTCGGAAGCGCCACCGAACTCCATCGCCACAACGGCTTCGGAAATCAGTTCGGAAGCATTGGCGCCAATGATATGGACGCCGAGGATGCGGTCGGTCTGCGCGCAGGCCAGCATCTTGACGAAGCCGGACGGCTCGCCCATGCCCAGCGCACGGCCATTGGCCATGAACGGGATTTTGCCAACCTTGTAGGCAACGCCATCCGCCTTGAGCTGCTGTTCGCTCTTGCCAACCCAGGCAATTTCCGGCGCGGTGTAGATGACGCCCGGAATGGTGTCGAAGTTGCAGTGGCCAGCTTGACCGGCCATCAACTCGGCAACCATGACGCCCTCTTCCATGGCCTTGTGCGCCAGCATCGGGCCGCGCACGACGTCGCCAACGGCCCAGACACCCGGCAGGTTGGTCTTGCAATGGCCATCGACTTCAACCATGCCGCGATCAGTCAGCTTGAGGCCAACCGCTTCGCCATTCAGGCCGTCAGTGTTCGGGATGCGACCGATGGAAACGATCAGGCGGTCGGCATCGAGCTTCTCAGCCTTGCCGTCCTTCGTTTCATAGGCAATCGAGACGCCCTTCTTGGTCGTCTTGATATCGCCAATCTTGACGCCTGTCTGGATGTTCAGACCCTGCTTGGTGAACAGCTTGAGCGCTTCCTTGGCGATATCCTGATCGGCAAAAGCCAGAAAATCAGGCATTGCTTCAAGGATGGTGACTTCGGAACCGACGCGACGCCAGACCGAACCCATTTCCAGACCGATGACGCCGGCACCGATGATGGCCAGCTTCTTGGGCACGGATTCCTGATTCAGGGCGCCTTCGTTGTCCATGACGATCTTGTTGTCCACCGGCACGTTCGGCAGGTGACGCGGCTTGGAGCCGGTAGCGATGATGACCTGCTTGGCCAGTACCTCGTCGGCACCAACCTTGACCTTGTACAGATCGCCTTCCTTGCCGACAAAGGAACCATGACCGTTGAGCAGGGTAACCTTGTTCTTCTTGAACAGGCCCTTGATGCCGGACGTCAGTTGGGTAACGATGGTGTCCTTGCGGCCCTTCATGACCGGCACGTCAATTGTCGCCTTGCCAACCTTGATGCCCTGGCCTTCAAAGCTGTGACCGGCTTCCTCGAACAGGTGCGAGGTGTGCAGCAGTGCCTTGGAGGGAATGCAGCCAACGTTCAGGCAGGTGCCGCCGAGGCGTGGCTCGCCCTTGGGGTCGGCATAAGGATTGGATTCGCAGCAGGCAGCGGAAAAACCGAGCTGGGCGGCGCGGATGGCTGCGACATAACCGCCGGGGCCACCACCGATAACGAGCACGTCAAATTGCTTGGACATGTGTAAACCTTTCAGATTTCAGATGTGCAAAAGCGCCAGCGCCCTTTGCGGGACACTGGCGCCGGCCAACGTCGATTAGACGCCGAGCAGCAGGCGGGACGGATCTTCCAGCGCTTCCTTCATGGTCACCAGACCGAGGACGGCTTCGCGGCCGTCGATGATGCGGTGATCGTAGGACATGGCAAGATAGTTCATCGGACGCACAACGACTTGACCGTTCTCAACCATGGCGCGGTCCTTGGTGGCATGAATGCCGAGGATCGCGGATTGCGGCGGGTTGATGATCGGGGTGGACATCATCGAACCAAAGATGCCGCCGTTGGAAATCGAGAAGGTACCGCCGGTCAGGTCTTCGATGGACAGCTTGCCATCCTTGGCCTTGGCACCGAATTCGGCAATCTTCTTTTCGATTTCGGCGATGCTCATTTGATCCGCATTGCGGATGATCGGCACGACCAGGCCACGCGGCGAACCGACAGCAATACCGATGTCGATAAAGCCGTGATAGACAATGTCATTGCCATCAACCGATGCGTTGAGGATCGGGAATTTCTGCAGGGCGGCACAGGCGGCCTTGACGAAAAAGCCCATGAAGCCGAGGCGGACGCCGTGGGCCTTTTCGAACTTTTCGCCGTACTGCTTGCGCAGTGCCATCATCGGGCCCATGTTCACTTCGTTGAACGTGGTCAGAATGGCGTTGGTTGCTTGCGACTGCAGCAGACGCTCGGCAATGCGGGCACGCAGACGGGACATCGGCACGCGTTGCTCGGTGCGATCGCCCAGAGCAACGGCAACCGGCGGCGTCGGCATGGCAGCCTTGGCAGCGGCAGGAGCAGCGACAGGGCCAGACTTCGGCGCAGCAGCAACAGCATCTTCCTTGGTGACACGACCACCGCGACCGGAACCGGCGACGTCAGAGGCAGCAATGCCCTTTTCGTCGAGGATCTTGCGGGCCGACGGGCTGGCCGTACCAGCCGGTGCGGCGGCAGCGGCAACCGGCGCAGCGGCGGCGGCAGCCTTCGGTGCTTCAGCGGCCGGAGCGGCAGCGCCCGCCTTGGCTTCGGTATCGATGCGGGCGATCAACTCACCGGAGACAACGGTTTCGCCGTCAGCCTTGATGATTTCGACCAGAACGCCGGCAGCCGGCGACGGCACTTCGAGAACGACCTTGTCGGTTTCGATATCGATCAGGATTTCATCGCGAGCAACGGCCTCGCCGATTTTCTTTTTCCAGGAAGCGAGCGTGCCTTCGGCGACGGACTCGGAAAGCTGGGGAACTTGAACTTCGATAATGCTCATAGTGACTCCACTCTGCTGTAGTTATCAGTACTCGATCTTGCCCAGTGCGGACTCGATCAGTGCCTTTTGTTGCTCGTTGTGCTTGGCCAGATAGCCAACCGCCGGAGACGACGAAGCCGGACGAGAGACCAGCAACATCTTCTGTTTTACGCCCAACTGGGTATCCAGATGGTGACGGGATGCAATCCAGTACCAGGCGCCCTGATTGCGCGGCTCTTCCTGGGTCCAGACGATTTCGGTCGCCTTCGGATACTTGGCCAGTTCCTTCTCGAGCGAATCCTTCGGGAAAGGATAGAGCTGCTCGACGCGGACGATGGCGATGTCGGCGATCTTCTTCTCGCGACGCGCTGCCACCAAGTCATAGTAGACCTTGCCGCAACACAGGATCACGCGCTTGACCTTCTTGGCATCAATCTCATCAACTTCGCCGATAACGCGCTTGAACTCGCCAGTTGCCAGCTCTTCCATGCTGGAAGCGGCATCCTTGTGACGAAGCAGCGACTTCGGTGTCATGACAATCAGCGGCTTACGCTGCATGCGAACACCCTGACGGCGCAGCATATGGAATACTTGGGCTGCCGTGGTCGGCACACAGACTTCCATGTTCATTTCGGCACACGCCTGCATGTAACGTTCAAGACGAGCCGAAGAGTGCTCCGGGCCCTGACCTTCGTAACCGTGCGGCAGCAACATCACCAAACCGCAGGCGCGCCCCCACTTGGCTTCGCCGGAAGCGATGAACTGGTCGATGACGACTTGGGCACCATTGGCGAAGTCGCCAAACTGGCCTTCCCAGATAACCAGCTCATAAGGATTGGCCGACGCATAACCGTAATCGAAGGCCAGAACTGCCTCTTCTGACAGCACGGAATCAAAGCACTGGAAGGTGGCCTGCTTTTCCTGAAGGTGACGCAACGGGTAATAGGTACCCTCGTCCCAGCTCGCCCGATTCTGGTCATGGAAAGCTGCATGGCGGTGGAAGAAGGTTCCGCGACCGACGTCTTCACCGGAAATGCGGACACCGTAGCCTGAGACCAACAGGGAAGCATAGGCCAGATTCTCTGCCATACCCCAGTCAACCGGCAATTTGCCTTCGCCCATTGCTGCCCGGTCCTCAACAATCTTCTTGACCCGGGAGTGCAGAGCGTAGTCTTCAGGGAAGGTGGTGAGCCCCTTGGCAAGACGCTTCAGTTCCTTCATCGGTACCGTCGTATCGCAGGTTTCGATGTAGTTTTTGGTCAGGAACGGTGTCCAGTCGATGGTCATCGGGTGCTTGTAACCTGCCAGCACCGGGTTGTACAGCAACTCACCCTTGTCGAGATGTTCGCGATATTCCTTGATCATCTGATCCGGCCCGTCTTCAGCCAGCACACCTTCAGCGATCAAACGGTCTCCGTAAAGCTTCCGGGTACCCGGATGCTTGCTGATGATTTTGTACATCAGCGGCTGGGTGACCATCGGCTCGTCCTGCTCGTTGTGACCAAGCTTGCGGAAACAGATGATGTCGACGACGACGTCTTTTTTGAATTCCTGGCGGAACTCCATGGCCAACTGTGTAACCAGCGCGACCGCTTCCGGATCGTCACCATTGACGTGGAAGATCGGCATATCAGCCATCTTGAAGATGTCTGTACAGTAATGGCCGGAGCGATAGTCACGCGGATCGCTGGTGGTGAAGCCGATCTGGTTGTTGACAACAATATGAAGCGTGCCGCCCGTACCATAGCCACGGGTCTGCGCAAAGTTGAGCATTTCCTGGTTGACGCCTTGGCCGGCCAGGGCAGAGTCGCCATGCACCACTACCGGCAATACCTTGGACTTGCCCTCTTCGCCACGACGAACCTGGCGTGCATACACGGAACCTTCGACCACTGGATTGACGATTTCCAGGTGTGAGGGATTGAACGCCAGTGTCAGGTGGCAGGGACCTCCCGGCGTCGAAACGTCGGACGAGAAACCCATGTGATATTTGACGTCACCAGCGGAAAGGTCACTCTTTTTCTTGCCTTCGAATTCGGCAAACAGCATCGACGGCGCCTTGCCCAGCGTATTGACCAGCACGTTCAGGCGGCCACGGTGGGCCATGCCAATAACGACCTCGTCAATGCCCAGCTTGCCACCAGTACGGATGGCCTCATCCATGGAGACGATCAACGATTCGCCACCTTCCAGCGAGAATCGCTTCTGACCAACATACTTGGTATGCAGGTAACGCTCCAGCGTCTCAGCTGCGGTCAACCGTTCCATGAGGCGTTTTTTCTGCTCGGCAGAGTAGGTCGGGCGTGAACGGATACCCTCCAGACGCTCCTGCAACCAGCGCTTCTCGGTGTAGTCCGACATGTACATGTACTCGACACCGACTGTGCCGCAGTAAGTCTGCTTCAAGGTTTCAAGGATGTCACCAAGCCTGGCGGTTTCCGGAAGCCCTTTCAGCGAACCAACGCTGAACGACTGATTCAGGTCTGCATCGGTGAAACCATAAAACGACGGCTCAAGCTCATCAATTTTCGGACGCGGCAAGCGCTTGAGCGGATCAAGATCGGCCCAGCGCGTACCGATCGAACGATACGCGGTAACCAGTTGCCCCACTGCGGATTGCTTCTTGTTGTCGGCACCGGTAGCTGGAGCCGGGCGGAAGCCACCGTCTTTGGCCAGTTCGGCAAAAGCGGAAATCACAGGAGCATGTGCAACGTCACGCGCAACGAAGCCTGGCATCTGAGCCAGGCGGTCAAAATACTCGCGCCATTCTTCAGGCACGGCGGTCGGGTTGTTCAGATAGTTTTCGTACAGCTCTTCGACAAACGGCGCATTCCCGCCGAAGTACATTGTGCTGTCAAATAAATTGTTCATCGTAGTCATAGGCGTCCCCTCAAGGGTATTTTTTTCCACTGTAGCCGCAGATAGCTTGATCACAAGTTTCCGCAGGTAAAAAAAGGGCGGCCACACGGCCGCCCAATTTCTTTCTTAGCCGCGTTGGGCGAGCGGCACTACATCGCGCTTGGCTGCACCCATGTACAGTTGACGCGGACGACCAATCTTGTATTCCGGATCGGTAATCATTTCTTCCCACTGCGTCATCCAGCCAACCGTGCGGGCCAGCGCGAAAATGCAGGTGAACATTTCGGTCGGGATGCCGATCGCCTTCTGGACGATGCCAGAGTAGAAGTCGACGTTCGGGTAGAGCTTCTTTTCCACGAAGTACGGATCTTCCAGAGCAATCTTTTCCAGCTCCATGGCCAGCTTGAAGAGGCGGTCGTTCTGCAGGCCGAGTTCGGAAAGAACATCGAAACAGACTTTGCGCATCAGCTTGGCGCGCGGATCGAAGTTCTTGTAAACACGGTGACCGAAGCCCATCAGCTTGAACGAATCGTTCTTGTCCTTGGCGCGATTGATGTACTCACCCACCTTCGAGACGTCGCCAATCTGCTCGAGCATCTGCAGACATGCTTCGTTGGCACCACCGTGTGCCGGCCCCCACAGACAGGCGATGCCGGCAGCGATACAGGCAAACGGATTGGCACCAGACGAACCAGCCAGACGAACCGTCGAGGTCGAGGCATTCTGCTCGTGATCAGCATGCAACGTGAAGATCGTGTCGAGCGCATTGACCAGGACCGGATTCGGCTTGTATTTTTCGCAAGGATTGCCAAACATCATGCGCATGAAGTTGGCGGTGTAGTCCAGATCGTTATCCGGGTACATGAATGGAGCGCCGGTATTGTACTTGTACGCCATGGCGACAATAGTCGGCATCTTGGCGACGAGGCGATTAAAGCTGACATTCCGATGCTCCACATCAGAAAAGTCCATCGCATCGTGGTAGAAAGCAGAAAGGGCACCGACAACACCGGTCATCACGGCCATCGGGTGAGCATCACGACGGAAACCGGAATAGAACTTGGTCAGTTGCTCATGCACCATCGTGTGATTCTTGATGGTGCTTTCAAAAGCAGATTTCTGACTCGCGTTCGGCAACTCGCCATTCTTCAGCAGATAGGTAACCTCGAGAAAGTTGCAGTTCTCTGCAAGCTGCTCAATCGGATAACCGCGATACAGCAACTCGCCTTTGTCACCGTCGATGAAGGTAACAGTGGACTTGCAACTAGCAGTGGAAAGGAAGCCGGAGTCATAAGTAAACAAGCCGGTCTTGGCACCCAAGGTGCGAATATCGACACAATCGTTGCCGTGCGTCGGGGTCATAATCTGGAACTCGACGGGAGCCTGTCCATCGATTGTCAAAATTGCCTTGCGTTCAGTCGTCATGGAGTCATCCCTTTACAGGTGTTGGTTGTAACTGCAATGCCAAAAAAGCGGTCAACATTCTAAAGATAGGATGTAAACCTTACTCAACTCTTACGAATTAGCGCCACCATCTGCGCCAAGCGAGGATCATCGATCTCGGCCTTGCCTGTCAGCAAGTCCCAGAGATCGTAATCCTCCATGTCAGCAAGCTCCACGAACGCCTGCTGCTGGTCGCCATTCAGCTTCTCAAATTCGCCACCATCAAGAAAACGTGTGAGGGTGATATCAAGCTCGAGAAGCGCACGACGAATACAACGCCAGCGCAAGCGCTCGTAGTCCGCTCTTTCCATCAGACTGCGCGACGAACCATCATGTCCTTGATCTTGCCAATGGCCTTGGTCGGGTTCAAACCCTTAGGACACACGTCAACACAGTTCATGATGGAATGGCAACGGAACAGTCGATACGGGTCCTCGAGGTTGTCGAGGCGCTCGTTGGTCGCCTGATCGCGCGTATCGGCGATGAAACGGTAAGCCGCCAGCAGTCCGGCCGGGCCGACAAACTTGTCGGGATTCCACCAGAACGACGGACAGGCGGTCGAACAGCAGGCGCACAGAATGCACTCGTACAGGCCGTTCAACTCTTCCCGATCCTCTGGCGACTGCAGACGCTCGCGCTCTGGCGGAGGATCGTTATTGACCAGGTAAGGCTTGATCGAGTGGTACTGCTTGAAGAACTGGGTCATATCGACGATCAGATCGCGAATGACCGGCAGACCCGGCAGCGGACGCAGCACGATTGGCTGCTTCAAGCTGTCAATATCGGTCAGACAAGCCAAGCCGTTCTTGCCGTTGATGTTCATGGCATCGGAACCACACACACCCTCACGACAAGAGCGACGATAGGAGATTGCGTCATCCTTGGCCTTCAGTTTGGTCAACGCGTCCAAGAGCTTGCGGTCAGTCGGTTCGAGTTCAACCGAGATGTCCTGCATGTAAGGCGCGTCATCCTTGTCCGGATCGTAGCGATAGATACTGAATTGAACCATGCGTTTGCTCATTCTCGACTCCAATTAGTACGAGCGCGTCTTGAGCTCAACCGGCTCGACGGACAGGGGTTGCATGTTGACTGGCTTGTAGCAGATCGAGTTATCCACCGGCGAAAACAGCGTGTGCTTGAGCCACACGGCGTCGTTACGGCCATTCGGGAACTCAGGACTGTCCGGGGCATCGTCACGCACATGTGCACCACGGGACTCCTTGCGAGCCTCGGCGGAAATCATCGTGGCCTTGGCGACTTCGATGAGGTTTTCCATTTCCAGCGCTTCGGTACGGGCCGTATTCCAGGCCATCGACTTGTCCTTGATTTCCAGATTGCGAGCGGCCTTTTCGACTTCGAGAATCTTGCTGACACCCTGCTTCAACATATCACTGAAGCGGAACACACCAGCATGGTCCTGCATGGTGCGCTGCATGGCCAGACGAGTTTCGTGCACGTTGGCACCACCCTTGCGATTGTCGAGTGCGCTGATACGAGCCAAGGTCTTGTCTGCAACATCCTTCGGAAGATCGCGGTGAGCGCGACCAGCCTTGAGGTCTTCAACAGCGGAGTCACCAGCCGACTTGCCAAAGACCAGCAGATCGAGCAGCGAGTTTGTACCGAGACGGTTCGCACCATGCACCGAGGCACAGGCACACTCACCGCCGGCATAGAAGCCCGGAACAACGGCATTCATGTCGCCACCTTGAGGCATCACGACACGGCCGGAGTAATGGGTCGGAATACCACCCATCTGATAGTGACAGGTCGGAACAACCGGCAACGGCTCCTTCAGACAGTCGACGCCAGCAAACTGCAAACCAATTTCATGGATACCCGGCAGGCGCTTCATGATGGTGGCCGGGTCGAGGTGAGTAATGTCGAGCAGGACGTAGTCCTTGTTCGCGCCACAGCCACGACCTTCCTTGATTTCGGTAGTCATGGCGCGGGAAACTACGTCACGCGACGCCAAGTCCTTGGCATTCGGCGCGTAGCGCTCCATGAAGCGCTCCTTGCTGCTGTTACGCAGGATGCCGCCTTCGCCGCGCACGCCTTCGGTAATCAGCACACCGGCACCCGCTACGCCGGTCGGGTGGAACTGCCAGAATTCCATGTCTTCGAGCGGAATGCCAGCGCGGGCCGCCATACCGAGGCCGTCACCGGTATTGATGAAGGCATTGGTCGAGGAATAATAAATACGGCCGGCACCGCCGGTCGCGAAAATGGTTGCGCGGGCGTGGAAAATCACGACCTGGCCGGTTTCCATTTCCATGGCGGTAACGCCAAGGACATGACCCTCTTCGTCGCGGATCAGGTCCAGCGCCATCCATTCAACGAAGAACTGTGTATTGGCCTTGACGTTGCGCTGATACATCGCGTGCAGCATCGCATGGCCGGTACGGTCAGCGGCAGCGCATGAGCGACGAACCGGCTTCTCGCCAAAATTCGACATGTGACCGCCGAATGGACGCTGATAGATCTTGCCATCATCGGTGCGATCAAACGGCATACCGTAATGCTCGAGCTCAACAACGACTTCATTGGCCTTCTTGCACATGAACTCGATCGCATCCTGGTCGCCGAGCCAGTCGGAACCCTTGACGGTATCGTACATATGCCACGTCCAGTGATCCTCCTCGGAATTACCGAGCGAAGCGGCAACACCCCCCTGCGCCGCAACAGTGTGCGAACGAGTCGGAAAAACCTTGGAAAGCACGGCAGTCTTCAGACCGGCTTCAGACAATTGGATCGCAGAACGCAGACCAGCACCACCAGCGCCAACAATCACTGCATCAAACTTGAGAACAGGAATACTCACGCTTACAGCCTCCAGAGAATCGCAGCAGCCCACGCGGTGTAGCCCACCAGCGCAGCAGCGGTCAGAACGTGCAGGGACAGGCGCAGGCCGGTCGGCTTCACGTAGTCCATCCAGATGTCACGCACGCCGATCCAGGCGTGGTAGAACAGACTGACAAAGAAAAGGAAGGTCAGGAACTTGATGACGCCATTGGCAAACACACCCTGCCAGGCTTCAAAGGTCGAGGGGCGCACAACCAAGAGAACCGCGGCAATCAATACCGAATAGACCGCCATGATGACAGCCGTAGCACGCTGGATGATCCAGTCCTTCAGGCCGTAGTGGGCACCGACAACGATACGGTTGATCACAGCAACACCCCCCAGAGAATCAGGGTCAGCGGAATGCTGACAGCGAGTACAACACCGGCAGATTTTCGGGCAGCTTCTTTTTCGATACCGACATGCAGATCGAGCAGAAGAAAGCGGATACCAGCACAGAAGTGGTGAACAAACGCCCAAAGGAGGCCAGCCAGAATCACCTTGACCGGCAACATCCCGGCAACCGATTGGAAAGCAGCAAAGCTTTCAGGAGAGCCCACACTAGCCCCGAAGAGCCAGAGCACAACCGGGATACAAAGAAACAATCCCGCACCGCTTACACGATGAAGAATTGAAACCTTGCCCGGCAGCGGCAACTTTATTGTAGTCAAGTCCAAGTTTTTTGGACGTTTCTTGATGGTCATTTCTGCCATGAACGTCATCCCTCGCGTGAAGATGCGGTTAACCGCTTTTACGTGGTTTGAAAAGAACCGTAATTATACATTCAAAACCATACGGAACGTGCCTTGCGGGGCGCTTTCCGAGCTAATTCCAAAGTACTGCTTTCTCTCACCCCAGATCGTTCCGGTAGTAGTGATGCCGCGTGGAATAAAGCCCACGCCGCCACTCCACCGGTTTATTGCCGTAGGTATAAGCCGTGCGTTCGACGAGCAGAAGCGGCTCGCCTAACTTGACGCCAATCATGCTGGCACTTTGAGCATCTGCGCCAACCGCGCGCAAATGCTCTTCGGCGTGAATCATGCGAACCCCAAAATCGCTCTCGAAAAGGCTATAGAGCGAACGCTCGCCGCCCCGCAAGGCCTCCAGGGTCAAACCATTAAACAGGTCGGCGACCAGATAAATTTGATCGAAAACCACCGGTTCGCCACTGAAACGCAGCAAGCGCTTGACATGAACCACCTTGTCCCCCGCCTGCAACCCCAGGACAGCCGCAACCTCAGGTGACGCGTCGATGGTCTCGCAAAAAAACGGGTCACTGACAGCATGCGCAGCCTTGCCATCATCCGGGACCAGTCTCAGGAAACGATAAAAAGACCGCGGATCGCTATGCGTCGCGACAAACGTACCCTTTCCCTGACGCCGGACCAGCATGTTTTCAGCGGCCATTTCATCAATTGCCTTACGCACTGTCCCCTGGCTAACGTTGAAACGAGCAGCCAATTCCCCTTCACTCGGTATTGCGTCGCCCGGCCCCCATTCACCCTCCTCCAGGCTGCGAATCAAGAAGTCCTTGATCTGGCGATAGAGGGGGCTGAAAGTCGGGGAACTTAGGCGGGGAGCAGGACGGGAGGCGTCACGAGTCATGGTCCAAATTTCAGCACATTTTGGCCACACCGTCCACGAAAAGTTGTCTTATATAAGACAGATGATGAATTGACAGCCAGACGCCGAACTTTTACCATCTTGAGTTCTCGTGCCTGCTGACGCAAGGAAGCAAACAAAGCAGGTATTCGGGCAAATACGAACAATTTCAACCACGCTGTTTCAAACAGGAGCGATACATGTCCAAAGCCCCCATGCGCGTTGCCATTACCGGCGCCGCCGGCCAGATCGGTTATAGCCTGCTGTTCCGCATCGCCTCCGGCGAAATGCTCGGCAAAGACCAGCCGGTCATCCTTCAGTTGCTTGACCTGCCGCAAGCTCAGCAAGCCGTCAAGGGCGTGATGATGGAGCTGGAAGACTGTGCCTTCCCGCTGCTCGCCGGCATGGTTGCCACCGATGATCCGAACGTCGCCTTCAAGGATGCCGACGTCTGCCTGCTGGTTGGTGCCCGTCCGCGCACCAAGGGTATGGAACGCGCTGACCTGCTGACCGCCAACGGCGCCATCTTCACGGTGCAGGGCAAGGCCATTGCCGAGAACGCCAACGAGAACGTCAAGGTTCTCGTCGTCGGCAACCCGTGCAACACCAACGCCTTCATCGCCGCTGCTGCTGCCAAGAAGGTTGGCCGCACCAACCCGAACAACTACCATGGCATGCTGCGCCTTGACCACAACCGCGCCCTGTCGCAACTTGCCAACAAGATCGGCCGTCCGGTTTCTTCGCTGAAGCAATTGGTCGTCTGGGGCAACCACTCGCCGACGATGTACGCCGACTACCGCAACTGCACCTCGAATGGCGACAGCGTCAAGGCCCTGATCAATGATCACGCCTGGAACAACGACGTTTTCCTGCCGACCGTCGGCAAGCGTGGCGCCGCCATCATCGAAGCCCGTGGCCTGTCGTCGGCTGCTTCGGCCGCCAACGCCGCCATCGACCACATCCGTGACTGGGTACTCGGTTCCGACGAATGGGTTACCTTGGGCGTGCCGTCTGACGGCTCCTACGGCATTCCGGCCGGTATCGTTTTCGGCTTCCCGTGCGAATGCAAGGGTGGTTCGTTCAAGATCATTCAGGGTCTGGAAATCGACGAGTACAGCCGCGAGAAGATCAACATCACGCTCAAGGAACTGACCGACGAAGCCGAAGCCGTCAAGGACATGCTGTAATCCAGCATTAGTTCCCAGCTTCATTAGAAGGCCGCGGTAAAATACCGCGGCCTTTTTTAGTTTACGGATTCGAAAACCATGCGCCATCCGAAAGCCGTTCTTTTTTCCGGCGAAAAGCCCTTCCCCATCCTGCCGGCAGTCGACCATTACGCCGGCTCGGAAAAGTTGATGAAGAAGGCGCTGCAATTGCAGAACGAACTCGGCCCGATCTTCGACATCACTTGCGACTGCGAAGACGGCGCCCATGCCGGCGCCGAGCGCGAGCATGCCGAAATGGCGGCCGGCGTGATCATGAGTGATGAAAATCGTTTCAACCGGGTCGGCGCCCGTGTCCACGACGTCACCCACCCGCACTGGCGGCAGGATATGGACATCCTGGTCGGCATTGCCGGTAGCAGGCTCCCGTTCATCACCCTGCCCAAACCGTGCAGCGCGGGCGATGTTCAAGTGCAGATCGAAGCCCTCCGTGAAATTGAGCAGAGTTTTGGCGTTGACCGCAGGATTCCGGTCCATGTGCTGATCGAAACCCATGGCGCCTTGCGCGAAGTATGGGAAATCGCCGCCATTCCCGGCGTCGAGAGCCTGGATTTTGGCCTGATGGATTTTGTCTCGGGTCACCACGGCGCCATTCCCGGGTATGCCATGAAGAGCCCCGGCCAGTTTGAGCATCCGCTGGTCACTCGCGCCAAGTGCGAGATCAGCGCCGCCGCGCTGGCCTGCGGCGTGGTTCCCTCGCACAACGTGACGACAGAACTGAAAGACATCGAGTACATCCGCAGCGATGCCCGACGCGCCCGGACCGAATTCGGCTACCTGCGCATGTGGAGCATCCACCCGAACCAGATTGTCCCGATCATTGAAGCCATGCGCCCCGACTTCACCGAAGTCCAGGCTGCCGCCGATATCCTGATTGCCGCCCAGGACAAGGATTGGGGCCCGATCCAGCACGACGGCAAGCTGCATGACCGCGCCTCCTACCGCTACTTCTGGGAACTGCTCGACCGCGCCCACGTTACCGGAATGGATATTCCGGCAGCAGCGAGGATTCGCTTTTTTGCCTGAAATTCCGGTTGACCGTAGCACTGAGGCTGAGTCGCCGCTGCCCATCCTCTATCGTGACGAGCAGATCGTCGTCATCGACAAGCCGCCCGGACTGCTCGTTCACCGCTCGGAAATCGACCGTCACGAAACGCGCTTCGCGATTCAAATCCTGCGCAACCAGATCGGCCAGTACGTCTGGCCAGCCCACCGTCTCGATCGTGGCACGTCCGGCGTCCTGCTCTTCGGACTGAGCAAGGAAATAGCCAGCCTCCTCGGGCGACAATTCGAAGCCGGCACGGTGGAAAAGCGATATCTTGCCGTCGTCCGCGGATACCCGCCGGAATCGGGCAGCATCGACCACGCGCTTTCAAGACAACGCGACGCCTATGAATTCCAGGGGGAGCGCAGCAGTACCGAGGCGCAAGCAGCACTGACGCACTTCCGGAAACTGGCGGAAATCGAACTGCCGGTCGCGGTGGATCGTTACCCGAACAGCCGCTATGCCCTGCTCGAACTGGAGCCAATCACCGGCCGCCGCCACCAGATCAGGCGCCACCTCAAACACATTGCCCACCCGATCATTGGCGACGCCACCTACGGCAAGGGACGGCACAATCGTTATTTTGCCGAGCATCTCGGCGCCAATCGCCTGTTGCTGGCGTGCGTCGCGATGACCTTCAAGCATCCGGCGGATGGACGGCGCATGGAAATAAAAGCGCCAGTATCCGGCGAATTCGCCGCCATACTGGCGCGTTTTGGCTGGCCCTCTGAAGGCGCTTAGGCGATATTTTCCTCGAGATGCTCCCTGAGTTTCAGGTCGCGTTCGAGCTGCACCATATCCTGACCCAAGGCATCGCGCGCCGATACCATACCCAACGGGGCGCCGTTTTGATCGACCACCGGGACATGGCGAAAACCGCCATCGACCATGAACTGCAAGGCATAGCCCAGAGGCTTGTCAGCTCGAATCGTTTGCGGATTGGCCACCATAACCTGCGCCAAAGTGGTTTTATCCGGATCCAGATTGCCAGCCAAGACCTTGTTGAGGGCATCACGTTCGGTGAAGATGCCAACGATCCGGTTGCTTTCAACAACCAGCAAGGCACCTATCCGCTTTTGGGCCATCAGGCTGCAAGCTTCGCGAACGGTGCTTTCCTTGGTAGCCGAAACGACAGTTTGGCCGGCGATGATATTGCTGATGATTCGATTTGGCATGTTTGTCTCCTGCGTTGTTGTAAAAATCAGCGGCGTGATCCCGGCAAGCCGGAACGCACAGCACACGCGGAGATTACCCCAGCTTGATGACAATCACCGCAATGGCCACAAAGATGATGACCATGCCTATCAGCTCAACGTTCAATGAAAACCCCAAAAATATTCATTCACGGAGTCAGCTCGTAAACCACGCGAACCCGAGCATCTGCCTTGGCCAGATCAACAAAACCAATACCCCCCGGATGGGAGACCACCCATTTCAGCACCTCCTCAGTCGAACCAACCTTGGCCGGCGGCTGCATGCGCCCTGAGAAAACCTGCCTGGACCAGTAGGCGTTGATTTCAGACAAATCCTTGCCAACCAGCAAGCCATAAAAACGCCCCCGGTCCGGATGATTGTCAGACAAATCCACCGGCTGCGCCTCGGCACCGTTGAAGTACTGACGATTGCGACCGAAGAAAACATTGATTACCTCGTTGCGCGTCATGGCTGCGACACCGCAACGGGCATTGACGACAACAACCAGTTCGGCGCGCAGTTCCGCTGCTGGCTGAACCAGCAGCCAGAAAATCGAGCCAAGAAGGATCAGGCGACGAAGTGGCATGGCCTCAGAAAACGAAATCCACGGTCAGCGAAAACACATCCATTTCGCCATCCCACCGCGCCCGGCTGTCCTGGCGATAGGGGAAAAGCGACGATGCCTCGCCACGGATGCCATCCCATTGCGCCTTGACAGCTACATTCCGGGCGACATCCCAGCGCATGCCGGCAAAAATGGTCTGCTGGTCGGCATGTGAATCCTGCATTACATACGCAGCGACAGCACTTGACGCATTGCCACGCGATCTGGAGAGCACCCAGGAATAGCCGAGATAAGGCGTTACTTGGCCAATCCGGTAGCCGACCAGTGCGTACCCACCATCTGAACTCTCCAGCGCCTGGCTACCCTGCTCAATGTGATTGAGCATCAACTGCGCTTGCCAGGGGCCGCGATCGTAAACCAAGCCCAGTGAGTAATAGTGGGTCCGCGTGCCATGCGTCGCCAGGAAGGCCGCATCCTGCGCAGAAAGGGTGGCGCCGACCGCCTTTTTCAAGACGGGCGCGATCGGCAAGTCGTTCTTGAATTCAATATTGGCGTAGCTTGCCCGGACCTGCCAGGGACCACGCTGGTATTCGAGGTAACCACCCAGCATCGGAGAGTCGGCAATATCCCACTGCTCGTCAGCCAACGGGATCCGGCCGTCGGAATGGCCGTAGAAAACCTTGCCGCGCAGAACGCTTTCGCCAAGGGGGACGGTGATCGCTGCATCGGCACCGTGAATGCTGTAGAAAGGCAAATACCAGAAGTAATCGCCGGGCGGGCGGACCGTCAGGAAGGAATAACCGACCCAACGCGAATCGGCCATCATGAAGAATTCCGTACCCAGCCGACCGGCCCGCAGGCTCAGATTGGGGATCGGATCATATTTCAGGAAGGCCCAGGAAATATCCGGGGTAAAGGTCTTGTCGTAACGATAGCGACTGGTTGCCTGAACTACCGCTTCAAGCTGCGGATTGATGTGCCAGGCCGCTTGCAGACCGAGGACGCTGTCAATCAACGCACTCCAGTCTTTACCGACACCCCGGGGCTGGGAAATGTCCCGGACGAACTCGACGTCATCTGAATTCGTTCGGGCCAAACCAAACGTTCCGAATCCCTGCAGGCTAATGGCCGAGTCATGCTCGGGCTCGGCAATGGCAGGATGGGCGACGGCGAGAACGACTGAACCGGCAAGGACCGGAAGCACCCCGTTGAGTGCACACGCCCGCGCGGCCCGGCGAAATAGATTGGCAATCGTCATCAGTCGAATTTCGTCAACATCCCGGACTGGCTACACGGCAAGCATCGCTCCAGCGCAGCCTGGTTCGCAGTTATTCCGGCAGGGCGATCTTCTGTTCAGTACTGAACTGATAGTCCTTGAAAATATGCTCAGCAGTCAGCAGCTGATAGCTGCCGTCGGCTGCCTTGCGCGTCGTGTCCTTGAGCCTGTAGGTCAAGTGGCCACAGGTCCAGATATCGAAGTTGCGCATGTGGGTGCACAGACAGGTCTTGTCCATCACCGAGATCTTGCGGGCATCCGGGTGCAAGGCCACTTCGCGGTTATAGGCGGTCACGTAGGCGCACTTGCCGTTGGCGTCGAGCAGGTAGCCGTAGGCTTCGCAGTTCGGGCGGATGCCCGAACCGATGCCCGGGCTGCTCTTGATCATGCGCATCGGGTAACCGGTCGGGGAAATCTGGTTGACCTCGATGTCGTCCTCGCTGGCCTTGAAGTATTCCTGCTTGACCTTTTCCGGCAGACCACATTCTTCGGAGACAGTGAAGCGGGTGGCGACCTGCACGGCGGCGGCACCGGCCTCAAGGAAGGCAGTCGCATCGGAGCCGGTGAAGATGCCACCGGCCGGAATGACTGGAATGTCGAGGTGCTCGTTCTTCAGGAACAGCATCACTTCGGCGACGATGGTCGCCAGGTCGTACTTAGCCCAGTCCATGCCGAAGCCAAGGTGACCGCCGGCCAGCGGGCCTTCGACCACGATGTAGTCGGGGAGGCGGCCGGTGCGCATGCTCTTTTTGAGGAACAGTTGCAGGGCGCGCACCGAGGAAACGATGATGCCGAGCTGGACGTCGCGGAAACGCGGGTGCTCTTCGATCAGCGCAAACGAGCCAAGGTGCAGGCCGGCCGCCAGGGTAATGCCTTCGATGCCGGAATCCATCGCGGCTTCCATGCGGACCTTGAGCGTCTCTTTCGGCGCGTTCATGGTCAGCTTTTCCATGCAGTTGATGAAGATCATGCCGTCGCCTTTTTTGCGCGACATGGCCTCTTCTACGTGCAGACGGGTTGCTTCAACCAGCTTGCCGAGATCGAATTTGACCGGTGACTTGTCTTCGTTCTCGACGTTGTACTTGTAAAGCGCGAGCTTTTCCTTGACGAACTTGGTCTTGTAGCGGCGATCCGACACGGTCTTGATCATTGCGTCGGAGATGTGCCCGACGCCACCCAGACGGGCGACCTCGACGGCTAGATCGGCACTCGAAATATCAACTCCCATGCCGCCGATCATGATTGGTACTAGCTCGTGCTTGCCAAGCCGCAAGCGGAAATCGTCCACACGCTTCATCATTTTCCTTATGAATACAGGCCGGTCCCCTCGCTCGCGGCCAAGTGACGGATTTTACGCCAATGTTAAGTCCGATGCGTGACGAGCCGGGGATAAATCAAGTTTCGCCCAGCCGACTGTGGCTAAACTTGCCACTTCGATCGACTCTTTGGCAATAGGTTCACATGCGTTTCTCAACCCACCCATTCTGGCTGGTCGGCTTCCGGCCGTTTTTCACGCTGGCCTGCCTGGCCGGGATGGTCCTGCCGGTCGCTTGGGCTTTGATCTTCAGTGGTGCCATTGCGGCGCCGACGGCGACCTTCACCACTGTCCAGTGGCACGCCCATGAAATGTTCTTCGGCTTCGGCTGGGCGGTGCTCGGCGGCTTCCTGCTGACCTCGACCAAGAACTGGGTGAATATTCGCGGCTACCACGGCCCGGCACTGATGCTGCTGGCCGCCGCCTGGATGATTGAGCGTATCGGCATGAGCTTTGGCGGCAGCTGGCCAAAAGCCTGGTTCCTGCTCAGCAACAATCTCTTTCTCGGCAGCATCGTGGCCATGCTGCTGTGGACGCTGATCCGCCATCGCGACGCAGACAGTTACCGCGATAACGCTTTTTTCCTGATCATGTTGCCCGGCTTTCTGCTGGCCAAATACTGGATGCTCGAAGGTGGCGACTTCACGGCCGGCTACAGCATGGCCATGGCGCTCTTTCGCCTGGCCTTCCTGGTCATGCTCGAACGAACGCTGACCGGTTTCATGAAGGCGGCCTTCCAGGCGCAAATCCTGCGCCATCCAGGGCTGGACATGGCGATCAAGCTGCTCGGCCTCATGCTGATTCTGGAATTTGCCCTGCCCCGCCCGTTGACCGCAGCAATCTCGCTGGCGCTGGCGGTGCTGCTGGCGATCCGCTTCGTTTTCTGGAAACCGCAACAGGCCTTCAAGCGTCTCGACATCGGCGTCATGTACATCGGCTATCTGTGCATCGTCGCCCAGCTTTTGATCGAAGCGCTCGGCCACGTCATGAGCTTTGTCTGGATCGGCTCGGTGTCCGTCCATTTATTCACCTTCGGCGCCATGGGCCTGGTCATTCCGGGCATGATCGTGCGCATTTCCAAGGGCCATACCGGGCGCAAGGTCACCTTCGATGGCGGCGACAAGCTGGTGCTGATCATCATGCTCGTCGCCCTGGTCGCCCGCATTGTCGCCCCGCAATTTGCCCCGACCGCCTATCTCGGCTGGATCCACCTGTCGGCGACCTGCTGGTTCATCGCCTTCGGCATCCTCGCCTGGCGCTACATTCCGATCCTGTTGCAGCCGCGCATCGACGGCCGCGAACACTAAAGCACGGCTTCGAACAGCTCCAGTTGCGGCGGGCCGAGGTAGAAATCGCGCGGCGACTGGCCGGCCTGCATGTGCGCCTTGCGGAAGGCGTCCTACTGCGTCCAGTCGGCGAACGCCTGCTCGGAATTCCAGACCGTGTGCGAGGCGAACAGTGTGCGCTCTTCGTTGGTATCGCCGCGCAGCAGGTTGAAGGAGACGAAGCCGGGCACCTCGCTGAGATAGCTGTTGCGGTTGCGCCAGTGGGCGACGAAATCGTCCTCCTTGCCGAGCGCGATGCGAAAACGGTTCATGGCGAGAAACATGGGAACTCCCTGAAAAATGCTCAACAAAATCTGCGCATGCTTGTTGCTTACTCAGAAATACCGCAATCCTGACAGCAGCCACCATGAACGCATTCGATAACGACGACAAACTCGACTTCGGCCAACTGCCGCCGGCCGTAGACCACCTGCTACAACAAGGCGTTGCCGCCCATTTCACCCATCCGGAGCTGGCCGAAAACGCCTTCCTGACCGCCCTCGCCCTGGCCCCGGATGCACTGCCGGCGCACCGCTGTCTGGTGAAACACTACAACCGCTGTCGGCAATTCGACAAGGCATTGAGCGCTGCCCAGGGCTGGGTCGCTGCCGCCGCCCGGCAAGCCGGCCTGTCCGACAACTGGCTGCTCTGGCAAGACGCTCCCGGCAGTGCGCTGGCTGCGCTCAAGGGCCTGGCCTTCATCCATCTGCGCAACAGCCAGCCGGCCCAGGCCGAAGTGGCCATCAAGCGCGTGCTGGCGCTGGACCCGGAAGATGGAGTCGGCGGCTCGGTGATTGCTGCCTTGATCGACGAAACCCTGCTCGCGGTTTGATTTTTGCCATTTTCTTCGGTTGACCGTAGCAATCCCACGGTCAACCGGAAATTTTGCCCGAAATTGAAATGATCAGGCTGGCACCTCCGCCTGATCCATGGCCCGGAACATCGAGCAGCGACGGAAGACATCCTCGGTCGGCGGCAAGGCTTTCTGACTGCAGTATTTCGCCACCAGTTTGGCCAGCCCCTTGATGTCGCGGCCCGAGGCTTTCGGGAAAATATCGGGCAGGCGGTCGTGCAGGTCAGCTGGCAGATTCAGGCCGAATTGCGCGGCCATGACGCCCCAGATCTTCTTGCGATCAACACGGTCCGGCGGGTAGAAGCGGATCAGCGCGATGCAGCGCGAGACGATGGCTTCGTCGATGTCGTCAACCCGGTTCGTGGTCAGGAAGAGCAGCCCGTTGAAATACTCCAGCACGCGCAAAAACACGCCGACGACGGCGTTCATCGTGATGTTGTCGTCGCGCTTCTTGATGTACACGTCCGCCTCGTCGATCAGCATGACCGCCCCCCAGCGCTGGGCACGGGTCAGCACTTCCTTGAGCGCCGTTTCCATGGCTGCGACGTTCAGGCCAAGTTGCCCCGAATGCACGCGGTAAAGCGGCCGGCGGATGATCTCGGAATAGACCTCGGCGGTCAGCGTCTTGCCGACGCCGGGAGGCCCGGCGCACAACACGGTCGTCCCGCCCGACTTGCCGGCGACGATGTCGTCCATCAGCACGTCCATCTCGGCGGTCAGGATGTCGATGAGATCGGTCTGTTCGGGCGGCAAAACCAGTTTGGTTTTGAGTTCCGGCTGGTAGGCGTAGGGTTCCATGTCATCGACGTGCACCCAGACGTAATGGTGCAGATCGAGGTGAAACATCAGCATGTAGAAATGCACCGGCAGCTCGGTGAACAGGCCCTTGGCGATGCCGGCCTGGGTTTCCTCGATCTCGGCCTCCTCCTTGCCGGACAGCCGCGAATTGCGCTGCACGCGGCGGACGAACTTGGCCATGATGTCGCCCGTCGCATCAAGCGCCAGGACGCGTTCGCCGAGGATGCTCTCGTCGTTGACCAGCCGCGCCGGGCTGCCGGTCGATGACAAAATGATCATGTCCTTGCGCGAGTAATCGGTATCGCGGTGCGTTGCCGTCGGGTTCTCGGCGAAGTAGCCGACGCCGGTCCCGGAAAACTGCGCGCCGTACTGCCCACGCCAGTCGAAATAGCGCTCGACGCCTTCGTCGTAGCTGGCCAGCAAGGCTGGTGTTTCCTTGACGAAACCCTTGGTGGCGAAGACTTCGGGGATGGTCCGGCCGGCGATGTCGGGACCGGAAATACGCAGCGTCGCCGTCGCCAGCCGCGCCTTGGCATTGGCTTTGAGTTCGACGAAGATCTTGCCGGTTTCTTCCTCGGACGGCGGCGTGAAGTCGAGCCGCGTCACCACGTAGGCCAGCGGCTTGCCGGTAATGCCGGCCGAAAACAGCCAGCCGCGCGAAGCCTTCTCGGCCAGATAACGGGCGATAGCCGGCACCGCCATCTCCAGCTCCTCAGCCTCGAAGCGCCGGCCGCCTTCATGCAGAGCCTGACGCAAGGTGGCGATCTGCGCCGCCCGCGCCCGCAACTCACTATCGCCCGCCGCATATAAACTTTGCAGCAGGTCGAGCTCGCCGTCCTCAAGCTGGTTGAACGAGACCTCGACGCGATTGCCGAAGCGCAATTGCTCGCGCACGAATTCCAGTCGCGGAAAAGACTGCATCATCGGTTCGATGTGCCGCCGGTCGATTTGCAGCTTCATGAGCCGCCTCCCTGTTTGAGCGATACACCCGACTAAGCGAGTTTTGTGCCGCCACGGTCAACCGGAAAAAACGGCCAAAAATCAAAGCCATGCCAAGCAGGCCATTGTCGTGTTGGCAACACTTTCGTGGGACAATCCCGTCCCCGCTGTAGGAAGGACCACCATGCATCCCCGCAACAAGAACGCCGACGGCTACGATTTCGCCGCCCTGGCCGCCACCTCGGCCGCGCTCGCCAAGCACATCAAGACGACGCAGGCCGGCACGCCAAGCATCGATTTCGCCAACCCGGCCGCGGTCAAGATGCTCAACCGGGCGATCCTCATGCATCACTACGGCGTCAAGGGCTGGGACATTCCGGCCGGCTACCTCTGCCCGCCGATCCCCGGCCGCGCCGATTACATCCACAGCGTCGCCGACCTGCTCGCCACCTGCAACAAGAAGAACATTCCGAGCGGCCCCGGCGTGCGTGTGCTTGACATCGGCACCGGCGCCAACCTCGTCTATCCGCTCATCGGTCACGCCGAATACGGCTGGTCCTTTCTCGGCGTCGACATCGACGAGGCAGCGCTGGCCAACGCGGCAGCCATCATCGCCAAAAATCCCGAACTGGATGGCGAGATCGAACTGCGCCACCAGACCGTCTGGGAAAATATTTTCACGGGCCTGCTGCGCTCCGGCGAAGTCTTCGACCTGTCGATCTGCAACCCGCCCTTCCACAACTCGCCGGATGACGTTCACGCCGTCAGCCAGCGCAAATGGAACAACCTCAACAAGCCGGGTGCCAAGCGTGGTGCGGCCGAGCCGCGCCTCAATTTCGGCGGCGGTGGTGCCGAACTGTGGTGCAACGGCGGCGAACGCGCCTTCGTCAAACTGATGATCGAACAGAGCTGCAACATCCCGAAGCGGGTCATGTGGTTCACCAGCCTGCTCTCGCAAGGCGACAACCTGCCGCACATCGAAGCCGCGCTCAAGAAAGCCAAGGTCGTCGACTCGCGCATCATCCCGATGGCCCAGGGCCAGAAGCAAAGCCGCCTGATCGCCTGGACCTTCTTCGGCAATGGCGAACGGGAAAAATGGCGCAAGGAACACTGGTCATCCGCCCCGGCCTTCGGCACCACGGCGCCCGACGCGCAACCGGCCTTCGCACCGGCCGGGCCCGTGCCGCCGGCAGCCGACCCCGTATAATTGCCGGTTTTCTGTCTGGAAATTCGCCCGTGTCCGACCGCCTCGCCGTCCTGCCCCAATACCTGATCCCGAAACAGGCGTTGACCGCCCTCGCCGGCAAGCTGGCTTCGAAAGAGGCTGGCGGCCTGACAACCAGCGTCATCCGCTGGTTCGTCGGTCGCTACAAGGTAAACATGGCCGAAGCCGCCAATCCGGACATCGCCAGCTACAAGAGCTTCAACGAATTCTTCACCCGGCCGCTCAAGGATGGCGCCCGCCCGCAGGCCGATGCCGATTTCATCAGCCCGGTCGATGGCGCGATCAGCCAGTTCGGCCCCATCGCCCGCGACCAGATTTTCCAGGCCAAGGGCCACAGCTATTCGACCACCGCACTGGTCGGCGGCGACCGCGAACTGGCCAGGCAATTCGAGAACGGCAGCTTCGCCACCCTCTACCTCAGCCCGCGCGACTATCACCGCATCCACATGCCCTGTGACGGCAAGCTGACGCGCATGATCTACGTCCCGGGCGAGCTGTTTTCGGTCAATCCGACCACGGCGCGCGGCGTGCCCGGCCTGTTCGCCCGCAACGAGCGCGTCGTCTGTGTCTTCGAATCAGAATTCGGCCCCTTCGTGCTGACGCTCGTCGGCGCCACCATCGTCGGCAGCATGGCCACCGTCTGGCACGGCATGGTCAATCCGCCGCGCCCGGGCGTCGTGCGCGAATGGCGCTACGACGAACAGAACATCGTGCTGAAAAAAGGCGAGGAAATGGGCCGCTTCCTGCTCGGCTCGACCGTCGTCATGCTCTTCCCGAAAGACACGCTGGCCTTCAACCCGGACTGGGTGCCGACCGGCGCCATCCAGATGGGCGAGGCGATGGGCGCCAAGCCCGTCTAAATTACTGAAAAGCGCCCGGTGCCAGCATGCTGTTCGGGCGCATCGGGCGGCTGCCGACCGGGAAATGGAACTCCGCGCTCGGCATCAATTCAACACCCCTTGCCTGGCCCGGCGGCCTGACTGCACCACGTAGCGGCGACATATTGGTCAGGCGCAGCGGTACGCCACTCGTTTCAATGAGATCGCCACGCGCCACCAGACGATTGCCATCGAACCGCCCCTGCGCCGGCTTGTAAAGATCGCCCGGCCCGACCATCAGGTTGTTGAGCAGCCAGACCTCAACATCCGCCCCGATCTTTTCGCCAAAAACGTTCAGAAATTTTCCGGCATGACTGTCGTTGATCAGCGTGTTGTGCGCCATGACCAGCGCGTTATCCGGCCAGCGCCGACCTTCGGCACCGTAGGCAACAATGCTCGGATTATCGGTCCCGGCGCTCTGGCCGATGGCATTGCCGATGACATAGGCGAGCCCGCCGTTCGGGAACTCAAGTTCGTAGGAAGCCCGCCCGCCGGCGCCATCAACCAGCATGTTGTACAGGATGTGATTCTCACGGGCCCGCGACTTGACCAGATGACCAAGATAGCCGTTTGAGAAGCGACTGCCGCGCAGCACGAACTTGCCGATCCCGCCGACGTAGAGCAGATGGTGCAGGTCACCAGGATGGCGCGGCGCATCGCCGAATTCGCTATCGACGACTTCCAGGCTCTGCTCCGGTGAATTCGCCGTCAGGATTCCCATTTCGTTGTCGAAGAAGGCGCAGGACTGGATCGTCAGTTCGCCCTTTTCGAAGCGGATGCCGGCGCCGTTGAGGCTGGCCACCCGGGCGCCGCGAAACTCGATGTTCTCGATCCGCACCTTGCCGCCGCGCACGACCCAGATCGCCTTGCCCTCGGCGCTCTTGCCGTCGGCCAGCATGACCGGCCGGCCACCGGCACCGCGAATGATGATTTCATTTTTGGCCCAAATTGCCGGTTGACCGTGGTAATCGCCCGGACGAATCTCGATGACTTCGCCGTCCTGCGCCAGCCGGGCCGCCTCGGTAATCGTGGTGATTTTCTCGCCCGGTCCGACGATCATCGTCGCCGGCTTGGCAGCGATGGCAGCCAGTTTCGGGTCGGCGGCGACCGTTTTCAATTGGCCGTCCGGCGAACGGCGGATTTCGCCGATATAGTCCGGCGCCGGCGGCAGTTTGTTGGGAATCTGCGCTGCCACGTTCACTGCCTGAGCAAGGAAAATGAGCATCAGGCCGAAATGACGGAGGCTGCACGGCAAGCGTTGTCGAATCATCGGATTCTCCTCCTGTCGGGGATTGGGCTGCCAAGTGCGGGCAAGGAAAACGGGGGTTCAACCCGCCCCTCATGAAACGGCAGCAGGCATGCATTTGTCAACCGGCCAAGCCATGGCAATATTCGCCCTTCGGCCAAACTGGCGACGACCAGTCCATCCGCTGAAAAAACCCGTCCTTTCCCATCAGGAGAAATCGATGCCCAGCTCCGTTTCATCCCTCCTTCGCCGCTGCATCTTTGCCGGCCTGCTCGCTGTCGCTTCCACCTTTGCGATCGCCGAAGCACCGCAACAAAAATCCCAGGTTCCCGGCTATTACCGCCTGATGCTCGGCAGTTTCGAAGTCACCGCGCTCTACGACGGCGCCATCGACCTCGACGAAAAACTGCTCAAAAGCATCGCCAAGCGCGACATCCAGCGCCTGCTCGCCCGTCAGTTCCTGAAAGGCCCCAAGGTCCAGACCGCCGTGAACGCCTACCTGGTCAACACCGGCAACAAGCTGGTGCTGGTCGATGCCGGCGCCGCCAAGCTGTTCGGGCCAGGCCTCGGCAACATCGTCGATAACCTGAAGGCCGCCGGCTACAACCCCGAGCAGGTGGACACCGTGCTCATCACCCACTTGCACGGCGACCACGTCAATGGTCTGGTCACGCCGGACGGTCAGCGCGTCTTCGTCAACGCCGAAGTGTGGTCGGCCCAGGCCGACAACGACTTCTGGCTGAGCGAAGAAATCGCCGCCAAGGCGCCGAAAGATTTCCAGCCCTTCTTCAAGATGTCACGCGATGCCGCCGCCCCCTACCTCGCCGCCGGCAAGTGGAAGACTTTCGACAGCGACCACGAACTGCTGGCCGGGATTTCCAGCGTCGACACCCACGGCCACACCCCTGGCCACGCCAGCTATTTGTTCCAGAGCGGCGACCAGCGTCTGCTCATCCTCGGCGACCTGGTGCATAACCATGCCGTGCAGTTCGCCCGCCCGGAAGTCGCCTTTGAATACGACAACGACCCGAAGCAGGCCGTCGCCGCCCGCAAGCGCATTTTCTTCCAGGCCGCCAAGGAAAAATTGATGGTGGCCGGCATGCACCTGCCCTTCCCCGGCATCGGTCACGTCCGCAAGGAATCGGCTGGCGGCTATGCCTGGGTCCCGGCCGAATTCGCCCCGATGCCGAAATAGAACGCGGCATGCAGATCTGGGTCGATGCCGACGCCTGCCCCGGCGTTATCAAGGAAATCATCTTCCGCGCTGCCGAGCGTCGGCAGATCCAGACCATTCTGGTCGCCAACCAGATGCTGCGGACGCCGCCATCGAAGTTCATCCGCGCCATCCAGGTGCCGAGCGGCTTCGATGTTGCCGATGCGCACATCGTCGATCAGCTGACCGCGGGCGATCTCGTCATTACCGCCGACATCCCGCTTGCCTCGCTGGTCATCGGGCGCGGGGCCCATGCACTGAATCCACGTGGCGAGATGTACACCACGGCGACCATCCAGGAACGCCTGACGATGCGTAATTTCATGGAAGAACTGCGCAGCGCCGGCGTCGAAACCGGTGGCCCCAGCGCCTTCAGCCAAGCCGACCGGCAAGCCTTCGCCAATCAACTCGATCGTTTTCTGGCGAGAATTCCGATCGTATGACCGGCTTCATCATTGACCAGGGACAACTACGGGCCAGCCCTTAGCCAGCCCCGCCGGGCCATTAACTGACCCGAAAACCCATCACGTTGCTCATCAAAAACAACTGCGGCTGGGCATCCAGCCAATCCCTTGCTTCAGCAAGTGTCGGGCGAATTTCAGTCTGGTAGGAAGCAAGCCCAACCACGGCCGGTATATTGATGACCTGCGCCGCCAGTGCCTTGTCGGTAGTGACAAAGACCACCCGGCAATTCGGATGCGAAGCGTAAGCACCAAACAGGAGCGCCGCGTACTCGGTCAGCACGTCCTCGGTCAGCCCGTGTTTCGTCACCTCCGAAAAATCGTTGATGACGTAGCGCGCCTCATCGAAGCGAAAATCGCTCTGAACATTCTTGACAGACTCGATGAACTCCCAGCCAGGAACAACTCCTGAAAACTGATTCACCACACCTTCAGGTTCCCAGACCACTTCGTAAGCCATACACCACCTTGATTGAGGAGTTAAATCGCAAAAAACCTGGCGATTCTATTCGTTCAGAATAGTACAACCAGCACTACCTGTTTAACATCTAGTGCAAGCCATAGGTATCCCGGACAACTGGTATATCTGACTAACTTGAAAACAAAAAAATCCCCTACCGGTTGCCCGATAGGGGATTTTTTACGGTCGACCGGAAATCCCGGCCAAAATCGAAATTACATCTCGACGGTCGCCGCCTGTTCCACAAACTCCGGAATCTGGTCGAAGTTCATGTAGCGATAGACTTCACCGGCCTTGGCGTTCACCAGCTTGATCTGCTCCATGTATTCCGCAACGGTGACGATGCGGCCGGCCAGCGCGCACATGGCGGCCAGCTCGGCGGAACCCAGATAGACCTGGGTGTCGATACCGAGGCGGTTCGGGAAGTTGCGGGTCGAGGTGGAGATCGCGGTGGAGCCCTTGCGGATCTGTGCCTGGTTACCCATGCACAGCGAGCAGCCCGGCATTTCCATGCGGGCGCCGGACTTGCCGAGGATGCCGTAGTAGCCTTCTTCGGTCAGGATCAGCGCATCCATCTTGGTCGGCGGGGCGATCCACAGGCGGGTCGGGATGTCGGACTTGCCTTCGAGGACCTTGCCGGCGGCACGGAAGTGGCCGATGTTGGTCATGCAGGAGCCGATGAAGACTTCGTCGATCTTGGCGCCGGCGACTTCGGAGAGGACCTTGACGTCGTCCGGATCGTTCGGGCAGGCCAGGATCGGCTCGGTGACTTCGGCCAGGTCGATTTCGATGACCGCGGCGTACTGGGCATTGGCGTCAGCCTTGAGCAGGGTGCCGTTGGCAATCCACTCTTCCATCGACTTGATGCGGCGCTTCAGGGTGCGGGCATCCTGATAGCCTTCGGCGATCATCCACTTCATCAGGGTGATGTTCGAACGCATGTACTCGACGATCGGTTCCTTGTTCAGGGCGATGGCACAGGCGGCAGCCGAACGCTCGGCGGCGGCGTCGGAGAGTTCGAAAGCTTGTTCGACCTTGAGATCCGGCAGGCCTTCGATTTCCAGAATGCGGCCGGAGAAGACGTTCTTCTTGCCCTTCTTCTCGACGGTCAGCAGACCGGCCTTGATGGCGTACAGCGGAATGGCGTTGACCAGATCACGCAGGGTGATGCCATCCTGCATCTTGCCCTTGAAGCGGACCAGCACGGATTCCGGCATGTCCAGCGGCATGACGCCGGTGGCGGCGGCGAAGGCAACCAGACCGGAACCGGCCGGGAAGGAGATGCCGATCGGGAAACGGGTGTGCGAGTCACCGCCGGTACCAACGGTATCCGGCAGCAGCAGACGGTTCAGCCAGGAGTGGATGACGCCGTCGCCCGGACGCAGCGCAACGCCGCCACGGGTGCTGATGAAGGACGGCAGTTCGCGATGCATGCGGACGTCGACCAGCTTCGGATAGGCAGCGGTGTGGCAGAAGGACTGCATGACCAGATCGGCGGAGAAGCCGAGGCAGGCCAGATCCTTCAGTTCATCGCGGGTCATCGGGCCGGTGGTGTCTTGCGAACCGACGGTGGTCATCTTCGGCTCGCAGTAGGTGCCCGGCAGGATGCCGGTCACGCCGCATGCCTTGCCAACCATCTTCTGGGCCAGCGAGTAACCCTTGCCGTCGTCGGCCGGATTTTGCGGCAGGCGGAACAGGGTGGATTGCGGCAGGCCGAGGAATTCACGGGCCTTGGTGGTCAGGCCGCGACCGATGATCAGGGGGATACGACCGCCAGCGCGGACTTCGTCGAGAATCACCAGGGTCTTGAGCTGGGATTCGGCGATCACGGCACCGTTCTTGGTGGCGGTGACCTTGCCGGTGGCTTGATCAACCTTCAGTTCGATCTCGTCCCCCATGTCCATCTGACCGGCATCGATTTCGATCGGCAGGGCGCCGGCATCTTCCATGGTGTTGAAGAAGATCGGAGCGATCTTGGAACCGAGGCAGAAGCCACCGAAACGCTTGTTCGGGACGAACGGGATGTCTTCGCCGGTAAACCACAACACTGAGTTGGTGGCGGACTTGCGCGAGGAACCGGTACCAACCACGTCGCCGACGTAGGCGATCAGGTTGCCCTTGGCGGCCAGCGCTTCGAGTTGCTTGATCGGGCCACGGGCACCCGGTTCGTCAGGGTTGATACCCGGACGGGCGTTCTTCAACATGGCCAGCGCATGCAGCGGGATGTCCGGACGCGACCAGGCATCCGGGGCCGGCGACAGGTCGTCGGTATTGGTTTCGCCGGTGACCTTGAAAACGGTCAGCTTCTGCGAAGCCGGGACTTCCGGACGCGAGGTAAACCACTCGGCGTCGGCCCAGGACTGCATGACAGCCTTGGCGTTGGCGGCAGCGGTCGCGTTGCTGGACTTGGCCAGTTCGGCGACATCGTGGAAGAAGTCGAAAACCAGAAGGGTCTTCTTCAGGCCTTCGGCGGCAACGCTGCCGCAGGTCGGGCAGCCGAGCAGGTCGATCAGCGGCTTGACGTTGTAACCACCGAGCATGGTGCCGAGCAGTTCGGTGGCCTTTTCCTTGGAGATCAGGGCGCAGGCTTCTTCGCCCTTGGCAACCTTGGCCAGGAACTCGGCCTTGACCTTGGCAGCATCATCAACACCGGCCGGGACGCGGTAGGTGATCAGCTCGACCAGGGCGGCTTCCTCGCCAGCGGGCGGATTTTTCAGCAGGGCGACCAGTTCAGTGGTCTGTTGCTTGGACAGGGGCAGCGGGGGGATACCGAGGGCTGCACGCTCTGCTACGTGGGCGCGATAGGCTTCAAGCACGGCGACTTCCTTTCGTAAAGGGTTGCTCTGAGGGGTTCTTGGCGAAAACAATTATTCTACGACAGCGACAAGGGGAAATCAGTTCAGGCGGCCCCCGGATAGATGCCCCGTTCAAGTCTTATATATTTTATCTTTTAGAAGGCTTGCTGTGAACTTGCTTCGCTGCTTCCCGATGAAGTCGGTCCCAAAAACAGTCTTCCCGCCCCCCTTATGGCGAAAAATAAGACAAATGCCTATGAATATTCATTGAATATGTGAAATGCATCACAACAGTTATTACTAAAGCAATAGACAGTTCCCCCCTTGATTCGTAGCAAGATGAGGGAACAATTCATGAACAGCCGGAGCATTGCGCTTGCCTATGAAGCAAGCAACGAAGATATCGCCACTTGCGTCACTGAGGAAGGACCTCAGGTTGCCGATCTGATCGTCGCCTACCTGGAACAATTGGGAGTCGAATTTGTTTTTGGCGTTCCCGGCGGAGCTATCGAGCCGTTATACAACGCCTTGGCGCGGAGCGGCCGGTGCGGCGGCCCGCGACCACTAGTCGCCAGACATGAAGCCGGCGCTGCCTTCATGGCCGACGGCTACACCCGCGAAACCGGCCGGATCGGCGTCTGCTGCGCCACCTCCGGGCCCGGTGCCACCAACCTGATTACCGGCGTTGCCTGCGCCTTCGACAACGGCATCCCGATGCTGGTCATCACCGGGCAACCGTCGCTCCCCTCCTTCGGCAAGCGGGCCTTGCAGGAATCAGCCTGTACCGGCGTCAACACCTTGGGCATGTTCCGCCACTGCACCCGCTACAACTCGCTCGTCTCGCACCCGGAGCAGATCGAATCCAAGCTACTTACCGCCCTGCAACGGGCCGTGCGCGCGCCACGCGGGCCGGTTCACCTGAGCATACCGCTCGACATCCTGAAAAGCCCTAGCCCCGTCACCCGGCCCTCCTACAACATCGCCGACAAGATCCGCCCGGCTTCGCTGATCGACACCGATGCTACTGAGGAACTGCACCATATCCTGGATCAGGCCGCCAACCCCTGTCTGCTCATCGGCGGTTGGTGCGGCGAGGCCATCGGCGCCATCCTGCAACTCGCCGCCCTGCGCAATACCCCCTTCGTCACCACTCCGGACGGCAAGGGCCTGGTCAACCCGCTCCACCCGCTCTTTCGCGGTGTTTTCGGCTTTGCCGGCCACGCCCTGGCGCGCGAAACGCTCAACGATCCCACGGTCGACCTCATTGTCGCCATCGGCACCAGCATGAACGAATGGACCAGCAGCGGCTGGAGTGAGGACCTGCTCAACGGCAAACTGGTACACGTCGATGAATCTGCCGAGCATCTCGCCCGCTCGCCGATGGCGCGTCTGCACATTCGCGGCCGCCTGCTCAATATTTTTGAGCGGCTGATCGAACGTACCCACCAGACCAGTCGCGGTACAGCCTTCGAATATCAGCGCCAACGTACTGCGCGCGAGCTGCAACCGCAGGACAGCCCTCCCGGCAGCCTGCTCGCTGCACCCGCTCAGTACGTCAGCCCGACCACGCCGATCACGCCGCAACGCCTGATGCACGACCTCGGCCGCCTGTTTCCGTCGAGCACCCGCTTCCTTGCCGATGCCGGCAACAGCGTCGCCTGGACCACCCATTACCTTACCCCGGCCGACCACCGCATCGGTGAGCGGCGCCTGGGCGGTGGCGGACGGCGCCCCGACCCGGGCCGCCGCCTGACCCATGGCGGTTGGCTACGCCTGACCATGGATTTCGCCCCGATGGGCTGGGCCATCGGCGGTGCCGTCGGTACTGCTGCCGGCAATCCGCACGTACCCGTCGTCTGCGTTACCGGCGACGGCAGCATGATGATGAACGGACAGGAACTCTCCGTCGCCGTGGCCGAAAAACTGACGGTGATTTTCGTCGTCCTCAACGATCAAGCCCTGGGCATGGTCAAGCACGGCCAGCGACTGGCCGGCGCCGAACAGATCGCCTTCGAACTGCCGCCCACCGACTTCGCGGCCATTGCCCGCGCCATGGGCGCCGATGCCCACACCATCCGCTCCCCCGAAGACATGGCATCCCTGGACATCGACACCATCTGCCAACGCCGTGGCCCGACGCTGCTGGACATCTATATCGATCCCGAAGAAGTACCGCCGATGAACCTGCGCATGCAGATACTCGGCACCAATATTTAACAACTCAAGGAAAACAACATGACTCGACTCAGCAACAAGACAGCCCTTGTTACCGGCGGCAGCAGCGGCATCGGCCTGGCCATCGCCCGCCAGTTTCAAAATGAAGGCGCCCGCGTCGCCGTGACCGGACGTAGCGCAGAAAGCCTGAAAGTGGCTGGCGAAATGCTTGGCGAAACCGCCCTGCTCATTACCAGCGATGCCGGCAGCCTGCCCGCCATCGACAACCTGATGGCCCACATCGGAGAAGCCTTTGGTGGTCTCGACATCCTCGTTCTCAACGCCGGCATCGCCCTGCCTGCTCCGCTCGAAGCCACCGACGAAAGCAGCTTCGACCAAACCGTCAACACCAACCTGAAAGGGGTTTTCTTCACCATCCAGAAAGCTTTACCCCTACTGCGCCCGGGTGCGTCGATCATCGTCACCACCTCAATCACCAACCGCCTGGGTTCGCCGAACTTCAGCGTTTACGCTGCCTGCAAGGCAGGCTTGCGTTCCCTGGTCAGCTCCCTCGCCCTGGAACTGATCCCGCGCAAGATCCGCCTCAACGCCGTCAGCCCAGGCCCCACGGCCACGCCGATGTTCGAGCGCTTCGGCCTGCCCGCCGAAGTCAGCCAGGCAATCAAGGCCCAAATTCAGGCCAAGTCCCCCATCGGCCGCTTCGGCGAACCGAACGAAATCGCCAAAGCCGTTCTATTCCTGGCCAGTGATGACTCCAGCTACATAGTGGGTGAAGAAATCGTGGTCGACGGTGGCATCAGCCTCCTTTAGGACAGCCTGATGACAATGCCTACCCTGCATTCCACCATTTGGGAAGAAAGCGCCAGCAGCGACGACCCGTTCACCGCCGAAGACTGCTACTGCCGTGGCTACGATGTTTACGGCGAATTGCTGGAGAAGGCCAGCTATCCCGAATATCTCTATCTGCTTTTCCGGGGTGAAAAACCGAAACCGGCGACCGGGCGAGCCCTCGAAATACTGGCTATCGCGTTGGCCAATCCCGGCCCTCGCGACCCATCCGTACACGCAGCAATGGCCGCTGGCGTCGGCGGCTCGCCTGTCGCGGCCGTACTGATGGCAGCTTTAGCCAGTGGCGCAGGCGTTTCCGGCGGTGCGCGGGAAATTCACCGTTGCATGGAAACCTGGCAAAGCTGCGGCTGCTCGCTCGATGCCTGGCGGCAATCCTTGCTCCCGTCCGACCAGGAAACCCTCGGTCGACGCCGCTCAGTCTGGCCGGACAACGAGCATCCACCCGGCTTTGCGCCGCATGCCTTGCGCTGCGCCCAACCGATCCAGCAAACCCTGAATGCGCTCTGCCGCGTTCTGCCATCCGGTTGCCTTACCTGGCTGCAAAGCCAGCGTGAAGCACTGGAGCAACTGGCCGGCCACCCGCTGGCCATGACCGGTGTCGCTAGCGCAGCCCTGACCGACCTCGGCTTTGCCCCTGCCGACGGCGAAATGCTGGCCTTGCTGCTACGCCTTCCCGGCGCGGCGGCGCATGCGCTCGAGCAAGGCCGGAACGGTATTCGGAAATTCCCCTTCTTCGCCATCGACATTCCCAACGATCCCGGCCCACAAACAGGAGAGCGCTGCGGTGAACACTGAAAATCCCCTCATTTCCTGGGAAGGCCCGCTACGCAGCGAAGTCGGCGGCTGCTTTCCCGGCGAGCGCGCTGTCTTTCGCGGCCACGACCTGCACGCCAGTTTGCGCGATGCGGACTGGCTCGACCTTTACCTGTTCGGGATTACTGGTCGCCGGCACACACCGGAACAAATAAAGGTACTGCACGCCATTTGGGTCAACACCAGCTACCCTGACGCCCGCTTGTGGAACAACCGGGTCGCCGCCCTCGCCGGCAGCGCGCGCAGCACCGGCTCGCTGGCCCTGGCTGCTGCGCTGGCCACTTCGGAAGCTGCCATCTACGGTCGGCAGATCGATATCGCCGTTGCCGATTTCCTGGAGCGTGCCCAAGGCCGGATCGAAGCCGGGGAAAATCTCGAAAACGTGATCCGCGAAGAGCTACAACGCAATCGCAGCATCGGCGGCTACGGCCGACCGGTTGCCCGTAACGCCGCCGATGAGCGGATCGGCCCGATTCTCGATGTTGCCACCCGGTATGGTCTCGCCGACGGCAAATACGTCCGTCTTGCCTTTGCCGTCGAGGCCATCTTGCTCAATGGACGCTGGCGCATGCGCATGAACTACGCAGCACTAGCTGTAGCGCTAGCGCTCGACATTGGCCTGTCGCCACAAGAATGCTACCTGTTCGGTTTCCCCACTTTTCTTGCCGGCATGGTTCCCTGCTACATCGAGGCTACCCAGCGTCCACAGCAGGCAACCCTGCCACTACGTTGCTCTTCCATCCACTATGAGGGCCCAAAACACCGTTCATGGTAACAACACCGTTGCCACGACTTCGCCTTTGCTCTAGATTGCGATACCAGAAAATATCAAAAATGAATGCCATGGTTTCGGGGGGATCGTCAAATGAAACTGGCCAGGATCGTAGTCGCAACCGCCTTGGCATTGGCCATTGGCAAACAGGCGATTTGCCAAAGTCTGGAGGAAGAAGAAGATCTGGCGCTCGCCTATGGTGACCGCAACTTCGTCAGCATTGCCACTGGCAGCAAGCAATTGCTGCGCAAGGCACCATCAGCAGCCGCCGTCATTAGCGCCCAGGACATCGCCGACATGGGGGCGCGTACTGTGGACGAAGCGCTGGAATCCGTCCCCGGCCTGCATGTCTCCCGCGCCACCATGAACTATGGAGCGAACTACAGCATCCGCGGCATCCTGACCGAAGCAAACCCGCATGTCCTGCTGATGGTCAACGGCGTCCCCTGGACCAGCGCCTACCAGGGTAACCGCAGCGACATGCCGTTTACCCTGCCGGTAGAAAACGTTTCCCGAATCGAAGTCATCCGCGGCCCTGGGTCCGCCATGTACGGTGCCGATGCTTTTGCCGGCACCATCAACGTCATCACCAAAACGGCCGACGAAATCGGCGGTACTTCTTTCGGCGTTCGGGCCGGCTCGTTCAATTCCTGGGATAGCTGGATTCAACATGGCGGCATGATTGGCGATCTTGAGATCGCCGGTTATCTCAAAATCGGCACAACGGATGGGCAACGAAGAATTGTGGGCGCCGATGCACAAACTTCGATTGACGCATTCGGTTTATCTCCCGCCGCCTCGCTGGCGCCAGGCCCCGTCAACCTCGGCTATGACGACTTCAATGCCCAGCTCGACCTTGCACTCGGCCGTTTCCGCTGGCGTAACGCCTTCAGTCAACGAGAAAATGGCCAAGGTGGTGTCGGCATTGCCGGTGCCATGGATCTCGTCGGGCGCTACCGTACCGGTCGTTTTACCAGCGACCTCTCCTGGAACGAAGCCAATCTCACGCCTGACCTCGGTGTCAGTCTCCAGGCGTCCTTCATGCACTTGGCCAACGAAATCACGACGCCGGCCATGCTCTATCCACAAGGCGCTTTTCTTGGCTCTTTCCCGAATGGGATGATTGGCGATCCGGACAAATGGGAAAAGCAGTTGCGTCTGTCTGCATCCGGTGTTTACTCCGGTTTTGCGGACCACCGGATACGCTTCGGGCTGGGACGCGACGAAATGAACATCTACAAAACGAGGGAATGGAAAAACTTCACGCTCCTTGGCGGGGGTCCGTTCCCGACCCCCGTGCCCTGGAGCGAAGCGAGCGGCGCCAACCTTTTCCTGTCACCACACAAACGCCATGTCGAATACATCTACGCTCAGGACGAATGGAGTTTTGCCCGCCAATGGACGTTGACCGCAGGCGTACGCCACGACGAATACTCGGATTTCGGCACTACCACCAACCCGCGTGTCGCGCTCGTTTGGGAAGCCCATGAAGACCTCACGGCCAAATTGATGTACGGCACCGCTTTCCGCGCCCCATCATTCGTCGAACAATACGCCACCAGCAATCCGGTCGCACTGGGCAACAGCAGTCTCTCACCTGAGTCCATCACCACACTGGAAGCTTCGCTGGCCTGGCAAGTCACGGAACGTCTGCACACCACGCTCAGTCTGTTCCGGCATGAAATCAAGGACATCATCGCCCTCAGCGGCACCTCCTTCCAGAACACCGGGAAGCAACGTGGCAACGGCGGCGAATTTGAAGTTGCCTGGAACGCATCCAGCAATCTTCGCTTGTCCGGCAATTACGCTTATCAGCACAATGTGGATGAAACCAGCGGGCAAGACGCCGGTTATGCCCCTCACCACCACCTTTACAGCCGCGCCGACTGGCGGTTCTTCCCTGGCTGGCACCTCAACGGTCAGGTCAATTACGTCGCCGACCGCCAACGCGCCCCCGGTGACACCCGTGCCCAGATTCCCGATTACACCGCGCTCGACCTGACGTTGCGGACAGACCGAAGCAAGGCTGGCTGGGATTTCTCCGCTTCGATCTACAACCTCTTTAACGCGGACATTCGCGAACCGAGCATCACCACATCCGGCATCATCTACGATCTGCCCATGCCCGGCCGCACCATCTGGCTGCAAGCACGTTACAGTCTATAATATCCGCATGACAATGCGCTTCGTCCGCTTCCTGCTGGTTTGTGCATTGGTTGCCAGCGCTTTTCAACTCCATGCCGAGCCGACGCGCATCGCAGTCATTTATACAGAGGCTGACGATTTCAATCCCGGCAATTTATCCAGCCTCCTGGGCGGCATAGAAAATACGCCCGACGTTGAAGTCATTCTCCTTTCCCTCAAAGACATCAACGGTCCCCAGCTCAGCCAGATGCTGTTGGCAGGCAGCCAGCGCAACAGCGTGTTGCGACTCGCCGCAGCTGGCGGCAACATTGGCCCGATAGCCGTGTTCTACCCGGATATCGGCGAACCGTACCGCAGCATCTTCTCGAAGATCATTGAGGGGATCGAGGAAACCTCCCAGGCCAAGGTCGCCAGTTACGCCGTGGGTAACAGCTTCAACACCCAGTCCATTGCAGAGGAACTGAAACGCCAGGATATTCGTGTCGTCATCGCCCTGGGGCGCAACGGCCTGCGTGCGGCCAGCACCCTCGACAAGGAAATCAGCATCGTGGCCGGTGGTGTGGTCTCGGTTCCGGAATCCGAACAGCGCCGCAACGCCATACTGAGTCTGGCGCCGGATCCGGCGCTGCTGTTTGCCCGGTTGAAAATGCTGTCACCGAAGACACAACGAATTTTCGTCGTCTATGAACCGCGCCAGAATGGCTGGTTGATCAAGTTGGCGAAAGAGGCAGCACGGACTCAAGGGATCGAACTGGTTGCTCAGGAAGCCAGCGACCTGAAGAGCGCGCTGACCATCTACCAGAGCATTTTCGCCACGGTCGATGCCAAGCGTGATGCGCTCTGGTTACCGCAGGACAGCGCCACGGTCGACGAATCGCTGGTCATGCCCCACGTCTTGCAGGAATCCTGGAACAAGAGCATTCCCGTATTTTCGAGTAATGTTTCGCACGTCAAGCGAGGCGCCCTGTTTGCGCTTTACCCGAATAATTTCGAACTCGGTCGCAACCTCGCTTCGTCAGCGATCAGCATGGCCAACGGCAACACTACCGTACGCGGTGTGCTTCCCTTGCGAGAAGTCCTGATGGCATTCAATACGCGTACGGCAAGCCATCTCGGCTTAACGGCGTCACCAGCCCAGCAGAAGGGCTTCGACCTGCTGTTCCCGGAGCAATAGCGCGATGGGCTGGCTCTCGCGGCAACTCCGTGGGTTCAAACACGCCACCTTCAGCCAACAGCTGGCTGTCCTGTTCTCGGTTGGCGTACTGAGCATCTCGCTGCTTGCCGCGCTGGCCACCTCCTGGCAGGGTAGCCGGCAGTTGCACGCCAGCAAGCTCGACGACGGCCTTCGCATCACCCAGACCCTCGCGACGCAGAGCAGGCTGGCACTGGCCTTCGGCTCAGCCGAAAATGTTTCGGAAGCACTCGAAGCGGCCTCTGCATTTCCCGACATTACACGGGTTGAAATCCGCCACACCGACGGAAGAACCCTGCTCGAACACGGCAAAGTGATTGTCGGCAATTTGAATCACAACCTGCCCAACCACGTTCGCACGTCGTATCTTGAAGCCGAAAACGCGTCAGGTTGGCGTTTCGTTGCACCAGTCTGGTCGATTTCCGGACCTGACTCACAGTTCGAAACCACAGAACGTAAAGACATCCTGCTTGGTTTCGTCATCGTCGATCAGAGCAAGGCCACACTTCAAGCACTCGTCAACGAAGTATTTGTCGTCAATTTTGCTGCGGGTCTCACCTTCGCTATTTTGTTTGTCCTGGCGATTCGCCTGCTCGGACGACGCATGATCAAGCCGCTGGCCAACCTGTCAAAAACCATGGCCCGCGCGACCAAGGGCGAAAGCGGCCTGCGCGCCGACATAACGGGCCCTCGCGACCTGGCCGAAATGGCCCTGGCATTCAACAGCATGATGGACGCACTCGAACAACGGGAACAGGAACTGCGAACAGCACGCGACAGCGCCTTGCGTTTTGCCAAGCTGAAAGCCGATTTCGCTGCCACGGTGAGCCACGAAATCCGGACTCCCTTGAACGGGGTCATCGGTACGCTCGACATGCTCAAGGTTGGCCAGTTAAACCTTGAACAGCAAAAACTGCTTAGCCTGGCCTGGGACTCGTCGCAATACCTGCTCGAACTGATCAACAACATTCTCGATTTTTCGCGACTGGAAGCCGGGCGCATGGAGATCGACGCCTGCGACTTCGCCCTCCAGCCGCTGATCGATGGCGTGATGAACATGTTTTACGCCCCGGCCGCGAGCAAGAATCTCAAGATCTCTGCCAGCATCGCTCAGGGCGTGCCGCCCGTGATCAATGGCGACCCGGCACGCATTCGTCAGGTCCTGATCAACTTTCTCGGCAATGCTGTCAAATTTACCGAAACGGGCTCGGTCAGACTCACGCTCGAATGCCTGGATGACACTCTTTCCCTGCGCTTCGGCGTGCGAGATACAGGCATTGGCATCCCCGGACACCTGCAGTCGGACATTTTCGACTCCTTTACCCAAGCCGACACTTCAACAACCCGCCGCTATGGCGGCAGTGGGCTGGGTTTATCCATCAGCAAGCAGATTGTCCAACTGCTTGGCGGAGAAATCGGCGTAGACAGCCCGCCCGGCCAAGGGAGCCTGTTCTGGTTCACCTGCCCATACACCGTCGGCGTGCCGATTGCCGATATCCGCCATGCGGACATGCCCAAACTTCCGCGTACCGGACGAATCCTGATCGCCGAAGACAATGCGACCAACCAGCTGGTTGCCGCCGGAATGTTGCGCTTGCTGGGGTGTTCGAGCAGCGTTGCCAAAAACGGTATCGAAGCGATTAACCAGTGGCGGGAGGGAAATTGGGACTTGATCCTGATGGATTGCTCGATGCCGGACATGGATGGCTTTGAAGCCACTGAAAGTATCCGCCGCCACGAAGCCGGCGGCATGTCCCGTACGCCTATCATTGCCATGACTGCGAACACCCTGGCGAACGACATTGAGCACTGCATGGCGGCAGGCATGGATGGCCATCTGCCCAAGCCGTTGACGCTCGAAGCACTGTCGGCCTGCCTGGAAAAATGGCTGAACTGGCATAGCGACCCTCTTGCCCGGACAGCCCCCGCCACCGAGCACATCAACAATTCACCGCTCGACATGACGGTGCTCGCGCGTTTGCGGGAAATTCTCGGCGCCGCTACCGGCGAAGCAATTCAACCTTTTCTTGAAGATCTGCCCCCCTATCTGCAAAAGCTCGAAATGGCCATCGCCGCGGGTGACACTGAGACGATTCGACAGGTATCGCATGTCATCAAAGGTGCCGCCAGCAATCTTGGCGCCGTCACCATCGCCAGTGTTGCCCGGGAGTTGGAATTGCGCGCCGAGGCTGGCGCCCTGGGCGAAGCCAGCGAACTCTTGCTTCGCCTGCGGACCGAGTTTGCGGTCATTGAGCCGGTCTTGCGCAACGAAGTTGGCACATTGCCGGGCAAACTGCTCCAATTGTCCGAGAATGCCCCCATCGTACTGGTCGTCGACGACGACCGCAGCACCCGCGCCGCGCTGCGCCACGCCTTGCACCTGAGCGGCTTCCATGTCGAGGAAGCCGGCGATGGCAGCGAGGCGCTGAACTGGCTGGAGAGCAACGTGGCCGATGTCATCCTGATGGATGCCCTGATGCCCATCATGGATGGCTTTGCCGCCTGCGCCATCCTGAAAAGCCATTCGCGCTGGAAAGACATCCCCATCCTCATGATCACGGCGCTCGAAGATCGCCAGTCCATCGAACACGCCTTCGAAGTCGGGGCCAGTGATTTCATCCCCAAGCCCATCCACCTGTCGGTCGTCAATCAACGGGTCCGCCGGGTCATCGAGGCGACCCGGGCCGAACGTCATGTTCATCACCTCGCCTACAACGACACACTGACCGGGCTGCCCAACCGCCAGTTGTTCATGGAACAACTGGCCCAGGCCATCGAACGCGCGACAACGCGCGACAGCATGCTGGCCGTGCTATTTCTCGACCTGGACCGTTTCAAGTTCGTCAACGACACACTGGGCCACGAAGTCGGCGACAAGTTGCTGGCCGCCATGGCCCAACGCCTCAAAGGCTGCGTCCGGACCGACGATTGCGTCGCGCGCCTGGGTGGTGACGAATTCACCGTACTTCTCGACGAGATCCCCCACCCATCAATCGCCGCCAGCGTTGCCCAGAATATCTGCCGAACCGTCTCGGCCCCCATAGTCATCGATGGTCGGGAAATCGTCGTCACGACCAGTGTCGGCATTTCACTCTATCCGCAGGATGGCCCCGACCTCAGCCGCTTGCTCCGCCATGCCGACACCGCGATGTATCGCGCCAAGCATAGCGGCAGTGGTTTCTGCTATTACGAAGCGACCATGGAATCCGCCGTCTCTGATCGTTTGAAAATTGAAAACGATCTTCGCCACGCTCTCGAGCGCGAGGAGTTTTCCGTTTTCTATCAGCCCGTGGTCGATACCGTCACTGGCGAAATTTCCGGCCTCGAAGCCCTCGTCCGCTGGATGCACCCGGAACAAGGCATCGTCTCGCCCGCCGATTTCATTCCCATTGCCGAAGAAACCGGCCTTATCCTGCCACTTGGCGAATTCGTCCTGCGCAGCGCCTGCCGGCAAACCAAGGCCTGGCAGGATAACGGCATGGCCAACCTGCACGTTGCCGTCAACCTCTCGGCCAAGCAACTCGAACAACCCGACCTGCACGCCATCATCCTGAGCGCTCTCGACGAAAGCGGCCTGCCCGCTTCGTCGCTGGTCCTCGAAATCACCGAAAGCGTGCTGATGGCCCGCGCCGCCGAAAGCATCGGTCTGCTGCGCGAACTGCGCAAACTCGGGATAAGTCTGTCCATCGACGACTTTGGCACCGGCTATTCCTCGCTCTCCTATCTCAAGCACCTGCCCGCCAATACCCTGAAAATCGACCGCTCCTTCGTCCAGGACATTCCTCACGACGAAGACGCCGTGGCCATTGTGACCGGCATCCTGGCCCTGGCCCACAGCCTGCGCATGAAGGTCGTCGCCGAAGGCGTGGAAACCGAGGCGCAGCACCAAACGCTGGCTCGCCTCGAATGCGATTACCTGCAAGGCTATCTATTCTCCAAACCTTTGCCGGCCGAACTGGTCGAAACCCGGATGCTCGCCCCAAAACGCCGGAAACGCCCGCTGAACAAGCAAAGCTGAGGTTTTTGCCCATTTTTTAGGCACCGCTTTAAATGCGTTGCCGCTCATGGACTTGGGCAACTTGTCCCGAGCTTATCCACAGCCTTGTCCGACCCGAATGGGGATAAGAAGCGGCTTTTCGCCGAACCGCAAAGCGTCCGACGGACGTCGCGAGAATTTCAATTTTGGCCATTTTTTCCGGTTGACCGTGGAATCCTGGGCCATCGCCGATTTACGCGGTACGGCAACGGTTTGCCCGTACAATTTATTCGTTCATCACACCTGTCAGCCCCCCAATCGACATGAAATTCCAAGGCACCGATACCTACGTCGCCACACGCGACCTGACATTGGCGGTCAACGCCGCCATCGCCCTGCAACGCCCGCTGCTCATCAAGGGCGAGCCGGGCACCGGCAAGACGCTGCTCGCCGAGGAAGTGGCCCGCGCCCTGAACATGCCGCTGTTCCAGTGGCACATCAAATCGACGACCAAGGCGCAGCAGGGCCTCTACGAATACGACGCCGTTTCCCGCCTGCGCGACTCGCAACTGGGCGACCCGCGTGTCGAAGACATCAGCCACTACATCGTGCATGGCGTGCTGTGGCAGGCCTTCGAATGCGACGAGCCGTCGGTCGTCCTGATCGACGAGATCGACAAGGCCGACATCGAATTCCCCAATGACCTGCTGCGCGAACTCGACCGCATGGAATTCCATTGCTACGAGCTGCACCGCACGGTCAAGGCCAAACACCGGCCGCTGATCATCATCACCTCCAACAACGAGAAGGAACTGCCCGACGCCTTCCTGCGCCGCTGCTTTTTCCACTACATCAAGTTTCCGGACAAGGAGACCATGCAGCGCATCGTCGCCGTCCATTTCCCGGTGCTCAAGCATGAATTGCTCAAGGAAGCGCTGGAAGTCTTCTTCGACCTGCGCGACGTCCCCGGCCTCAAGAAAAAACCCTCAACCAGCGAACTGATCGACTGGCTAAAACTGCTCCTGGCCGAAGACATCCCGCCCGAAGCCCTGCGCGCCAAGGAGGCGAAGGACGCCATCCCGCCGCTGCACGGCGCCCTGCTCAAGAACGAACAGGACGTCCATCTCTTCGAACGCCTGGCTTTCATGGCGCGCCGCAAGCAGCCGTAAATGCTCGTCGATTTTTTCCTGCACCTGAAATCCCGCCAGCTGCCGGTTTCCACCAACGAACTGCTGGCCCTGCTCGAAGCACTGGAAGCCCGGCTGGTCAGCGGCAGCCTTGACGATTTCTACCTCCTCTCGCGCGCCATCCTGGTCAAGGACGAAGCACTTTACGACCGTTTCGACCGCGCCTTCGGCGAGTACTTTCGCGGCATCGAAGCCCTGCCCGGCTTCGCGCCGGAAGTGCCGGAGGAATGGCTCGAAATGGCGGCCCGCCGCCATCTGTCGGAAGCCGACCGCCTCAAGCTGCAGAAACTGAGCTACGAAAAGATATTCGAGCAACTGAAAGAACGACTAGCCGAGCAGAAAGAACGCCATGCCGGCGGCAGCAAGTGGATCGGCACCGCCGGCACCTCGCCCTACGGCCACAGCGGCTATAACCCGGAAGGCGTCCGCATCGGCGGCGAATCGGTCGGCAACCGCACGGCGATCAAGGTCTGGGACCAGCGCGAATTCCGCAACCTCGACGACTCGGTCGATCTCGGCATCCGCAACATCAAGGTCGCCCTGCGTCGGCTACGCCGCTTTGCCCGCAAGGGCGCCGCCACCGAACTCGACCTCGACGGCACCATCGCCGGCACCGCCCGCAACGGCGGCTGGCTCGACCTGCACCTCCGGCCGGAACGCCACAACGCCGTCAAGGTCCTGCTCTTTCTCGACATCGGCGGCTCGATGGACGACCACATCCAGGCCTGCGAAGAACTCTTCTCCGCCGCCCGCGCCGAGTTCAAGCATCTCGAACACTTCTACTTCCACAACTGCGTCTATGAAGGCGTGTGGAAGGACAATCGCCGCCGCCATGGCGAAAAACTATCGACCTGGGACGTCATCCACACCTACGGCCCCGACTACAAGCTGGTCTTCGTCGGCGACGCCAGCATGAGCCCCTACGAAATCGCCCGCCCCGGCGGCAGTGTCGAACACTGGAACGAAGAAGCCGGCGCCGTCTGGCTCGAACGCCTGCTCGCCACCTGGCCCCACGCCGCCTGGCTCAACCCGCTACCGGAGGCGCACTGGACCTACACGCCATCGATCCAGATGATCGAGCAATTGCTCGGCAAACGCATGTTTCCGCTGACCATCGACGGCCTTGAGCGGGCGATGCGGAGCTTGTCAAAGTAAGCGCGGAATAGCGGCTGGGTTTCCGCCTTCGGCCAGGCGCAGACTGTTCCCCTACCTACGGGAAATGACTGCAAACCGCCAGGTAGCAGTCATCGTCCCCAACGATAAATTTCCATCTGGCGCTTCATTTCGCCTTCTTCCTGCTCAATGGTCTCGGCTGTCGAGTCCGTCACACATTTCTCCTGGGACGCCTCGGCATCGGCCGGAACCCGTTTCGGTGCCTGATGCTTAACTTGCTCCTGCGGCGATTTGCCATCCCAGGCAAACGGATTCTTGAACACGGGCGGGTCCGGCAGGCAGTCTAAGGTATAGCTCGGTGGCCAGCCGGTCTCATAGGGCTGGAATGAAATCGTCCGCTCGAATATCAGGGGCTGCCCGGTTGGCGTCGGTGGTAGCGGTGGCAAGGATTTGATGGCCTGCCACGCCAGTTTCGATGCATTTTCGGAAGTGGACCACAGCTCCTTGACGTTCGCCAGCGTGCCATCCGGGGCAATCTCGATACGGAAACGCACCATCCCCTGACCGGGCCCCTCGACCGCCGTGCCCATCATGCTGCGCACCAGCTGCCCCCAATTGTTGCGATAACGCTTACTGTTTTTGAGCTTGTAGGTCGAGGCCAATTGCCACTCTTCCGCACTCGGTGGTGGTGGCGCCTCCAGTGAGGCCGGGGGCTTGGCCGATGGCGCGGCGGGCACCTCCGGCGCCGGTTTTGGGTTTGCCTCACGTGGAGATGCTGCAGTTCGTGGCGCAGATGCTCTGGGTTTCGCTGGCTTTGGCGGAGGTGGTGCAGGTAACTCCTGAATGTCCTCCCGAACTTGGCTAGCAATCCGGATTTCGATGGTTTCAGGGTTCTCCGCAATCTTCAATGCGCCAAGCTGCCATCCTGCGAGCAGGACGGCATGCAGTGCCAGCGACAGCAGAAGCGGGATGCTCAATTTCATAGGTACGCGACCATTTCAGGCTGCGCCGTGCATGGTTGATTCCGCGAAAGATTTCCAACAGACCATCAATGTTTACAAACAATCCAAGAATCGTTAGATTGTAATTATGAAACCGACCATTACCAAGTCCTACCTCTACGAACACGTTGCCCGTATCGGCAAGGCGATTTCCAGCCCGAAGCGTCTGGAACTCATCGAATTGCTCGCGCAAGGCGAGAAGACTGTAGAGACCCTGGCCGAACAGGCTCGTATCGACATGCGTCTGACCAGCGCACATTTACGCGCTCTCCGCGAAGCGCGTCTGGTCGAAACCCGCCGCGAGGGAAAATTCATCCACTACCGCTTGAGTGGCCCGGATGTCGCCCAGTTGTGGGTCAATGTCCGGGAAGTGGCTGAGGAGCACCTGCTCGAACTGCGGGTAGCACTTGACCAGATGGCTACCTCACCCGATGCCTTGTCCTCTGAGAGCCGTGAAAGCCTGCTGGCCAAAGCGCGTAGTGGCGACATTGTCGTCATCGACGTTCGTCCTGAGGCGGAATACGTCGCCGGCCACCTGCCATTTGCCCGTTCGCTGCCCCTGGCGGAATTGGAGAAGCGATTGGCTGACCTGCCGGCCGGCAAGGAAATCGTTGCCTACTGCCGTGGCCCGTTCTGCCTGATGTCCGACGAAGCTGTAAAGCTGCTGCGCCAACGCGGCTACACCGCCCACAAGATTACCGATGGTGTCAGCGAATGGCGTACTGGCGGCCTGCCTATCGAGAACTGAATTCAAAGCAAAACAGAGGAGACAACTCGTGAGGCATCTGACTATTTTTGCCCTGTGCGGCACCCTGGCCTTCTCGGCCATGGCGGCCGAGGTATCGATGGCGGTTCCTGGCGCCCAGACCGCCAATGGCCAGAAGGTACTGACCTTCATCGCCAAGGACCCACCGGGCCAGCGCTGCAACGGCAACCTCCAGGTCGCCGCTGAAGTCGCCAACACCTACCGTGTCCCCATCCAGTTGCTGCCTTCCAGCCTGGCCCCCGGACTGCCGGCGCCGGCTGTCTTCTACGGAACCCAACTCATCGTCGCCGATGGCAAGGATTTCAACGGTGCCGCCAGCTACCAGATTGTTGCCGACGTGCTCGACATGGAGAGCGTGCCGAAGCAGGCCAAGTCGGGTCTGCTTTTCCAGGATGGGGTACGCAAGGATTTCGATACCCTGAAGGCCACCATCAAGGCCGGGGGTAAATAGCTTTCTCAATCACGCCCGGGGAGCCCACCATGAATACGCTGTTCATCCTCAACGATGCGCCATACGGCACGGAACGCAGCTTCAACGCCCTGCGTCTGGCTCGCCAGCTCGGCAAGATGGAAGGTGAGACGGTACGCGTTTTCCTGATGGGCGATGCGGTCGCCTGCGCCAAGAGCGGTCAGAAGGTGCCCGAGGGTTATTACAACGCCGGGGATATGGTGCGTATGGTCGGTGGCGAGGTGGGTCTTTGCGGTACCTGCATGGACGCTCGTGGCATGGCTGTTGACCAGGTGGTCGAAGGGGCCCGGCGCAGCACCCTGAAGGAACTCGCCGAATGGACGGCTGCCGCTGACAAGGTGCTGGTGTTCTGAGTATGAAGGGACGTGAAAGCGGCATGCCGGACGAGGCCTACTGGGACTCGTTCTTCCAGCCAGAAGGCATTCTCGACCGACTGCGGGTTAGCCAAGGGGGATGCTACAACCTGGTCGAATTCGGCTGTGGCTACGGCACGTTCAGCCTTCCAGCGGCAAAGCGCACGCGCGGCACGGTCACCGCACTGGACATCGAGCCTGTGATGGTTGAGTTGGTGGCTGAACGAGCAAAGGCTGATGGCCTGCGCAATGTACGAACCGAACTGCGTGACTTTGTTGAGCATGGCGCAGGTGTACCCGACTGCTCACAGGGACATGCGATGGTCTTCAATCTTCTGCACATCGAAGACCCGCAGCCCCTCCTGCGTGAAGCTTATCGAACGCTTCGACCAAGTGCCATTCTCTCGGTGATTCACTGGCGCAGTGACATTGAGACGCCTCGCGGGCCGCCACTGGCTATTCGGCCGAAGCCCGAACAATGTGCTTCCTGGCTATCCGAGGCTGGGTTTGATTCCGTGGTTCATGTGGACCTGGGGGCAAGTGCGCCTTATCACTTCGGATTGCTGGCGCAGCGGCCGATGGCTTGAGACATGAAATAGAAAGGGCACCGGTTGCCACCGATGCCCATATTTAACGCTTAGCGGTTCCGTCCCGGGCCCATACCACCGCCGGGCCCCATTCCACCCATACCGCCGCCCATGCCACCGCCCGGTCCCATGCCGCGACCTTGTCCGCCTCCTTGAGCAGGCGGCGTATCCGGCAAGCTCACGCCTCGTTCCTTGGCACGCAATTGCATTTGTTCGTGATGCTGCAACCGGACTTGCTCACGCTCTTCAGCAGTTTTGGCCGCCTGCAATTTGTTGCGATGCTCAATACGCTCCTGATTGGTCATCAGTTGGCTGCCGTAAATCGGGGCATCAGCGGCAAAGGAAGCAGTAGATGCCATCAAACCCAGTGCGAAAGCAGACAGGGTAATTTTCAAGGTGTTCTTGGTCATTTTTCTCTCCCAAACGGCTAATTCATCAAGGCCATGAAAACGTTCAACCACTATGACGAGGTGTTTTCCCATCCCGTCATTTCAGTTATAGCCGCAATTACAGATAAATCAGGCGTTGCAACAAATAGTTGCAATTGGCGTAAGGATGAGCGGCTGTAGTCAGCAGTTAGCCAGGAAGCAGACGATAAAAATGGAAGTGTCGAATGACAGCGATGAGCACAAAGTAGCCGACCTTTTCTCCGACTTCCGCAACCTACAAAGGCATCAACCCGCAGCGCTTGCGCGCCTGGTTGCAGGCAGCGTGTTCAGTATCGAACTCCCGGCAGGGCGAGGGCCGAACGTCGTAAATCGTGCATTGCACCGCCACACCAACCTCACCGGCCAGCGCCACGCAACGCGGCGGGCTGGCGTCGGTGCCGCACAGGCGGACGATGGCCGGCGTTACCGGCACCGTCATTTCCACCGGCACGCCCTGCTCCCAGGCAAAGGCACCACCGGCCAGCTCGGCCGGGTGAAAATCGACGCGCAGGCTGGCGCAGCAGGCGCCGCAGGTCTGGCAGACGCTCATGGCAGGCTGACCCGGCAGCGCCACAGTTCGTGGCCGGAGGCGAGGTATTTCTTTTCGAAGGGCGTCATCGGGTCATCGGTTTGCCAAGGCTCGGCGACGACCGGCTGGCCGCTGAGCAGGCTCAGCGCTTGGGCCATTTCCTCGATGTAGATGCGCCAGTTGCTGCGGCATTCGACTTCACCGCCCAGTTCGCGCCACACCGGAAACACCGCGTGCCCCTGCCAGCGCCGGGCCAGATGGCCGATCTTCGGCCACGGGTTCGGGTAGAGGTTGTAATGGCGGGCGAGACGAACGCCGTTATCGGCCAACAGGCGCCAGAAGTCGACCAGATCGGCCCGGATCAGCAGCGCGTTGGCCGGCATCGGCAAGGGTTTGCCACGGCTGATGCGGTCGACCGACTGATCAACGCCAAAAACGAAATGATCGGGGAATGTTTCGGCGATGCGCTGCGTGCTCCAGCCAACGCCACAGCCGGCGTCAAGAATCAGCGGCGCCAGCGGATTCCACGCCTCGCGCGCCGCCATGGCCAGCGCGAAAGCCTCGCGGTTGTAATCGACAACCGGCTTCCGGAACGGGTGCGCCATGTGCCGGCGGACGAGCGCTTCGAGGTCGCGGTGCGGACCTTCCTGTGCGCTGGAAATGAAGCGCGAGTTGCCAGACAAGGGTTCGTCGATCATGCCGCCAGCCGTTCCGGCGTCAGCAGGCCCTCGGCGACCAGCGCCGCATCGATATCGGCGGCCCCCTTGATCGGCCGCAGCCGGTCATAAAGCGCTTCGGCCTCCGGGTAATGGCGCCGCATCATCGCCAGCCATTGCTTGAGCCGGCCGCCGGCATGCACCGCCACCACTTTCTTGCGCACGCCCAGCCAGTAGTCACCAACGGCCGGCCGGATTTCCGCCCAGCCGCCGGTTTCCTCGCCGCGCACGCGCCGCGCCAGCAGCGGGTCGGCCACCGCGCCACGGCCGACCATGATGTCAGCGCAACCGGTCGCCGCCTGGCAATTGCGAAAATCCTCGACGGTCCATACCTCGCCGTTGGCGATCAGCGGAATATCGATGGCGGCGCGCACCCGGTCAATCCATTCCCAGCGCGCCGGCGGGCGATAGCCATCAGCCTTGGTCCGGCCATGCACAATCAGTTCGTCGATGCCCGCAGCGACCAGCGCCTGGGCGTTGTCGACGGCCCGGCTGGTATTGTCGATACCAAGGCGCATCTTGGCGGTAAACGGAATGTGCGCCGGCACCACGGCACGCACGGCGCTGGTGATCTCGTTCAATAGCTCTGGTTCGCCGAGCAAGGCAGCCCCGCCCCGATGGCGATTCACCGTCGGTGCCGGGCAACCAAAATTCAGATCGATACCGGCCGGGTTGAGCGTCACCAGCCGCGCCGCATTCGCGGCCATCAAAAACGGATCGGAACCGAGCAACTGAACGCGCATCGGCGTCCCGGCCGCCGTCTTGCTGCCGTTCAGCAGTTCCGGACAAATCCGCTCGTAGGTCTTGGCCGGCAGCACATTGGCCGAGACCCGGACAAATTCGCAGATGCCCCAGTCGTAGCCGCCAATGGCCGTCAGCACGCCGCGCAACAAATCGTCGGCGAGCCCTTCCATGGGGGCGAGAAGAATGCGGGACATGCGGCGAAATCCGGGTCGAAAAAGGAAGGGGCGAATTATAAGCCGCCGACGCTGGCGAGTTGGCGAGACCAGGAAAACGCGAAGATCAGGGAAGCTGGGAACGATTTGAATTGGCAGACATCGGCCACAAGCGGCCCTTCGAGAACGCTGCCGCAAAGCTGCTCGCCCTTTGTAAACTCTTACAGCACGGTCGTTTTGTTATACTTGCTAGCAATATTCCAATCGACTGAAAAGCATGAGTGCCAAAGAGAACCCGGAAAAAGTGCAACAGGAAATTCAGTATCAATTGATTTCGGATTTTCTTGAAAGCTGCCCGCCGAATCAGGTCGTTCACATCTCGGATTTGTCCAAGTACGAGTACGTGCAACAAATAGGGCGGTCAGCAAATGTGATGCAAACTCCCGAGATTCAATTGCATTGCGCCAATGACTCTTGCAACGGGTCTCGCTTTTTCCGTTGCGTGTCTGGTGCTGGAAAGCGTTTGAGTGACAAATACGATTATCTCTACATCTCATATCGCTGCTCAAATTGCCAAGATAACGAAAAGACATTCGCTCTGGCAGTACGGCTAGACAAGGATGGACACTCGACTGGTGAGTTATATAAATTTGGAGAGTTACCACCTTTTGGCCCCCCCACCCCCCCCAGACTCATCAAGCTTATCGGACCCGACAGGGACGATTTCCTCAAGGGGCGCCGGAGCGAGAATCAAGGCCTTGGTGTGGGTGCATTTATTTATTATCGACGTGTAGTCGAGAACCAGAAGAACAGAATATTGAGCGAGATTATAAAAGTCTCCGAGAAACTCTCTGCGGCACCTGAAAAAATCTCTACGCTCAAGAAGGCCATTGAAGAGACCCAATTTAGCAAGGCTCTTGAAATGGCCAAGGACGTGTTACCAGAAAGTTTGCTGATTAATGGTCACAGTCCTATCCAATTGCTTCACAGTGCTCTAAGTGAGGGTGTTCACGCGCTTTCTGACGAGCAATGCCTCGAATTGGCGGGCAGCATTCGCATAGTTCTTGGCGAACTCTCAGAAAGGCTGTCTCAAGCACTAAAAGACGAGGCGGAGTTGGCAAAGGCGCTTTCGACACTGATGAATTTCAGAAAAGTTTAGGTAAGTCGGGGAAGTTGCACCATCCGGCAACCTAGATCAACTAACCAGTATCGTTTGGAGGTTATATGGAAAGCAGTAAAGCGAAAGCAATCGAAGTCGTACTCAGCGCAATTCTTCAGAGCGTCGACCAGAACACGGTGAGGCCTGCGATAGAAAAGGCAATTAAGGGTGGAATTAAAAGCCTCGAAGACAAGTCTCCTAAGAGTGATAGCGAGCTCCAAGCCTTGGGGGAATTAAGAGAGCTGGCACAACGAATCGGAGTGAAGTAATTAGTCGGTAACACGACGGCGCGAATACTGCCGTAAGCACTAAGCTAATCACCATGTACAGGGCATCTTCGGATGCCTTTGTTGTTTTTTGGGGTGATGACTGCTTGGGGCACCAAGCAGTCCGCCCGACCCCTTACCCCGCCAGCGCTGCCGTAACGATGGCCTGCGCCTCGCTGACCAGTTCGGCGAGGTGTTCGGCGCTCTTGAAGCTTTCGGCGTAGAGCTTGTAGATGTCTTCGGTGCCCGATGGGCGGGCGGCGAACCAGCCGTTGGCGGTGCTTACCTTGAGGCCGCCGATGGCGGCGCCGTTGCCGGGGGCCGTGGTCAGGCGGGCGGTGATGGCTTCGCCGGCCAGGCTGGCGGCGCTGACCTTGTCGCCGGTCAGTTGCTTGAAGGCGGCTTTCTGTTCGCGGCTGGCCGGGGCGTCGATGCGGGTGTAGTACGGCGTGCCGTAACGGGCGGCGAGCTCCTGGTAATGGCGACCCGGATCTTTTCCCGTGACGGCGGTGATTTCGGCAGCGAGCAGGCCGAGGAGGATGCCGTCCTTGTCGGTCGTCCACACCGTGCCGTCGCGCTTGAGGAAGCTGGCCCCGGCGCTCTCTTCGCCGCCGAAGCAGATGCTGCCGTCGAGCAGGCCAGCCGAGAACCATTTGAAGCCGACCGGCACTTCGTAGAGCGTGCGCCCCAGGCCGCCGACGACGCGGTCAATCAGGCCGCTCGACACCAGGGTCTTACCGACCGCCGCTGCCGCCGACCATTGCGGACGATGGGCCAGCAGGTACTGGATGGCGACGGCGAGGTAATGGTTGGGATTAACCAGGCCCAGCGAGGGCGTGACGATGCCGTGGCGGTCGACGTCGGCGTCGTTGCCCCAGGCAATGTCGAAGCGGTCCTTGAGGGCGACCAGGCTGGCCATGGCGTAGGGGCTGGAACAATCCATGCGGATCTTGCCGTCGTGATCGAGGGTCATGAAGCCGAAGGCCGGATCGACCGCCGGATTCACCACCTCGATGTCGAGGCCGTACAGATCGGCAATCGGCTGCCAGTAGGCGACGGCCGCGCCGCCCAGTGGATCGACGCCGATGCGCAACTTGGCGTTGCGAATCGCCTCCATGTCGATGACCTCGCCGAGTTCGGCGATGTAGGGCGTCATCAGGTCGACCGCCCGGGTCGTCGGTGCGGCCAGGGCCTGCGCGTAGGGAAGCCGCTTGACGCCGCGATTGCCGTCGGCCAGCAGGGCGTTGGCGCGCTGCTCGATCCAGCCCGTGACGTCGGTGTCGGCCGGGCCGCCGTGCGGCGGGTTGTACTTGATGCCCCCATCCTGCGGCGGATTGTGCGAGGGCGTGATGACGATGCCGTCGGCGCGGTCCGCCGGATTGCCGGCGTTATGGACGAGGATGGCGCGCGAGATGACCGGCGTCGGGGTGTAGCCGTCGTCAGCCTGAAAATGGATCAGAACGTCGTTGGCGGCGAGAACTTCGAGGGCCGTCTGCTGCGCCGGGCCGGACAGTGCATGGGTGTCCTTGCCGAGGAAGAGCGGGCCGCGGATGCCGGCCTGGGCGCGGTATTCGGCGACGGCCTGGGCGATGGCGAGAATGTGCGCCTCGTTGAAACTGCCATTGAACGCCGTGCCGCGATGGCCGCTGGTGCCGAAGGCAACGCGCTGGGCCGGATCGCTGGCGTCCGGCAGATTCCGGTAGGCCGCCAGCAGGGCGGGAATGTCGGTCAGGCTGGATTTCGGGGCCGGCTGGCCGGCAAGGGGATGCGCCATGGTGATGTCCTATGGTGGAGGTGCTTGCCGAGCATCTGCCGGCAGCGGGGACGACATGGTAACAAAGGTTTATGACCGGCAAGTATTTCGCACTCAGCAACGAGACGACCGGCGACTGGATTCTGCACCTGACCGCCGGCCGGAACTGTGCCCTGGCGCATATAATCCCGCCCCATGCTGCGCTTAGTTCTCGATACCAATGTCGTCCTCGACCTCTTCCACTGGGGCAATACCGATGCCGTGCCGATCATGGCGGCGCTGGAGGCCGGGCGGATTCAATGCGTCGTCGACGCCCGCACGCTCGATGAGTTGCAACGCGTACTGACCTACCCGCAACTCAAACTGACCCCGGACATGATCATCGAGCGCTACGCCCGCTACACCCGGCTGGTCGAGGTTTTCCCCGAAGGTGAAGCGCCGAAGCTGCCGCGCTGCAAGGACAGGGACGACCAGAAATTCCTTGAGCTGGCCGCCCGCTGCGGTGCCAACCTGCTGGTCAGCAAGGACAAGGCGCTGCTCTGCTTGCGCGGGAGAACCACCCTTGGCTTCCAGATCGTCAAACCGGCGGCGGCATCGCTGTTACTGGCGACTTGAGGCAAACCTGGCGCCCGACTTGAATCCCACGGTAAACCGGAAAAAACGGCCAAAATCGAAAAATGAAATGCGGGGCGGATCGAGTTGGCGTTACTTGCCGTCAGTCTCGTATATCTGCGAGAGCAGCAGGTGGAACGCAGAGGTACGCGCCGGCTCGGTCGGGCGAACGACCCCGTGCTCCTGCAAGACGGCGATCAATTTCATTGGCGCAACGTGCTTGTCGCCAACGATCTCGACATGCCCGGCCTGCACTTCGACGCGCGTCAGCCGGTGATCGTCTTCAACCATGGCATTGCGCTGTTCGGCCAGCGAGAAAATATCGTCGTCCTCGATGCAACGCCCGTTCTCCTCACGGCGACAGGCATCGCGCTCGTCGGTATCGATTTTCAGATAGCGGGCGACTTGATCGGTCAATGCGCCCGGCTCGCGAATATACCGCGAGGAGTACGTGATGTCTGCCCACTTCGGGCCGGTCGCCACGTAGCAACTCAAGGGCAGCAGCCCGAGCGTCAGCGGGTACAACCAGGATTTGCCGCAGGTGCGGGCCGCCTCTATTCCCGAGAATGGCCCCGAGACGGTGACCAGGCGCAAATCGACGTGCGGCGTACGGGTCGATTCGGTCAGTGCGCCGCGGGCGATCAGTGCGCCCTGACTGTGACCGATCACCGTCACCTGCGGCACATGCGATTGCTCGGCCAGTTGCTCGATTGCGGACCTCAATGCAGCCGCACTCTGCGCCAGTTTGGCGCGGTCATCATAGGTAAAGCAGGCCGATTGCTGACCGTGGAAGGCCAGCACCTGAGCCAGGCCGCGAAACTGGCCCGATGAGCCGAAACAGCCATGGACCAGCACGTTGATCGGCTGGCTCGCATCAAAGCGCAAGCGCCGATCCGGATTGTCGGTGCACGGGCCGAGGCCGGGAATGTTGATGGTGACGCTGGGCGGCGGTTGGTGGCCGGGTTCGAGATCGAGCGCATGCGTCGCCTGGCGCGTCGCGCAGCCACCAAGAAGGCTGACGGCGAGCATGAAGAAAGCGATGCGAACCATGTTGGACACCTGACAGATTTGGCGGGAGCGCTGAATCCTACGGTCAACCGGAAAAAATAGCCAAAATCCAAATGACTGGCGAACTTTGGTTTGCCCTTCAAACACCTTCCGGATTCCCCGGCAGCGTCTGTATTTCGCTGTCGTCCTTCAAACCGATGCCGGTCAATTGCCGGGCCAGGGCGGCACGAATCAGCCAGGCCAGCTTGACCGAAGCGGCGGCCGGCGTCAGCCCGGCCGGGCGGATGTTGGAAAGGCAATTGCGCTCGGCATCGAGCCGGCCGATTTTTGGTGCGAAGGTCAGGTAGGCGCCAAGGCTGTCGGGCGACGAAAGGCCCGGTCGCTCGCCGAGGATGACGAGCACCAGCCGCGCCCCGAGCACGGCGCCAACTTCGTCGCCGAGCGCCACCCGGCCCTGACGGGCGATGACCGGCGGGGCGATGCGCAAGCCATCGAGCAGGGGCAACAGGGCATCCAGCAGCGGCAAGGCGTTCTCATGCACGGCGGTCGCCGACAGACCGTCGGCGATCACGATGGCCACATCGGGCGCGTCGGGAAGATGCCGGGCGAGAAGCATCGCGGCGCTAGCCTCATCGAGACAGCGGCCAAGGTCCGGGCGCTGCAGATAGGTATGGCGGTCCATCGCCCGGCTATGGACGACGAGCGGTTCAGCCCCGCCCATCTCGCGCCAGCGGGCGACCAGCCCGTCGACATCCAGCGCCTGATGCACGGCATCGCGGGCCAGCGCGTGGGCGACATCGAAACTGAGGACGGCGGCCGTCGGCAGGCTGTTTCCAGCGCGACCCAGCGCGATGCGGGCGGCGGTCAGTGTCGCCAGCGATTGCCAGGGGTCCGGGCGGCTCATGGCAGGCGCTGCCGCAGGTCGGCCAGCAGCCGATGATCGGGGCTGGCCGGCAGCAGGCGCCCGGCACCGTCGGTCAAACCCATGCTCGCCAGCCAGGCTTCGAATTCCGGCGCCCGCTGCAAACCGAGCGCCTGACGGACGAATAGCTGATCGTGGAAGGAGGTGCTCTGGTAGTTGAGCATGATGTCGTCGGCCCCCGGCACACCCATGATGAAATTGACGCCGGCCGTGCCGAGCAGCACGAGCAGGTTGTCGATATCGTCCTGATCGGCCTCGGCATGGTTGGTGTAACAGATGTCGCAGCCCATCGGCAGGCCGAGCAGCTTGCCGCAGAAATGGTCTTCCAGCCCGGCGCGGATGATCTGTTTGCCGTCGTAGAGATATTCCGGGCCGATGAAACCGACCACGGTATTGACCAGCAACGGCTTGAAATGGCGGGCCACGGCATAGGCGCGCGCCTCGCAGGTCTGCTGGTCGACGCCGTGGTGGGCGTTGGCCGACAGGGCGCTGCCCTGCCCGGTTTCGAAATACATGACGTTGTCGCCGACCGTGCCGCGCTTGAGCGACAAGGCCGCCTCGCGCGCCTCGTGGAGCAAGGCCAGGGTGATGCCGAAGCCGGCATTGGCCGCCTCGGCGCCGGCGATGGACTGGAAGACGAGATCGACCGGCAATCCCGCCTCGATGGCGCGGATCTGGCTGCTAACATGGGTCAGCACGCAGGATTGCGTCGGAATGTCGAAACGGCCGATCAGTTCGTCGAGCATCCGCCACAAGCTGGCGAGCGCCGGCAGGCTGTCCGACGCCGGGTTGATGCCGATCACCGCGTCGCCGACGCCGTACATCAGGCCGTCGAGCATCGAAGCTGCAATGCCACTGGCGTCGTCGGTCGGATGATTCGGCTGCAGGCGGACGGCCAGCCGGCCGGGCAGGCCGATGGTGTCGCGGAAAGCGGTGACCACCCGGCACTTGCGGGCCACCGCGATGAGATCCTGATTGCGCATCAGCTTGCTGACGGCAGCAGCCATTTCCGGCGTGATGCCGGGCGCCAGCGCCGCCAGTTCGGCCTCGCCCGTCGTCGCGTCGAGCAGCCATTCGCGGAATTCGCCAACCGTCAGCGAAGCGACCGGCGCGAAGGCGGCGGCGTCGTGGCTATCGACGATCAGCCGGGTGACTTCGTCGATTTCGTAGGGGATCAGCGCTATGTCAAGGAAGCAGCGCAAGGGCAGATCAGCCAGCACCAGCCGGGCCGCCATCCGCTCGGCGGCGCTCTGCGCGGCAATGCCGGCCAGCGCATCGCCGGAACGGGCCGGGCTGGCCTTGGCCAGCACTTCGCGCAGATCGGCGAAGCGATAGCCTTGCGAACCGACGCTGGCCCGATAGCTCATGTCATTGGCGCCGGCGGAACACCCAGCTCTTCTCGTCGGATGCTTCGGGGGCGAAGGCGTAGCCATCGCTGTCAAAATCCTTGAGCCCTTCCGGCTCGCTCAGCCGATTGACCACGGCATAGCGCGTCATCAAGCCGCGCGCCCGCTTGGCGTAGAAGCTGATGATCTTGTACTTGCCGTTCTTCCAGTCCTCAAACACCGGCTGAATCACCGTTCCGTTGATTTTGCGGCCGACGGCGGCCTTGAAATATTCCTCGGAAGCCAGGTTGACCGCGACCGGCCGTGGCATTTCCGCCAATTCGGCATTGATCGCATCGAGCAGGCGCTCGCCCCAGTAGGCGTAAAGATCCTTGCCGGCCTTGTTGGCAAACTTGGTGCCCATTTCGAGGCGGTAGGGCTGCATGAGGTCGAGCGGCTTGAGGATGCCATAGAGGCCGGACAGGATGCGTACACGTTGCTGGGCGAAATCGAGATCGTCGGCGCCCAGCGTTTTTGCGGCGAGGCCATCATAAACATCGCCATCAAAAGCCAGCACGGCCTGCTTGGCATTTTCCGGCGTGAAAGGCAGCGACCAGTCGGCGTAACGATTGAAATTGAGCAGCGCCAGCGGGTCGGAGAGGTCCATCAAATTGGCGATATCGGCCGGCGACAATTTGCGCAGCTTTTTGATCAAGGCTTCCGAATGCTTCAGATAGGCCGGCTGCGTGTGCGTGGCGACGTGTGGCGGGGTCTTGTAATCAAGCGATTTGGCGGGGGACAGGAAGATCAGCATGGTCGGTTGGCGCAGGTTGGCAATGCCCCCGATTTTACGCGAGGGCGACCCGGCCACGCGGACTGTCGCGGCGAATGTCGCTGGGCGAACAGCCGAAACGGCGACGAAAGCGCACGGCGAACTGCGACGGCGACTGGTAGCCGACCTCGCCGGCAATCCGCGTCACCGGTTGCGCGGTCGATTGCAGCATGGTGAGCGCCGTCGACATGCGCACGTCGAGCAGGATTTCGGACAGCGAGCACTCCTCGGCGGCCAGATGACGGCGCAGGCTGGCCTCGCTCATGGCGAAATGGCCGGCCACTTCGGGCGAATGCCAGTCATGCGCCGGATCGCCAGCAAGCAGTCGACGCACCCGCGGCGCCAGGCTCGCGTCGTCGAGCAGCAGGCGACCGGCGCCCTCCAGCCAGACCAGCATTTCCAGCGCCCGATGAGCGACCACCGCATCCGGCAAGGCCGCATCGTCGAACGATTGCGTCAATGCCGTGAAAGCATCGGCAAAGGCCGGCACCACCTTGCCCAGCTTCACCACCGACTGCGGCCGCTCACCGGCCGCTGGCGCCCGCCACTGCTCAAGCAGGCCGCGCTCCCAAGCCAGCCAGCGGGCCCGATAGCTCGGCGCCTCGCCGAGATAATTGGTCACGTCGAAGGCCTGGCCACCGGCCAACGCCACCGCCTGACCGGCCTCGACGCGGAAGGTGCCGGCCTCGCCGTGCAGAATCTTGTAGCCGGATTCGACCAGCACCAGCGTCGGCAGGTCGATCCACAGCCGCCGGAACTGCAAGGGCTGGCGCTGGACGATACTGCCCGACACGGCAATACCGGCGCGCTGGACGATGGTTGGCTGCATGCTTTTTCTCCGGGAAGGCCGGCGGCATGCCGGCCTTTTCGCCCATGTTAACGCGAACCGGTCAGGGTCACGCTCGCCTTGCCGAGGCCGTTGGCCCAAGCCATGAAGCCAACCAGCGCCGGGGTGGCATTGGCCGGCAGGTCCAGCTTGTCGACCTTGAGCGCATGCACGGTGAATACGTAGCGGTGCGTCTGGCCGACCGGCGGGCAACTGCCGAGATAAGCCGCCGCGCCGTTGTCGCCGGCAATGGCGCTGGCACCAGCAGGCAAGGCGCTGCCGGGATTACCGGCCGCCGCATCCAGATGATCGCTGGCGGCCGGCAGGTTGGCGACCACCCAATGCCACCAGCCGGAACCGGTTGGTGCATCCGGGTCGTACATGGTCACGACAAAACTGCGCGTCCCGGCCGGCGCCCCCGACCAATGCAAGGCCGGCGAGACGTTGCCACCGTTGCAGCCGAAGACATTGGCGTAATGCGCCGGCGCCAGACGACCATCCGGCCCGGCCTCGACGACCAGGCGAAAATCATCGGCACGGGCCAAGCCGCAGGCCAACAGGGCGGTAAGCAACGTGAGGCGGAAAAAGTTTTTCATGGAAAGGCTCCTTGTGATGACGGGAGCCATCAGTCTGCCCGCCCGGCCCTTTCGACGCCGCTTCGTGGCGCGCAAGGATTGTCCCGATTCGCTCACGATGCGATCTCGACCATCGATCCTGCGACGCTACCCCCGCCCCCTGTTAAAATTTCATCTTTGAATTTTCTGGACACCCGATGAAACGCACCCGCTTTGGCTCTCGCGACCGTCTTTCCCGCGATGCGGCCGAACTGCAACGTCTGGCCACCGGCCTTTCCGAATCCGGTGGCAAGCTGGAAGACGCCTACTGGGAAGCGCAACTCGCCGACGTCGTCGACAGCCTCTTGAAAAACGGTGCCGAGGACGACATCAACACCGCGCTCGACCGCCTGTTCGAGGCCAACCCACGCGCCCATGACGAACTGGCCGACATGGTCGAATCACGTGCCGAAACCAACCGCGTCGAAGCCCAAGGCCAGGAATACGACATCCAGCTCTTCGCCGCGCCCATCCTTGCCTGGTCACGCTTTTCCATCCCCGCCAGTCCGCTCCCCAAGAGCACACTGCAGGCCCTGCACGTGCATCTCGGTGCCCATGTCTTTGGCGGTGATGCGCGCGTCGCGCTGGCCGATTTCCTGTTCAGCCCGGACCAACTGCCGCGCAGCTTCTGCGACACCTGGCAACTGACCAAACTGCTCGGTGAAGCCGCGCTGGGCGGCAAACATCTGGCTGTGGACACCGCCGGCATGGCCGAAACCAACCGTTTCCTGTCCGACGTCCGCTACATCGTCGGCACCGTCGTCGTGCCGCGCGGCAAGCCGCTGTTCCGCTGGAACGAAAAGGACGGCAACAAGGAAACGGCACTCAAGGAATGGATCAAGCAGGGCAGCCCGAATATCGAGCCGCTGCTCACCGGCTGCGCCTGGCAACCGCTGCTGCCCGATGCCTACCACGCCTCCTGCCGCAACGCCGATCGCCTGTCGCGGCCGTATTCGCTCAAGGCCTCGGTCGCTTTCCTGCAAAGCATGCTCGCCCTCATGCCGGCCGACATCCGCGCTGTCGTCGGCCCGTGCTACGACCGCCGGATGGAGGAATACCGCGTCGGGCTCGGCCCGACGACCGGTGATGAGGTCTATCACGGCATCGTCTGGCCGCTGCTCGGCGCCGAAGACGAAGCGACCGACGCGGCTGGCGAAATCGAGGCCGTGCTGCGCGAAGCCGGCGTCAAGGACGTGCTCTTCCTCGACCATCACTTCCCGATGGAATTCTGCGACGACTGCGGCGCCCCACTCTTCCCCAACCGCGAAGCCGAACTGGTGCACGCCGAAATGCCGGAACAGCCGGCGGCGACGTCGCAAGTCCTGCATTGATGGAAAAACCGTCGAACGCCGACTGGCTGGCGCGTAGCCAGTCGGCCGTCTGGCACCCATGCACTCAGATGCAGCACCACGCGCAGACCGGCACGCCCGGCCACCTGCCGCTGGTGCCCATCGCCCGCGGCGAGGGCGCCTGGCTTTACGACTTCGACGGCAAGCGTTACCTCGACGGCATCAGCTCGTGGTGGACCAACCTCTTCGGCCACGCCAACCCGCGCATCAACGCGGCGCTGCGCGACCAGCTCGAAACGCTCGAACACGTCATGCTGGCCGGCTTCACGCACCAGCCGGTGGTCGAGCTTTCCGAGCGTTTGAGCGCCCTGACCGGCGGCGTCCTCGGCCACGCCTTCTACGCCTCGGACGGCGCCTCGGCCACCGAGATCGCGCTGAAAATGAGCTTTCACTACTGGCGCAACATCGGCCGGCCGGAGAAGGCTGAATTCCTCTGTCTTCAGGGCAGTTACCACGGCGAAACGGTCGGCGCCCTGGCCGTCACCGATGTCGCCATTTTCAAGGATGCCTACGCGCCGCTCGTCCGCGCCGCGACGGTGATCCCCTCGCCGGACTTCCGCCAGGCTGAAGCTGGTGAATCGCCGGCCGATGTGGCCCGCCGCGCCGCTGCCGCGCTGGAAAGTCACCTGGAACGTCACGGCGAAAGCATCGCTGCCCTGATCGTCGAACCCCTGGTGCAAGGCGCCGCCGGCATGGCGATGTACGACCCCGAATACCTGCGCCTCGCCCGCCAACTGTGCGACCGCCACGAAGTGCACCTGATCTGCGACGAAATCGCTGTCGGCTGCGGGCGCACCGGCACTTTCTTCGCCCACGAACAGGCTGAAATCCGGCCCGACCTCATGTGCCTGTCGAAGGGCATTTCCGGCGGCTACCTGCCGCTCTCCATCGTCCTCTCCAGCGACACCATTTACAACGCCTTCCTCGACGACTCGGTGGCTCGCGCCTTCCTGCACTCGCATTCCTACACCGGCAACCCGCTGGCCTGCCGCGCCGCGCTGGCCACACTCGACATTTTCCAGTCCGACGACGTTCTCACGGTCAACCGGAAAAAAGCGCAAAAAATCGAATCCGCCCTCGCTCCGCTGGCCGAGCATCCGCAGGTAAAACACCTGCGCCAGCGCGGCATGATTGCCGCCTTCGATGTCGAAACAGCCGACCCGCACTTCTCGCGCAAGTTCTACCGTGCCGCCCTGGAACGCGAAGCGCTGATCCGGCCGATCGGCAATACCGTCTACCTGATGCCGCCGTATATCGTCAGCGACGAAGAAATCGAGCACCTGAGTAAGGCAATCAGCGAATCTCTCGCCGAAATACAGGAAAAATCCGCGTAAAAATCGCCAGGAAGAAGCATTTCAACTTGCCATCGACCTCTGGCAACCACATGCAAATACTCTTTTTCCGGGCAGATATTTTCCTGCGAAGCGTTGTCCAATCCGCATTGGCGCCATCCCGGACCTTCCCACAAGTTCGCGGTTTGGTGATGGCCGCCCGCTTTGAGGAGTCGCCATGGATGCCCCCGTCAATCTGCCGCCCGCAGGCGCACCGGATAGAGCTTCTTGCCCTGTCGCGCCCATGCTTGCCGTCAGTCCGTTACTCGGGGAAGACTCTTTCCGCCGGGTAGTCGAGTGGGCACCGAGCGCCATGGTGATGATCGACCTCGAAGGCATCATGGTGCTGGTCAACGCCCAGACTGAGCGAATGTTCGATTACGGACGCGATGAGCTGATCGGAAAACCGGTCGAAATCCTCGTTCCCGAGCGTTTCCGCCAACACCATAGTGCTTTCCGCACCGGTTATTTCAATGACCCGCAGCCGCGCCCGATGGGCGTCGGTCGTGATTTGGCGGGATGCCGCGCCGATGGCACCGAGTTTCCGATTGAAATCGGCCTCAATCCGATAGCCACCGAAGCCGGCGTCATGGTTCTGGCGTCGATCATCGACATCACCGAGCGCCAACGCGCCCAGCAAAGGCTGGAAGACGCCTTGCGCGAAAAAACCGTGCTGCTCAACGAGGTTCATCATCGGGTCAAGAACAACCTGCAGGTCATCACCAGCCTGCTCAACCTGCAGGCCGACTTTGCCGCCGATCCGCGCCTGCGGGCGATTCTGGCCGAGAGTTGCGGGCGGGTGAAGGCCATGGCGCTGACCCATCAACTGCTTTATGAACGCAAGGACTTTTCCCGCCTTGACCTAGGGGACTATCTGGACCGCCTGATTCAGTCGATCCGCTCAAGCTACCGCGCCACCGGCGACCGCATCACCCTGCGCATGGTTCGGCCTGATGCCCATGTCCAGATCGACCTCGAGCGGACAATTCCCTGCGGCCTGCTCGTCAATGAACTCGTCACCAATTCGTTCAAGCACGCGTTCAAGGGGGAACGTCAGGGAGAAATTGTCATCCAACTGGAAGAAGGATTCGATGGCATGGTCTGCGTCAGCGTGGCCGACAACGGCGTCGGACTGCCCCCTGAGAGCGAATTGGCCCACGGATCGTCTTTGGGCTTGCAACTCGTCCAGTTGTTCGTTGAGCAACTGCACGGCACGCTGGATGTCGAGCGGGGGAGCGGCGTGCGGTTTGCCATGCGTTTTCCAAAATATATCGCAGCCAAGGAGCCTTCATGAGTGCGCGATTACCGATCAATCTGATGCTGGTCGAAGACGAGCGCATTGTTGCCTTCGACCTCAAGCGCCAGTTACAGACCTTCGGCTACCACGTCGAAAGCGTCGTAGCCAGCGGTGAACAAGCCATCAGCGAGGTGGCCAGGAACAAGCCCGACCTCGTCCTTATGGATATTCACCTTGAGGGCGGCATGGACGGCATCGAAGCAGCCACGGCGATTCGCGCCCAACACCAGGTACCCGTCATCTTCCTGACCGCCTACGCCGAGGACGACACCCTGCGGCGGGCCCTGGACAGCCGCCCGTTCGGCTACCTGATCAAGCCTTGCGAAGGACGCGAACTGCATGCAACGATCCAGATGGCGCTGGCCCGCCGGGAAGATGAAGTCGCCATCGAGCAAAGCGAGCAGCGCCTCAAACTGGCGCTGGATGCCGCCTCGCTCGGCGTCCTTGAATGGTGTCCGTTATCGAACCGAATGAAGGGCGACGTTTACCTCGGCATGCTGTTCGGCAACCGGCCACAACCGCTCGACGAGCCGTGGGCAGCCTTCATCGAGCGAGTTGCCGAAGCCGACCGGGAACGCGTCACGAATGCGCTGACCGCCAAATTGCCAGGTAACGAAGCGATCAGTGTCGAATTTCAACTGGCTGGCAACGCCCCCCCGCACCGGCGCATGGAAGCCCACGCCAAGGCCTACGGCGCGGACGGAGCCGTTCAGCGCGTGGTCGGCATCCTCCAGGATGTGACGCAGCGCCACCTCGACGAAGCCATGCTGCGCCAGTCGAGCGTCGTCTTTCGCACCACGGCTGAAGCCATCGTGATCACCGATGCCAGACACCAGATCGTTGCCGCCAACACCGCGTTTTCACGCATCACCGGATATCAGGAAACCGAAGTGCTTGGCCTTGACCCGGACATTCTGCTGCGGGTCAGCCCACCGTACGATCAGTATGAGGACAGCTTCAAGAATGGCGGCGAAGGATTCTGGCAAGGGGAGGTGCGCTGCCACCGCAGCGATGGCAGCACATTCCCGGCTTGGCAAAGTGTCAGCGTCGTGCACGACACCAATGGCAAGCTGACGCATTTCGTTACGGCCTTTTCCGATGTCACGGCAATTTACGATGCCCAGCAACAACTTCGGCACCTGGCCCATCACGACCCCCTGACCGGCTTGCCCAACCGTATCCTGTTCGACGAACGGTTCCAATACGCCATCGAGCACGCAATACGCAACGAACAGCGCTGCGTATTGCTCTTTCTCGACCTGGACGGATTCAAGGTGATCAACGACACGCTCGGCCACGCCGTCGGTGACGATATGCTGCGCATCGTCGGCGACCGGCTGAAAAGTGTCATGCGCAGCAGTGACACCATCGCCCGCCTGGGCGGTGACGAGTTCGTGATTCTGGCCGGCAGTTTCAATCCTGACTACGCGGCGCGACTGGCAAACAAGATTCTCGACCAGTTGCGCATCCCCATCCCGCTTTCCGGCGATATGCTTTCCGTCACCGGCAGTATCGGGATCGCGGTCTATCCGGACAACGGTGCCGACAGCCAGCAATTGATGCGTGCCGCCGACATGGCCATGTACACGGCCAAGGCCGAGGGGCGCGACCGCTATCACTTCTACGCCGAGGACATGTCCGAGCGGGCACGCCAGCGGATGGACATCGAACAGGGCCTGCGTCGCGCCCTGGCGAACGATGGCCTGGTCGTGCACTACCAACCGCGCGTCGATCTCGCCACTCGCCGCTTCGTCGGCGTCGAAGCACTGGTTCGCTGGCAACACCCGGAACGCGGCATCATTTCCCCGGCAAACTTCATCGGCATCGCCGAAGAATGTGGAATCATCGAACAACTGGGTCGCTGGGTATTGAATCGCGCCTGCCGCGAAATGCTCGATGGTGTCCTTGGCAAACCTGCCGGGGAAATCTTTCACGTTGCGGTCAACGTCTCGGCACGGCAATTCCTCGGCGTGGATTTCGTCGCAACTGTCCGCTCGGTACTGAGCGAAACGGGCTTTCCACCCAGCGCACTCGAACTGGAAATCACGGAAAGCACGCTGCAGGCGACCGAACGGAGTTTGTCCATACTCAACGCCCTGAATGAACTGGGCGTTGCCGTCAGCATCGACGACTTCGGGACCGGCTATTCTTCGCTGAGCGTCCTGCGCGATCTTCCCATCCAGCGCATCAAGATCGATCGCTCCTTCATCGTCAATCTGCCCGCCAGCCAGAATCAGCGGGCCGTCGTTGAAGCCATCGTCGCCCTGAGCAAGGCGATGTCGATGCAGATTACGGTCGAAGGCATCGAGCACGCCGATCAGGCCACAATCCTGCAGGAACTCGGTTGCCATGAAGGCCAGGGCTACCTGTTCGCCCGACCGTTGCCCATTGTCGAATTGTGCAAACTCCTCGGCAGCGGACTCGATGCCGAACGGTCCTGACTCCCCGGAATAAGCGGATCGCCCTTGCTGAGCCGATAGCACCGTAAAAATCCATAGGCGCGAAAGAACCTTCCAGGCAAAGGCGAGGGGCGGAAGAATATCGATGTTCGGCACGTGGTCAAAGCAAAACGCGACATTCCTGCCCGGCTGCGGGAAAATAGCAGGCTATGACGAATTCCCCAATCGAAGACCGCCTGCGTACCGAACTCGCCGAACTCGAAACCGCCGGCCTGACCCGCCGTCGCCGCGTGCTGGAAAGCCCGTGCGGCCGGCTTGCCACGGTCGACGGTAAAAATGTGCTGAATTTCGCCGCCAACGACTATCTCGGGCTGGCCGGCAATGCCGAGATCGCCCGGGCGCTGGCCGATGGCGCGATCCAGTGGGGCGCCGGCAGCGGCGCCTCGCATCTGGTCAGCGGCCACCTCGCGCCGCACGAAGCGCTGGAAAAGGAAATCGCCGCTTTCACCGGCTTTCCGCGCGCCCTGACCTTCTCCACCGGCTACCTGGCCAACCTCGCCGTGACGCCGACCCTGGCCGGGCGGGGCGATGCGGTGTTTGCCGACAAGCTCAACCACGCCTCGCTGATTGATGCCATGCAGCAGGCCAAGGCCAACGGTGCCGACGTCCAGCGCTACCCGCACAACGACGTCGCGGCGCTCGAAAAGATGCTGGCTGCCAGCACGGCTGCCCGCAAGGTGATCGTCACCGATGCCGTGTTCAGCATGGACGGCGACCTCGCCCCGCTGCCGCTCATCTTCGCGCTGGCCGAGCGTTACGACGCCTGGCTGGTCATCGACGATGCCCACGGCTTTGGCGTGCTTGGCCCGCACGGCAAAGGCAGCCTCGCCCACTTCAACCTGCCCGCCTCGCCACGCATCCTGCTCATGGGCACACTGGGCAAGGCGGCCGGTGTCGGCGGCGCCTTTGTCGCCGGTTCGGCCACAGCCATCGAATACCTGCTGCAAAAAGGCCGCAGCTACATTTTCACCACCGCCCAGCCGCCGGCCATCGCTTGTGCGCTGAGCAAGAGCCTGCAACTGATCGAAAACGGCGACGCCCTGCGCGCCAACCTGATGTCCCGCATCGGCCAGTTGCGCGACGGGCTGGCCGGCCTGCCGCTCAAGCTGCTGCCGTCGCTGACCGCCATCCAGCCGCTCATCGTCGGCGAAAACGACGCCGCCGTCGCCCTCGCCAAAGCCCTCTGGGAACGTGGCCTGTGGGTGCCGGCCATTCGCCCGCCAACGGTGCCTAAAGGCACGGCGCGACTGCGCATTTCGGTCTCCGCCGCGCACAGCGAAGCTGATATCAACCAACTGATTACCGCCCTGAAGGAACTGGCATGACCGCTCCCCTCATTTTCCTGCCCGGCTGGTGCGTCGGGCGCGGCCCGCTCAATGCCACGGTCAACCGGATAAATGGTCAAATTTTTGACTTGCCGGGCTACGGCAGCGCCCCGTTGATCACCGATTTCTACGCCGCGGCCGACGACATCGCGGCCCGCCTGCAGCCCGGCACCACGCTGGCCGGCTGGTCGCTCGGCGCCCAACTGGCGCTGGCCGTCGCCGCCCGCCATCCGGACAAGGTCGGCAAATTGCTGCTCGTCGCCGGCACCACCTCCTTCGTCCAGCGCGACGGCTGGCCGCACGCCATGCCGCCGGCCACGCTGGCCGAGTTTGCGGCCGGCATCGCCGCCGATGTCGAAGCCATGCTGCCGCGCTTCGTTGGCGGCTTCAATCGCGGCGACGCCCGCGCCAAGGCGGTCACCCTCGAACTCCTCGAACTGGCCGACCCACGCCCGTCCGGCGAAGTCCTGGCGACCGGGCTGAACTGGCTGCGCGACATCGACCTGCGCGGTCTCGCGCCGCAGGTCAAGGCGCCGACCCTGCTCATCCACGGCGCCGCCGATCCACTCATGCCGCTGGGCGCCGCCGAAGCCCTCGCCGCCCTGATTCCCGGCGCCAAGCTAGCTGTCTTCGACGACTGCGCCCACGCCCCCTTCATGTCCCGGCCTGACGATTTCGTCGCCACCGTGCACCAATTCCTGAATGACTAGACCGTCCAAGGCGCGCATCCGTCTATCCTTCGAGCGCGCCGCCCCGACCTACGACAGCGCCGCCGACATCCAGCGCCGCATCTGCATGCAACTGGCCGACGGCCTGCCGGCCATCACCCCAACCCGCCTGCTCGATGCCGGCTGCGGCACCGGTTTTGCCCAGGCCGACTTGCTGGCCCGTTTTCCGGATGCCCATGCCGTCGCCCTCGACCTCTCGCCGGCCATGCTTGGCAAGGTCAGCTCACCCTGCTGCCGCATCGCCGGCGATCTCGAAAACCTGCCGCTGACCGACGCCAGCCTCGACCTCTACTGGTCGAGCCTCGCCGTCCAGTGGTGCGACCTCGCCACGGCACTGCGTGAAGCCCACCGCTCGCTGCGCCCGAATGGCCTGGTCGCCCTGGCCAGCCTCGGCCCGGCCACCTTCCACGAACTTCGCCACGCCTTTGCCGACGTCGACCACTATCGTCACACGCTGAGTTTCCACAGCCCGGACGAAATCCGCAAAATCGCCGTCAATCTCGGCTTTGCCACGGTCAACACGAAAAAAGGCATAAAAACGGCACATTACCCGGACTTCAAGACCCTGCTCCGCGCTGTCAAGGCCATCGGCGCCAACCAGCTCGGCGACGGCCGGCGAACCAGCCTGATGAGCCGCACCACTTTCCTGCGCGCCGAGACGGCTTACGAGCAATTGCGCACCCCGGCCGGCCTGCCGCTGACCTACGACGTGATCTACCTTTACGCCAGCAAATGAGCACCCAAAAATGAGTTCCGCCTATTTCCTGACCGGCACCGACACCGAAATCGGCAAGACCTTCATCACCTGCGCCCTGCTCCACCGCGCCGGGCTTGATGGCCTCAAAGCCGTCGGCCTCAAACCGATCGCCGCCGGCACCGATGCCGCCGGGCTGAACGATGATGTCGAAGCCATCCGCGCTGCCAGCAATGTCGAACTGCCGCGCCAGATCATCAACCCCTATTGCTTCAAGCCTGCCATCGCCCCGCACATCGCCGCGGCTGAAGCCGGCGTGCGCATTGAATTCGGCCCGATCGGAGCAAGTTGTGACGAGGCCCGGCAGCAGGCCGATCTGGTCATCGTTGAAGGCGTCGGCGGATTCTGTGTGCCCTTGGGCACCAAACGGAACGCCGCCGATCTGGCCGTCGACCTCGGCCTGCCGGTCATCCTCGTCGTCGGCATGCGTCTTGGCTGCATCAACCACGCGCTGCTCACGGCCGAAGCCATCGCCGCCCGCGGCCTGAAGCTGGTCGGCTGGGTGGCCAACAGCATTGATCCGGCCATGTCGCGTTTCGCTGAAAATCTGGCAACGCTGCAAGCGCTGCTACCGGCCCCGCTGCTCGGCGTCGTACCGCATGGGCCGCAGGACGGCGCCATCGGCGCCGCCGCTTTCCTTAAACTACCCGGCGCTTAAAACCGCCGCAATTTCGCGCAGGCGTTGCTGCAGGCCGGCTACAGCCTCGGCCTGATCGTCGACAAACCCATCGCGCGCCCGCAGTTCGACAACACTGGCATCAGCCGCACCAGCCTCATCGGAAAACGTGGCCATCAAACCTTTGACCGTATGGGCCTCGCGGCGCAGCACCGCAGCATCGCCAGAGGCCAGGGCAGTCCCCAGAGCCGCGCAATTGCTGTCGACATCCTGAACAAACATGTCGACCATCATCGCGAATATCTCCTCGTCGCCCCCCAGGCGATCAAGAATCGATGCTTTGTCCAACACGAAAGCCCCTGCCATATTCATCTCCATTCAACCCGCCTGCCCTCCAGGAAATCGGCCGGGTCTAGCAAATTCAGATCTGCGGCATCTCTTCGTCGCGGAAGCGCTGGCGGATGTCCAGCACATGCTCCCAGCCTGCCAGGAAAGCCTCGACGCACATCGGATCGAAATGCTTGCCGCGTCCGTCTTCAAGAAACTGGCAGGCATCCTCCAGCGACCACGCCCGCTTGTAGGGCCGCTCGGAGGTCAGTGCGTCAAAGACATCGGCCACCGCGACGATCCGGCCGAACAGCGGAATCTGATGGCCTTTGAGACCATACGGGTAACCCGTCCCGTCGTATTTTTCGTGATGCGAGATCGCCACTTCAGCCCCGGCCTGGATGACTTCCGAACGGCTGTTCTTGAGTAGTTCCTGGCCGAGCCGCGCATGCCCCTTCATGACCTCGAATTCTTCGTGGGTCAGCTTGCCCGGCTTGAGCAGGATGTAGTCGGGAATGCCGATCTTGCCGACGTCGTGCATCGGCGCTGCTTCGAGAATCAGCTTCTGCTGCGCAATGCTCAGATCAAGGCCGAGGGCGATGATCTGCGAGTAATGGGCCATGCGCTGGATGTGGGCGCCGGTTTCCGGATCACGAAACTCGGCCGCCCGCGAGATGCGGAAAATCAGCTCCTTCTCGCGCTCGCGAATTTCAGCCGTCCGCTCTTCGACCAGCGAACTCAGATGCTCGGCGCGGTCCGCCAGGTATTTCTGACCGGTACGCAGCGACAACATGTTGCGGGCTCGGGCTGAAAATTCGATACGGTCGATCGGCTTGGTCAGGAAGTCGTTGGCACCGCCGAGCAAGGCATCGTAGCGAATGTCCTTCTGGTCGTTGGCGGTAATCATCAGCACCGGAATCTCGTTGCGCCCGTGCAAGGCGCGGAAGGCGCTGATGAACTTGAGGCCGTCCATGTCCGGCATCATGTAATCGACGATGACCAGGTCGGGCACATTGCTGCGGCACCATTCCAGCGCCGCCACCGGATGATCGAACAAGGTCGGGCTGCAATCGCCCAGTTTGAGCACCAACGCCTTGATCAGCGTCAGATTGATGTCGCTGTCATCGATGATCAGGACGTTGTGCATGTACTTCCCTGCTTGCCGGATAGTTGTTTCCGGCAGTATATAATGCCCCGCCATGAAACTGCTCTTCGACCTCTTCCCCGTCATTCTCTTTTTCGCCACCTTCAAGTATGCGGAAAAGAGCCCCGAACTCGCGGCCGGCTGGATGGGCTCGCTGCTCGGCTTCGTCCCCGACGACGCCAAGATGGCGCCGATCCTGCTCGCCACCGTCGTCGTCATCGTCGCCACGGTCGCCCAGATCATCTGGGTGCACTTCCGCCACGGCAAGGTCGACAAGATGCTCTGGGTCAGCCTCGTCCTCGTCGTCGTCTTTGGCGGCCTGACGCTGGCCTTCCAGAACGAAGCCTTCATCAAATGGAAACCGACCATCCTGTACTGGGTTTTCGCCGGCAGCATGGCCTTCAGCGCCTACGTGCTCAAGAAAAACGCCATCAAGGCCATGCTCGGCGAGCAACTGACGCTGCCCGAACCAATCTGGGGCAAGGTCAACCTTTCATGGATCGCCTTTTTCCTGGTCATGGGTGCCCTCAACCTGATCATCGCCTTCAATTTCCCGACCGATATCTGGGTCAATTTCAAACTGTTCGGCGGTATGGGCCTGATGCTTGTCTTCGTGATCGGCCAGGGCATGCTGCTGTCGAAATATGTCGAGGAAGAAAAGTAATGCTTTACGCCATCATCGCCGAAGACAATGCCGGCACGCTGGACCTGCGCATGGCCGCCCGCCCCGCCCACGTCGAACGACTGCAGGCTCTGCAGGCTGAAGGCCGCCTGATCCTGGCCGGCCCCTGCCCGGCCATCGACTCGCCCGATCCCGGCCCGGCCGGTTTCTCGGGCAGCATCATCATTGCCGAATTCGCTTCTCTGGAAGCCGCCCGGACCTGGGCCGATGCGGACCCCTACATCGTCGCCGGCGTCTATGAAAAGGTCGTCATCAAGCCGTTCAAGAAAGTGTTGCCGGCGTGAGTGCCGAAACCATCGAACTATTGCGCCAGCGCCTGGCCGTGCTGCAACCGTCATCAATCACCATCGTCGACGAGTCGCACCGCCACGCCGGCCATGCCGGTGCGCGCGAAGGCGGCCACTACCAGTTACAAATTGTTGCACAGGCATTCGCCGGTAAAAGTACCATGGCCCGTCATCGCATGATTTATGATGCTGCAGGTGATTTGATGCGCGGCAGAATCCATGCGCTCAGCATTCGCGCCGAAGTACCCGGCAACGTATAATTTTTGATTGATATTCCCTCCACCCAAGGATAGATACATGCTCAAGCTCTCCCGTCTGGCCGCTCTGCTGATCGCTGGCGCCATCGTTTCTGCCCCGGCTTTTGCTGCCGAGAAGGGCAAGGCCTTTGCCACCGTCAATGGCCAGCCGATTTCCCAAGCCGTCTACGACGCTTTTGTCACCGAACAGAAAGCCCAGGGCGCCCCGGATTCGCCGGAACTGAAAAATGCAGTCAAGGAAGAACTCGTCCGCCGCGAAATCCTCGCCCAGGAAGCCAAGAAAAAGGGCCTCGACAAATCCGCCAACATCCAGGGCCAGATCGAACTTGCCAAGCAGGCCGTCCTCATCCGTGCCTTCCTGACCGACTACGTCAAGGCTCACCCGATCAGCGATGCCCAGCTCAAGGCTGAGTACGAACTGATCAAGACCAACCTCGGTGCCACCGAATACAAGGCCCGCCACGTGCTGGTCGAGAAGGAAGACGAAGCCAAGGCGATCATCGCCAAGCTGGAAAAGGGCGAGAAGTTCTCCGAACTGGCCAAGGCTTCGAAGGATCCTGGCTCCAAGGACAAGGGCGGCGAGCTCGGCTGGAGTTCCCCGAACGCCTACGTCAAGCCGTTTGGCGAGGCACTGGGCAAGCTCAAGAAGGGCGAATACACCAAAGTGCCGGTGCACTCCGATTTCGGCTACCACGTCATCCAGCTCGACGATTCCCGTCCGATGACCCCGCCGCCGTTCGATCAGGTCAAGCCGCAATTGCAACAGCGCGCAAGCCAGCAACAGGTTGAAAACCTGGTCAAGGAGCTGCGTGGCAAGGCCAAGGTCGACTAAACCTTCGCCGAGATGCGAGAATGCCCACCCTGCGGTGGGCATTTTTGTTTGTGGGAGACGAGTGTGTTCAACAGCCTGAAAAAACTGTTCAGTGGCAACCCCGGGCAAACCGCCTCCTCCCGCACCGTTCCGGCGGCGCAAACCACCGCCGCCAGCACCCAGTTTCTGCGCCGCGAAGCGGTTTTCGACCGCAACAATCGTCTTTCCGGCCACGTATTTACGCTGCAGGAGTCGACGACGCTGGCCGATGCCGATGCTGTTCGCCAACGAAGTTTTGACGAAACCCTGCTCGACACACTGAACACCAGCACCGACGCCTGGAACACCAGCCTCGCCTTCATTCCGCTCAGTTCCTCCAGCCTCGACCTTGCTGCGGTCGACCGTCTCAAATCGTCAAATATCGTGCTGCTCGTCCAGTTGGCTACCGACGCCGAAGCGGACATCGTTTGCGAGACCATCGACCGGCTGCACGAGCGCGGCATCCAGATCGGGGTTTTCCGTCAACCAAAGAACCCGGCTTTCGCCAGGGTCATCCAGCTGGCTGATTTCGCCGCGATTGATATCGGTGCCAACGAGGCCGATACCGCCCGCGATTTTTCCGCGGCGGTGCGAGCCAGCGCGGGAGAGCGTCCAAAGAAGCTACTGGCCTGCAACGTCGAAACGCTCGACGACCTGCGCTTCTGCCAGCAGTGGCATTTCGACAATTTCCACGGAAAGTTCGCCAGTTCAGCCTCGGGTGTCCGGGCCGAAAATAGTGGCGACCCGCACAAGGCCTTGCTGCTGAACATGATGCGCCTGGTACAAGGCGATGCTGAAAACGCCGAGATTGCAGAGGCCATGAAGCAGGACCCGCTGCTCAGCTTCCGCATCCTGCGTTACCTGAATTCCCCGGCCCTCGGCCTGACCCATCGCATCGACTCGCTGGCCCAGGCGCTGGTCATTCTCGGCCGGCAACGGCTGACCCGCTGGTTATCCGTGCTGCTCTTTTCGGTACGCGACCCGCATTTCGGCGACTGGCTGCTGGTCGAGAACGCGCTGACGCGTGGCCGATTGATGGAGGTCCTTGGCGAGCAGTCGATGCCGGGCGTCGCGCATGACCCGCTGTTCCTGACCGGAATTTTTTCCTGCCTCGGCGAATTGCTGCATCGACCGCTGGCGGAAACGCTGAACGACATTCTGCTGTCCGACGACATCAAGAACGCCCTGCTTGAACGAAGCGGCCCTTATGCCCCACTTCTGGCCGTCGCCGAGGCCAGCGAGGACTTCGACCTGCCGCGCATGAGAGAGACAGCCCTGGCCGCTGGCGTTGCCCCGGAAACGGTCAACCGCGCCCTGCTTGCCGCGACGGCCTGGGCCAGTGAAGTGACCGAATACTGGGAATAAGCCTGGCTGGCTGACATTCGCCGAAAAAATTGATGCAGGTTGAGGCCGTAATTGGCCGGCGGTGGCTAAATCCGCTGCAATGGCCATTCGTCTATTCTTCGCCGCGCTCAGCCTGATTTTCTGGCAGCCGGCCCACGCCGACCAATCCCTGCAAGCCTGGATCGATACCGCGCTGCCGGGCACGATCCTGCGTCTGCCGCCCGGCACCTATCGCGGCCCGGCCAGCATCACCAAGCCTCTGACGCTGGAAGGCAACGGCAAGGTCATCGTCGATGGCGGCGGCAAAGGGACCGTGCTGACCATCAAGGCCGACCGGGTGACCATTCGCGGCCTGACCCTGCGCGCCAGCGGCGATTCGCACGATGCCATCGACGGCGCCATCATGGTGGCCGAAGGCAACGGCCTGCTCATCGAGCACAACGTGATCGAGGACGTGTTGTTCGGCATTTCGCTCCACCGGACGACCGACAGCGTCGTCCGCCACAACCGCATCCGCTCGCGCCCGGTCGACTCGGCCGACCGCGGCGACGGCCTGCGCCTGTGGTACAGCACGGGCAACCGCATCGAGAACAACGACATCGCGCAGATTCGCGACATCACAGTGAGCAATTCGCCGCACAACCGCTACACCGGCAACACCATCCGCGACAGCCGGCGCGCCTTCAATTTTCTGTTTTCGCACCGAAGTCTGGTTGACCGTAACATTCTCGACAAGAACTCGACGGGCATCATCGCCCTCAACTCCGATGGCCTGATCATCCGCAACAACCGCATCCTGCACGCCATGGACGCCTCCGGCGCCGGCATCGCGCTCAAGGAAACCTCGGCGGCCCTGGTCGTCGACAACGAAATCGTGCACTGCGCCCACGGCATCATGGCCGATTCGCCGATGGACGCCATCAATCGCATCGTTTTCATCAACAACGTCATCGCCCACAACATCACTGGCATCTATTTTTATGGCGCCAAGGGCGGCCACATCGCCATCAACAACACCTTCCGCAGCAACCTGTGGCCCGTCACGGCCATCGGCGATGGCGACCCGATGAACGATACCTGGTGGGGCAATACCTGGGATACCTACGAAGGATTCGACCTTGATGGCGACGGCTTTGGCGACAAGCCGCACGAACTGCACGCCTACGCGGATCGCCTGTGGATCGAAACGCCAAGCGTCACGTTCTTCCGCAACTCGCCAGTGCTTGAACTGCTCGACTTCCTCGAGCGACTGGCGCCATTCTCGGCGCCCTCCCTCATTCTGCGCGACACGGCGCCACGCATGCAGCCGGCCAAAGCCTACAACTGATATTCGTCACCGCCGCCCTGCATGGCCATTTCGACCACCCGTTTCGACAAATGGGGGGCAAACAGCGAAATCAGGTCGTAGTCGTAGCGGCGCAGATAGGTGCCGCGACGCAGGGCGAGACGAGTGGTATTCGATTCGAAGAGGTGGGCAGCATCGATCGCCACCAGACCGGTATCGCGCTGGGCATCGAAAGCCAGGGCCGAAATGATCCCGAGACCAAGACCGAGGCTGACGTAGGTCTTGATCACGTCGGCATCGAGGGCGGTCAGCGCCACATTCGGCTGCGCCCCGATGCGCTCGAAGGCGCGGTTGATGCGCGAACGGCCGGTAAATGCCGTGTCGTAGGTAATCAGCGGCCAGCGCGCCAGTTCATTGAGCGACAGCGGCTGCGATTTGAGGATGGGGTGGCCTTCCGGCGCGATCACGCAATGCGTCCATTGGCGCACCGGCAGCGTGATCAGCTGTGGATACTGGTCGAGAGATTCGGTGGCAATCCCGATATCGGCCGCGCCGGCGACCACCCATTCGGCGATCTGGATCGGGCTTCCCTGATGCATTTCGAGCTTGACGTCGGGGTGCTGCGCAACGAAATCGCGGACCACCACCGGCAGGGCATAACGCGCCTGGGTGTGCGTCGCGGCCAGGATCAGCCGGCCGGAATTTCCCGTCGCGAACTCACCGCTCGCCCGTTTGAGGTTTTCCGCCTCGCGCAGGATGCGTTCGGCGATGGTCAGCACCGCCTTGCCCGGCTCGGTAACGCCGGTGAAACGTTTGCCGCTGCGCTCGAAGATGGCGATGCCGAGCTCGTCTTCGAGCAGCTTGACCTGCTTGGAAATGCCCGGCTGCGAGGTGTAGAGCGATTCGGCCGCCTCCGAGACATTGAGTCCCTGGCGCTGGATTTCGACGATGTAGCGTAGCTGCTGGAGCTTCATGAGGCGACTTAATAACTTAACGATATAACAATCTAACTCAATATTCTTTTTGATTCAATTGGCCGCGGTTAACATGGCTGCCATGGACTACCTCTACACCCTTTCCGGCTTTGCCGTTGGCGCCATTGTTGGCCTGACCGGCGTGGGCGGCGGCTCGCTGATGACGCCGCTGCTCGTGCTGCTGTTCGGCGTGCCACCAGCCACCGCCGTGGGCACCGACCTGCTTTATGCGGCGATGACCAAGGCTGGCGGCACCGTGGCGCACGGCAGGAAAGGCCATATCGACTGGGCCGTCACCGGTCGGCTGGCGCTCGGCAGCATCCCGGCGGCGGCGATTACGGTCTATATCCTGTCGCAGTTGCCGAAGGGCAGCAATGTCATCGGCCAGATCATCTCGCACGGCCTCGGCTTCGCGCTCATGCTGACGGCCATCGCTATCCTGTTCGGCCGCACGCTGCGCGAGTACGCCAGCAAGCACGAAGATTCGCCGCTGCGCCAGTGCTGTCTGGGCAAGATTACGGTCGCCGTGGGTGCCATTCTCGGCGTGCTCGTCACCATTTCGTCGGTCGGCGCCGGCGCGCTTGGCGTTGCTGCGCTGTTTTTCCTCTACCCAAAACTTTCCCCGGTCCGCATTGTCGGATCGGATGTTGCCCACGCCGTGCCGCTGACGCTGGTTGCCGGCCTCGGCCACTGGATGCTCGGCGGAGTTGACTGGCCGCTGCTCGGTGCGCTGCTGCTTGGCTCGCTGCCCGGCATCTGGCTGGGCACACAGGTTTCTGCCAAGGTGCCGGAACATATCCTGCGCCGCCTTCTGGCTGCCATGCTGGTGCTCATCGGCACCAAACTGGTTTTTGCCTGACGTTTTCCCCAAGGACGTTTCATGTACAAATACGATGCCATCGACCGCCAGCTCATCAACGAGCGCGTCGACCAATTTCGCGATCAAGTCCGCCGCTGGAAAGCCGGCGAACTGAGCGACGACGAATTCCGCCCACTGCGCCTGCAGAACGGCCTCTACATCCAGCGCCACGCGCCGATGTTCCGCATTGCCGTGCCTTACGCCATGCTGAATTCGGCCCAGTTGCGCCGCCTCGGCCAGGTCGCCAGCAAGTACGACCGCGGCTACGGCCACTTCACGACGCGCCACAATCTGCAACTGAACTGGCCAAAGATCGAGGACGTGCCGGAGATGCTGGCCGAACTGGCCGAAGTCGAGATGCATGCCATCCAGACCTCGGGCAACTGCCTGCGCAACATCACTACCGACCAGTTCGCCGGCGTCGCTGCCGACGAAGTGATCGATCCGCGCCCGCTGGCCGAAATCCTCCGTCAATGGACGACCTTCCACCCGGAATTCGCCTTCCTGCCGCGCAAGTTCAAGATCGCCATTTCCGGGACGAAGGAAGACCGCGCCGTGACCTGGTTCCACGACATCGGCCTGCAGTTGCAGGAGCAGAACGGCGAAGTTGGCTTCCGCGTCATCGTCGGTGGCGGCCTCGGCCGGACGCCGATCCGCGGCCAGATCGTCCGCGAATTCCTGCCCTGGCAGCACATCCTGACCTATTGCGAAGCCATCCTCCGCGTCTATAACCGTCAAGGTCGCCGCGACAACGCCTACAAGGCGCGTATCAAGATTTTGGTGCAGGCGCTTGGCGTCGAAGCCTTCGCCCAGTTGGTCGAAGAAGAATGGGCGCACGGCAAGGATGGCCCGGCCACCCTGACGCAAGCTGAATTCGATCGGGTTGCCGCCCACTTCAGCGCGCCGGCTTACGAAAAGCTGAGCGCCGACGATGCCGGCCTCAACGAAAAGCTGGCACTTGAAAAATCGTTCAAAAACTGGGTTGACCGTAGCACGCATCCGCACAGGGTGCCGGGCTACACTGCCGTCACGCTGTCGCTGAAAAAGCACGGCATCGCGCCGGGCGACATCACTTCCGAGCAGATGGCCGTCGTCGCCGACCTGGCCGACCAGTTCAGCTTCGGCGAACTACGCATTAGCCACGAGCAGAACATCATCCTCGCCGACGTCAAGCTGGCCGACCTCTACGCCGTCTGGCAAAAGGCCAAAGCGGCCGGCCTGGCGACACCGAACATCGGCCTGCTGACCGGCATCATCTGCTGCCCGGGCGGCGATTTCTGCGATCTGGCCAACGCCAAGTCGATCCCCATCGCCACCGCCATCCAGGCCCGCTTCGACGATCTCGACTACCTGTTCGACATCGGCGAGATCGACCTCAACATCTCCGGCTGCATGAACGCCTGCGGCCACCATCACGTCGGCCATATCGGCGTGCTCGGCGTCGACAAGAACGATTCCGAGTTCTATCAGGTCACGCTGGGTGGCCGTCAGGGCAACGATGCGAAGCTCGGCAAGGTGATCGGCCCGTCGTTCGCGGCTGATGAAATGCCGGATGTCGTCGACAAGATCATCAAGGTTTACATCGAAAGCCGTCATCCCGACGAGCGTTTCCTCGACACCTTCGATCGCATCGGCATCGACCCGTTCAAGAACCGCGTTTACGAAGGCCGCGCCCACGGCAAGGCCAAGGCAGCACAAAAGGAGGCCGCATAATGGCGCAACTGATCAAACAAGGCACTGCTGCGGTCGACACCTGGACAACGCTCGAAATCGCTGAAGGCGAAACGCCGGAAACGGTCGCCCTGCCGGCCGGCGACGTCATCTTCCCGGTCGCTGTCTGGCTGGCGCGCAAGGCCGAAATCATCTCCTGCCACAAGCGCATCGGCCTGCTCATCCAGCCGGATGAGCGGGTCGAAGACATCGCAGCCGATCTCGACTACTTCATCGTCATCGCCGTCAATTTCCCGAAATTCGTCGATGGCCGCGGCTACTCGACAGCCAGCCTGCTGCGCCAGCGCTACAAGTATCAAGGCGAATTGCGCGCCGTCGGCGACGTGCTGCACGACCAGCTGTTCTACATGCAGCGCGTCGGCTTCGACAGCTATGCACTGAAGGACGGCAAGAACGTCGTGGTCGCCATCGAAGCCGGCTTCAGCACCTTCAGCGACGCTTACCAGGCCTCGACCACCCAGCCGCAACCCCATTTCCGCCGCCGCGCCTAGGAACAGCCATGTCCCCCAGCCTGCTCAACATCACGCCCGAACTGACCGCCAGCGTCGCCACCAAGACCAAGGCCGTACAAGCCTTGCTGGCCGACATCGCCGCCAACTGGTCGACCGCCGCCTTCGCCAACAGCCTGGGCGCCGAAGACATGGTGCTGACCGACCTCATCGTCAAGGCCAAGCTGCCGATCGAAATCTTCAGCCTCGACACCGGCCGCCTGCCGCTCGAAACCTACGACCTGATGGACGCCCTGCGCAAACATTACGGCCTCAAGCTCAAAATCTACTTCCCGCAAGCCGAAGAAGTCGAAGCCTTTGTCCGCAACCACGGCATCAATGGCTTCTACGACTCCGTCACGCTGCGCAAGGCCTGCTGCCACGCCCGCAAGGTCGAACCGCTAAAACGCGCCCTGGCCGGCAAACGCGCCTGGATCACCGGCCTGCGCGCCCAGCAAGCCGCCACGCGCACCGGCCTGCCCTTCCGCGAATACGACGAAGGCAATGGCCTGGAAAAATTCAATCCGCTGTCGGACTGGACCGAAAAGGAAGTCTGGACCTACATCAAGCAACACGCCGTGCCCTACAATGCCCTGCACGACAAGTTCTACCCCAGCATCGGCTGCGCCCCCTGCACCCGCGCCATCTCGCCGGGAGAGGACGTCCGCGCTGGTAGATGGTGGTGGGAAAACCCGGAAACGAAGGAATGCGGGCTGCACGTCAAGGGCTGACGCAGTTCAAGATCATCAAAACCCGGCTTCGAGCTGGGGTTTTTTTTTGGCTGACGTAAAAGTGTCGGACGGACACAGGATTTACGCCATAAGCATGATTTCAACGGTCAACCGGAAAAAATGGGCGAAAATGGAATGCGCCTTCGGGCTCGAAACGAATCCAAAGCTGCCCCGACCAATGCTTAAACAAAAGGAGTTACGGAATTGAGAGAGAACAATCTAGCCGCCCTGATGTTCTTTTGCGTTCTATCGGGTAGTGCTTACGCGCAGGGCGATGAAGATCAATGTGGCCCCGATGCTTATGCCGCCGTGAACAAAAGCATGAAGATCACCCCGTTGGCACCAGACAAGGTCATCTCCTCAGCCTGCAAAACATGGCCCTACAAGACCAATTTGCTTCTGGCTGTCTTTGCCTACGATGAGGGAATTGAAAGCGAAAAAAAGCTGCTCGTCGCGGTCATAGACAAAAAGACAAAGCGTGTCGTCAGCAGCTTTCAGGATGCCTACTACGAGGATGCCCTTACGGAAGTTGGCGAGTACAGTCTAAAGCTTGATACGGCAAGGTATCAGCTTGCCGAGAACGTGAGGGCGTTCGGCATAAGGTTCAATAGCGCAGCCCACGGTGCAAATTGCGGCGAGGCGTACTGGGGAAATGAACTGACGCTTTTTGTACCCGAAGGGAATAATTTGCGCCCCGTCGCAAATCTCAACCTGTATCAACAGAAATGGCACCGGGGCTGCCCTGCAGCAACTTCAACGGCACTCTGGGAAAACGCAACGTTGACAGTCGGCATGGCCCAATCAAGCACAAATGGCTTCCAAGACCTGGAAATCACCGCAAAAATAGAGGTCAATGCCATGGAATCCCCTACCGACAGCCTTAATAACCGGATCGAGCGGCACACCCTGCGTTACGATGGAAAGTACTATAAAAAGGAACGGAACCTCGTCCCATGGTGGTTGGCGATCTGATCCTGTTGTCGGCTGGGCTCGAACCAAGCCTAAGCCAGCAGCAAATGCTGCCCTCCAATGTTCCCAATTTCCGCAGCAGGCACCCCGGTTGCCCGCGCAAAGTCGGGCCAACTTTTGATTGCCTCCCTGACCTTCCTTATCACCCGGGGAGCGGTGCCGATCTTGAAACGATCGGCCTCGGCCAACAGATCATCTTCGCTGAAGTTCTTGAACTTTCCGTTGACCGACATAAGGTGCTGGTTGGTCCATTCGCCTGCCGGGTTGTGGGCGAAGGTGATGTCGTAGGCCGGGGACAGGGCCCAGGTTTCATTGGCTTTTAGCCGGAACGAGATGTTCTTGGTGTGGTCGTCGCAGTTGCGCGCCATGACGTTGAAGGCCATGCGCCGGAAGGCTTCTTCCTTCTGCTCGTAGGGCAGCCCGAGTTTGTCCATGACCAGAAAGAGCTGCGAGTAGGCGTTGGTGCCTTTTTTCTTGTAGTCCAGGTGGTCCATGGCGCACAGGGTTTGCATGTGGTGGCGGACGGCGCCGTCTTCGCGGTCGAAACGGCGCGTCATGAAGTGCGCCCGGCCGTTTTCTTCGAGCAGCCGGCATTCCATCATCTCGATGCCGGCCGCCCTGGCCATCAGGTAATAGGCCTGCTCGATACGGCCGTAACCGCCCGAGGCGCCGAGTTCGAGGTCTTTGCCGATGCCGTCGAACTTGAGCAGCCAGTGTTCGAAGCCTTCGCCGGCTTCGAACTGACCGGAACGCACCTCGTTGGTCGTCCGGTTCCAGGCGATGACGGCCTTGGCGCGCGCGCCGCCAGCCGAGGTGCCGACGTCGATGATGCTGCGCAGGGCGGCATCGGTCTGTTCGTCGTCTTCAATCGTCCCGGCGACGGCCTTGCGCGCTTCGCTGACCAGATCGCTCAGTTCGATGGGCGTCGGCTTCTGGCGGATGGGCCCGCGCCCCGGCTTGAACACCATGGCGCCCATGGCGCGGTTGCCCATGTAGGCCAGCCGGTCGATTTCTGAAACCTGATTGGCCGGGATACCGCGGTCAGCCATGTATTTGTTGATCAGGGCGTTGCCAAAATCGTCCGGCAGGGCGTCGCTGAGTAGCGCCGGCAGCGCCTTGTACGTTTCGCGCGGCAAATCGGTAAAGATGTAGGGCTCTTCGCGCAGCGGCATGCGCAGGGGCGAGGGTTGGATGCCTTTGGCGATGAAGCTCGGCGCATAAGCAAAGGCGTAGAAGCCATAGGCCGGGTCGAGGGCGACGGCGCCCATGAGTTGGCCCCAGAGATGGACTTCGACACGGTCGACGTGTTTATACGGCGCGGCACGGGTACGACGGGACTTGGGAGAAGTGGCCATGGTGTCTTCGTCTTATTTTGCCGGGGACGATTTGGCGCGGACTGAGGTTGCCCGCAGCCGTTCACGACGGGCGCGAACCATGTTGAGCGGATTGATGGTGGTGGTCGGCGCGAGGAGCGTCAGCCAGTCTTCCCTACCCAGCGCCCGCACCACGGAGAGCAGGCTGGCGGTACTGGAGCCCGTCCCCGCCTCGAGATTCTGCAGCGCCCGGCGACTGATCCCGGCCCGTTCGGCCAGCAAAGTCTGGTCGATATTTTGGCTCAACCGGAGCTTTTTAACCTGTTCACCCAGGATCGCTTCGAGTTCGGCTAGCGTGTGGCTGGTCTGCATGTCAATTCTCTGTAACGCGCATGATTAGGCGCACAATAAATAAAATACGATACTACGCGCATTTTTTGACGCACTTTATCACATAACATAAAATCCGTTACGCGCACTATATTACGCTCAAACTGCAAAAAATCGATTTACGCGTAATATAATGCGCTTAAACGCCGATTTATAAAATAAACGGCCGTGCTCTCCGGGCACGGAATCCAGTTTCGAGCATGCGCCGGGAAGCCACCGGCCTGCTGCGCAAGGGTGATGCCGCGCGGAGCGCCAGTTTTCGGCAAAAAGACTTGATTGCCACGGTCAACTGGAAAAAACGACCAAAATTGAAATGCCCCAGCCTCTGTTTCAAGGCCTTTACGAGCAAGAGCGACGCGCCGAAGCGGAGAGCGTCCAGCCCCCGACGACAAGAATGCACAAGGCATTTTAAAATAACCAAGGATTTACCCTGAGACACTTATTGCGCGACCACTCAAACGGGTTACGATTGCACCGTATCTACAACGACCAAAGCACCGCGTCGGGCCGAATTTCGGCCTGACAGATTCATAAAGCTCCAGCCCCCAGACTCATGTCCCGCATCGATCCGCAACAAAGTTACCTGCTTCAACCCCGGCCACAGCGCCGGAAATTTCATCTCATACTTGGACTCATCATTGCCGGCACCGCCCTCGCCGGCATAGCCTGGGTGGAGCTTGAGGAGTCCTTCCTCCAGGCCAGCCACTTCGCCGAACGGGCCAGAACGTCAACATGGACCGTTGAACCCGGCGCTGACAAGGACATCTGGCTGCCCAGCAGCGGCCCCTACGAGCAGCGCCTGGGCTATGCCCAGCTCAACACCTTTCTGCCGCGCCTGTCCAATGCCGGTTTCACCATTGCCGCCCAGGCCCGCCAATCGGAGGGCTTTCGCGCCATCGTCGGACGCGGTCACTTCCCGATTTACCGCGAGAAATCGCGGGCCGGTCTGACCATCCTTGACCGCAACGACCAACCGCTCTACGACAGCCAGTACCCGCGCGTCCAGTACGCCAGCTTCGAGGCCATCCCACCGGTGCTCGTCGAGGCGTTGTTGTTCATCGAGAACCGCGATCTGCTCGACGCCAATTCGCCAAAACACAATCCGGCCGTCGACTGGGGCCGGCTGACCCGCGTTGCGGCCGGCCAGGCAGCCCGCCAGGTTGGTCTCGGTGGCGGCCGGGCCGGCGGCAGCACGCTGGCCACGCAGATCGAGAAATTCCGCCATTCGCCCGGCGGCCGCACGCATGACAGCAAGGACAAGTATCACCAGATGATGTCGGCCGCCCTGCGCGCCTACCAGGACGGCGAAGAAAATCTGCCGGCCCGCCGCCGGATCGTGCTCGATTTCGTCAATTCCGTGCCGCTCGGCGGCATCCCCGGCTACGGCGAGGTCAATGGCCTGGGCGACGGTCTGTGGGCGTGGTACGGCCAGGATTTTGGCCAGATCAACCAACTGCTGGCCGACCCCAAGGCCGATCTGAGGCAACGCGCCAAGGCCTTCAAGCAGGCGCTCTCGCTCTTTGTCGCCCAGCGCCGCCCGTCCGGCCTGCTCGGCGACACCACGGGGCGCCTCAACACGCTCACCGACAGCTACATCCGCCTGCTTGCCGACGACCAGTTGATCCCCACCGACCTGCGCGAAGCCGCCCTGCTCGTGCAGATCAGCCCGGCCCGCCAGGCCCGGCCGGCCGAAGAGGTGTCCTTCGTCGAGCGCAAGGCGGTCAATGAAATCCGCGGCACGCTGGGCGATCTGCTCAACGTCGAGAACCTCTACGCCCTCGACCGCTACGACCTGACCGTGCACAGCACCCTCGACGGCCCCAGCCAGCAAGCGGTGACGCGCGTCCTCAACCGGCTGGCCGACCCGACCTTCCTGGCCTGCGCCGGCCTCAAGGAAGGTCGGCTGCTGGCCAAGGGGGACCCGAAACAGGTCAATTACAGCCTGACGCTCTACGAGCGCACGCCGACCGCCAACGTCCTGCGCATCCAGGCCGACAACCTCGACCAGCCGCTCGACATCAACGCCGGCACCAAGCTCGATCTCGGCTCCAGCGCCAAGTTCCGGACCCTGGTTTCCTACCTGCTGGTTGTCGCCGATCTGCACAAGCGCTACAGCCAGACGCCACCGGAAGAACTGGCCAAGCTCAAGCAGCATCCGGCCGACCGCCTGAGCAACTGGGCCATCGACATCCTGCGCGCCAAGCCGGAAACGACCCTAGAAGCACTGCTCGAAGCGGCCATGGAACGCCGTTATTCGGCCGATCCCGGCGCCACCTTCTTCACCGGCGGCGGCATCCATCGCTTCGGCAATTTCAAGCATGAAGACGACAGCAAGGTGCCGAGCGTCGCCGAAGCGCTCGAACAGTCGGTCAATCTGTCCTTCGTACGCATCATGCACGACGTCGTCCATTACCACGCCTACGAGGCCGTCGATGCCCCGGCCCGCGGCCTGCGCGACAAGGATGACGACGAGACCCGCCAGGCCTTCCTCAACCGCTTCGCCGAGCGCGAAGGCCTCGGCTTCCTGCGCACGTACTGGCACAAGTACCGCGACGTCGCCCCGGCCGATCGCCTCGAAGTGCTCAGCGACTCCGTGCCGTCGCGGCCCGTCCCGCAAGCCGCCGCCTACCTGAGCGTGCTGCCAAAGAGCGATTTCGACAGCTTTGCCGCCTTCATGCGCAAGCAGCTCGGCGACCGGGCCGGCACCGACGCCGGCCTGCGCCGCCTGTTCGACATGCACGCCACGCGCCAGTACAACCTGGCCGACCAGGGCTACCTGGCCCGCGTCCATCCGCTTGAACTGTGGCTGGTCCGCCACCTGCAGAGCGATCCGAAAGCGACGCTCAAGGACATCGTCCCGGCCAGCGTCGAAGCCCGCCGCGACGCCTCGAAATGGCTGTTCGCGCCGCGCTTCAAGCATGCCCAGCAGGTGCGCATCGACATCGTCGTCGAAGTCGCCGCCTTCGAGCGCATTGCCGAAGAGTGGCGCCGCCTCGGTTACCCCTTCGAGCATCTGGTGCCCTCGCTGGCCACCTCGATCGGCAGTTCGGCCGACCGCCCGGCCGCTCTGGCCGAATTGATGGGCATCGTCGTCAATGACGGCATCCGCCGGCCGACGGTACGCATCGACGAACTCCGCTTTGCCACCAATACGCCGTTCGAGACCCGCTTGCAGCAGCAGAACGAAGCCGGCCAACGCGTCATGCCGGTCGAGGTCGCCCAGGTTACCCGGCGCGCCCTGCTCCGCGTCGTCAACAGCGGCACGGCCCGGCGCATCAAGGACACCTACCGCGACCACGAAGAAGAACCACTCGTCATGGGCGGCAAGACCGGCACCGGCGACCACCGTTCCAAGGTCATCGGCGCCGATGGTGGTGTGCGCAGCGCCAAGGTCATGAACCGCGCCGCCACCTTCGCCTTCTACATCGGCGACCGTTTCTACGGCGTCGTCACCGCCTTCGTTCCCGGCGCGAAGGCCGCCGGCTACGACTTCACCTCGGCCCTGCCGGTGCAGATCATGAAGGAGATGGAACCGGCCCTGCGCCCATTGATTGCCGATCGCCCGGCCGCCGAAGGCAAGTGCAAGGCTGGCGCCTGACGTAGAGCGGCCGGGAAACCGTGGCACTGCCGCCAACTGCGGCCTGCCACGGTCAACCGGAAAAAACGGCCAAAAATGAAATGGCGACTAGTGGCGCCAGGTGACGGCGCCACCCCGGCCGTTCACGCGCGCTTTTCCAGCCAACGCAGGACCAGCGAAAACAGGTGATCCGGACTGATCGGCTTGGTGATGAAATCGTTCATGCCGGCCGCCAGACAACGCTCACGATCTTCAACAAAGGCATTCGCCGTCATGGCCAGAATGGGCAGCGTCGTCCGCTCCGCTATCCGGCGAATGCACTGGGTTGCCTCAAGTCCATCCATGGACGGCATCTGCATGTCCATCAGAACCAGATCGTAAGCCGCGCCCTCGACTTTCTCGACCGCCTGACGACCATCGGCAGCCAGGTCGACGCGCAGGCCGACATCCTCGAGCAGCACCTGGGCGATTTCCTGATTGATCGGCTCATCATCAACGAGCAGGATTCGGCGCCCGGCATACTCTCTACGCAGCGTTGCCTCAGCCGTCTCGGCCGTCCTTGCCTGTACTGTCCCGGCCCCCTGCCCGGCCTTTTTGAGGCGCGCCGAAAACCAGAAGGTGCTGCCCACACCGTCGCAACTCTCGACGCCAACCTCGCCCCCCATCATCTGCGCCAGTTTCTGCGTGATGGCCAGCCCAAGGCCGGTACCACCATAGCGACGGGTGGTCGAATTGTCGGCCTGCTCAAAAGCCGAAAACAATCGGCCAAGGGCTTCCTGCGGAATGCCTATCCCGCTATCGGCCACCTCGAAACGGAGAACGACCGCTTCATCGTCTTCTGCAACAGACCGGGCGCACAGGCTTACCCGACCGGAGTCGGTAAATTTGATGGCGTTGCCGACATAGTTCATCAGGGCCTGGCTGAGCCGGGTAGCGTCGCCAAGCAACAGACAATCGGGCAACCGGGCATCAAGAACGAGCGACAAGCCCTTTTCGCCAGCCCGTTCGCGGAAAATCGCCATGATCCCGGCGAGCAAAGCGTCGACATCAAGCTCCCGCTCCTCGAGCGCGAACTTGCCAGCCTCGATCTTGGAAAGCTCCAAAACGGCATTGATGGTGCTCAGCAGATGCTCGCTCGCCATCTCCAGCTTGCTCAGACGCTGTGACTGTTCGTCAGTCAGGCCGTTCCGCCTGATCAGATGCGCCATGCCGGAAATCGCATTGAGCGGCGTCCGGATTTCATGCGACATGTTGGCCAGAAAGGCACTCTTGGCAAGACTGGCCTTTTCCGCCGCATCCTTCGCCTCGGCCAGCTCTGCCGTCCGTTCGCGAACCTCGATTTCCAGCTCGGCATGGTGATTGCGCAGGATGCGCTCGGCCTGGCGTCGTTCGGTCACATCGGTAACAAAGCCGAGAATGCAAGCCTCGCCATTCAGATCCGTAATCTCGGCTGAAATACTGACCTGCCTGCGCTCACCCCCCTTGTGCAGCCAGTTCGTTTCCCAGTCGACCACGCGGCCGTCACGCCGGAGCACGTCAGCCCAAGCCGTTCGGCTTGCCTCATCAGGCCAAAGCCCGATTTCGATTGTGGTGCGGCCGATCAGATCGGCCGGCGCCCAGCCAAAATCCCGTTCGTAATTGCGATTCACTTCAATGAAACGCCCTTCGGCAGCAGTGGCGATCGAGGCGGCGATCGGACTGGCATTGAAAGCTGTGGCAAAGCGCTGCTGCGAAAGCCTGAGAGCCATCTCAGCCCCGGCTTCGGCGCTTCGCCGCTCGGTAATGTCGTCGCCGGCGCCGAGACCGCCGATGATCCGGCCGTGCTCATCGCGGATCGGACAGGCATGCCAGCCGATCAGGCGGACATCGCCACTGCGGGTCCTGACGGGGTACTCAAAATAATCGGTTCGGCTTTCGGCCAATACCACTGCATCGTAGATCGCGGCCCGCCGGCGTTCCGGATTAGCGCTGGGCATCAGACAGGTTTCAAACCAGTCCAGGCCAACCAGCTCCTGCGACAGATAGCCAAGCACCTCGCCGGCTTTCCGGTTGATCGACATGACCCGCCCGTCGAGATCCAGGGCAACGATCAGTGTCTCGACCGTATCAAGCACGTTCTGGCTGTAATCCCTTTCCCGACGCAACAGCTCTTCCTGGTGCAACTCGTCGGTAATGTCGAGGCTGAGTCCGACCAGCGCCACGGGCGCCCCCGATTCATCCCGCTTGACGGCCTTGATCACGCGCAAGTCATGGATCTTGCCATCGACAAAAGGAAGCCGCTGATGCGTCACGCTGACACCCGGATTGGCCAGCGCCTTGACGTCGGAGGTCAGGCATTGCTGACGAAACGCCTCGGGAATCAGCTCGCCATAGTGGTCAACGGCAAGGAAAGCCGCTTCGGAAATACCGGTGGCCTGACAGAATGCCCGGTTGACGAAGCTCATCCGGCCTTTGCCGTTCTGAAGCCAGATACCGATCGGCGCATAGTCGAGGATCAGCTGCAGGCTCTCGCGTTGGCGCTGCAGCGCCTGCTCGGCGATGATTTTATCGGTCACATCGCGGGCCACGCCGAACAACCCGACAATCTCGCCCTGCGCGTTGCGTAGCGGATACTTGCGGTTGTCGACCCAGCCCATGTCCCCCTGATTGCTCACATAGGCCTGCACCTCACGGGCGACTTCGGCCCCCGAGAATACCTGCTTCTCCAGCCGGTAATAGATATCGGCGTAGGCCTCCGGGAAGACGTCGTAGTCGGTCTTGCCCAGCAGATCAGTCCAGTGTCCGGTTGAATGCGTTATCGATACCAGCGTCTCGCTGGCACCGGTAAAGACATGGTTTCTATCCTTGAAGTAGATGAAGTCATCCGTGTTCTCCATCATGGCCACGAAATTGGCCATCATCGGCTCATTTCGCTGCCCGTCAAACAGCGTGCGGGCATCTTCAAGATCAAGTTCAGCCTGCAACTGCCCCGACTCCGCAAAGGCCTTGCCGAGCCGCCCGCGAACGCAGATTACGCCACCCGCCGCATGGCGGACTCGCGCATTGAAGGTCTGCTCGCCAACCGGCACAATCTGGCTGAAAACCAGTTCCGCGATGTCTGCATCATCGGCGTGAAACCGCTCTCTCAAGGCGATTTTTCCACTGGTAAACTCTTCTGAAGAAAAGCCAAGCAATGCGAAAACGCCATCACCGACCGACAAGGTTGCAGGCTGTTCACCAAGTCGAAGCTGAAACCTGACGGAGGACATTGAGATGCATCCTTTTGGCTTTTTTCGAATAGCTCAATCTTAGCGATGAATCGCCCTGCCAGCTGAAAAAATGCTGCCGCGATGATGATTGGCAAGGGGCGGACTGTTGAGCGCGCAACATGTTGCAATTCACCAGAATCCGCGACGCCTGACCACAGCAAAATCTTTGCTGCAGCGCAACAAAATGGTAGTCTTGCAGGCATAAGATAATGCCTTCAAGGCAAGGAAAAACAGCATGAGCGAAATCGATCTGAAACGCTTCTTCCTCGAGCAGGTCCGCCTGTTCGAAAACTTCCCGGCCGACAAGGTCGAGGAAATCGTCATCAAGTCCCGTCTGGCGACTTATGAAGGCAACGAAGCCATCCTCGAAACCGGCGACGAAGGCCGTTTCATCGGCGTCATGATCAGCGGCCACGCCGAGATCTCGATGACCGACAACACCGGTACCCGCGCCGTCATCACCCAGCTTGGCGTCGGTGACGTCTTCGGCGTCATGTCGCTGCTCACCGGCGACCGCATCGTTGCCGACGTCATCGCCGGAAACCGCTGCTTCGTGCTGATGATTCCGCAGGACGTCTTCAACACGCACATCCTGACCAATCCGAAGGCTGTCGGCTACCTGTCGCGCCTGCTCGCCGAGCGCACCCGCGCCATGTCGGTCGATCTGGTCACCGCCCAGGCCAATGCCATCGTCCGCTCGCGCGACCCGTATGCGCTGTCGCTGCAGACAAACGAGCCGGGCAAGGTCGTCGTCCTTAACGTCGGCATCAGCCAGATTCATTTCGGCATCTACAACACCGAAGAGAGCGGCGCCGATGTGCACGGCATCATCGACCACGCCGACCAGCAGGTCACCCGGATCACCGTCAAGGTCGGCACCCAGCAAAGGGCCATCGACCACGCCCCGTTCAAGCTTTCCGACCTGTTCAAGGTCATCCAGGAAGCGACAGCCCTGCTCGGCGATGCCTTCACCTTCCACCCGGAAGAGGTCAGTGCCATCGGCCATCGCGTCGTCCATGGCGGCAACAAGTTCTCCAGCTCTGTGGTCATCACGCCGGCCGTGATCGCCGACATCGAGGAACTTTCGGTTTTCGCACCGCTGCATAATCCGGTCAATGTCGCCGGCATCCGCGTCGCCCTCAAGCTGTTCCCGAACGTGCCGCAGGTTGCCGTTTTCGACACCGCTTTCCACCAGACGCTGGCGCCCTACGCCTACCTCTACGGCCTGCCCTACGACCTTTACAAGCAGCACGGCATCCGCCGCTATGGCTTCCATGGCACCTCGCACCGCTACGTTTCGCTGAAGTCGGCCGAAGTTCTCAAACGCCCGCTTGGCGAGCTGGAAATCGTCTCCTGCCACCTCGGCATCGGCGCCTCGCTGTGCGCCATCGACCACGGCCGTTCGATCGACACGACCATGGGCATGACGCCCTCGGACGGCCTGATCATGCCGAGCCGTTCGGGCAGCATCGACCCGGCGGTGATGATTCACCTGATGGAAAAACACCACATGTCGCCCGAGCAGCTATCAACGCTGATCAACAGCGAAAGCGGTCTCAAGGGCCTTTCCGGCATTTCCAGCGACATCCACGAGATCGAGGCTGCTGCTGCCGACGGCCACCACCGCGCCCTGCTCGCCCACAAGGCGTACTGCTACCAGGTACGCAAGAACATCGGCGCCTACGTTGCGGCGATGGGCGGTATCGACGTTCTGGCCTTCACCGGCGATGTCGGCGAAACGAGCGCCACGGTGCGCAGCCTGGCTTGCCAGGGACTTGAATTCATGGGCATCAAGCTCGACGAGGAAAAGAACCGCAATCTGGGCAGCGTCGACAATTTCGCCATCATCTCGGCCGACGACTCGCCGGTCACCATACTCGTCGTCGCCAATGACGACGAGCGTCTGGTCGCCTGGGAAACCCTGCGCTCCATCGAGCGCAACGCGCTACTGCTGGCTGCCAAGCCCGAAGAAGCACCGATCCCGGTCGAAATCTCGGCCCACCACGCCCACCTCTCGCAGGCCGATGTCGAGAAACTGTTTGGCCCCGGCCATCAACTGACGCCGATGCATGAACTGTCGCAGCCCGGCCAGTTTGCCTGCGAAGAACAAGTCCATCTCGTCGGCCCCAAGGGGCGGATCGCCAAGGTCCGCGTCCTCGGCCCGACACGCAAGGAAACCCAGGTCGAGATCGCCATGACCGAGCAATTCAAGCTCGGCGTCCAGCCGCCCATCCGCCAGTCCGGCGACCTTGCCGGCACGCCGGGCGTGACACTGGAAGGCCCTTACGGCAGCACAACCATCGAACGCGGTGTCATCTGCGCCCAGCGCCACATCCACATGACGCCGGAAGACGCCATGCGCTTCCATGTCCGCGACAACTACGTCGTCCGCGTCCGCATCGAAGGCGAACGCCAGTTGATCTTCGGCGACGTCGTCGTCCGGGTCAATCCGGCCTTCCGCCTGGCCATGCATATCGACACCGATGAAGGAAATGCGGGCAACATCCAGACCGGGATGCTTGGTTACATCGAGGAAATCCAGAGCCGACATTGATCGGGTGCTGAGGATGATGGCCGGCTTTGTCCGGCCATTTTTTTGAAGCGGATATCCGGATGCTGCTGCTGGGGCGGCTTTAATTAGCTTGGGGTTCCGCCCTTGATGCATTGGCCTCCCTTCGTCAGCGGTGTTTTCCGCGCTTGAGGCGCGGGCGTACTTTCTTCTTGCTTCGCCAAGAAGAAAGTAGCCAAAGAAGAAGGCGACCCTGGGTCGGTGCCGGCTGCGCCGGTTCCCTGCGCTACTCGGAAAGCCGGGCGGCTGCGGAACTCGGGGCTGCGCCCCTCAAACAGTCCTCGCCGAAGGCCCCCGGCCTTCCTGCGTTGCTCGGCACCTTCCAAGGGGCCCGGTAAAACGATCCGTGGCTACGCAGCGGTGCCGTCATTCCCGCGCAGGCGGGAATCCAGCATCCTGGACTCCCGCTTGCGCGGGAGTGACGGGTGCCGGGCGATTAAGGGCGTCCGGAAAATTTCATTTTTGGCCGTTTTTTCCGGTTGACCGTGGAAACCGACTTTTTGCGACGAAATGGCGAGTCCGGACGCCTTTGGGGTCCCCGTGGAAGGCGCTGAGCAACGCAGGAAGGCCGGGGGTAGTCGGCTGGCGTTGTTTGAGCCGGAGGCGAGTTTAGCCAGCCGCCCGGCATTCCGAGTAGCGCAAGGAACCGGCAAAGCCGGCGCAGCCCCCGGGGTCACCTTTTAGCTGCGCTAGCAATAGCCTTTGGCTACTTTCTTTTGGCGAAGCAAAAGAAAGTACGCCCGCCAACAAGGCGGAACCCCGTGCCAATTAAACTGGAAATCGCAAAATGAGCGAACTCAATCCCCGGCAACAGCCGACTCCGTAAACCCTGGCACCAACCAAACCGGCCCCCGCAACAAATCCGCCAACGTATAACCATCAAGCACAAGAAACATCGCACTCAGTGCCTCGTTGAGAATGCCCGGCAAACCACAGCCACCGTGAATCCGGCATGAAGATTGACCCGCAAAGCACTCAGCCATTGCGAAATCGCTTTCCGACTGACGGATCACGGCGCCAACGACAATCTCCCGCGGCGGTCGAGCCAACCGGATGCCGCCCCCCTTGCCACGCACGGTCTCGATATGGCCATTGAGGCCCAGTTGATGCACCACTTTCATGAGGTGCGCTTTAGAGATGTCGTGGACAGCGGCGATCTCGGCGATGGTGACCAGCCGGTCGTCCTGCACGCCGAGATACATGAGGACGCGCAGGCTGTAATCGGAAAAAGTGCTCAGGCGCATGGCTGTTTATAAGATACATCCAAAATATTGCTTATGAGAGGTTTGATTGGTAGCATCAAGATTCATTTTATTTATATCTTATGCCAACACGCGGCGCAATCCGTTCGCATGGTTGTGCCCGGAAAATAATGGCCAAGCCCTCCCCCCGCAAAATCATTGAAATTAAGCCTGTCGTTGATCCGGATGCCAAGGTTTACCCGCGTTCGATCAGCGGCCCCTATACCCGCTGGCGCTGGATTTTCGTCTGGCTGACCCAGATCGTTTTCTACGGCCTGTGCTGGCTGCCCTGGCATGGCCGGCAGGCTGTCCTGTTCGACATCGACACCCGCAAGTTCTATTTCTTCGACCTCGTTCTCTGGCCGCAGGACACGATCTATCTTGTCCTGCTGATGATTCTCGGCGCCTTCACGCTCTTCCTGTTCACCGCCGTGGCCGGGCGCTTGTGGTGCGGCTATACCTGCCCGCAGACGGTCTATACCGAGATTTTCCTGTGGTTCGAGAAAATGATCGAAGGCGAGCGCCCACAACGCATCAAGCTCGATGCCGCGCCGTGGTCGATGCGCAAACTTGCGCTCAAGAGCGCCAAGCACGCGACCTGGCTGCTCTTTTCGCTGTGGACCGGGATCACTTTCGTCGGCTATTTCATGCCGATCCGTGATCTGGTCAATGACCTGATCACGCTGTCGCCCGGCGCCTGGTCAGCCTTCTGGGTAGTCTTCTACGCCTTCGCCACCTATGGCAATGCCGGTTTCCTGCGCGATCAGATGTGCCGGCAGATCTGCCCCTACGCCCGTTTCCAGTTCGTCATGTTCGACCCCGACACGCTGATCATCGCCTACGACACGGCACGCGGCGATGCGCGCGGCCCCCGTGCCAAGGGAGCCGATCCGAAGGCCTTGGGACTCGGTGACTGCGTCGATTGCGGCATCTGCGTCCAGGTCTGCCCGACCGGCATCGACATTCGCAACGGCCTGCAGAACGAGTGCATTGGCTGCGCTGCCTGCATCGACGCCTGCGATCAGGTGATGGACAAGATGGACTACCCGCGCGGCCTGATCCGTTATTCGACAGAAAACGCCGTGACCATGCGCTTCACGACGACGGAAATCATTCGCCGCGCCGCCCGGCCGCGGGTCATCATCTACACGGCGATCCTCGTCGCCCTGACCACGGCCATGGCCTGGTCGCTGGCCACGCGCATCCCGCTCAAGGTCAATGTGCTGAAAGACCGCAACGTGCTGTCACGCGAAGCCGATGATGGCTCAATCGAAAACTCGTATCGCCTGCAAATCATGAATACGGGCGACCAGACGCGGAAATTCCGGATCAGCATCGCCGGTTTCGATGGCGCGCGACTGGCCAGCGACAGCGAAATCACCGTTCCGGGCGGCGAGATCGGCACCCAGACTGCGATTGTCAGCGCCGAGCCGGGGACCACGCCTTCGGGCGCGGCACCGATCTCCTTCAGCGTGGCCGATGTCGCCGACCCGAAGGTCGCCGTGACCGAGAGTTCGAAATTCTGGATGCCATGAGCTTAGAATCAGGTCAGCAGCCACACTGCAGAAAATCCGTTCTCCGAAAGGAAGCCCATCATGACCAACGACCAACTGAAAAGCCTCATCACCTCGCCGCTACCGTTCTTTGGCGTCACCGAACAAGGCGACGTGCTGGCCCGATACGTGCCCTACGGCCCGGTGTTTCGCTGGAGCTGGAACCAGATGGTCCCGATGCCGGTGCAGGGCAGCGACCTGATCTGGCTGCTCCATGCGGCGGATGAAGAAGCACACTCGATCACCGACACCGAAAAACCCAAGAGCAGCAAAAGCCAGTAAGCAGCGCGCGCTGGCTTAGGCCAGCTGCCGCATCCGCTCGGCGAGCCACTGGCCGATGGCCCAGACTTCTTCCAGACAGACCGAATGCGGCATCGGGTATTCGTGCCAGTCGATTGTATAGCCGCGCTCAATCAGCAAATCCCGGGCGGCCAGGCCAAGCGTTGGCGAAACGACATCGTCGGCCGTGCCGTGGGCGGCGAAGATCGGGATATTGCGGTTGGCGCCGGCCAAGTCTTCGGCAAGCAGCGCTGGTGATGGAATGTAGGTCGACAAGGCAATGATCCCGGCCAGCTTTTCCGGATGAGTCAGCGCCGTCGTGTAGGCCACCGCCCCGCCCTGCGAGAAACCGGCGAGGAAGATACGGTCAACCGGAATTCCCCGGCTTTTTTCACGATCAATCAGGCGCCGCAAGGCTTCGCGGGAAGTGAGGATCCCCGCCTCGTCGATGCGCCGGCTGGTGCTGTCGAGCGAAATGATGTCGTACCAGGCGCGCATGACGTAGCCGCCATTACAGGTCACCGCGATGTAGGGTGCGTGGGGGAAGACGAAACGTACGGCAGGCGACGCGGCCAAACCGAGTTCGGGGACAACCGGCACGAAATCCGAGCCGTCGGCGCCCAGTCCGTGTAGCCAGATCACCGCGTACTCCGGGTTGGCGGCGGTTTCGACTTCGAGCGGCGGCATGTCGATTTCCAAGGCAGTCTCCTCGCGTTCTTCAGGCAGCCAGTATGCGCAATGTCGCCGCGCTTGGCCACCCGGTGCGCTATCCAGCCGGGGACCGATATGCTAGTTTAATGAGGCCCGGCTTGCCCGATTTGGCGTTTTTTGACGATGGAGTAGCGCATGCCTGTGCGATCAAAAGTATTCATTGCCTCTTCATCGGAGGGGCTGGAGGTGGTCAATGCGGTGCGCCTGCTGTTGCAAGGCGAGCTTGGTCAAACTGCCGACATCGAACCATGGACCCTCGCCTTCGAACTCAGCGCGACCTACATCGAGTCGCTGGAAAAAATTGCCGACGAGGCTGATTTCGCCATTCTGGTGCTGACGCCTGACGATGTAACGACCAGCCGCAAGAAGGAAAAGCTCTCGCCGCGCGACAACGTCATCTTCGAACTCGGCCTGTTCATGGGCGCTCTCGGGCGCGAGCGTTGCTATCTGGTGCAGGAGGACAGGCCCGATCTCAAACTCCCCAGCGACCTGCTCGGCATCCATTCGGCGAGCTTCAAGCGCCCCGCGGACGGCGACCTTGAGGCTGCACTCGGCGCCAAATGCGGGCTGGTCGCCGAACGCATCATGACGCTGGGCAGCCGCCACAAGCTCAGCCCGGAGGTTCGCGCCGCACAGGCAGCCAATCGTGCCTTCGTCGACCGAGTCAAAGGTGCATGGTGGGAGCGCATCACCATCAACGGCCAGCATTGGCTCAGCTTCCTTGAGATCGATGCCGATGAAATCTACGGCACCGTTCAGATGCGAGGCATCTCCTATGATGAAAAAGGCACGTTGATGGCGAACTGGAAAAGCCTGGTCGCCCGCGTTGACAGGGATGAGCAGAAGATTCTCTACCACTGGCAGGGCTGGTATCCCGAGAGCGCCATTGCCAAACCGCAGGATCAATTCCATGGCTTTGGCGAAATGGAATTCACGGTGTCACGTGATGTCAGTCAGCCTGCCAGCAGAGGCAAAGGCAAGTTCTGGGACGTGGACGAAACCCGGCCGGAGAAAACCGCCGTCAAGAGCGTCCAGCTCCACCGGGTAGATGACGTGGAGGACATCAGGACGATGACCAGCGGCAAGGAAAAGGAGCTCCGCACCGTGGTCGTCAGGACGCTTGAGGACTGGTAAGAACCAGGAAATTCAGGTGCGGGAAGGCAGGCGCAAATAAAACTCGGTGGCCTGTTCGCCAACGCGCACGGCGATTTCGCCGCCATGGGCGAGCACGATCGAGCGGGCGATGGCCAGGCCGAGTCCTGTCCCTTCCGAACCGGAGTCGAGCCGGACAAAGCGGTCAAATACCCGATCCAGCGCCTCGGCCGGGATCGGCTGCCCGGAGTTGGCAATGGAAAGCTCGGCCATGCCGTCGACCGCCCCGACCGTGACGACAATCGAACCGCCGGCCGGCGTGTGATGAATGGCATTGACCAGCACGTTGCCGATGGCCCGTTCCAGCATCAGGCGGTCGCCACTCACCGTGATATCGTCGCCGACCAGTTGCAGGCTGACGTTCTCGGCGAGCAGCCCGTAGTACTCGATCAACCGTTCGCACAGCGGGCGCAGCGCCAGCGGCTCGGTCTGCGGCACGAGCAGGCCGTGGTCAGCCTTGGCCAGCAACAGCATGTCGGCAATGATCCGCGCCAGGCGTTCGTATTCCTCAAGATTCGAGGCCAGCAGATCGCGGTATTCATCGACATGGCGCGCCTTGCTCAGCGACACCTCGGTCTGCATGCGCAGGCTGTGGATCGGCGTGCGCAACTCGTGGGCGAGGTCGGCCGAGAAATCCGACAGACGTTTGAACGAGTCCTCCAGCCGGCCAAGCATGGCATTGAAGGCAGTGACCAGTTCAGCCAGTTCCGGCGGCACATTCTGCTCCGGGATACGCTCGGCCAGCTGCCCGGCCGAAATGCGGCCGGCGGCGCGGGCAATGGCGCGCACCGGGTGCAGGCCGCGGCGAACGACCAGCGCGCCGACGATGGCGGTGAGCAGCGCGGCGGCCAGAATGGCGAAGCGGAAATCATGCTGCAGCTCGTCGAGAAAATCAGTGTGGTGACGAATGTCGCGGCCGACGACGACGCGTGCCGATTCGCCCCAGGCGGTTTCGATGTCGGCGGCCATGACCCGGTACTCGGCATCGCCCAGCACCAGCCGGACCGGCGTCCGGCCCAGCGCGACGTTGGCGGCGGCCAGCGGCTCGGCCAGTTCGGGCGTCGGCCATTTGAAAATTGGCCCTTTTTCCCGGTTGACCGTAACAATCACCCCGTGCGCGCCGATCAGGGCGTCACCGAGGCGCGCGGCAAAGCCCTCGGCCGATTTTTCCTGCGCGCCGACATGGCCAATTAGCGCCAGCTTGCCAAACAGGTCATGTGCATCCAGTTCGGCCATGTGGGCATCGGCGGCGCGGCTGAAATAGACGCCAAGCGCTGCGAAAACCACCGTCGCCAGCAGCGCGAAGGCCAGCGACAAACGCAGCGCAATCGAATGCCGCCAGTCGGCCACGATCAGCGGATTTCCATGACATAACCCATGCCGCGCAGGGTGTGGATCAGTTTCGGCGAAAAGTCGTCGTCCACCTTGGCGCGCAGACGGCGGATGGCCACCTCGACAACGTTGGTGTCGGAATCGAAATTCATGTCCCAGACCTGCGAGGCGATGAAACTGCGCGCCAGCACCTCGCCCTGCCGACGCAGGAAAAGCTCGAGCAGCGCGAACTCCTTGGCCGTCAGGTCGATACGCTGGCCGGCCCGGGTCGCCCGGCGCTTCAGCACGTCGAGTTCGAGATCGGCCAGACTCAAGCTCTCCGCCTCCCGGGCCCGCCCCCGACGCAGCAGCGTGCGCACGCGGGCGAGCAATTCCGAAAAGGCAAAAGGCTTGACCAGATAGTCGTCGGCCCCCAGTTCCAGCCCCTTGACCCTGTCTTCAACCTGATCGCGCGCCGTCAGAAACAGCACCGGCAAATCACGCCCCGCCGCCCGCAAGGTTTTCAGCACCTGCCAGCCATCCAGCCCCGGCAGATTAACGTCAAGGATCAGCAGGTCGTAGGCGCCAGCCAAACCCTCGTGCATGCCATCGAGCCCGTTGCGCACGAGATCGGCGGTGAAACCAGCCTCGGAAAGCCCCTGTTTAAGGTAATCGCCAGTCTTCGCTTCGTCTTCGACGATGAGAATTTTCATGCCCGCATTTTGCCCGAGATGCCTGCGAGTTGTCTGGCTACGCTGGCGTCAAAAATCGGAGCGTTCGCAAAAGCGGGGGCTACCGGGCAGAAATGTGCCCCCTGCTGCCGTTCGTGCCGACTACGGTTCAAAGGCTGGTCACCGAATCAAGCAGCCGCAGCGCCACCTGCTCTCTGAAAGTCACCTAGTGCTATTTCGGCGAAAAACATGCTGTTACGCGCTCACGTAGTACAGATACGTCCTCCCTACAAATTGAAACAGGAGCCTGCGCTCCCGCTTCGTAGCGCAGTCTGAAGCGCGCTAAGCGCTTAAGCGCCGATGCCGTAACCCGCCAAGGCTGGCAAGACCAAGCAAAATCAACAGCGCACTCGCGGGTTCCGGTACGGCGAGCACGTCTCCGGGACGAACTGCCCAAGCATAGCCCTCGGCGCCTTGACCAGTTAATTCCTGAAGACCAACGGCTGTTCGGAAGTACCAGGCCGCGGTGGGAATCGGCGCGTAAGCCGTGCCGGTCACGTGTCGCGTGAAGGGATCCAAGTTGATAAATAGGCTCTCGTCGTTAAGGTTAGCCGGATCATCGACCAGGCCAAAATCGGCCTGCATCACACAACTTGCCGGATCGGCATCGTTCGTTATGCATTGGCCCTTGTTAGCCAAATTGACGTAGAACATGTGACCGAGTTCAGACACTGGCACACCAGCCGCGTCTCGCCAGCCGCCGTCGTTCCCGCCGGTGGTCGTCTTCGCGGTGCCGAGATCGGTCGTCCCGTTGTTGCTGAAGTCGAGGTTGAAGGCTGGGCCAATGGAACCCACCGTAGGCAAGCGCCAGTTGTCAAAACCGCCGTAAACGAGGTTCGCCGCCCAGATATTGGCGTCAGCCCAGTTCAGGCGACCGTCGGCGTCGTAACCGCTGGTCTGCGCATATTTCACGTCGGCCAGCCAGGTGATGTTCAAGGTGGTGTCGTAGATCATGCCGCCGCCGCGGTCGACCAGCGCCGCCTGCGCCGTCGACGGGGCCATCCCGCTCGCCAGCACTAGCGTGACCCCAGCTCCCAACATCCAGTTCCGCATCGCATTCATGCCCAACTCTCCAATCCGTTCGTCCGCCCCGCGGTACGCCCGCACAAAGGGGTTCATGCAACTAGCGAGCCTCAAGCAGTATGCACGCCATGTCGCGTAAGCCGTTGTTCTGGCTGACTACCTATTCGGTGTGCCGTCCCCCCGAACACCGAAAGGTAAAGAATGCCGACAGGAGCACGCGCCTCAGACGAAGGCGGACATGGCATCGAGGCGCACTGCGTGCCTCCTTCTAGCCACGCATCGGGGGGCTGATATCAATGTTCTGTTTCGAGCAACATAAATATGCCAATCGCATTTAATGCTTACGGCGTGTCAGCTGATCGGATGCCCATTAAACACTCGACAGCTATCGGTGATTTGCAGTCCTCCGACTGGCCACATGCAGGAGACATTGATGGGCAGCAGTTGGCCGTATGCCGTCCAATACCCCCTCACAAATAGCGCCCCGACAGCAGACCCCAATCTTCCCGATTACAAATTTGTAATCCTGCCGTCAGCAGCCTGACGGCCGCCGCAGCGCAGAATTGCCGCATCCATCCTCCAAGGAACCGCCATGCGCCTGCTGCTTGCTCTCATGCTTTCCCTCAGCCTCCCCGCTTTTGCCCAGCACGATCATGGTGCGCACAAGCCGGCCACTGTTCAATCCGCCCCGCTGAGCGATGGCGTGGTCAAGAAAATCGATGCCAAGGCCGGTGAGGTCGTGATCCAGCACGGCCAGCTCGACAGCATCGGCATGCCGCCGATGACCATGGCTTTCGGCGTTGCCGACAAGGCATGGCTGGGCAAGCTTAAGGCCGGTGACAAGATCAGGTTCGCGGCCGAGATGAAGGGCGGCAATGCCATCGTCAGCCGCTACGAGATGGCCAAGTAGGCCGCTTCGCCGATGCCTGAAATCATCCCCAACTGGCATCCGGCGGTCGTCCATTTTCCGATTGCCCTTGCTGTCACGGCCACGCTGCTCTTGCTGCTTGGCCGGTTGCGGCCGGCCAATCCGACATTCACGGCCAGCGGTCGGCTGCTGGTCCTCTTCGCCGCCCTGAGCGCCGGGCTAGCGGCGGCGCTGGGCTGGTACGCCTTCGAGACGGTTGAACACGACGGCGCCGGTCATCTGGTCATGCTCCACCATCGCAACTGGGCGTTGGCTGGCACGGCCGGGCTGATCGGGCTGGCCGTCTGGGATGGCCTGCGCCAACGCGCTGAACGCCTGCCGCACGCGGCATTGCTGCCGATCATGCTGGTGCTTTCCGCCAGCCTGGGGGTGACCGGATGGCTGGGCGGCGAAATGGTTTATCGGCACGGCATCGGCGTCTCGGCATCGGCTTTCGCTGCGCCGAAGGTGGTGGCATCGACGGTGGCAGAGCAGCCGGCGGCAACGCCTGAAACGGTTGCCGAAACGCCAGCCCCCGCCCCCGGCGAGCATATTCACAAGGATGGCAAACGCCATCGCCATTGAGGCTGCCCATGAAACGTCCGCTGCTTCTCGCCCTCCTGCTCACCGCGCTGGCCGCCCAAGGCGCCGAGCCGCTGCCCGGCGCCAGTGTTGAATCGTTGCTCGCCGCTGCCCGTGAGCACAGTCCGGATATCCGCATGGTCCGCCTCGAAGCCGAAGCGGCGCGCGAGCGCATCCAGCCGGCCGGCGCCCTGCCCGACCCGGTGCTGCGCATCGAGCTGGAAAACATCACGCGCAACGGCAGCCAGAATGCGACGCTCGACCCGACGCGGACGGGCGACACCAAATACACGCTGATGCAGCCGCTGCCTTTCTGGGGCAAGCGCGATCTGAAGCGTGACGTGGCCAGCGCTGAAGCGAGGCAGGCCGATGGCCGGGCCAGCGACACCTGGGCTGAAGTGGCCAGCCGCATCAAGACGCTCTATGCGCAATACTGGCTGACCGGTCAGTCGCTGCAACTGACCCGCGAGAACATCGAACTGACCCGCCGCCTCGAACAGATCGCCCAGGCCCGCTACGCCGGCGGCCTTGCCGCGCAACAGGACGCCATCCGCGCCCAGCTTGAGCGCAGCGCGATGGATGCCGAACTGGTCGGCATGGAAAGCGAGCTCCATCACCAGATGGTCTTCATCAACGCCATGCTGGCCCGGCCGAGCGGCGCGGCGCTGGCCGAACCGGCGGCGTTGCGGACTATCCCCGCCCGGCTCGATGGCGCCGTGCTGAACGACCGCCTGCTCGCCGCCAACCCGCAACTGGCCATTGAAGCCGCCCGCGTCGGCGGCGCCGAAAAGAGCCGCGAGCTGGCCTACCGCAATCGCTATCCCGACCTGACGCTGGGCGTCGCGCCGATGCAGGTCGGCAACCGCGTTGATGCCTGGAGCCTGATGCTGGAAATGAACCTGCCGTTGCAGCAGGGCACCCGGCGCAGCCAGGAGCGCGAAAGCGAACGCATGCTCGAAGCGGCGGCGGCGCGCAAGGAAGCGCTCGGCCACCGGCTGCAGGGCGACCTCAACGCCGCCCTGAGCAATCTCGAAGGGGCCAGGACGACCGAGCAGATCACCCGCACCCGCCTGCTGCCGCAGGCCGAACTGACTTTCAAATCGGCGCTGGCCGGCTACGAGAACGGCAAGGTGGATTTCGCCACCCTGCTCGACGCCCAGCGCCAGATCCGCAACGCCCGCCTCGCGCTGCTGCGCGCCCAGGCCAGCCAGCAAATACGGCTGGCCGAGATCGAACGCCTGCTTGGAGAAGACCTGTGAAAAACGGCCCGCTGTTCATTTTTATTGCCGTCGCCTTGACCGTCGGTGGTTTTGCCGGCGGCTATCAGTTAGCCCGGCAAAAAACGGATGCTGTTGAGCAGACTTCCACGGTCAACCCGGAAAAAGGGCAAAAACCGAAATTGCTCTATTACCGCAATCCGATGGGTCTGCCCGACACTTCGCCGACGCCGAAGAAGGATCCGATGGGCATGGACTACATTCCGGTCTATGAGGGCGAGGACGATGCGGCAGGCGACAGCGGCCTGAAGATCAGCGCCGAGAAAATCCAGAAAATGGGCGTCAAGGCCGAGCCGGCCACGCTGCAGGTGCTCGACAAGAACGTGCGCGCCAGCGGCCGGGTCGAAATCGACGAAAGCCGGACCTACACGGTAACCGCCAAGTTCGAGGGCTACATCGAGCGCCTGCACGTCAACACCACCGGCCAGCCGGTCGGCCGTGGCCAGCCGCTGTTCGAGGTGTACAGCCCGGAACTGGTCTCGGCCCAACGCGAATATGCCATCGCCGCACAGGGTGTCAGCAAGCTCAACGAAGCCGGCGGCGAAGCGCAGTCGGCGATGAAGCAGTTGGCCGACTCCAGCCTGCAACGCCTGAAAAACTGGGACATTTCCGACGAACAGATCAAGTCGCTGGCTCAGTCCGGCAACGCCAAACGCACGCTGACCTTCCGCGCGCCGGTGGCCGGCATCGTCACCGAGAAGAAAGCCGTCCAGGGCATGCGTTTCATGCCGGGCGAGATGCTCTACCAGATTGCCGACATTTCCAGCGTCTGGGTCCAGGCTGATGTCTTCGAGCAGGACATTGCTGCGGTGGTTGTCGGACAGAAGGCGCGAATCCGGATCAACGCCTATCCTGGCGAGGTCTTTGAGGGGCGTATCGCTTACGTTTATCCAACGCTGAAGGCGGAAACGCGGACGGTGCCGGTGCGTATTGAACTGGCCAATCCGAAGGGTCGATTGAAGCCGGCGATGTATGCCGAGGTGGAGATTCGGGTGGCCGGGGCTTCGTCGGTCGTCACCGTGCCGAACTCGGCAGTGATCGATAGCGGGAGCAAGCAGGTGGTCATCGTGCAGTTGGCCGAAGGGCGATTTGAGCCGCGGGCTGTGAAGCTTGGGGCGCGGGGCAGCGAATTCGTGCAGGTGCTGGAGGGGGTCAAGGAAGGGGAGATGGTGGTTTCGTCGGCCAATTTCCTGATTGATGCCGAGAGTAATTTGAAGGCGGCGTTGGGCGGGATGCAGGCAGCCAAGCCGGCGGTGGTTGGGCATAAGGCGGTTGGGGTTTTGAATGCCGTTGATGCTGCTTCTGGAAGCGTGACGATTTCGCATGAGCCGGTGGCCAGTTTGAAATGGCCAGCGATGAAGATGGATTTTGTTTTGGCGAATGCTGGGCTGGTTTCGGGTTTGAAGCCGGGCGCGGCGGTGGAGTTTGAGTTTGTTGAGCGAGGGCCGGGGGAATGGTTGGTGACTTCGGTGGCGCGGAAATGACGCTTTCCATTGTCGGGCAGGGGTTTCCGCCTTGCTGGCGGGCGTACTTTCTTTTGCTTCGCCAAAAGAAAGTAGCCAAAGAAAAGGCGACCCCGGGGGCTGCGCCGGCTTTGCCGGTTCCTTGCGCTACTCGGAACGCCGGGCGGCTGGCTAAACTCGCCTCCGGCTCAAACAACGCCAGCCGACTACCCCCGGCCTTCCTGCGTTGCTCAGCGCCTTCCACGGGGACCCCAAAGGCGTCCGGGCTCACCATTTCGTCGCAAAAAACCGGTTTCCACGGTCAACCGGAAAAAACGCCCAAAACTGAAATCAGTCATTCAGGCACCCAAGCTCAAACCCGGATCGTTCCTCCGGGCCCCTTGAGAGGTGCCGAGCAACGCAGGAAGGCCGGGGGCAGTCGGCGAGGACTGTCTGAGGGGCGCAGCCCCGAGTTCCGCAGCCGCCCGGCATTCCGAGTAGCACAGGGAACCGGCGCAGCCGGCACCGACCCAGGGGTGGCCTTTTCTTTGGCTACTTTCTTTTGGCCACACAAAAGAAAGTACGCCCGCCAGCAAGGCGGAACCCCATGCCAATTACCCGCCCGCACGCCGATCCAGGGCAAACCCCACAGAAAAGCGCCTCATGCTTAATGCCATCATCAACTGGTCAGCCAGAAACCGCTTCCTCGTCCTGCTTGCAACGCTATTCATCATCCTCGCCGGCATCTGGTCGGTGCTCAAAACCCCGCTCGACGCCATCCCCGATCTCTCCGACGTCCAGGTCATCCTGTACACCGAATTCCCCGGCCAGGCGCCGCAGGTGGTCGAGGACCAAGTCACCTACCCGCTGACCACCGCCCTGCTCTCAGTGCCGAAATCCAAGGTCGTCCGCGGTTTCTCCTTCTTCGGCGCCTCTTTCGTCTACGTCATTTTTGAAGACGGAACCGACATCTACTGGGCGCGCTCGCGCGTGCTGGAATACGTCAATTCGGTCTCCGGCAAGCTGCCCAAAGGCGTCAATCCGACCCTCGGCCCGGACGCCACCGGGGTGGGCTGGGTCTATCAGTACGCCGTGCTGGCCAAGGACAAAACGCTGGCCGAACTGCGCACGCTGCAGGACTGGTATCTGCGCTACCAGCTAGCCAAGGCGCCGGGCGTCGCCGAAGTGGCGAGCATCGGCGGCTTCGTGCAGCAATATCAGGTGACCGTCGATCCAATCAAGCTGAAAACCTACGGCATCCCGCTGATGCGCGTCGCCGAGGTGATCCGCAACTCCAACCGCGACGTCGGCGGGCGCACGCTGGAAATGGCCGAGACCGAGTACATGGTGCGCGGCCGCGGCTACCTGCGCGGCAAGGGCGACATCGAAAATCTGGTTTTGAAGGCGCAGAACGGCACGCCGGTGCGCGTTGCCGATATCGGCCGGGTCGAGCTGGTAGCCGACGAGCGGCGCGGCATTACCGAGCTGAACGGCGAAGGTGAGGTCGTTTCCGGCATCGTCATGTCACGCTTCGGCCAGAACGCGCTGGATGTCATCCACAACGTCAAGACCAAGATCGCCGAAGTCAGCGCCGGCCTGCCGGAAGGCGTCAGCATCGAGACCGTCTATGACCGCTCCGAACTGATCGAACGCGCTATCGCCACGCTCAAGCGCACGCTGGCCGAGGAAAGCCTGATCGTCGCGCTGGTCTGCATCGTCTTCCTGCTCCACCTGCGTTCGGCGCTGGTCGCCATCATCATGCTGCCGGTCGGCATCCTGGCCGCCTTTATCGGCATGCGGGCGCTCGGCATCAATTCGAACATCATGAGTTTGGGCGGCATTGCGATTGCCGTCGGGGCGATGATCGATGCGGCCATCGTGATGATCGAGAACGCCCACAAGCATCTCGAACGGCTCAAACCCGGCGAGTCGCGCAGCGAGGCCATCATCGCTGCCTGCAAGGAAGTCGGCCCCGCCCTCTTCTTCAGCCTGCTCATCATCACCGTCTCCTTCCTCCCCGTGTTCACGCTCGAAGCCCAGGAAGGCCGGCTGTTCGCACCGCTGGCCTGGACCAAGACCTTCGCCATGGCGGCCGCTGCCTTCCTGTCGGTAACGCTGGTGCCGGTCCTGATGCTGCTCTTCATCCGCGGCCACATCCGGCCGGAAGCCGAAAACCCGGTCAACCGCTTCCTGATCCGCATTTATCGCCCGATCATCGCCGCAGTCATGAACTGGAAAAAAACGACCATCGCCCTCGCCCTGATCGCCATGGCCGTCAGCATCATCCCGGCCAGCCGACTCGGCAGCGAATTCATGCCGACGCTCAACGAAGGCACGCTGTTCTACATGCCGACCACCCTGCCCGGCCTGTCGGTGACCAAGGCAGCCGAACTGCTGCAGACGCAGAACAAGATCATCAAGAGCTTCCCGGAAGTCGCCTCGGTGTTCGGCAAGGCCGGCCGCGCCCAGACCGCCACCGACCCGGCGCCGATGGAAATGTTCGAGACGGTCATCAACCTCAAGCCGGAATCCGAATGGCGGCCGGGCCTGACCACCGACAAGCTGATCGCCGAACTCGACAAGGCGCTGCAATTCCCCGGCGTCGCCAATTCGTGGACGATGCCGATCAAGGCGCGCATCGACATGCTGTCCACCGGCATCCGGACGCCGATCGGCATCAAGGTTTTCGGCACCGATCTGGTTGAAATGGAACGCCTGGCCAAGGAAATCGAAAGCGTCGTCAAGGCCGTGCCGGGCACCAGCAGCGCCTTCGCCGAACGGATCACCGGCGGCTTCTATCTCGACATCGTGCCCGACCGCATCGCCCTGGCCCGCTATGGATTGAGCGTCGGCGACGTCATGGATGTCGTCGCTGCGGCGCTCGGCGGCGAAATGGTCACCACCACCGTCGAAGGCCGCGAACGCTTCGGCGTCACCGTGCGCTACCCGCGCGACCTGCGCAGCGACCCGGAAGCCATCGCCCGCGAAGTGCTGGTGCCGGTGCCGGCCGAAATGGGCGGCGCCGCCAGCATGATCCCGCTCGGTCAGGTCGCCGAAGTCAAAATCAGCACCGGCGCCCCAGCCATCCGCACCGAAAACGCCCTGCTCTCGGCTTACATCTACGTCGACATCCGCGACCGCGACATCGGTTCCTACGTCGCCGAAGCGCGCAAGGCGGTCAATGAGCAGGTCAAATTCACCCCCGGCACCTACGTCACCTGGAGCGGCCAGTTCGAGTACATGGAACGGGCCATCGAGAAGCTCAAGGTCGTCGTCCCGGTCACCCTGCTGATCATCTTCCTGCTGCTTTACCTGAATTTCCGGCGCATCACCGAAACGCTGATCGTCATGCTCTCGGTGCCCTTCGCGCTGGTCGGCGGCATCTGGCTGATGTGGCTGCTCGGCTACAACCTGTCGGTGGCAGCAGCCATCGGCTTCATCGCGCTGGCCGGCGTGGCGGCCGAAACCGGCGTCGTCATGCTGATCTACCTCGACCACGCGTGGACGGCCGTGCAGGCCAAATGTGCCGCGGAAGGCCGTAGCCCGCAGGCCTCCGACCTCTACGCCGCGGTCATGGAAGGTGCCGTCGAACGGGTCCGCCCGAAGATGATGACGGTCACCGCCATCATGGCCGGCCTGCTGCCCATCCTGTGGGGGACAGGAACCGGCTCGGAAGTGATGAGCCGCATTGCCGCGCCGATGGTCGGCGGCATGATTTCATCGACCATCCTGACCCTGGCGGTCATCCCGGCGATTTACGCGCTGGCGAAACAGCACCAGCAAAGACTAAGCATCTAATAACGGTCGCGAACCCGCTCAAAAACCTCGGCGGCCAGATCAACTTGATCGGTGTTGCCGGCAGCTTTGTTCACCGAGCCGAAAAATTTCGCGAAGTCATCGGCCGACAACTCAGCTTCGGCGGCTTCGGGGAGTCGGCGCTCAACCGTTCGCCGCCGGTCGAAACAACCGCTGGGCGGGCCGACGTCACGGCCTCGCCGCTCCGGGCGTCCTCTGCGCTCGTTGCTCATGGCTGGCTCCACTGATTATGAAACCTGCATTTTCTCCTCGTAACAACGCTGGCGCAATCAGGCTAACGTCATATACCTGACGTAAGCATCTCTTTCTCCAAGGCACTCGCCAGCCAGGCTTCATAGCCGCCTTTCAGGGGCCTGACGGAGATGTAGCCAGCGTCGAGCAACCGGCGCGCCGCCTGAATCGCCCCGGCATCCTCCGGGCAGGCGCACAGGGTGACGATGGGCCTATCTTTCGGCCATTCGCCCACGGCATCGAGCAGCAGGTCATGCTCCGCCACCGTCGCGCCGGCAATCGGCCCGGTTTCAGTGATCATGCTTTGCCCGCGCAGGTCGAGGACCAGCGGCGGTTGCTCGCCATCCATCGCGGCGAGCAGTTCAAGCGGCGTGATGTGTGGTACGGCCGACAATTGCCGGAAGCGGTATTTTTGCCACAGTTTCCAGCCCAGCCAGAGTGCGATCATGGCGACGAGCAGGACAAGTGCGCTCCCCGTGTGCTGGTCCAGTGCAGCGATGGCTGCGCTGACTTCGTTGCGCAACAGCCAGCCGGCGCCGAGGGCGAGCCCGCCCCAGAGGGCAGCCCCGGTAGCGGCGGCGAGCAGGAAACCGGGCAGCCGCATGCGCAGAGAGCCGGCGATGGGTGGCGCCACCGTCGAAAAACCGGGAATGAATTTGGCAAAGACCAAGGAGCCGAGCCCCCAGCGGACAAACCGGGATTCGGTCTGGCTGACGCAGGAAGCAGGGTTGATCGACAGCTTGCACAGGCCCGCCAGCACCCGATAGCCAAAGGCCCGGCCCGCCAGATACCAGACCCAGTCGGCCAGCACCGAGGCGACGATGGCAGCGGCCAGGACGCTGGCGAACTGCCCCGAGCCGACGATCAGACTGCCGGCCAGGAGCAGCGTCGGAACGGCCGGTACCGGCAGGCCGATCTGTTGCAGCAGGACGTTGAGGAAAACGACCCAGACGGCGTCACGCTGTAGAGCTTCGCTGAGCTGGGAGATTTCCATGGCGTCACCTTTCGTTAATGTTCGACCGGCCCGGCCATGTCGAGAAGTTCATCATCCCGATTCGACGATGGCCTGGCCCATAGGTTCACAGCGATTGAACCGCCGTCGCCTCGAACTTGCCGGCCTGGTAATCGCGCATGGCCTGCTGAATCTGCTCGCCGGTGTTCATGACGAACGGGCCGTACTGGGCAATCGGCTCCTTGAGCGGTTGGCCGGCAACGATCAGTACGCGGGCATCCTCGACCGCTTCGATGCAGACAGCCGCGGCGCCGTTGTTGCTCAAGATGGCCATGTTGCGATCCGCCACCGTCGTGCCGGCGATAGTCACGCTGCCCCGGTAGGTGTAGGTGAAGGCATTGTGACCGACGGCGATCGGCTGCTCGAAACGCGTGCCGGCCGGCAGATGGACGTCGAGATAAAGCGGCTCGGTATCCGGACGGTGGACGGCGCCATCGACGCCGTGGCTGGCCCCGGCAATGACGCGGACCACAACGCCATTCTCGTCAGTGAATTCCGGAATGGCCGCCGGCGGGATGTCCCGATAGCTCGGGGCGACCATCTTCTGGCTGGCCGGCAGGTTGAGCCAGAGTTGAAAACCTTCCATCAGCCCGGCTTCCTGCTCCGGCAGTTCGGAATGGATCAGCCCGCTGCCCGTCGTCATCCACTGGGCGCCGCCCGGTCCGAGCAGGCCGACGTTGCCGACGCTATCGTGGTGGCGCATGCGGCCGGCGATCATGTAGGTGACCGTTTCGAAACCGCGATGCGGATGGTCGGGGAAGCCGCCGATGTAGTCGTCCGGATTCTCGTTGCGGAAGGCGTCGAGCATCAGGAAGGGGTCGAGGCGACGCTGCAGGTTCTGGGTCAGAACCCGGGTCAGGCGCACGCCGGCGCCGTCGGAGGTCTGAACACCGGCAACGAGGCGCTCAACCGTTCTGAATTGATGGCTGGATGGTGCTGTGTTCATGATTTTCTCCAATGATCTCAAGCCGGCAGCGCGCATTTCCGAACGCTGCCGCTCTTCGTTTTTAGGCAATCAATTCTTCGATCTGAGCTTCGGCCTCGGCAAAAGCCCTGCTCGCCGATTCGGCACCCAGCGCCAGACCTTCGGCGTAAATGAATTCGACATCGGTCAGACCGAGGAAGCCGAGAACGCTCTTCAGGTAAGGCACTTGCGAATCGGCCGGGGTATCGCGGTAGAGACCGCCGCGGGCCAATGCAACATAAACCTTCTTGCCCTTGAGCAGGCCTTCCGGACCCTTCTCGGTGTAGCGGAAAGTGACACCGGCGCGGGCGATGGCGTCGATCCAGGTCTTCAACTGGACGGGCACACCGAAGTTGTACATCGGCACACCAAGGACGATGACGTCGACCGACTGGACCTGGGCGATCAGCGCGTCATCGAGGGCGACACGGGCCGATTGTTCGGCCGTACGCTGATCGGCCGGCGTGAACAAGGCGCCGAGCGCCGGTTCGTCGAGCACCGGGTGCGGGTGGCTGGCCAGATCGCGCAGTTCGACCGCGGCATTCGAATTTTGGGCGAGCAGGCGAGCCGTCACGGTGTCGGCCAGACGGGTCGAGTTGGCACCGGCAGAACGGGCGCTAGCGTTGATTTGCAGGATTTTCATGATCGTTTTCTCCAGTTTTGGGTGGGGTTCTTGGTTCAAACCGCTGAAACCATGGAGTGAATTCTATTGGTCACGATAACGATCCGGAAGCCGTCAAAATGGGTATCATTGTTCCGTTTATGCAACAGTCAGGATGACCATGAGCCTTGATGCCAACGATCTGATCCTCTTCGCCCAGGTCATGGAGGCTGGCAGTTTTTCCCGCGCGGCCGAGCGCTGCGGGCTGCCCAAGTCGACGCTGTCCCGGCGCATTACCCAGCTCGAGACGAAACTCGGCGAACGCCTGCTGACCCGGAGCACGCGCCGTCTGGCCATCACCGAATTCGGCGAACAGATCCTCGATCACGCCAAGCGCCTGCTCGAGGAAACCGAGGCCGCTTCGGCCATGGCGCTGCACCGGCAAGGCACGCCGCGCGGGGTACTGCGCGTTTCGCTGCCGCCCGATTTTGCCGAGCTTGATCTGACGCCCCTGCTCCTCCAGTACGCCAGCAGTTACCCCGAAGTGCGCCTCGAACTCGATCTTTCGCCGCGCCGCGTTGACCTGCTGGCCGAGCGCTTCGACCTCGCCGTGCGCGCCGCCAGCCGCCTGCCCGACGACAGCACGCTGGTCGCCCGCAAGCTTTGCGAAATGCCGGGCAGCCTGTACGCCAGCCCGGCCTACCTGGCCCGCTACGGCACGCCGGAACAGCCGGCCGATCTGCTCGATCACGTTTGCCTCGGGGCGATCAGCGGCACCGGCGACATGCTCCCCTGGCAACTGGCGCGCGGTGCAGAGCGCTGGGAGGGCATGCCGACCGGGCCGCTGGCCGCCAACTCACGCAGCCTGCAACGCGACCTCGCGGCGCATGGCATGGGCATCGTCGGGCTGGCCGACCGCTTCGCAGTCAAATGGGTCGAACAAGGCCTGCTCAAACGCGTGCTGCCGGAATGGACCTTGCCGACCGTGACCATCTGGTGCGTGACGCCGGGCCGGCGCCTGCTGCCAGTGCGCACTACGGCCTTCATCGACCTGCTGCGCGCCGCCATGGAAAGCCGCTGATTCGCCTCGGCCAAACGATTTCAAAATTAGCCAAAATTTCCGGTTGACCGTGGCAATGCCTGCACGCAGGCGTACACTGCGCCCCTTACTTTTCAGCCAGGATGCCCGATGCAACAAGAACACTTCATTCCGGGCAAAGACGCCTCGCTCGAACACTCCATCACCTCGATGCAGGCCAAGCTGGCGGCGCGCGGTTTCGACATCGAGGAATGCTCCTGGCTCAACCCGGTCGACAACGTGTGGTCGGTGCATGTGCGCAACCGTGCCTGCCACCTGATGTTCACCAACGGCAAAGGGGCGACCAAGCTGGCCGCCCACGCCAGCGCCCTCGGCGAGTTTTTCGAGCGCCTGTCCTGCAACTATTTCTGGAACCACTATTACCTCGGCGAAACCATCGCCAACCGCGCCTTCACGCACTACCCGCGCGAACGCTGGTTCCCGCTGACGGCCCATGGCACCGACTGGCCGGCCGAACTGCTGACGCCCGAGCTGCAGGCCTTCTACAACCCGGAAGGCAATATCACCGCCGAAGTGCTGGTGGACATGAATTCCGGCAACGAGGATCGCGGCATCTGTGCCATTCCCTACATCCGCCAGCGTGACGGCGCCGAGGTCTTCTTCCCGGTCAATGTCATCAGCAACCTCTATGTCAGCAACGGCATGTCGGCCGGCAACACCCAGGCCGAGGCGCGCGCCCAGGCGCTGTCGGAAATCCTCGAGCGCCACGTCAAATTCAAGGTCATCGCCGAAGGCCTCTGCCTGCCCGATGTGCCGGACGAAGTGGTCGGCCGTTACCCGAGCATTGCCGCCGGCATAAAGGGTCTGCGCGACGCCGGCTTCGGCATTCTGATCAAGGACGCCTCGCTCGGCGGCCTCTACCCGGTCATGTGCGTGACCATGCTCAACCCGCGTGACCAGGGTGTCTTCGCCAGCTTCGGTGCCCATCCGCGCTTTGAAATCGCCCTCGAACGCGCCCTGACCGAACTGCTCCAGGGCCGCGCCCTCGAAGCGCTCGACGGCTTCCCCCCCCCCGGCTTCGACCTCGACGAAATCGCCAGCGCCCCGAATATCGAAATCCACTTCGTCGACTCGAGCGGCATCGTCAGCTGGGAATTCTTCGGCGATCAAGCCGACCATGAATTCGTCGACTGGAACTTCAACGACCTCGACAACGGCAAGACGGCCGACGACTACGCCTGGCTGGCCGAGCGCATCCACGCCGACGGCCATGACATCTACGTCGCCGACTTCGACCACCTCGGCGTTTACGCCTGCCGCATCCTCGTTCCAGGCATGTCGGAGATCTACCCGATCGACGACCTCGAATGGGAAAACAACAGCAACGGCAACGTCGTCCGCGCCGACATCCTGCGTCTGTCTGAACTCAACGACGACGAATGCTGCGAGCTGCTCGACACCCTTAACGAACTGAGCATCGCCGACGAACGCCCGGTTGCCGCGCTGATCGGCCTCGCCGCCGATCCCGGCTCGCTGTGGGCCGACCTCCGCGTCGGCGAACTGAAGACCATGCTCGCCCTGGCCGGCGGCGATCCTGACGCGCTGCGCGAAGGCCTCGAATGGGTCCGCCAGTTCGAGCAACTCGACGCCGGCCGTCGCCGCATCTACGCTTGCCTGCAAACCATCATCGACATGGAAGACCCGGCTACCTACGAAGGCGCGCTACTCAGCCTCTACGGCGAAGCCACGCTGGACCAGGCGATTGCCATGCTCGATGGCGATGTGCGCTTCTTCGGTCTGGTATCGCCAGGTCTCGACCTCGCCGGCTGCGACCTGCACCAGCGCCTGCTCAAGGAATACGAGAAAGCGCACGCGACCGCCTGAGGCAAATTGAGCTTGCCACGGTCAACCCGAAAAAACGGCCAAAATTGAAATCGGACGGCTGGCGCCACAAGCGCCTAGCCTGCCGCCCGGCTCAGCCATTTCAGCACCATCGCGTAGAGCCGGCCCGGATCGACCGGCTTGGTGATGAAATCGTTCATGCCGACCTCAAGGCAACGCGCCTTGTCCTCGGCAAAGGCGTTGGCCGTCATGGCCAGGATCGGGATAGTGCCGCCCTCGGGCATCCGGCGAATTTCCCGGGTGGCGGTCAGGCCATCCATGCGCGGCATCTGCATGTCCATCAGGATCAGGTCATAGCTTTCGCGACCAAGCATCTGCAGCGCAGCCATGCCATCGTCGGCGATATCGACAAGCAGCCCGACATCGTCGAGCATGGCCAGGGCGATTTCCTGGTTGATCGGCTCGTCCTCGACAAGCAGGATGCGGCTCCCCGGGTAATTGCGCCGCAAGGTTTCGCCAGCGCTGCCCGACAATTCAGTTTCGGCCGTCACCTCGACGGCCGCGCCCTTGTTGAGGCGGGCCGTCAGCCAGAAGATGCTGCCTTTACCCGGCCGACCATCAGCGCCGGCATCCCCGCCCATCAAGTTGGCCAGCTTGCGCGTGATCGACAGCCCCAGCCCGGTACCGCCGTACTTGCGGGTCGTCGAATTGTCGGCCTGCTCGAAGGCACCGAAGAGCCGCGGCAACTCGCTTTCGGCGATACCGATCCCGGTATCCTCGACCTCGAAACGGACGACAAGGCTGCCCGCATCCTCCTCATCCACGCTGGCGCGCAGCGTTATGCTGCCCTCCTCGGTAAACTTGATGGCATTGGTGACGTAATTGAGCAGCGCCTGCTGCAGGCGGGTCTGGTCGCCGAGCAAGGGCGGCAGGCTTGGCCCGGGCTCGACAGTCAGTTCGAGATGCTTGGCCAGCGCGCGATCGCGCATGATCGAGGCGACATTGCCGAGAATGCACGCCACCCTGAGCGGCGCTTCTTCCAGCGTGAATTTCCCGGCCTCGATCTTCGACAGATCGAGAATGGCATTGATGATTTCCAGCAAATGTTCACCAGCCAGTTCCAGGCGGTTGAGGCGCTCCATCTGCTCGGGCGCCAGGCCGCTGCGCCGGATCAGATGGGCCATGCCAGTGATGGCGTTGAGCGGCGTGCGAATCTCGTGCGACATGTTGGCCAGGAACGCGCTCTTCGCCACATTCGCCGCTTCGGCCGCTTCCTTGGCGACGGCCAGTTCGGCCGTGCGGCGGACCACCTGCTCTTCAAGATGCAAGCGGTGCTGCTTGAGTTCATTCTCGTTGTGCACGCGTTCGGTGATGTCCCGACTGATACCGAACAGGCCGACTACCTGTTGTTTTTCGTCAAACAGCGGCCATTTGTTCGTTTCCACGTAACCAAGCTCGCCATCGACGTCGTAATACGGCTCGATCTTGGCCAGCAACGGTTTGCCGTCCCTGAATACCGAGACTTCCTCTTCCTCGTAGAGCCGGGCGGTATCGGCCGGAAAGACTTCCCGGTCATGCTTGCCGAGCATGTCGCGCCAACTGGCGTGCCCGGAAATGTCGGCGAGGGTCTGGCTGCAGAAACGGAAACGGCTGGCGGCATCCTTGAAATAGATGAAATCGGTGGTCTGATTGAGGAAAGCCTCAAAATCCCGGTTGAAATCAGCCACTTTCTGCTCAGCCAGCTTGCGATCGGTGACATCGACATCCATGCAGACCATGATCTGCCCCGATGCCTCATCGCCGGGAATCAGAAAGGCCGTCGACTCAACCCAGCGCAACTCGCCCTCACGCGTGCGTGCGAGATATTCGGTCGGCCCCAGGGCATGTCCACTGGTCAGCACGTCGGCCTGTGCGACTCGCCATCTGGCCGCTTCGCCATCGTCCAGAATCAGCCGTTCCAGGCGTTTGCCCCCGGCCTCCTCGGCAGTCCAGCCATAAAGCGCTTCCGAGGCTGGATTCCAGTAAATCACGCGCCCTTGGGTATCGAACCACTGAACGGCCACGTTGGGCGTTTTTTCCAGGGTGGCCGAGAGCTGGCGCCGGGATGCCTCAGCCCGCTCGGTAGCCCGTGAGGCCTGCATCAAGGCTCGCCCCTGCGCAACAAAGGCGCCAGCCACCATGATGGCAATCAGCGCGAAGCCGAGGCGCAGCGACCACAGGTTATCCGGAGCAGCCTGCCAGCCGCCACGCGGCGTCGCGGCGATCTGCCAGGAACCCTGCGGTAGATAAATATTGGCCACGACCGGCTGGGCCTCGAACAATTCCGGAGGCCCGAAAAACACCTCGCCATCAGCGCCAGTCGCATCCTTGCCGCGAATCGCAATGTCAAACGGCGGTTTGTCATCACCCAGGCCGCTGCTGGCAAACAGCTTGTCGACATCGATTACCGCACTGACAATGCCCCAGAAATACTCCTCGCCCCTGCGGTCCGACAAATAGACCGGTAGCCGCGCCACCAGCCCAACGCCGCCCTGAACCAAATTCAGCGGCCCGGCCAGGACAATCTGGTGCGACACCCGGGCGCGCTCGACCGCCGCAAATTGTCCCGGCGCAGTCCGGTAATCGAGCCCGACCACCGCCTCATTGCCGAGCATCGGATGCACCCAACGAATAACCATGTCCGGCGCCGCGACAATGTTCCGGAGCTGCGTCCGACCAGAAAACAGTGGCTGGACAGCCCTGTCGAAACGGGCCTGACCAAGGTTCGGATCCAGCGCGATGACGCCGATCAGACCACGCACCAGCTGGATATCGCTATTGAGGTTGCTTTCGAGTGCATCGCGAATCACGGTCATGCGGCGCAAGACCTCGGCGCGTTCGGCCGAGGCAAACTGCTCACGATTGATTTTCTCGGCAAAATAGGCGGCCAGCGCCAGGCCGAAAAACACCAGTGACGCGGTGACCAGAAGAAGCACACGGCGCGTCACGGCCTGCCTCCCCCGGTCGCAGCACGCCGATGTTCGGCCAGAACAACGACCAACAGCGACACTCGACGGCAATTTATATCCACCTGAACTCCGGAAGTCAGCAACGCAATAATCGTTGCGTTTGATTGTATCCATCACCGGATAGCGCTGGCAAAGCAAATCCGGCCGAACTTCCCGGCTGCCTGCAACTCGAACGGTCAGGTCGAGCGGGCATTTCCTGTGCTTGGAGCGGCCAGCGAGGAGTCTGCCATGCCCCCAGTCATCCCCACCCGCCAGGAAAAAGATTCCTTCGGCCCCATCGAGGTAGCTGCGGAGCGCCTGTGGGGCGCCCAAACCCAGCGCTCGCTGGAGCACTTTGCGATATCCACCGAACGCATGCCGGAAGAGCTGATCCACGCGCTGGCCATGGTCAAGGCCACCTGCGCCAACGTCAACCGCGAGTTCGGCCTGCTCCCGGCGCCAATCGCAGCGGCCATCATCGTTGCCGCCAATGAGGTCACCAGCGGCCACCACCACGATGAATTCCCGCTCTCGGTCTGGCAGACCGGCTCCGGCACGCAAACCAACATGAACATGAACGAGGTGCTGGCCAACCGCGCTTCAGAGTTGCTGGGCGGCCAGCGCGGCAATGCTCGCCTCGTTCATCCCAACGACGAGGTCAATCTCGGCCAGTCGTCGAACGACATCTTTCCGACCGCCATGCACGTCGCCGCCGCCATCGGCATCGAGCGCCACCTGCTGCCAGCGCTCCGCCAACTGACCGCCACACTGGCCGAAAAATCGGCCGAGTTCGCCGACATCATCAAGATCGGCCGCACCCATTTGCAGGATGCGACGCCGCTCTCGCTCGGCCAGGAATTCTCCGGCTACGTCGCCCAGTTACAGCACGCCGAAAGCCTGATCGCCGCCAGCCTGCAGTCGCTCACCCCGCTCGCCGTGGGCGGCACCGCCGTCGGCACCGGGCTCAACACCCATCCCGAATTCGGCGCCCGCGTTGCGGCCGAACTGGCCGACCGCTGCGACATTCCATTCACCTCCGCCGCCAACAAGTTCGCCGCGCTGGCCGCCCACGACGGCCTGGTCGCCGCCCACGGCGCCCTCAAAACGCTGGCCGTGGCGCTCATGAAAATCGCCAACGACATCCGCTGGCTGGCCTCCGGCCCGCGCTCCGGCATCGGCGAAATCGGCATTCCGGAAAACGAACCGGGCAGCTCGATCATGCCCGGCAAGGTCAACCCGACCCAGTGCGAAGCGCTCACCATGCTCTGCTGCCAGGTTCTGGGCAACGACGTCACCATCAGCATCGCCGGCGCCTCGGGCAATTTCGAACTCAACGTCTTCAAACCGGTGATCGCCCACAACTTCCTGCAAAGCGTCCGCCTGCTCAGTGACGGCATGCAGAGCTTCGAACACCATTGCGTGCGCGGCATCACCGCCCACCGCAAACGCATCGCCGAACTCATGGAACGCTCACTGATGCTGGTCACCGCCCTGACCCCGCACATCGGCTACGACAATGCCGCCGAAATCGCCAAACTGGCCAGCCACGACGGCACCACGCTCAAACAGGCGGCACTGGCCCTCGGCCATGTCTCGCTCGAAGACTATGACCGCTGGGTCGTGCCGGCCGAGATGATTCATCCGGGAAGTGACTAGGTAGCCGAGTTCCACGGTCAACGGGAAAAATGGGCGAAATTTGGAACAAGCTGACCGTCGTTTTTGATCAAGGTTGCGCAGTCAAAACGAGGAACCTGAACGGGTTGACACGGTGACGACGGAATAGTCGTAAGGCATAGTCCTGCCACAACTGATTACCCGGAAAACTGTTCCAAAGCGGACATCAGCCTTGTCCGCCTGATTGTTGATTGATATGGAGATCGGCATCGGATAATCTCCATGTCATTAAAACTGTTACAGGCGATTCAATCGTGTCCGTATTATTGGCAATAACCCGGGCGTTTTTGCGTCTGAATAACTGTTAGAGCCCACAAGGAACCCAGCATGTCCGATGAGTTGGCCGCTGCCTACAAGTTGCTCCGAGCGTTTAAGACTGGGCAATTCCAAGCCGAGGCATCGGTTTCGGAAAAACAACAACTGTTGGTTCGGTTGTTGTCTGAAGATCTTGAAGTACCGGCAGGTGATCAAATTTTTCAACAACAAATACTCCTGGTCGCGGAAGCAGATAGCAAGTGGAACAACCAAACACAAATGTGCGTCAGTAAGTACTACGCCCTGTGTGAGCAAGGCCTCGCTCCAGAGGCCAACGCCATACGCACTCAGTTTCTAAGCGTGTGCCCTTCCTCGTGGTACCGCGGCATTGTGGAGGCTCTGTGAAAACCCCATTTTTTTCGTGCCAAGGCTCTAACAAACGCTTCGAGCCGACCGCCCAAAAGCGTCGCTTTTGGGTTCCCTCCGCGCTGCGCGCTCCGGCGTCGGCTCAAGCTGCACGTTAGGACTCATATCAATGGCTCCACATCATCCCGGAACCTGCAGCACAACCGACCCAATTATTGTTATGGCAATCTGTTTCGGTTGGTTCATCCTTTCCTCAATTCAAGCTGTGGCGGCCGGATTTCCGGTACATCCATTCACAGACTCGTCATTTCTTGGCATTGTCGTTCTGGAAATAATTCTGGCCACAATCGCAATAGGATTCCTCTACGTTCGTGGATTTAATCTGGGGCACCTTGTCCCGGTTCCAAGCGGTAAGGGTTGCCTGGTAGGCCTCGTGCTTTACGGTGCGACCCTGCTTCTGTCGTGGCCGGCAGAACTCGCAGGCGGGCGGTCTATCGTTGCAGTTCAACCAATCGAAGAAATGGCGTCCGGTGCCACAATCTCCCTTCTTCCACTCCTCGGAGTTTCAGTTATCAACGGGCTTTATGAGGAGACCTTCGTAATTGGGTACTTGCAGCGCACTCTGCAGAGCGCAGGTGCTTTCTTTGCAATTGGCATGACAATTCTTGTTCGTGTGCTGTATCACATTTACCAGGGGCCTGTCGGCGCACTGTCCATCGTGGCTTTTGGTCTAGTTCTCAGCATCTACTTTTTATGGAAAAAGGATCTTTGGCCAGTTGTCTTCGCGCACATCTTTGCAGACTTTGCAGGTTTTTCGTACGCGTGAGTCCTAACCCATCATTCCAAGGAACGCGCCGCGATAAAACCGCGTCGCGCCCCTGAATTCAAAAGTTGGACCTTTTGAGATAGCCGATGGAAATCGAAGAAGAAAACAAAGACCCTGTGCAGGGTGAGTGCGTTGTTCATACGCACCCCGTGCCACCCGGCGAACTTGATCGCTACAGCATCAATAGTGATCCACATTCAGAAATGGACATTGCGACGTATGTGGAGGGCCAAGCAAGAGACGAAGACGTCCAGCACGTCGAACGAATCAAGCAGGAGATAGTCCTTGGAGATGCCTACGAAATATGGGACGTGACTACCGACAAAGATCGTTATTGGGTAATCACGAATTTCACCAATCTATATTCGCAGAAGCACTTTCCCAGCCTCGATTACACATTGTCTTTCCACATCGGACTAATGATGCGGATAAGGAACCAATCAAATCGCGTCGACGCTGGCGATCCGAGCCCTTTTGATGAGGTGCTCAGGCGCGAGGAACAAGCTAAGGATAGACACGACAGCGCAGTAGAAGCTGAAGACTATCAGGCTGTCGGTATGCTTCTCAGAGAGAGCCTGATATCGCTAATCGCTGCGTTACGACGGCGAACCGAACTTCCCGATGAAGCTGAACGGCCTCAGGACTCAAACTTTCTTGGCTGGAGCGATGTCCTGATGAATCAGCTCTGTGGAGGCGGTAGCAACAAGGAACTTCGACAGCACTTGAAGAACACCGCCAAAGAAGCTTGGCAGCTTGTAAATTGGCTCACACACACAAGAAGTGCGAGCAAGACCGCATCATCAATTGCGATCCACTCCACCCAGACTGTGATTGGTCATTTCATACAGATTCTTGAAAAGAGCCGTTCAGATAAGACCGAACTATGCCCAGTGTGCAAATCACGGCATATACGAACACACTTCGACATTGCCATACCACCTGATGGTGATTACTACACGAGTTGCGGCGTTTGCGACTGGACAGACCATCCCGAGACGCAAGCGGAATAGCTATGCAACAGAGGCCCAACCCAACAGTCAAACGGACCTGCGCAAATAGCCGCGCCTGCCACCTAGCCAGCGCTATTCAGAACAGGCCAAATTTGTAATTCATGCGAAATAGCTACATCCCCGATTGAACTTCCTGTTATCTCACATGTCATTAAGTCAGTGAGTGGGATCACGGCAGCCTGAGACTCGTAGGCGTTGATGGGGAGAAAACGTATGAAACGTACTCTGCTGGCCGCTATTGCGGCATTCGTCACCCTTGCCGCTGGCATCGGGATATTCCAGAACCAGCAGCACAGCATCGGCGAGGCCTTGGCCCAAAATGCGCCAGCCAGTGCCGCGGCGCCGCCCGGAAAACCTGTCCCTGAAATGTCGGCCGTCGATCAGGACGCGCCGTATATGGAAGCTTGCGCCCGTGAAGGGCTCAACGAATCGGAATGCGTCGGGCGGCTGATCTGGTTCAAGGCCACGGCCGGCAACGAGCGTTTCCACACCTACACCTTCCAGCAACGCATCGGCGTGCTCGTCGACTGGTTCCGCGTCCTGCGCGCCGACCAGCGCGACGACCGGTTCTGGGCCTGGGGCATCATCAACGATCCGGCCTGCTGCAAGCCCGGCGACCCGGACTGCCCGGCCAAGTCGGCCGACGAAACCTACGGTTTCGACTGGTGCCCTGGTGACGACGTGCTACTCAAATACGTCGGCAAGGCGGGCTACGTCGACCCGGCCTGCGGCCTCAAGGATGCCGCACTCGACCCGGACGACCCGCACAGCCAGGGTGGAAAGGCCGACCAACGTGCTTCGGCCTGCGACCTCAAGTTCGGCACATCGACCGGGGCGCTCGGCCTGCGCAAGTTCCCAAACCCGCGCTTCGACGCCGCCAAATGGCAGGCGCTCAACGGCGGTAACGCCAGCTGGGCCGGCTTCAATGCCACCAAGGCGGCGGCCACCGGCGTCGAATCCGACAGCCGCGTTTCCAAGCTGGCCGATGCCTCGGTCGAGCCGCCCTTCCTGATCGGCACAACCTGCGGCTCCTGCCACATCGCTTTCGACCCGCTCAATCCGCCGGCCAACCCGGCGCATCCGAAATGGGAAAACATCAAGGGCCTGATCGGCAACCAATACACGCGGATGTCCGAACTGCTCGGCTCCGGCATGCCGAAGAGCGCGCTCGAATACCAGATGTTCGCCCACGCCCGGCCCGGTGTGACTGACACTTCGGCCATTTCGCACGACCAGATCAACAACCCGGGCACGATCAACGCGTTGATCAACGTCGCCCAGCGCCCGGTATTCAAGGGCGAGGTGATCAACAAATGGCGCAAGGCCACCACCTGCGGCGACGAGAAGGACGAGGACAAATGTTGGTGCGAACCAGGCCGTAGCGGCAAGTGCTGGCTCAAAAGCACGCGCGATGACGACACGACCACGGTCTTCCTCGGCGGCCAGAAGGTCGCCCTGCCCGGCGTCCATCACATCCTGAAGGGTGGCGAGGACTCGACCGGTGCCCACGAGGCGATCCAGCGCGTCTATTTCAATATCGGCTCGTGCTCCGAGCAGTGCTGGGTCAATCACTTCTCCGACATGCGCCAGGTTGATCCGGAGCAGCGTGGTTTCGGCCAGACCTCGTTCAACGTCGGTCAGTGCCGGCGCGATTGCCCGAATTTCCGGGCCGTCGAGGACAGGTTGCAGAACGTGCTCGATTTCTTCGCCTCGGCCGAATCGGACGAAACCAACCTGCAGGCTGCCCGCGCCAACAAGAAGGGCGGTGCCTATGCGCTGGCCGACCTCACGGTCGATCTCGAAAAGGAATTCGGCAAGGGCGCCGTCGGCCGTGGCCAGACGGTCTTCGCCGACAACTGCGCACGCTGTCATTCGAGCATCCCGGAAAGCGCCGGCGGCGCCTTCAAGAACCGCGATTTCGCGGCGCCCAATGACGCCCACCCGCGCAAGGTGCGCGCCGATTTCCTGAGCAATGACCTATCGACGCCGGTCACCGAAGTCGGCACCTTCCGTTGCCGCTCGCTGCACTCCAACCACAAGGCCGGCCACCTCTACATGGAATACGCCTCCGACACGCTGCGCAAACAGCAGGTCGTGGCCGATATTCCCGAACGGCCCGAACTCAAGGATGGCGGCCGCGGCTACATGCGCAACATTTCGCTGGTCAATGTCTGGGCGACGGCGCCTTTCATGCACAACAACGCCATCGGCCCCGAAATCTGCGGCAAGCCGGCCAACGCGGACAACGATTTCCATCGTGCCCGCTACGTCGACCGCGACGGCAAGCTGCTCGCCGCCCAGCCCGACTGCCTGCGCTACGACCCGACGGTCGAAGGCCGCTTCGAACTCTACAAGCGCTCGATGCGCGAACTGCTCAACCCCAAGGAGCGCGGCAGCAAGCGCACGCTGACCAACGCCGACCTGATCATCGACGTCGGCATTCGCCCGCTCGACGGCAAGACCGAGAAACCGGTGGGCGGCTTCGGCCAGGTCAGGATTCCGGCCGGAACCAGCGCCGGCTTCCTCAACGGCCTGCAGCACAAGCAACTGGTCGGCGACCTCTTCCTCGCCAAGCGCCACCCGGACAAGCTCGAAGCTGCCGGCAAGAAGGCCCAGTTGGCGACCCTGCAGGCGATGGCCGACGACATTCTCAAGAGCCCCGCCCGCTTCGTCGACATCCTGCGCGAGAAGCGCGATTTCCTCAGCGCCAATTACGAAACCTGCACGCAGGAAATCGAAAACGAAGGCCACCGCTTCGGCGAGGACCTTTCCGAAGCCGACAAGAAGGCGCTGACCGCCTTCCTGGCAACGATGTGAGCGAGGGGGAGATCATCATGACACTGACGAAAACCAGTCTGCTCACCCTCGCCGCCCTGGCCATTACTGCCTGCACCAAGCCGGAACCACCCAACATCGGCTACGCCCCCTACGACAAGAGCTACCAGTCGAAGATGGACCTCGCCCAGGTCGATTACAAATACCCGATTCCGCCGGCCGAACTGGCCAAGATCACCCCGGACTACCTGGCCAAGCTCGATCAGGAACAGCTCGACCAGCTCTACGGCCGCCTCGCCGCCGGCCCCATCCCGGACGGCGCTTTCGACGGCCGCATCCTGCTGCCGCGCGGAGAAAGCGGCAAATTCCGGCTGACTGAACTGGTCGGCGGCTTTACCGGCACGCTGCTCCATCTCAAGGGCCTGGTCATCGAGGACGTCGGCGAAGCGCTGTGGCGGGGCAAGGTCTTCTTCCGCGACGAACGCGTGCTGCGCAACCGCATCGATGACCTTTCGGTGCTCAAGAAAGTCGGGCTGGTTGAGGGTGAACCGAAGAAAATGACCTACGGCGGCAAGGAAACCTGGCTGCTCTTCCCGGCCAAGCTCTACTGCGGCCAGAGCCTGCTCGACGCCCGGCGCGAATCGATCATCATCGACTACTTTTTCACCGACGAAATTCCCGGTTATCAGGAAAGCCCGGACTACCTCGCCGGCCGCCGCGGCCTCAAGGTGCGCGACGAAATCCGCATGATCCGCCCCGGCCTTTACCTTGGCCGCGCCTACCTCGACAAGGCTTTCGCCCTCAACTTCACGCTCTACGACAAGGCCACCGACGACAAGGCGCGGGAGGAATTCATCAAGACCGGAGAGGTTCAGCAAGACTGCTGGCCGGGCACTCAGCGGCGACAATCTGCCGTCGCTGCCGCTAAACCGTGACCCGTGAGCTTGTCATGGAAGCCTGCCATGAACCTGCGCAACGCCCTGCTGGCCGGCCTGATCGGCCTGGCCTGCGGGCCGGGAGCGGTGATGTGGGCGGCGGCTGAAACCCGCCCGGCACCGACCTGGGTCGTCGACCCGGCTGTGCCCGGCGACGATCTTCCCCCCGTCGGCCGCTCGCTGTTCGACCAGTTTTTTGCCGTGGCGCGCAACGGCCAGAGTGCCATCGAACTGCCCTTTCCCTTCACCGCCCTGCTCGCTCGCCTCGACGCCGAGCTGATAGCCGATTCCCGCAGCGCCCTGCCGCCGACCAAGCGCGTCCTCATTCCGCTCGGCCGCTCCCTGCAACGGACGGCGGCAGCGCCGGACTATTTCGCCTATCCCCGCGTCGTTGTTACGGTCGACACGGAAAATCGCCCAAATTCGAAATTCTTCCTGAAAGACCGCATCTACCTCGGCTACCAGGAAAAATCGGCCGTCCTCGAAGTCATTAGCTACAACGAAGCGGCCGGGCGTTTCGAGTTCCAGCTCGTTAAGGACTACCGGGCCGGCGGCCAGCCGCAGGTTTTCTACGCCAACCGCAAGCTCTGTTTCGCCTGCCACCAGAACGGCTCACCCATTTTCTCGCGCGCCCTGTGGGATGAAACCAATGCCAATCCGCAGGTTGCCGCCCTGCTCACTGCCAGTGGACGGCGTTTCTACGGCATCCCGGTCGAGCGCGGCATCGATATTCCCTACGCCATCGACAACGCCACCGAGCGCGCCAACGGCTTCGCCCTGAGCCAGAAGCTGTGGCGCGAAGGCTGCGGCGACAACGACCTGCCCGCCCGCCGCTGCCGGGCCGGACTATTCACCGCCGCGCTGCGCCACGCCCTGTCCGGCGGACAGACTTGGGCACCGGATGCCGATTTCAGTCAAAAGGTCATCGACCCGTTATGCAGCGAAGCCCGCCGCCGCTGGCCCGGCGGGCTGGCCGTCGGCAACCCCGACATCCCGAATCGCAACCCGCTGCAGAACGTCGCCGACTGGCCGGCCGAACCGGCTGCCCGCGTCGCCCACTCCCACGTCGCGGCCCGTTTTGAACCGCTCAGCCCGCGCCCGCCCCGGGAAATCTGGCAAGCCGAGGCCCCGGGTGCGCTCACCACGCTGGTCACCGGCCTCGCCGAATTCGTTTCCGCCTCTGACCGCCGGCAGATCGAAATCGCCCTCGCCCGGCTACCCGACATCGCCACGACGCAACTGACGGCGTCCTGTCGAATCAGCGCCAACACCCCGGCCTCGCGCTGGTCGGTGAACTGTGCGGCGAGCGCTGGACCAAGCCTGGCCGGCACTTTGAACCTGACGGCAGGCCGACCGAACAGCGGACAACTGACCCGCCTCACCCTGCCCGGCGGCACCGCCCTGAGCAATCTCGATCTGGTGCCGAGCGGCCCGGCGACGACGAACGAGGCAAGCTTCACGCTACGCCTCGGGCAGCAAAGCCCGCGCAGCGCCGATGGCCACGTGCTTGGCCGACTGACATTTCGCCGCAACCCCAGCGATCCCGCTGCTGGCGAAGCCGTGCTCGATATCCGCCAGGATTTCGCCGCCATCGAACGCGCCATGACGCGACTGGCCGACAGCCCGCAAGGCGAGTCACTGTTCGCCCCACGCGCCATCCCCCGGGAAAACCTGGCGGCCGCGCTGCTCGCCGAACTCGGCGCCCCAACGCCAAAGCCTTGCTGCCAGGCCGCGCAGAACCTGCCCGCGCCGCGTCTGGAAGTGCCCTCGGCCGCGCTGGGCAACCTCGTAACCGCCCCGGTCGAACCAGCGTTGCAGGCCTTCTACCCCTACTGCGCGACCTGCCACCAGACAGCTGAAACCTTCCCGCCCAATTTCCTGGCCGGCAATGGCACGCAGGTGGCGGCCCGCCTGCGCCAGTGTGCACCGCGCCTTTACGTCCGGCTGGCCATGGCCGATCTGCCGCCGGAACAACGCGACAAGACGCCGATGCCGCCGGAAAGCATGCTGCCGGCCTTCGCCACCCACAGCGAGCGCTGGCGCAACAGCACGGCCCGCAAGACCCTGCTCGCTCAGGTCGGCGACTGGCTGCGGGCAGAAACCGGCCGTTCGCCCAACCTCAACGAATTGCTGGCCGGCGGCTACGAAGCCCTGCGCCCTTGTCTGCCCACCACGCCATAACGCCAACAAACCAAGGGGAGCACCATGAACGAAGAGCTAAAACAAACCCCCAGCCCCTGGAAGCGCCGCTTCCTGATTCTTCTGGTCATCACCGTCATCATCCCCGGCTTCATCGGCCTGCTCTTCCTCAAGCGTTTCACCGAGGACATTCCGGTCGATTACGCCAACCCGACCGAGCATTTCAAATATGGCTCGACCGGCGGCGAGCATGAGATGGGCTTCCCGTACTGGATCTGGAAGGCGCTGCCCGAGGTCTGCCCGCAATACCTGCCGGGCAAGGGCTACCAGTCGCTCGGCATGGTCTATGAAAAGAATCCCGACGGCAGCGACCGCGACCTCCCGGTCGGTACCTCGCAGCGCCGCTATCAGGGCGTCGACCGCGTCTTCGTCAATTGCGCCGTCTGCCACGTCAGCACTGTGCGCACTGCGGCCGACCAGCCGGCCACCATCGTCCTCGGCATGCCGGCGGCGACCTTCAACATGAAGGCATTCGAGGAATTCTTCTTCCGCTGCGCCGCCGATCCGAAGTTCTCGAAGGAATACATCCTGCCGGAAATCGAGCGCCAGGGCGCCAACCTCGACCTGCTCGACCACTATCTGGTCTACCCCATCGCCATCGCCATCATGCGCGACCGGGTGCTGGCGCTGGCCGGGCGTTTCGACTGGGTGTTCAAGCAGCACGAATGGGGGCCGGGCCGGGTCGATACCTTCAATTCGGCCAAGGTCATTTTCAACTGGCCCATGCATTTGCTCGACCCGAAGGAATTCGATGCCCCGGCCGACTTCCCGTCGATCTGGCGGCAACGTCAGCGCATGGAGCCGAAGGAAATGCAGTTGCACTGGGACGGCAACAACACGACGGTCGAGGAGCGCAACAAGAGCGCCGCTTTCGGCACCGGCACGACGCCGCCGACCATCGACATCCAGCGCATCAAGCGCGTCGAAGCGTGGATCAGGGAGGCCGAGCCACTTCAATTTTCGGACTTTTTCCCGGTTGACCGTGGCATGGCCGCCCAGGGCGCGCCGATCTACCAGAAATACTGCGCCGCCTGCCACGGCGCCTCGGGCAGCGACTTCAGCGGCGAATACGTCGGCACCATCGAGCCGCTGGCCAAAATCGGCACCGACCGCCGCCGCCTTGATTCCTACACCTACACGCTGGCCGTGAACCAGGCCACGCTCTACGCCGACTACCCGTGGCGCTTCACACATTTCCAGAAAACCCACGGCTACGCCAACATGCCGCTCGACGGCCTGTGGCTGCGCGCGCCTTACCTGCACAACGGCTCGGTGCCCAGCCTGCGCGACCTGCTCGAACCGGCCGCCAAACGGCCGAAAGCCTTCTACCGCGGCAACGACGTCTATGACCCGGTGAAAGTCGGTTTCGTCTCGAACGTCACCGAAGCCGGCGGCAAGAAATTCTTCCGCCTCGACACCACCGTGCCCGGCAACGGCAACGGCGGCCACGAGGGCAAGGCCTACGGAACCGAACTGAGCGACGGCGAAAAGGCCGCGCTGGTCGAGTTCCTCAAGACATTCTGAGAGGCACCATCATGAGCAACTGCGCCTGCAAAACCTGGCTCAAATACGCCGCCCTCGGCCTCGCCACCCTCGCCGTCATCGGCGCCATGATCGGCTATGACCGGGGCTTTCGCGAATACCCGCAACCGGACTGGGTGACCGCCACGCCGGACATGCGCTTCAAATACGGCTCAATCGGCGCCGAGCAGGATTCCGGCATCCCGTACTGGATTTTCTACGTGCTGCCCCGGGTCTTTCCCGAGAAGTTCAAGGAAGACGGCAAGGTCGTCCCCGGCGGTTACGCGGCGCTCGGCGTGCCGTGGGAGATGGGCCGCGAACTGCCGGTCGGCTTCACCCAGAAAACCATCGGCTTCGCCCGCGTCGCCAACAACTGCGCCGTCTGCCACACCACGAGCTACCGCGTATCGCCGGACAGCAACCCGGTCTTCGTCGTCGGCGGCTCGGGCCACACCACCAATGTTCAGGCCTTCTTCCGGCTGCTCATCGACTGCGCCAAGGACCCGCGCTTCAACGCCGACATCCTGATGGCCGAGATCAACCGCGTCACGCACCTCGACTGGATCGACCAGCTGCTCTACCGCTTCCTGATCATCCCGATCACCAAAAAGCGCCTGCTCGAACGCGAGGCGCAATTCGCCTGGCTCTATCGCCCGGACTTTCCGGAATGGGGCCGCGGCCGCGACGACGGCATGAACCTGACCCGGTATTTCATGATCAAGGCGCCGATGGACGACTACTTCGGCCCGGCCGACATGCCGGCCGTGTGGAACCTCAAGAAATACGACCCGGCCAAGGGCAGCCGCCCAAATTACGCTGCCGACACCCACGACGTCCATTCGGTAGTCATCGATTCGGCGCTCGGCGTGCTCGGTGCCCCGCCCAAGAACAACGCCCGCTTCATGGAGCAGGTCGAGTGGCTCAAAGCCTATCTCTCCGAACTCCAGCCACCGAGCTACCCCTTCCCCATCGACCAAGCCCGGGCGAGCAACGGCAAAGCGCTGTTCGCCACCCATTGCGCCGCCTGCCACGCCAGCGACAAAACCGGCACATCGCTGCCGCTGGCCGATGTCGGCACCGACCGCGGCCGCCTCGACACCTGGAATAAGGGCGCCGCGATCAAGGCCAACCAGGTCGTCAAGGAAATGGGCCTCGAACGGAAAGGCCTGGTCGAGGAGGATTTGCCTGGCTACCACATCCCCTTCCTCGACGGCCTCTGGCTACGCGCCCCCTACCTGCACAACGGCTCGGTGCCGACCCTGCGCGACCTGCTCGAACCAGCCACCAAACGCCCCAAGGCTTTCTGGCGCGGCTACGACGTTTATGACCAGAAGAACGTCGGCTTCATCACCGCCACGCCGGAAGCCCAACGCGTCGGCACCAAGTTCGACACCGCCAGCAAGGGCAGCGGCAACCAGGGCCACGAGTTCGGCACCGGCCTGTCGGCCAGCGAAAAGGACGCCCTTGTCGAGTATTTGAAAACCCTGTAACCCGCGCCCAATCGGCCCCCTCCCCCGACAAGGGAGGGGTTTGAATCACCCCGAGCCCCGACGCCTTTGGCAACCCATCCGGTTCGCCTCCCACGGTCAACCGGAAATTTTGCCCAAAATTGAAATTTCCCAAGCGCTGCCTGGCGCCGTAAAGCCCTTCGCAAGTTAGCCCCGCACGTTTTGTCGTTGCTCTCTGACTGACGGCACAGCAATTCTTGGTGCGCTATTTGCATTCCCGTTGGTAACAGCGTTCAAACGGGCGATTCTTGTCGTGTTCCCCTCAATTCAAGCCACATCCCTTGCCACCTCGCGCCCCGCGCCGGACAACCGGCGCCCGCGGCCCTGTCGATACCGCGCCCCTCACGCCCGGGAGGCAAGGTATGCATGACACCTACTCCGCTGCAGGTGACGACGAATGGGTCATCTGGAACGGTGGGCTCGGCGTGGTCACCACGGCCACGCTCGGCCGGGTCGAGGTCGGCCCCGAAGGCCGCAAGGCATGGCTGGAAGAACCCTTCGACATGGTCGGGCCATTCGATTTCGACGAACTCGAGACCCGCGGCCGAATCAGCTTTGCGGCATGTATCGTCATGTCACGCCAGCGCTGGCAAGACGACCAGGCGGCCTTGAAGCGGGAATCAATCCACCTGCGCCGTGCCGCCCAGGAGCGAATGAACGAGGAATTTGCCCGCTTCTTCGGCCGGCAAGGCAGACACCACAGCAAGCGCCAACCCGTGGACGAACGCGAACATCGCGAGGCACTGAACCTGCCGGCCAGCGGAAAGCTCGAACGACGCCAGGTCAACACCGCCTACAGACGCCTCGCCCAGAAAGCCCATCCCGACGTCGGGGGAAGTCATGAACAGTTCGTCCGCATCACCAAAGCGCGCACCGTCCTGCTCGAAACGATTTCGTGACCGCAGGCAGACGCGAATTGGAGCGGATAGCGCTACAGATCAATTGCCATGCCGGGAAGATACCCAGAGGCCTTTTTCTTGAATCAACGAACAGGTGAATGCCCCCATGAGTCAGATCATCGAATTTCCCATTGCGAACAATCAACGAAACCATGACTACGATGCCGACATTGAAGAAATACTGGCACCCATCCCGCCGAAAACCCGGGAAAAACTCAGGTTCGAGCTGATCAAGACAATCAATGGCTATGACGCCTATTTCACGCAATGGTCCTTGAGTTTTCCTGAAAGCTGCGATGAAACGCTGAAAAAACAAATCTACGACCTGGCGCATCAGGAACATGGGCGAAAAATACGCATGCTCAAAGACATCATGCTACTCAAGGCAAAAGTCCTGGTTTCGGAGTACCACAGATCAAAGTGATTTGGTTCCAACGGGGCCATCCAACCGAATGCGCGCCGGGCAATCGGAAAGACAACCGGAGTCTTTCTTTTCGGTGAAATCAAAACTCCGAGATCAAGTCGTGAGTAAGGCATTTGCTGCTGCCAGTTCTCAATGAAAGGCGGCGCCATGTCGGAGAATCGGCCTTTGCGGTCGTTGGCATCCGGAGTTTTGTCCGTCAGCAATTCGTCTGTCACCGGCCGTTCAGTCGTAAGCCGAAGTCAATGACAGCTTTTCACTTCTGGCTACAGCAGGACCACAACGTGCTGTGGACAGACGATCAGTAAGATATGCGATGACACATGACTGAGAAGGAGCCGTCGTTCAATTGCCACGAATATCCAACCAAGCCAACAAAGTCTCATACAGCTTGCCAGGATCAACTGGCTTGGCAATATGATCGTTCATTCCAGCCTCACGGCAGACTTGGCGATCCTCCTCAAAAGCGTTGGCCGTCATCGCTAGGATGGGGGTGGCGACGTTCAACGAATCCGCCCGAATGGCTTGAGTAGCGTCAACGCCATTCATGTTCGGCATCTGCATATCCATCAGGATGAGGGCATAGGCGGTTTGTTTGGCTAATGCGAGCGCCTGTAAACCATCCTCAGCTATGTCGACCTTCAGTCCCACGTCTTCAAGCAGGCAACGTGATACTTCCTGTGTAATCGGCTCGTCTTCGGCAAGAAGGATATGCTTACCCGCATAATTGGCTTTAAGACGTTGCTCAGCGGAGAGCATGGAAACTACTTTTGCTGGCGGGATAGAAGCGAAATCGCGCTTTTGGAATGGAACGATGAACCAGAAGGTGCTACCACGCCCTAGCACACTCTCTACGCCAATATCGCCGCCCATGAGTTGAACCAGCCGTTTGCAGATCGCCAAGCCCAACCCAGTGCCGCCATACCTGCGCGTCATGCTGCTGTCGGCCTGCTCGAAGGATTGAAACAGCCGTGTTTGTGCTTCCACGTCGATACCAAGTCCAGTATCAACAATTTCGAAGCGGATTTTCAGGACTTCGATAGTTTCTGCAACCAATTTGGCGCGCAAGACGATTTCGCCGTGCTCACTGAATTTGATGGCGTTGCTGATGAGGTTGATGAGGATTTGTCCTAGGCGCAGCGAATCGCCACAGAGCGTAAGATTGAATAAATCAGCCGGCACATCCGTGGTCAGCCTCAAACCCTTTTGCGATGCATTGTTCTCCAGAAAGCCAATAACATTGCCCACGCTGTCGGCAAGTCGGAACGGGACGTTCTCTAGCACAAGCCGATCAGCTTCAATTTTTGAGAGGTCAAGGATATCGTTGAGGACACCCAGTAGGCGCTCTGCTGAGAGTTTTGCTTTGTCGAGGAACTCCAGCCCTTTGACATCCGCCATTCGTCTTCTGGCCATGTCGATCATGCCCATAACGCCGTTCATGGGGGTTCTCAGCTCATGGCTCATGTTGGCGAGAAAGGTACTTTTAGCTTGGCTGGCAGCCTCCGCCGCTGCTTTAGCAGCTTCCAGATCAATAGTTCGCTGCACCACCACTTCTTCCAGGTGTTCTCGGTACTGCTGGAGTTCGGCATCGACCTGCTTACGTGCAGTAATGTCGAGATGCGTTCCAGCCATACGGACGACCTTTCCGTCGCAATGCTCGATAACTCGGCCCCGACTTTCGATCCAGTGTTCGCTGCCATCCTTCGCCCGAACACGTAACATCACACAATAGGGCCTATCAGGCGTCGCGGCTAAGGCCGCAATTTGCTGTTTTACGTTTGCCGTATCATCTGGATGGACAATGGATGCCCAGTCATCCCAGTGTGTACCCAACTCCCCTTCTGAATACCCAAGCATCGCAGTCATTTGGTGGGAATGGTAAGCGTCGCCGGTTTCGATATTCATGTCCCAGATACCGATACCGGCCGCTTCGGTAGCCAAATCTAAACGATGTGCGGTTTCCTGCAGGGCCGCCTCCGTCTCCTTACGAGCGGAAATGTCTTCCTGAATTGCTACAATCTCGACGAGTTGCCCTGCATCGCCGTACACAGGATAGCAATGCACCCTGAGCCATATCTTTTTGGATTGGACCGCCGTACCGCCTGCGATCCGCTCATACGAATGCTCGGGAAGCACGAGGGTTTCACCCGCAAACACCCGCTTCAACAACGGCAGAATGCCGAGTGTTTCAAGCAGCTGGTCTTGCAGTACGTTGTAGTGCTTTAGGTCGTCGAAGGAGGCGTGCCAAAGTTGTTCCCAAGCAGCATTCACCCGCAGCACGGAGCCGTCGGGCGCGAACACCTGAATTGCCAACGGTGAACGCTCTGCCAACATCCGATAGCGATGTTCGCTCTCGCGCAATGCGGCATCGGTCTCACGTATGCGAACAAGGTCATCTTGCAGTTGCGCAGTTTGCTTGATGACCTGAACACGAAGTGCCCGGGCGATAAGGATGGTAATCAGAATAACGGCTACCAACCCACCCAGCGCCCATGCTCCCCACCATGGAAGTACGGATACTGGCGGCTCCGCCACCCACGACTTTCGGACAGCGAAATAGGGGGAGTCGAATGCCGACTGCCAAGATTTCAGGTGGGCATCGATGGCAACCAGCAGGTCTGCGTTTCGCCCCTCTGCTGTGGCAAAGAAAAGGCGAGCAGGCTGAAACATGATGCTTGAGGGAGACAAACGGTAACGGGTAGCGTTGCTGTCACCGTAATACTGGTTAGCCGATACCGCATCAGCCTTGCCGGAGGCAACCAGCGCGAATCCCTCGTCGTAAGATCTGACAAGAACGAACTCGCAGGAAATACCGAAATCTCGAAGCGTCTGTCGAAGGTAGTCCTCTTGAATGGACTTCTCGAGGACAACAATTTTTTTGTTCTGAAGCCCAAGTACCGACTCCAGGCTGGTTCCGTGAGGGACATAGAGGGTCGACCAGCTATGTAGCGCCGGTAGGGTATGGAAATCCAATTCTTGATCGCGGCGATCCGAATAAGCAACATCCGGTAACAGGTCGATTTGGCCGGCTTTTAATGCATTCAGGCATTGCTGCCACTCGCAAGGTGTGGTCTGTACCTGCCATTCTTCTCGTTTGGCAATCTCGAGAAGGAGGTCCCCAAAAATTCCGGTCGGTTGGCGATCTACGCTTAGCCCAAGCTTTGGCAAATTACTATAGACGCCGACACGCACTTCTCGCGGCGCAGCATGCGCGCTAGCAGAGATACCGACCCAGACCAACAGGGTCAAAAGTCCAATCTTGCTCAGCCATTCAGAGGCGAATACTGACGAAGGGTGATGTTGATTGAGGCGGGGAATGGTGAAGCTCCTATGGCGAATAGCCCATACTTTTCGCTTCAGTAAAGCGGTATCTTTTGTTGCCAGTATCGTCTCCAATCGCAGCAAAATGCAAGCCGGATTGACACCGAATGCCATCAGAATCCAAAGGTGCCGTGCGTGCCGGTCGGGGGTAACTATTCGCCGGAGTTGAATGCTTCCGGTCGCTGCAACGCATGCCACGAAGACAGAATAATAATGCCAGACTGCTGACCGATCTGGGGCGTTTCATCATCTACCGCTCAGAACGAATAGCTCGCTTTCAGCCAGCGCTCGGAACGGCGGCTCCAGCCAGAAACCTGTCGTTCGACAACCAAGATTGCGACGGTCCGCAGCGGATCGGCAGTTCGCGTTCGCCAAGATAGGAAGTTGCCGTTCAAGCCTCATTGCCGTTGAAGGGCTGCTTACTGCCAGTTTTCCGACCGCCACCGAGAATTAGGCCAATGGCCGGTTAGGCCGATTCAGAGACGTTCAGAAAGCCCTTCTGCATTTCTAACTTCGCAGTGCTCTTAAACAAACACTCCCCCCAACGCCTTCCCCCCGCTTTAATTGAACGGAATATTCTTTCCGCGGTCGACTAGCAGAGGTTGGCCGGTTTTCTGGCGTCGAACGCACTGCCTGCCGACTGAAGAGGGCTGGCGGATCGATGGCCTTTCCGGCTTTTCTGGCCTCAGCGGGGGAGGAAATGACCGATATTTTTCTGAGCTACACCGAGCGCGACCGGGAGACGGCACGGCGGGTTGCCGAGGTGCTAGGTTCGGCCGGCTGGAGCGTCTGGTGGGATCGGCGGATTCCGGCCGGTGAAACCTGGCGCAGCGTGCTTGAGCATGCGCTGGAGGACATGCGCTGCATGGTGGTCTTGTGGTCGGCCAAGTCGATCGAAAGCGAGTGGGTGTACGAGGAGGCCAGCGAGGGGCGGCGACTGGGCAAGCTGGTGCCGGTGATGATTGAAGCCGTTCGCCCGCCGGCCGGTTTCCGCGAGATTCAGGCGGCCGATCTGACGGGCTGGGATGGCTCGCCGGATTTCGATGGCCTGCGCATGCTGCTCGGCGATCTTGAAAACCTGCTGGGCAAGCCCGTTGGCGCGGCACCGGCACGGCCGTTGAAGCCAATCGCTGCGAAGCCCGGAGAGGCTGGCCCGGCCTATGACCCGGCCGATCTGACCCGCATCAATACCAAGCCGCCGGTTTGGTGGAAAAACAACTTAGCGAGCGTCGCTGTTGCCGGCGCGCTGGTGTTGGCCGGGGCCGGCTACCTGGCTTTGTCCGGACGGGAGCCGACCGCGGTTCCGCCGCAGGCGCGCCAGCCGGAGCAGCCGGAAACGCGCCCCGGCTTGGTGGTGCCGAAGCCGGCGCCAGTGGCCGATGCCTTGGCCCCGAAGAAGCCAGCAGGGGTATCAGTGACCGCAGATGCGCCGATCCTGACCGAAAAACTGGCACAAAAGCCGGCCGCGCGGCCGCTCGACGAGAAAGTCAAAACCACGCGGGCGCCGGCGATCAGGGCACGCTGCGCCGATCTTCTCTCGCGCGTTCAATTGGGCGAATCACTGTCCTACGAGGCGCAGGCCGTATTCCAGAAGGAGTGTCAGCAATGACCACCATTTTCCGTAAAACGGGCGCCGTTACGGTCTCCATAACGGCGCTATGCGTCGCCCTGCTCGCCACGGGCTGCGACAGCCTGCGCGAGAAACCAGCATCGCCGGCCGCCCCGGCCACCAGTACCCAGCCATCTTCTTCCACCCCACCCGCCTCCCCGCCGCCAACCCAGGCCTACGACAAGGCCGTGTTGAGCGCGGCCACGGCCTTGTTCAAGAATGCCAAGTTGCCGGCCGAGGGCATGCCTGCGCAGGCCAAGTACGCGGTGGTGATCGACCCGCTGATCGACGGCATGACCGGGGCGCAATCGGTGGCCACGCAGGCGATGGGTGTCCGCCTGACCAACATGATGCGCGAGCAGTATCCGCAGTTTGACGTGAAGGCATTTTCGGCCGCCAACGTGGCCAAGAGCCCGCTCGTGCTGATCGGCACTTTCACGGGCGTCAACGCCGAACGCAAGACGGCCGGGCCGCGCGAGGCTTACCGGATTTGCCTGGCGCTGGCCGATCTGCGCAGCGGCAAGCTGGTCAGCAAGGGCCTGGCTTTTGCCTTGCCGGATGGCGTCGATCCGACGCCGCTGGCCTTCTTCCGCGATGCCCCGGCCTGGTCGGAAGACCCCGCGACCGAGGGCTACATCAAGACCTGCCAGGGCACAAAGGCCGGCGACCCGATCAACCCGCTTTACCTCGACCGCATCATCGCCGCCGCGCTGGTCGCCGAAGCCATCGATGCCTACGATGCCGGCCACTATCAGGATGCGCTGGAACTCTACGGCAACGCCCTGGCGACGCCGGCCGGCAACCAGTTTCGCGTCCATAACGGCATCTACCTCGCCCACTGGAAACTGGGGCACCGGCAGCAGGCGGCAGCGGCATTCGGGAAGATCGTCGATTACGGCCTTGAGCATCGCCGCCTGGCCGTCAAATTCCTCTTCCGGCCCGGCTCGACGGCTTTTGTCACCGATCCCAAGCTCAGCGGCCCGTATCCCGTCTGGCTGAAGACAATCGCCCAGCGCACATCGGGCGTCGGCAGTTGCCTGGAAGTAACCGGCCACACCAGCCCGACCGGCCCCGAACCCTTGAACGAACGGCTGTCGCTGTTGCGGGCTGAATTCGTCAAGGCGCGCCTGGAAGGAGCATCGCCGAAGCTGGCCAAACGGATGATCGCCAACGGTGTCGGCTCGCGGCAAACGATGGTCGGCACCGGCCGCGACGATGCCAGCGATGCGCTGGATCGGCGGGTGGAGTTCAAGGTGATTGGGTGCTGACGATCCGCCAGGCAACGGTTGCCACGGTCAACCGGAAATTTTGGCCAAAATTGAAATGCCGGGGACGCCCAGCGCGCAGCGATCACGCCGCAGGCGATGCGTTTTCCCTTGGTGCCGGCCGGCTTTTTGTTGATGCCGCCTTGTTCAACAGTATGTTGGCTACTGGCTGCGGCGATCCGAATTCCTTCGGCGCTCCGCACCGAGCCTTTGGTCCGCCTGCCCCGCGGGCGGGCCGTAGTTGATGGATCGTCTGTCGTTGCTGCGCCGGAGAGCATGATGATTGCGCTGGTCCGGACACAGACCAGGCAAATATGGCAGCTCGCCAGCGCCCTCCGCACGCCCTGCACAGCGCAAGGCCTTTTCGTATTGATCCAGGGCATATTCGGCGATGCTGGCCGCCCGCTCGTCCTTCCCTCGAAGATATGAAATCGTGGTCAGGGCTTCGAGCAGGATTGTGAGAATTTTATCGCCCGGGTTTTCTGCTTCCTTCATCTACTTCTCGCCTCCAGTTCACAAACATCCTCGACTGCTACAAAGCCGGTTCTGAATACTCAGCAAACTTGATGCCTGCGTCTGGAAAGCCCACAAGCACAACGGAAAACGATGTTGGCAATTTTAGCCGTGTAAGTATTTTCGACACATTTCGCAGCCATTAGCGCGTACTCAGCAAGCAGCGGGCAGCGCTGGTCACTGTGAACACGCCCTCAACGCCCGGCACTGGCCGCGATGCGAAAGCAAGCCCAAACCACACATTACCGGCCGATCCGCTGCCCGTATCCGGTCATTACGGTCAACCGGAAATTTTTGCCAAATTTGAAATTTTCAGCATCCGTCAGCGCGCGGCGATCACCCCGCAGGCGATCCGCTTGCCCGAATTGCCGGCCGGCTGCGACTTGTAATCGTCCGGATCGGCATGGATCACGATACTGCGCCCGACCACGCCGGTTGGGCCGCTCAGGGTCAGGCCGCGAAGATCCGCTGCATATCTGGCTTCGCCCTGCGCGTTGGCGATCAGGTTGGGCAAGTCGCCGCCGTGATGCTCTTCGCTGGTGAAGTGACCGTGCCCTTTGGCGCCCGGATTGAAATGGCCCTTGGCGCTGCTGGCGTCCGGTGCGCTGCAATCGCCCGCCTCGTGAACATGGAAACCATGCTCGCCCGGCGTCAGCCCGGCCACCGTGGCTTCAATGCGCAAACGACCCGCCGTTTCGGAAAAGCTGACCGTACCGCTGACCATGCTGCTCGAACGGGCGAGCAACTCGGCGCTGGCCGAAGGACTGGACATGGAGCTGGCACAGCCGCCCAGCAAGACGAGGGACAGGGCACTCAAGGCGATAGCGGGACGGAGCGGCATGGTTTTCTCCTGAACGAAAGCGAGCAATGCTGTCTGACCAATATGCAAAACGGATGTTCCGTCAAAATTCGCCCACCTTTATAACAATTTGAAATAACAAGATGCGCACTTGTTCTTAAAACAATATTAAGGGCTTGCTACAATGGCGCTCATTCGACAATCCACGCGGATTACCCAAGCAATGACCCAACGTTCCACCCTCTCTCACCTCGACTGGCTCGAAGCCGAAGCCATCCACATCATGCGCGAAGTGGCCGGCCAGTGTTCCAACCCGGTGCTGCTGTTTTCCGGCGGCAAGGACTCGATCTGCATGCTGCGTCTGGCTGAAAAGGCCTTCCGCCCCGGCAAGTTCCCCTTCCCGCTGATGCACATCGACACCGGCCACAACTACCAGGAAGTCGTCGCCTTCCGCGACAAGCGCGCGGCCGAACTCGGCGAGCGCCTGATCGTCCGTTCGGTTGAAGACTCGATGGCCCGCGGCACCGTCGTTTTGAAGCATGAAGGAGAATCGCGCAACAAGCACCAGTCGGTGACGCTGCTCGAAGCCATCGAGGAATTCGGCTTCGACGCCTGCATCGGCGGCGCCCGTCGCGATGAGGAAAAGGCCCGCGCCAAGGAACGCATCTTCAGTTTCCGCGACGAGTTCGGCCAGTGGGACCCGAAGAACCAGCGCCCGGAACTGTGGAGCCTGTACAACGCCCGCAGCCACAAGGGCGAGAACATCCGCGCCTTCCCGATCTCGAACTGGACGGAAATGGACGTCTGGCAATACATCGAGCGCGAAGGCCTGGAACTGCCGTCGATCTACTTCGCCCACACCCGCCCGGTCGCCATGCGCCAGGGCGCCATCGTGCCGGTCAACGTGCCGCTGGTCGGTGGCGGCGTCGCCAATCCGTCCAAGCCGGGTGAAGAAATCATCGACCTGCAGGTCCGTTTCCGCACCGTCGGCGACATTTCCTGCACGGCTCCGGTTGAATCCGATGCCGACAACGTCAGCAAGATCGTTTTCGAAACCGCCACCACCACCATCACCGAGCGCGGCGCTACCCGTCTGGACGACCAGACCAGCGACGCCTCCATGGAACAACGCAAGAAAGAGGGTTACTTCTGATGACCGCCCAAGTTGAAGACCACGGCCTGCTGCGCTTCCTGACCTGCGGCAGCGTCGATGACGGCAAGAGCACCCTGATCGGGCGCCTGCTGTTCGACACCAAAACCATCCTCGCCGACACGCTGTCGGCCATCGCCAAGACCTCGGAAAAGCGCGGCATGGGCGCGGTTGACCTGTCGCTGCTCACCGACGGCCTGCAAGCCGAGCGCGAACAAGGCATCACCATCGACGTCGCCTACCGCTACTTCTCCACCGGCACGCGCAAGTACATCATCGCCGATGCGCCGGGCCACGAGCAGTACACCCGCAACATGGTCACCGCCGCGTCCACCGCCAACCTCGCCATCATCCTGATCGATGCGCGCAAGGGCGTCCTGACGCAAACCCGCCGCCATTCCAAGCTGGCTTCGCTGGTTGGCATCCCACACCTGATCGTCGCCATCAACAAGATGGACCTCGCCGATTACTCGCAGGAAACCTACGAGCGCATCAAGGGCGAATACCTTGAATTTGCGGCCAAGGTCGGCATCGAAGACATCCGCTTCATCCCGCTCTCGGCGCTCAACGGCGACATGATCGTGGACCGTGGCGACAACCTGAACTGGTACGAAGGCCCGACCCTGCTCGAAATGCTCGAAGCCGCCCCGGCTGCGCACACCGAACACACCGAGAAGTTCCGCTTCCCGGTCCAGTACGTCTGCCGTCCGCAGGATTCTGCCAACCCTGAGCTGCACGACTACCGCGGTTTCATGGGCCGCGTCGAAGCCGGCTCGATCAAGGTCGGCGACGCAGTCACCGTCCTGCCCTCCGGCCGCGAATCGACCGTCAAAGCCGTGCAAATCGGCGGCGTTGATATCGGCGAAGCCTTCTGCGAACAATCCATCACCCTGTTGCTCGCCGATGAAATCGACACCTCGCGCGGCGACATGATCGTCAAATCGAGCGAAGTGCCGGCGGCAGTAAAGCAGATCGAAGCCACCGTCTGCTGGATGGCCGAAGCCCCCATGGACCGCGCCCGCACCTACCTTATCCGCCACACGACGCGCGACTCGAAAGCCAAACTGGCCGCCATCGATCACCGCCTCGATGTGAACACGCTGGAAAAAGTCCCGGCCGAAAAGCTGGCGATGAACGACATCGCGCAAGTCACCTTCAAGCTGGCCCAGCCGCTGTTCGCCGATCCTTACCTGGAAAATCGTGGGACCGGGGCTTTCATCATCATCGATGAGAGCAACAACAACACGGTCGGCGCCGGGATGATTCTGTAGGCGATTCCCACGGTCAACCGGAAAAAACGGCCAAAATTGAAAACGCCTCCACCCCGGAGGCGTTTTCGTTTAGGCACCGCGTTGATGTCACTCAACATCCAACAGCGCAAGCAAATTCGCTGCAAATAGGCCCGAACTAGGCAGGTGTTTTCTGACCCACTGTTTTCGCTCCTCTGCATTACACAGTGCAGGCGCAACCGATAGCGCTTCAATAGCTTTCGAAAAATATTGCTCAGGGCACTGCCAAAACAAGGTTTTCCGCACCGCCAACGAAATACTCGCCCCTTGGACAAGCAGACTTGCCGCCCGCTCGGCATTCCAGCGCCACAAACACTGAGCCGCAGCAAACCCCAAGATCTCATGTGCCAAATACGCCTCCAGTGCCGGCGCAGCATGAAAGCCAAATCGCTCAAAAGATGGAAATACCTCAGCGCAATCAACCAAGGATTGCAACAGCGGCGCTCGAACCTCTGGCGGCAATGATTCCGGGGTATGGCCGAGATAAATACGGTCGGCTTCACTTAAACCCATCAATATCTCAGTCGGTTTCAACTGCCGAAGCAACCAGAAACGAATGGGGGAAGATCTAAAACTCATATGGGGAAAATTGTACTTATCTTCTGCCTTCTTCTCTGACAGCACCTCTCGCTCTGCGGCGAGAAACGATGGCCACAAACGACGTGCGGCCTCCTCTCCAGATGTCTCGAAGGACTCAAGCAGCAAGCTCTCAGCCCATTTCAGGCCAATCAAAGCCTTCCACCAAACACTTTCAGGAGATAACACACCCTGCGCTGCCTTACCCAGGAAGGGAAGAAGGAGCATTGCCGGGCCATTCTCAATCGGAGCATCCAGTTCCTTTGTCCATTGATAAGCAACCTCAAGAAAGCGCCTTAATGCAGGAGATGCGTGTTCTTCCTCTTGATGGGGAACAAATCCCGTTAGCCAATACGGGGTTTCAGAGAACTCATTGGCCCAACCGGGAAAAAGCCAGGACGAGCCAACTTTTACAGCCGCATCAGGAAGCAAACTCCACGACCAGCAAGCCCCCACCCAAGCCAACTGTTCGTCGACCGACGTTACGGAACGAGACCACGGCTCAGCCAAACACCAATCGTCTGACGTATCAAGTCGCTGAATAACCAGCTTCCCTATGAAATACAAGGCGGGAGGAATAGTTTCCTCATTCGCAATCCGCCTACCGATTGCCATGAATATCGCCTCGGAGGCAGCAATTACCTTGGCAGAATTTTCTGGCTCGGCCGCCAATCTCTCTGCCGCATTGACGAGACACCCCATTGAAACTGCATCCAATGCAGCATCGACAAGTAAACGTCGGTCAGGATCAAAGCAATTCATTGCCCATTCGGCCGGCGACTCCGTAGCAACTTCCTCCATCAAGCGATCACGAATTAGCAGCCCAGCAAAAGTCGGGTGCTGAAAGTCGAAAAGCCCCTGCCTGCTCTCGGTAAGCAATCCGCTGCTCAACAGCACTTCAGGGTCGCCGGCCTCCAGCATGTGCGCCACGCGATCTGCCGCCTTTTTTCGCTCACCAACGGTTGCCCCGGAAACAATCTCGTCTAACGCAGACCTGGAAACCGGGGCGGCCTCCGTAACCGAGATAGCCGACCAAGTATCGAGCGGCAGACTCCCCTGCCAAGGCACATCACTTCGTTGCCAACGGGCATTCGCCAACTGCTTGATCCGAAAAACACGCGACGAAGATTCGCGCGCGAACAGCAATTGGACCAAGCGACTGCCGGCATTGGAATCACTTGGATCGGGCAAGCGCTTTTCCGAGTCGAGATGTGCCAGCCTGCAGAGTTGCATGACATCGGAAGTTGTGCAAAACCATACTGCTAACGGATCAAAGCGTTTCAGCCAATCACCGACTGCTTGCGCACTAAAGAAGGTATCGCCACCTGCACGATTCAAGCGAACCTCGACCCACGCCAGTAATTGCTCGCGCCAATCCGGAATTTTCTTGAAGGTCCAGCGCCCCAGGCCTCTACCCATCAGATCGAACCTTCGTCCTTGTAATCCTCGGGTGGTTCTACTCTCCCAGCTACCCCACCGCTCCTCTGAACTGGTCTCCTCCCTTTGAGTCGAAGCAAAGGGGGCAATAACCAAGAGACCCGCGTCTTGTGGTCGACCGGCCAAAGCCAGCAAATCCTGATCTCCCCCATCGTGGCTCACGGAAACAATCAGCGGCTTCGGATTAGCGAGCCGAACTGCCGCATCAGCCAAGGAATCGACAAAAATCACCTCGTGACGCGCCGTTGCTTCCAGCATTCTCGATAAGAGTTGGCGATGCAATTCATCTGAAATACACAACCAGTCCATTTCATGCGGCGGATACCAATTACCAATTAGTGCTTTGCTAAACCACCGATCGAGACTGAACTTTCCAACATAACCAGGCGCCACCTGTGCTGGATCAAGCACCTCTTCTGCTAGCCCCCAAGACTCCTCACGCTTCAAATCGAGCGGGGGAAATTCGGGAAATTCCTGAAATCCAAATACTCCTTTCTGTGCCTTTCCATGCAAGCCAAGGTCTTCGAGTGAGACCTCAAGTAACTTGGCCAAACATTTGGCTTTCTCGGAGTTGTTCAACCACCAAGTAACTTTGCCTTTGTCCAGCTCACCAATTTTGTTTCCTAAGGAACGGAAATCCTTCCCCCACTCCAGCCCAGGATAGGACTCCATCAACTCTCTAGCCAAGTGATTGTTCGATTTGAACTCTGAATATTTCTTTGCTGAACGCACCGTGCCTGACATCGAGATTCTCCGTTTTGCGACGACGAGAACTGTAACCTGAATCGAACACAACCAGCATCGCCACTGCACCGATGCAGCACCAATGCATCATGCATTGCAGTGCGTTTTTCTTCACCTCACACTCCACTCCATCGAATGCAACACCGCATTCGATCCAGTTCGGAATATTCCTCAACTCCGGACATGGATATATCAGAGGGCTTCTATCTGGAGAAAAACCATGAGCAACAACACCCCGAACTGGCCCAGCAAAACCGGCGAAAAATCCGGCGGCGGTCGCGATAACAACCCGCCCAAGAAGTAAGCAACCCTGACCACGGGCGCTCCTGTCGGCGCGCCCGTACCCAACACCATCGCCAGAAAGCTCCAACCCATGTTCAAAAAACTCATCACCGCCCTGCTCACCCTGTCGCTACTCACTCTCAGCGCCTGCGGAAGTCCCGGCCCCAAATACCGCAACGCCCGCTCCTACAGCGAAGGGCTCGCCCCCGTTCAGACGCAAGGCGGACGCTGGGGATTCGTCAATGAACGACAGGATTGGGTTATCCAGCCGAGATTCGAGGATGCCCGTGAGTTTCAGGGTGGCAAGGCTGCGGTTCGCCAAAATGGCAAATGGGGCTTTATCAACAAGCGCGGGGAATGGCTGTGACTTTCTGCAACGCCCCATCCAGCGAATTGGTCATCAACTGGCACATGACCGAGGCTTGCAATTACCGCTGTCGCTACTGCTATTCAAAATGGCAGGCGGGTGCGGGTAAGGAGCTGATTCATTCGCCGGAACGCAGTGCCGCGATGCTGACGGAAATTGCTCGCCATTTTTCGCCGGACAACCAGCCTAACCAGGCTCGCCTAGGCATGCAATGGGATTCGGTGCGTCTTAGCCTGGCGGGCGGCGAGCCTCTTTTGTATAGCCGGGAAGTTGTCGGTGTCGTCGCGTTGGCACGGAATCTCGGCTTCAAGGTTTCGCTGATCACCAATGGCAGCCGCCTGACTCAGCCGTTAATGGCGGAACTGGCACCGCAGCTTTCAGTCCTTGGTCTGAGCCTCGATTCGGCGATGGCTTCGACCAACCGGGAAATCGGACGGGCTGACAAACATGAGCGGGTTCTCTCCCTGAGCAATCTGGCTGCCATCGTTGAGTCAGGACGACGCCTGAATCCCGACTTGCGCATGAAGCTCAACACCGTGGTCAATTCGCTTAATTTCACGGAGGACATGAGCCAAGCGATTCGGCAACTGGCACCGGACAAATGGAAAGTACTGCGCATGTTGCCGACGATCACCAGCGACCTGTCCATTGCCGACCACGAGTTTGCCGAATTTGTTGGCCGTCACCAGCAGCTTGGCGGAATCATGGCGGCGGAAGACAACAACGACATGATCGAGTCATACATCATGATCGATCCGCATGGCCGCTTCTTTCAGAACGCCCTGAATGGAAACGGCTATCGCTACAGCAAGGAAATCCTGGCGGTGGGCGCCGAAACGGCATTTCGGGAAATTTGCTGGCAGGCGGAGAAATTCCAGTCCAGGTACCACTCAAAACCGAGCGAGAACTTCGCATGAGATATTGCTCTGCGAAGGAAATCGATCAGTTGGTCAGACAGCTTGTTCGCCAAGGCTGGTCATTTCGCTGGGGCGGCAAACACGGCCGATTACGCTCGCCGGCGGGAAAAGTAACCCTCAGCGTACCGAGCACGCCGAGTGATCGAAGGGCTTTCCTGAATTTCAGACGGGATATTCGACATGCTGTCGGGCTGTAGCGTAGTGCATCGCCCGGATGATTCTGTAAGGCTTCCCACGGTCAACCGGAAAAAACAGCCAAAATCGAAAACGCCTCCGACCTGGAGGCGTTTTGATTTCTGCCTGTCCAATCTCCCCATTTCGCGGCTAACATAAGCGTCGCAAGCGATATGACCGAATCACACCAAACCTCGATTCATGGAAACTGTTGGGAAGTTCTGAATGCGCGTTCTGATTGTTGATGACAATGCCTCGATGCGAGACCTGCTGACCACCCTGCTGTCGAGCCAGGGCTACGAGGTAGTGGGTGCGCTTGAAGATGGCAACGGCGTCATGGATGCCGTGCGCACGTTGTCGCCGCAGATCATCTGCCTCGACTACCAGTTGCCGGGTCGCGATGGCCTCGACATCCTGCGCGAAATCAACTCGTACCATCCGGAAATCGATGTGCTGTTCATCACCGCGACGGAAGGTCCGGGCATCGAGAGCCAGGCCGCCGATGCCGGCGCGGCCGGCTTTCTGCGCAAGCCGTTTGGCCAGAAACAGGTGATCGACGAGTTGCAACAGGTTTGCGAAACCCGCCGCCGCGCTTCGCCCGAAATCGAGCCGGAAGTTGCCGCCAAATCGCCGGCAGCTCAGCCAGTCCAGGCGATTCCTGCCAAAACCCCTGGCAAACGACCGACAGCCGTCATTGCCGACGACAACAGTTCGATCCGCCTGCTGCTCAAAGGTCTGCTCACCGAACTGGGCCTGCAGGTCGTCGGTCAGGCAGTAAACGGCGAAGAAGCCATCCGGGTGGCGACGACCTACCAACCCTCGGTGCTGTTTCTCGACGTCAACATGCCCATCCTCGGCGGCCTCGATGCCCTGCCCAGAATTGTCGAGGCCAGCCCGAATACTTCCGTCGTCATGGTCACCGGCGACACCTCGCGCACCATCGTCCAGCAAGCGGCCGGACTCGGCGCTCGCGGCTATGTCGTCAAGCCGGTTCGCCCGGCCTATGTCGAGAATTTTCTGAAACAGCTGTTCAACGCCTGAGCGATGAAAGGTTTACTGCCATGACCTTGATGATCGATTTTCCCTTCTCGGGCGTCGGCCCCTGGGTCGATCACTTCAAGACCATCGAGGTCCCGGTCCTTCGCCACACTGCGCACCAGCTCGACGAGTTGCGGGCCACAGCCGAGACGATAAACACCCGCAAGCTGGCGACGATCATCGCCCATGACCCGCTGATGACCGTGCGCCTGTTTCAAACCATGCAGGCGCGTCGAACCAAAAGCCAGTCGGCCGACATCACGACCATCGAGCGTTCGCTGGTGATGATCGGTACGGAGAATTTTTACAACAGCATCCAGAGCCCGCCGATCGTCGAGCAGCAAATGAAAGGCTACCCGAAGGCCATGCTCGGCCTGCTCAAGGTCATCGCCCGCTCCCGTGTTGCATCGCAATGGGCCCGCGACTGGGCCCTGCAGCGGCAAAACGTCAGCTTCGACGAAATCGCCTTGGCGGCACTGCTTCACGATCTGGTCGAAATCCTCATGTGGTGCTTCGCCCCGAACCTCGCCATCCGCGCCAAGGAGCGGCTGGCCAGCGAGCCGGGACGGCGGAGCAGCCAGATTCAGCTAGAAGTCTTCGGCGCCTCGCTCGACGAAATCGCCGTTGAACTGATTGCCCACTGGGGGCTGCCGTCACTGCTTTGTTCGCTGCTCAATCCGGCCGATGCGGAAACAGCCAACGTCAGGAACGTCAAGCTCGCCGTCGATCTCGCCCGACACTCAGCCAATGGCTGGAACGACCCCGCCTTGCCGGACGACTATCGGGCCATCGAAACCTTGCTGCACATCGGCCACAGCAATTTGCTCGAGCGCATCGGCGCCCCTGACGAGCAGGTCCAGGCGGCCCGCCAGGCCGAAGCGGAAGGCGATCCGCTGGCCTCTTAGGATAGTGCCGTAGCGCCCCCTCCTTCCAGGGGTGGGTTGGCTGGCCGACACTGATTCGCCTCCCAGCCCTTCTGTCCAGAAGTACCAGCCCTCAGGCGGCCTTGCGCAGCAGTTTCAGGCACGCCAGCGAGGCGGCCAGATCGAGCGCCGTCGAGTCGTCGAAATTCCTGAGTTTCGGGTTGGCGCCCTTTTCCAGCAGCAGTTTGACGAGGTCGGGCTTGCTGTTCGACGAGACGTACATCAGGGCGCTGGCGCCGTTGCCGTTTTGCTGGTCGATATTGACGCCGGCGGCGATCAGGCGCTCGATGAGTTCATGGCTGCCGTTGTAGCAGGCCAGCCACAGGGCGTTACAGCCGTCGGCATTGAGGGCATTGAGATCGACGTCGAGGGCCAGCAGTTCGTCGACGATGTCGAGCCGGCCGAGTTTGGCGGCGCGCATGAGCGGCGTGAAGCGGCCGTCGGCTTGCGGGGCGTTGATGTTGTCGGGCTGAAAGCCGTGTTCGGTGAGGAAGGCTGAAAGTTCGGGGGTCATGGTTTCTCTTGTCGTTGGGGGTAAGGCGGGCCGGTTTCGATACGTGCGTCGGTGATCGGCGTGCCGACCGTGAAGTGATAGACGCTCTGGTAGCGCGGGCCGCTCAGGCCGACAAGCTGATGCACCGGATCGTCGAAGAAGCAGCCAATGCCGGTGCCGCGCACTTCGGCGGCTTCGGCTTCAAGGTAGAGCACCTGGCCGACCAGCCCGGCTTCGCGCAGCAGGTCGCGGTAGCCGTGGCCGGTAGCGGTGGCCACCTCGAATTCGCCGAGCATGCCGAGCGAGAAGGCGCTGGTCGAGGCGATGTCCTGGTGGCAGGACAGCGAGCGGGCCAGGCGCTGCATTTCCTGCAGGCCCATTTCGGCGAGCTGGATCAGGCCGAGGTGCGGCGGGCATTCGGGGTCGAATTCGGCGACCGGACGCCGGGCGGCGAAGCGTTCGTCAGTGGGCAGTAGCGCGGCGGGCAATTCGATGACGGCGGCAGGCGTGCGCGGCAGCAGGTAGAGGCCGCTGGGCAAACCGTCGACGCGCAGGACGAAGAGCAGCAGGTGGATGCGCGGCGGCGTGGTCTGGGCCAACCACGGCAATTGCGGCCGGGGCAGTACGGCGTCGAGCATGCGGTAGAAGGCAGGCCGCAGAAGGGCGTAGTGCGGATCGAAACGCTGGCCGCTGCGGCGCTGGCGGATGATCTGGGCGGCGCCGGTTGTTGTCGGATGCAGAACGAGCGGCGGCAGCGGTGCGAAATCGATGGCTTCCGGCGCGCTTCTCGCCTCGCGGCTGGCCGCGGCGACCTGATCGATGGCCGGCCAGCGGTAACCGGGTGACGGGTCGATGCGCGTTGGTTTGCCTTGCCAGGCGGCGGTATCGAGCCAGGCGGCGAGTGCTTCGGCCGATGGCGGCGTGCCCAGGCCAGGCGCGCGGACGGCGAGCAGGATTTCCGGCTCTTCCGTTTCCGTGAAAGCGTAGCGCGAGGGCGGAAAGTCGTCCGGCCGATCCAGCCCGAGGCAATGCTTCAGCGCTTCGGCGGTGGCGCCGAGCGGCACGACTTCCCAGCCAAGCAGCGCGGCAGCGTAGGCCAGGGCGCCGACGGCGTGGCCGATGTCGAGCTGGCAGTAGCGGAAGGCGCGTTCGCCGTACTTCCACGCTTCGCGCCACATGACGCTGCTCAGGCCGATGGCCAGCCATGCCTCGCCCTCTGCCGGCGCAGTCAGGGCACGGCCTTCGAGGGCGTGTTGCTCCGGGTCGTAGTGCTGCAGGCCGGCGCCGACACCGGGCAGGCCGGCGCTCAGCACCCAGGCTTCGACCGGGTGCAGGTTGCCGGACGACGGGTTGCAGCGCAGCGCCCAGCGGCTCGGTCCCCAGGTCTTCCATGCCGACAGCCCGAACGACAGTTCGAGTAGTGCGCCGAGGCTGGCGAGGTCCGGCGCGATTTCATTTTTGGGCTTTTTTTCCAGTTGACCGTAGCAACGCTCGAAACTGTCCGCCGCCAGCGGCAATTCGCTAACCGGCGCGCCCGGATAGTGGCGGAAGGCGGCCGGCTGGGCGTCCCAGTCCAGTTGGCCGGGGCCTTCGGCATAGGCTTCGAAACGATGCTTGGTCCGCGCGTGGTAGGCGCGTACGACTTCTTGTGAGGTATCCGACACGATGATGGGTTTTCCTTGGCGTTGGGTGGACTTCAGCAAGCCCCATGCCCGCGTGAAATCAGGCAGTTAGCCCAGTTTCACTGGCTGGCACCATCTCTGCAAGGGAATTGGAAAAAGCAAACCTAAATTTAAATCCCAACCCCAATCAAAAACGGAGAATGTCATGGAAGAAGCCAGAAAACCGCCGGTCACCCGCGAAGCCGCGCTACGCATCGCGCTGGCGTCGCGGGCCATGCCCAACGCCAGCCTGCCGGCGCTGATCCAATTGTTGCAACGCCGGCTCGGCGAGGAGATCGACGAGGAAAAGCTGCGCCAGACGACAGTCACCATGCTCAAGACCGGCTTTGCCAGCGCCGACGGCGAGGAGGATGGCGAGGATATCGGCATCGGCCTCGAGTCGATGAAACTGGCCGTGCGCATCCTGTGGGGCGAAACGCAGGGCGACGATTCGCTACCGAAGATCGAGTCTTATGAAGACGGCGAAATGCCCGGCTCGGTGCGCATCGCCATCGCTTCCGACAAGGGTGACCTGCTCTCCGGCCACTTCGGCTCCTGCCTGCGCTTCCTTGTCTATCAGGTGTCGCCGACCGAAATCCGCCTGGTCGATATCCGCGACACCATGGACGCCGAGTTTTCCGAGGACAAGAACCTCTGGCGCGCCAAGCTGATCGGCGATTGTCACGTCTGCTACGTCGTCTCGATTGGCGGCCCGGCCGCTGCAAAGGTCATCCGCGCCGACATCTACCCGATCAAGATTCCCGATGGCGGGCCGGCGCTCGACATCCTCCAGCCCTTCCAGGTGGCCATGGTCGAATCGCCGCCGCCCTGGCTGCTCAAGATTCTCGGCGTCTCGGCCGAAAAGCGGCTGAAGAACTACAGCGCGGCGGAAATCGACGAATGATCCACCCAAACCCCTCCCGGCCTCCCCTTCTCAGGGGAGGAGCACTGCGCAAACCGCGGGCAATCAAGCTCCCTCCCCTGACAAGGGGAGGGCTGGGGTGGGGTTTGGGTGACCAGCAAAAGAACTTGAACGCCCCTCAAACCCGCTCCATCTGCCGCGGCGCCAGGCCAACCTGCGTCAGGATGGTCCCCTCGTCGCCGTTCCACCACAGCGCCACCCAGGCAGCGCCTTCGCCATCGATGCGCTCGATGTCGCAGATAGCGCCGACCATGTCCCGGAACATCTCCAGATCGTCCTCATCGAGATCGGGATCGACGCTGACTTCGAGAACGCGGACCTTGTCGCCCATGCTGACGATCTGTCCCTTGCAATCAATGGTGGTGGCACTCATGGCGAACTCCGTTGGGGTTGGGTCTGCTGCCCTGTCGCAAAGTCGACGACGGCAGCCTGCTTTCACCCACCTTCGCAACGGCCGTGCCAAGTCCGCACCTTTCAACTTTCAAACCCCATCCAGGAAAAACCATGAATAAAATCGGAATGTTTTTTGGCACCGAAACCGGCACCACGCGCCTGATCGCCAAGAAAATGCAGAAACAGCTCGGCGACGACGTCTGCGACAAGCCGGTCAACGTCAACCGCATCACGCCCGACGACATGCTCAAATACGACGCGCTGATCCTCGGCACGCCGAGCTACGGCATCGGCGAAATCCCCGGCAAGGGCGCATCGTCAGGCTGCTTCGAGCCGAACTGGGAAGAATTCCTTGCCCTGCTCCCGGCCAATGTGGACTTCACCGGCAAGCGCATCGCCTTCTTCGGCCTCGGCGCCCAGGAACGCTACGCTGACCGCTTCTGCAGCTCGCTGTTCGCACTGGTCGAAAAATTCAAGGGCTGGGGCGCCGAAATCGTCGGCGACTGGCCGACCGACGGCTACACCTACGAACACTCCGCCGCCGAAGTCGATGGCCGTTTCATCGGCCTGCTCATCGACCAGCGCACGCAAGGCATGTTCACCGACGAGCGCATCACCACCTGGCTGGCCCAAGTCAAACCGCTGCTGCTGGAAAAGGTGACGGCGGAAGCTTGAACGCGGAATGTCACCCGAGCTGACCATCGTTTGGCGTGGACGATGGTCAGAGAATATCTGGTGTCTGACCTGCTCGTGACCTGCTCGGGGCAGAGACAATAAATATTTCATCGGACAGAGGTCGGCTACATGCAGCTCTTCAAAAAACGCCTCTACACCGGACATTGGCTAAGTACGGATGATTCTTGATTGATAAGGAGATCGGCACCGGATAATCTCAATGTCATTTAGAATGCTTATGAGCGCTTCAATGTTGTTCGAACGAGTAAATATAAACAGAACGGCTCTGCATCTGATTAACCCTTAGTCCTCAGAAACTTACACTTGCGGCATGCGCACAAACTCCGATCAGACCTCCCTCTTCGCTCGCGCGCGCTTGTCGGACGCGTTACGTGCGCATTCCGCAAGTATTGTTAAGCGAGTTCAGCTCATTTCTGAAAGCGTCATCCGAGCTAGGCCCGACGCCGAAATGATCGATGAACTTGCGGAAGAACTGAAGATCGTTCCATTAGTATTGAATCGCGCTGGGGCAAGAATGGTGCGAGAGGAAATACAGATCGATGTGCGCGGCGATCCGAGGCGAGACATCTTCGACGAAGGAAGGCCAATACTGATTCCAGGAATAAAGGTGGTTGTCTCGGTTCCGTTCACGGGGGACAAAGAACTGTGGCACCTGCAGCCAAGCTCCTTTCAATACTCTGACCCGAGGGGAACTATTCACCTCAACCCAGGAGGCGACGGCGGCTACCTCGATTTGGCTTTCAAGCAACCTTCCGACGAGCCTCTTGATCAAATCAAGGCAGCACTGGATCGCCAGCTCAACAACATCGAGTTCTTCCTCAACAGTCAAGCACGAGACTTGGAGGGCTACGGGTCGCAGCTCCGAAGTCAGATCGCCGCCCCGATCGCTGATCGCCGATCCCGCCTGACGAAACACGATAGCCTTTCCGCCCTGCTCGGAATCCCTGAGGTCCAAAGACTGGGCAGCCCCACCCAGAACGTTGGACCGCCAACAAGCAAGGCGGTGACAGGAACGACTCCCCCTGCGTATTCGAACGAGACTCAAACCTGGGACGTATTCGTCTCCCATGCCTCAGAAGACAAGGAGTCATTCGTCCGACCGTTAGTAGATGCATTGCGTCAGAGCGGACTCACAGTCTGGTATGACGAGGCGACACTCAGGGTGGGAGACGGGCTGAGACGCTCCATCGAGAAGGGCCTCGCCAAGTCGCAGTATGGGATCGTCGTCATTAGCAGAGCTTTCCTGGCAAAAGAATGGCCTCAACGAGAACTTGATGGCCTTGTGGCGAAGGAAGAGGACGGCACAAAGGTTGTTCTACCCGTCTGGCATGACATTACCGCTCAAGAAGTCCGTAGCCGCTCGCCAATGCTTGCAGATCGGTTGGCAGTACCATCTTCCCGTGGTGTCAAGGCCGTAGTTCAGGAACTTCTACAGGTCATTCGGCCAGCGTAGTTCTCGGATGTCTAACCGCTACTTCAGCCTGGCCTGCGCAAAAAACCGCGTAAGCGGGAATGACAAACCTAATTGACCACGGCAACAACGGCGCCAACCCGAAAGTCGGCAATGCCGACTTCCCCGCCCTCCTCGTAGCACTCCACCGCCCGCAAGCGTTCGCCTTCACACATGGCGCTGACCGAGGCGCCGGTTTGCGGGGTATAGACGATGCCGTGCATCGAGCAGCGCAGGTAGCGTCCGGTGTGGTCGAAAATCTTTGGCTCCTCGCCATCGAGCCGGCGTGGCATGTGCACGCAGAGGTTGATGTAGGCATAGACCTGGCCTTCGAAGCGCAGGAGCAGGCATTCCTCCTCCCGCCCTTCGAAAGTCATGGTCAGTTTGCGGTGCTCGCCGTCGGCCAGTTCGGCACTCGCGCAGACGGCAAACTTGGGCGCGATGCGATCCGCCATCACGCTTTCTTCAAACACCCCGCCAGGGCCGAATCCATCGTCGCCAGGTGACCGGCGAACCAGGTTGGCAGGTTGCGGGCGTATTCACGCGCCGCCCCCAACCGACCGGCCGCCACGCCACGAGCGAAGTGGGCCAGCTCACCGAGCACCCGAAGATGCTCGCTGTTGTGCTCGCCAATGGCCGGAAAACGGCAAGACTTCATGAGCTTGCCTTCGTGCTCGAAATGCTGGCGGGTGTGCTCGTGCAGACGCACGAACAGCGCCGGGAAGTCCTCGTCGGACGCGACGAGCAGGGCATAGGCCAGCTCGACGAATTCGCGATGGGTGTCGTCCATGGCGGGGACGCCCAAAGCATGACGGGACTCGTCCCAGGCCATCAGATGGCCCCGTGCGTCTCGCGCTTGGCGTTGTTGGTGGTCTTCAGGGCTTCGTCGACGGTGTTCTCGGCGAGCTTGAATTTGTAGCTCTTGAGCGCGTCAAAGACGGTTACGACTTTGTCGGCAGCGCTCAGGCCCTTGAAATCGCCCTTGTCGAGCGCAACAAGATCGCTCAACTCGGTCCACACCATGCCCTGAACGAGCGGGATGAAGGCAACGGTTGCGCCGTTGGTGGTCGTCACGAAACCCTTGGGAATATTGACCGTGAAGAAGACGGCAATCGTTCCGGCATTGAATTCGGCGCCAAATTTTTCAACGACAAACGGGTATTGCTGCAGTTCGTCGAGCGAGCCGGAAATGAGCTTGAGGCCACCGGCATCGCCGAGCAGGACAGCCTGCTTGAGGACTTCCGTCGGCGGCTTGCGGCGACCATTGGCATCGGCCACTTCGCCTTCCTTGAGGACGAGCTCGCCGCGATAGGCGACGAGGCCGCCGGAGGTGGCGGCTTCCTTGAAATTGGCGTTGAAGAAGAGGGGTTCGTAACGGTCAAGCGACATGTTGCTTCCTTGGTGGATTGAATGAATTAGGCTGCCTCTCAGGCCGCAATCGCGGCACCGATCAGGTCGAAGACGTCGGCTTCGATCACTTCGAGTTTCTGCTTCTTGCAGAAGCGGCGTTCCTTGTCGGTCGGGTTGGCGATCAGCGCCCAGCCGGCCGGTTCGGCGGCGGCGTAGATGACGTCGGACAACACCATGCGCTCGGTGTCGCGGTTCATGCGCAGGCCCATGAACAGGTATTGCTTGCCCTTGCGCAGTTCCTTGACTTCCGGCGGGATCGAGAAGCCGCCCATGAGTTCGGTGATGAAATCGACGTAATCGGCATCGGAGGCGATGTAGTTGGCTTCCGGCTTCGGCGTGCCCATCGGCTTGTAGAGGATGGGCAGGGCGGCGTTGATGACTTCGGTCTTCTGGTAGGCGACGCCATCCCAGAAATACAGTTTGTAGCGAAAATCGGTGCCGCCAAGGCGGGCGATGCCGACGATCAGGTTGTGCGGGACGTCGGCGTAGGAATCCTGCAACTGCGTGTCGCGGTTGATGTCGATGACGTAGTGCGGGGCGATGCCCTTGAGCCAGTCATGCACGGCGCCGCGCGTCCAGGCGGTTTCGCCGTAGGTGCGGTTGAGGAACTTGGTAACGGCGCTGCGGCCGCGTTTGAGCTCGACATTCATCGCGGCACGCGGGAATTCGTACATGAGCTTCGGCGCCATCGGCTTGCCGTCGTTCATGGCGTAAATCAGCGAATCGCTGTCGGCCGGAATCGGCGCGCCGGTCGCCGCATTTTTCACATCAGCCAAAACGCCAGGGCCGAGGTAGGGAACAATGCTGCCATCCTTGAGGCCGGCCAGCAGTTTTTCGCGCAATTCTGGGGTCATTTTGTTTGCTCTGAAAGGGGGTGTAGCCCTATTCAGCAAATTCCACGCCTGAATCCACTTCGCGATCTGGCCTGCCTTTCCGGGCGCACTGCCATTCAATTGTCGTGTTTGCGACAGTGTTTTTCGGTGCACGACCTACACTGCAGACGATGCCCAACCAATGCCCGTTGGGTGATATGTTCTGACCCCACCTGAATCCGTCTCCGGCCAAAACCATGCCAACCAACACCCCAAACCCATCCCGCGGCCCGCTGGCCGGCATCAAGGTCGTCGAATTCGCCGGTATCGGCCCCGGGCCGTTCTGCGGCATGCTGCTCGCCGACATGGGCGCCGAGGTCACGCTGCTTGAGCGCGCCGGCGGTACCTTCGCCTCGCAGCTCTTCGGCGGCGGGCGCAAGGCGGTGGCCAATCGCGGCAAGAAATCGCTGTGCATCGACCTCAAGCATCCGGAAGCCAAGGCGCTCGTTTTCAAATTGATCGCTGAAGCCGACGTACTGATCGAGGGCTTCCGACCCGGCGTCATGGAACGCCTCGGCTTCGGTCCGGACAAATGTCTGGCGATTAACCCGCGCCTGATCTACGGCCGCATGACCGGCTGGGGCCAGACCGGCCCGCTCGCCCCGCGCGCCGGCCACGATGCCAACTACGCGGCGATTGCCGGCGTGCTCGACACCGGCCGTCGCCACGGCGGCGCACCGTGGGCGCCACCGACGCTGGTCGGCGACATGGGCGGTGGCGGCCTCATGCTGGCCTGGGGCATCGCCTGCGCCCTGATCGAAACGCAACGCTCGGGCAAAGGCCAGGTCATCGACGCCGCCATGTGCGAAGGCGCCGCCCTCCTCGCCCACGGCCTATTCAACCTCGAAGCGCTGGGCGAATGGAAAGGCCAGTGCGCCATCGACTCGAGCGCCCCGTTCTACGATGTCTATCAGTGTGCCGACGGCGAGTGGATCAGCGTCTGCCCGCTCGAACCGCAGTTCTTCAAGACTTTCGTCGAGCGCCTCGGCCTGGTCGGTGACCCTGATTTCAGCGGCAAGCAGTACGACACGACGACCTGGCCGGCCATGAAGGAACGCCTCATAGCCATTTTCAAGGCCCAGCCGCGCGACCACTGGACGGCGCTGTTCGACGACACCGACGACTGCGTCTGGCCCGTCCTCAGCATGACCGACGCCCCGTCCCACCCGCACAACGTCGCCCGCGACGCCTTCGCCGAGGTCGCCGGCGTCCTGCAGCCAACCCCTGCCCCCCGCCTCTCGCGCACCCCCGGCACCATCCAGAGCCCGCCCCCGCTGCTTGGCGAACACTCGCGCGAACGGCTCGCTGGGCTGGGCCTGTCGGCAGAAGAAATCGAACGGCTGGCGACGGCTGGCGTGGTCAGCGACCCGGTTGTTTTGTGATTGCTACGGTCAACCGGAAAAAAGGCCAAAATTGAAATTACCTTTTGGCCGTAGTCTCCTGCTTCTGGCTCTTCAGCCCGCCGGAGCTTTCTTGCCGACGCTTTTTAGCTGCTGAATGGCCAGCGTCAGCTCGGCGACGGAGCGCAGGTTCATTTTGGTCATCACGTTGTGCTTGTGCACTTTGACCGTGCTTTCCGTCACCGAAAGATCAAAGGCAATGGCTTTGTTCTGCTTGCCTTGGGCGACGGCGAACATGATCTGTTTTTCGCGCGGCGTCAGGGCGTCGAAACGTTGGCATAGATCGGCCTGTTCGGACCGTTCATTGACCTTGGCGCTGACTCGCGATAGGGCGGCGGAGATGGCTTTCAGCAGATCCGTGTCGTCGAACGGCTTGTTCAGGAAATCAATGGCGCCCGCCTTCATGGCGCGGACCGCCAGCGGAACATCGCCGTGGCCGGTGATGAAGATGATCGGTATCTCGACGCCCAGCTCGGCGATTCTTTCCTGCAGCGCCAGACCGTCCAGGCCCGGCATGCGGACGTCGAGGACTAGGCAGGCGAAATCGCTGAGCTTGTCCTTGGCCAGGAAATCGAAGGGCGAGGCGAAGACCTCGACGGCCATGCCCGCCGAGCGGATCAGGCTGCTCAGGGATTCACGAACGGAGGCGTCGTCATCGACGACATAGACGATGGGAAGTTGCGAAGTCAGGCTGGCAGTCATTGGCTGATCGGAATGTTGAAGACGAAGTTTGCCCCGGCACCGGCCGTTTCCAGGCGAAGTCGGCCACCGTGGTTTTCGATGATCGAGCGGCTGATCGCCAGACCCATGCCCAGACCGTCGCGTTTGGTCGAGAACAGGGCGTCGAAAATCTTCTCTTTCATGTCGGAGGGAATGCCCGGCCCGGTGTCGCTGAATTTGAACAGCGCTCCTTCCTGCGCATGGTCCGTGACTGAAATGTTCAGGACACGCCCGGCTGGCGGCTGATCACGCATGGCATCGACGGCATTGACGACCAGATTGAGCATGACCTGCTGCAACTGAACGAGGTCGGCGTGCACGACCGGCAAGTCAGGCGCAATCGCGACGTCAACCCGGACGCCGGTCTCGAGCAGCAAGGTTTGCAGCATCTGCAGCAAGTTGTCGAGCATGCTTTTGACGTCGAGCACTTCGCGCTTGATGCCGCCCATGCGGAGAAAATTCCGGATGCGGGTAATGACCTCCCCGGCCAGGCTGGCATCGCGGTTGACCCGGTTCAAGGCGGCGACCACCTCGTCCAGATCGGGCGTTTCCCGAGCCAGCCAGCGCAACGCCGCCTGGCTATTGGTGGCGATGGCCGAAAGCGGTTGATTGACTTCGTGGGCGATGGAGGCGACCAGTTCGCCCATGGTCGTGAACCGCGAAACCCTGGCCAGTTCTGCCTGGGTGACGGCCAGCGAAGTCTCGGCCTGCTTGCGCGAAGTGACGTCTTCAACGATCACGGCGAGCCGCGGGCCTTCGCGGTCAACGGCGGGAATCAGCGATACGCTGACGTTGGCCCAGAGGAAGCCGCCGTCTTTCTTTTCATAGCGTTTTTGCACGTGATAGTTGTCGATGACCCCGTCGAACAGGCCATGCACGTTTTGCTTGGTCATCGCCCGCTGGGACTCCTCGGAGATATCGACAAACGAGACGCCAACGATGTCGGCCTGGTTGTAACCGAGCATTCTTTGCAGGGCGGGATTGGCGGTCAAGATCCGCCCTTCCCTGTCGGCCAGCGCGATGCCGACCGCCGTGTTGTTGTACAGCCCCTGCCAGCGGCGCTCCGAGATCTGCAAGGCCACGAAGCCATCCTGCAGGGATTTTCGGCTGGCGACGAGACCGGCGGTCAATTCGCAAACGTCGGAAGCCTGTGAATTGAGTTCCTTCTGAAGAATGTCGACGGTGCGTTTGACCATGACCAGATTGCGGACACGAGCCCGCAACTCCTGCGGCGAAAACGGCTTGGTCAGGTAATCCTGGACCAGTTCTTCGAGTAGCGTCTCGCGCAGCGCATCGTCGGCGCGGGCCGAGAGGACGAGCACGGGAATGTTCGGGAAACGCTCGCTGGCACGGAGTTCCCTGACGAATTGCTCGCCGTCGAAATACGGCATCATGAGATCGGTGATGATCAGATCCGGCGGATTTTCCAGCGCCAATGAAAGCGCGATCGCCCCGTTCTCGGCCAGCGTGACGTTGTAGTCATCGATCAGTACGTCATAGAGAAAATGGCGCAGGTCGGGGTTGTCCTCGACGACGAGAATCCGGCAAACGCCCGGCTTGTCATCGCGGGCCGGCTGACTCTGCGGATCGCAAAAATCGATGGGCTGGTAAGCACCAAATCCAGTCTCTTCATTGCTTTCACGGACAAAAACACCTTTCGGGGCGCGCATCGGCATTTCGACCTGGAAGATCGCCCCGCCGCCCGGTGCATCGAGAGCGACCACCGTACCAAAGTGCAGTTCGACAAATTCCTTGACGATGTTGAGACCGAGGCCACTGCCACTCCCCGAAAGGCCATCCTGGCCCTGGGCGAAGCGGGAAAAAATCTGTTCCTTCATTTGCGGCGGCACGCCCGGTCCGTTGTCCTGCACGCTCAGCAAAAACCGCCGATTCGCCACGCGCGTGATCGAACAGCTAATGCGGCCACCGGCCGGGGTGAATTTGAAGGCGTTGGAGAGCAGATTGGCCAGAACTCGGGCCAGTTTGGCCCGATCGACGTCGGCATACAGCTCATCCTCCCCCTCGATCAGCAAGGCAATCGATCGCTCCTCAGCCGCTGCGGCAAAACTGGCTGCGACATCCCGCAGCATGGCGCTGACATTGGCACAGACGTAGGCCAAAGGCATTTGCTGCGCGTCGATGCGCGCCAGGTCGAGCAGATCGTTAACCTGATGCAGCAGGGACTGGGCATTACGCTTGATGGTCGTCAGCCGGAAGCGCTCCCGTTCACCCAGCTGCGTGGCTTCCTTGAGGAGCTGATCGACCGGCCCGAGAATCAGGGCCAGAGGCGTGCGCAGTTCGTGGCTGACGTTGGCAAAGAACTTCGTTTTGAAGCCATCGATTTCGCGCAGCTTCTCGAGCGCCAACTGCAACTCGCCGTTCTTGCGCGTCAGTTCGGCTTCGATGGCGATCTTTTCGGTAATGTTTCGCCCTTCGGGAAGCAGGAAGGCGACTCGCCCCTCATCGTCGTAAATCGGGGTCAGCGAAAAGTCGACAAAGATCGTTTTTTCTCCATGCAGATCGCCATAGACCTCGACATCGCAGCGCACAAATTCACCGCGCTTGGCCAGCTCGACCATCTCCCGCACGCGCAGGCTCGAATCTTCGGAAACAGCCCACCAGCGGGCCTCCCAGAAAGGCTTCCCGACCACATCGTCAAGACAGACCCCCGCCCCCTCCAACGCCGCCCGATTGATTTCCAGGACCGTGCCGTTGACATCGAGCAACCCGAGAAACTGGTACATCGCATCGAGAATGATGCGCGCCAGCTTTTGCCGGCGCACCTCTGTGGTGTCATCTGCAGCAAGCATCACGCCTTTTACGGAGGCGTGAACGTCCGCGTTCGGCGCTAATAATTCAGTTCTCATCCACACTCCATTGGGCCGAATAGTCAGGAGAAAATGTGGGGGCTATTGCTGACAATTCAATCCGGAAATCGAGGCTCACGGCCGGCACGAGACGTCGCGCCAGGCCATTTCCCGACTATACGAGCAAAACGTCGGCGATGCCCCTCCGTCGCGGATTCGAATGAAAACTGCAGGCTTGACCGGACTTCTGCAGCCATTCGAATCCTCAACAGAAAGCAAAAAAGGCGAGTAAAAACTCGCCAAAAGCCATCGGAGGATGGGTAAACCGTTAGAAGCTGTAGCGGAAGTTTATCGTTGCGTTGTTCTGGGCGTGCGTCACCTCGATCGGGGCAGAGGTATTCGGCAAACTCGTGTTGTCCATGGTTTCCTTGAAGGCATGGGAATAGGCGAAATCAAGCTTGCTCTGTTTCGAGAACGCATAGGTAAAGCCGGCCGAAAGATGCTTTTTCGGGGTTGCCGGAATGACTGCAAACAGGGTGGATGAAGACAAGGCCTGGCTGGCGAAACGCAAACCACCGCGTACCGTCAGGCTATCGTTGACCGCATAGGCGGCGCCCAGCGAGACAATGGTCTGATCCTTGTAGTCCTGCGGCAAGAGAATGTTGATGTCGCCCCCGGCATCGGCAACAAAGGCGACCTTGATATCCTTCATCACGTCCTTCCAGAAGACCCGTGAAATGTCGGCGGCGACCGTCCATTGCGGGGTCAGGCGGTGGCTGACACCGAGATCGAGATGGGAGGGCATCTGGAAATCCTTGATCTGGATTTTCCCGGCAAAGGCGATTTGGCCGGCGATACCGTCGATGGCCGTCAGCGTTGCCCGACCTTCCATGTCGTTCATCTGGCTCTTGATCGTGTAGGACGCACCCAATATGGTTTCCGGCGTGGCCCGATAGATCATCCCCAACTTGCCGCCGTAGCCCCAGGCATCGACACCGCTAGCCAAAAACTTGTCCTTGGTCAGGCTGAAATGCGCTCCGCGCAGGTCTGGCAAGCCGCCCAGGGCACCCACCAGCGAACCAGTGGCCCGTCCGGCACCGATCAGGCTGCCGACTTGATCAGCACCAAGCAGCAAATCAAGATTGAGGCCCTGCCACATCGCATCGACGCTGCCGCCGATTGTCAGCTTTTCGGTAACCTGAAAGCTGGCAGCGAAGGGAATGTTCAGCACCAGCAAGCGGCTCGAATTGTCGAGCCCGGTAGCCAGCCCGCCGGTAGCCCGGGACAGGAAGCTGCCATTGCCGTACTCGGTACCCAGTCCGCCCTGAGCAAAGGCGCCGACGCCGAAGGACCAGCCACCGAACCGTTTGGTGTAGGCCGCCTCGGGTGCCATGTAGGGGCCGCGGTTGTTGGAGTGGGTCTCGGAAGAAACGCTTTCGCCGGTTGCCTTGTTCGTGACGTTGATATCGGTCGTCACCAGATCAAGGCCAACCATGGCCTGATCGCCATCCGGCATCAGCGACAGCGTTGCCGGATTGGTCATCATGCCGGCCGGGCCGACATCATGGGCGACGGCGGTGCCACCCATGCCGCGTGATACGGCGCCGAAACCCTCGAGGCGAAACACATCGGTCGCCTGGGCCAGTTGAGTTCCACCTGCCAGCGCCGAAACCAGCGCCGATACAACGATTTTTCTTGTCGTCATCCCCGTCATCTCCTCTGTTGTTGGAATGTGAAACAGTTGAATCCCCCCGGTGCTAACCGGTTGAAACGCGCTTCAGAAGAAGCGATCGAAATGAATCTGTTCGAAGGGCACCTTGTGGCCAACCATGAGCAGTTCCTGCAAGGCTTGGGTCATCGGCGGCGGACCGGCGAAGTAGAACTCGTAGCTGGCCAATTCGGCTGGCAGGGCACGGGCCACGACGTCATGGACGAAACCGCTCTCGCCATGCCAGTCGCCGTTGTCGCCGGGCAGCGAAACGACCGGGACATAAACGATGCGGTCGCCGAAGCCGGCGAGAACGCGCAGCATCTCCTCGCCGCAGACATCACGCGGTGTTCGTGCGCCGTAGAAGAAATACAGTTTCCGGTCGGCTAGCAGCCCGGCCTCGACGGCTCCGCGCGTCAGCGAAATCATTGGCGCCAACCCTGAGCCCCCCGCGACGCAGACAATGTCGCGCGGCGATTCGGTGCGCAAGTAAGCCACACCGTAGGGCCCATCAAGGCCAATCTCGTCGCCCTCGGCCAGCTTCTCGAAAAGTATGTGGGTGCCCTGGCCATGCAGGACGCGGCGAATCTGGAAATGCCACTCGCGCTTTTCATTGCCCGTGTTCGACAAGGAATAGGCGCGCGAGGCGCCAAGGCCGGGCAGATCGAGCATGGCGAACTGACCAGGCAGGAACTCGGCATCATCCTCGGAGCGAAAGCGGAACTCGCGGATGTCATGCGTGATATCGCGCGTTCCGATCAGGTAGGCGCGCTGCCGTTTGGGCAGAACCTTCGGCTTGTATTCTGGCGCCGTCGCTGCCTTGATGGTCACCGGACCAAGAGCCCGGCATTGGCAGGCGAGATGGCGGCCACGTTTGCGGTCCCGCTCGGTGAGGCCCGGCGCATCGACCCACAGCGTCTCGACTTCGCCCTCAACGAGTTCGAACTTGCAGGCACCGCAGCCGCCGGAGTTGCATTCGTACGAAAACCCCAGCCCGGCGCGCAAGGCGGCGCGGATGATGGTGTCGCCGTCCTTCTGCTCGCAGACGGAACCGTCTTTTTCATTCCGGATAGTTGGTTTGGTCATGGCAGCACAAATGTGAAGGTTGCGTTTGGCCCGCGCCAAGGGGCGCTGGCCAAACTCAGATTGCTTGACGATTACAGGCCGAGGGAACGACGGAAGTCGCGCGTTGCCGCTTTGGCCGCTTCGGCACCGGCAGCAACGTCGGGCAGCGTTGAGCAGTAGGCATCAATGGCCTTGTCGGCCAGCGGCTCCCACTTGGCGACCCAGCCCTGGATCAGCTCGAGGTTGCCCGGGGTCTCCAGCGCCATCTTGACCAGCGCCGAAATCCACCGGCGATGGCGCGCCGCATCGAGCAACTGGGCATCGGTCAGCAGGCCGAGCAGGGTGTCGCCATTGTGGCGGGCAGACTCGCCGAGCTTGCGCAGCACGGCTTCATCGATGGCCGGCTTGGCGACCAGGTTGAGGACGACAATCGCCTCGCCCCAGTCCCACACGGTCATCGCCTTTTCCATAAGTTCGCGGAAACCCTGCCAGACCGGATCGGTTTCCCAATAGGTCCGCTCGTCGACCGCAAAACCCTTGTCGGGGAAGGCGATTGACAGCTCCTTGGTGCGGTAGGCAGTGTGACTGAGCCAGCGCAGGCTGTCGGCCATCTGGAAGTAATTGCAGTTGGTGATGGTGCTCGCCGGCGAGACCTGTCCGACGTAAGCCGAAGCCATCTGGATGGTGTGAAACAGGTAACGGGAGGGCGTATAGAAACGCGCCAGGGTGCCGGCCCAGCGGGGATCGAGCGCCTTGTCGTTCTCGCGCTGGTTGAACTGGTCGAAGAGGCCGAAAACGTAGGTTTCCTGGCCGTCCTGCATCATGTTGTAGGTGCGGTAGACGACTTCTTCCGGGTCGCGGAAGGCGTTCCAGTCAGGGTGCTTGAGGGCGGTACCGAAGGTGTTCTTCTTGTACCAGGTGTTCATGAACATGTTGGGATCAAGCTCGTACGGCGAATTGGCATCCCGGTCGTTGTAGTGCAGGTTGGCACTGACGATTTCGTATTCGCTCGGCTTGCGACGGCGGGCGGCGAGATGGCTCCACGTCTTGAGCGGCTTCAGTACTTGAACTTCCGACATTCTTGTCTCCTTGATTTTTTGGTGTTGGCTGGCCAGTGTTGCGTTGGGGCAGCCCTTACATCTTTTTCGCGAAATAGAAACGGATGGAGTTATCACCGCTTTCGATCTGGCCGGCGAAGGAACTCAGGTCCACTTCCAGATCATTCATCTTGAACGGGCGGCCCAACTCATCCTCGATGGTTGCGCGGTGCAGCACCATCTCGTGTTCGGTGTGGATGCGGATATAGGCGCGTTTGTCGTCAACAAAGACTTCCTTGCCCGGATTGTCGATTTTCGCCGCCTCGATGACCGCCATGGCCAAGTCACCACCGCGCATGACAGGCCCGACCAGATTGTTGTGATAGGCCTGTGCGGAACCTGTCGTGTTCATTTTTTTCTCCTCGATTTCTTTCAAGTCTGGCGCGCCGATGCTGCTGGCCAGTCCGGACGGGCAAGCCAGCTTCGGCTGCGTTTGTCCGCCGCCCAATAAGCTTCCCAGCCAATTCAAAATACCCATGTGACTCATCCTCAAATATGTGAAGGAAGCCCGGTCAGGAATGGGCAAACAAAGGCTCGACACCGTCTGTCTCAATCAGGACATCCTCCCCATCAACCTTGACCGGATACTCGGCCAGCGCGCAGTCGTCGGGGTTGATACCCTTGCCGGTACAGGCATCGAACTGCCACAGGTGCGCCTTGCAAATCAGCTTCTTGCCATCAAAGCTGCCTTCGACCAGCGGAATGTCCTGATGCGGGCAGATGCCCTGAAAGGCCTTGATGTCGCCGCCCTCCGCACAGACCAGCAAAATCTCCTGGCCATCGACTTCGAACGACTCCATTTCCCCTTCCCAGAGGTCGTCGAGCGTGCATACCTTTTTGAAACCCATTCCTGACTCCTGATAATTCCTGTTTAGGATGGCGACGCCGCAAGCACTCAGTGCTTCGGGGCCTCCCAGATGATTTCGACGGTCTCCGTCGGCTTCAGGCCGGATTCGGAAACGCGCATGGTGCGCGGCAGAAACTCGTCACTGTCCTGCCGACGCACGCGCAGGATCTGCCCCGGCCGCGCCCGGACGCGGCGGCCGACCGAATGCACGGCAGCGGCGGCAGCCACCTCGTCCATGGTGTTCTCGCTATCGACCGCGACCAGTTGCAGGACGAAGTCGCCCTCGAAATTGGAAGTAATTGGAAACAACGCCATTTCTAGAATCTCCTGTTTTTTTGGAAGCGGCGTCCGCAGACGCCGGCTTGCATGGCAGCTGCGATCAGCTGGCCTTTTTGGTTGCCCGCAGGGCGCGATAAACTTCAGCCCAGGCATAGTTGTGGGCATCGTCGCCACACTCGCCAGGCGCCAGGTTCATGTAGGCAAGCGCACCGCCGAGGTCCATCGGCTGGATCATGCCGGCCAGAAAACGGTCGACAATGCTCAGGTGTCCGGCATAACGCTCCGGCTCCTGCTCGAAGCACCAGCGATCAACTTCCGAACCGAAGTGATACAAGCGGCCGTTGTATTCCAGCGGGTAATCCTTGACGTTCCAGCCCTTGCCGGGCGTACCGAGAATCGGCAACTGACACTGATTGCAGACGTAGGGCAGGGTTTCCGGATAGGTCATGGCCATGTTGCCATCGACAACGTTGTCGATGATGACGTCCCAGCACTGACCCCAGGTGTCGTTCCAGCCGGGATACTTCTCTTCGAGCCAGGCACGCTCGTCGGGCGTTACGCCTGCTGCCGGATTCCACCAGACGGTGGGGCGCCAGAAGTAGGACCCCATGTGCATGCCGTGGTGGGTTTCAGCGATGTCCTTGAGGAAAATATCCCAGTACCAGGGTAGGTCGAGGCCCATGTCGGTCAGGGCGCGCTCGAACTGGGCGACGATCCATTCCTCCATGAATTCCTTGAACGACTGCTTGCGATGCTCGAGCGGCGTGTAGTAGTCCATGATCGGACCGGTCAACACCGAGAAAAGCTTCCAGGCGCCCCACACGGCAATATCGACACGCTTTTGCGCTTCTGCCTTCTGACCGTTCTCGATCAGAATCTTGAGGGCCGGGCCGCCGATCTGGGCATGGCGGGATTCGTCGGTCTGGATACTGGAAATCAGGTTGGCGAAGGTGTGGTCACCTGCTTCGGCCGCATCGGCAGCCAGGCCGAGGAACTGCATGTTGGTGAAACCGGTCTCGAAGCTGAAGGTCAGCATGATGGAGACGCTGATCGCGTCGCGGGTCATCATGATGTCGTCGAAGAAGTGACGGGCCGCAATCATGCCCCACTCATTGGTGTCGTAGGCCTTGAAGGCCCAGTCCATCTGGCGGTCCTTCGAAACGTGTTCGTGCGGGAAATACAACTGCATCTGGCCGTGACGGATTTCATCCAGGCAACCCAGCGTGGACATGTTGCGCATGCCCGGTGCCTTGGAGAAACGCATCATGCGCGCCTCGGCACTGGCGGCGGCGTATTCGCCGCGGGCGATGGCGCCGTAGTGGGCTTTCATGACCGACTTCCAGCCCGGATCGGCATTTTCGAAAATGCGGCTGCGTTCCAGCGCTGCCTTGACCGAGTAAGCGCCGGCGTCCTTGTCACGCTGGACTTTGACGTATTCCGGATAGGTCTGCTTGTAAGGCTCGTCGTATTTTTCCCAGGCATCCTGGGGCAAGCCGAAATCGCCCGACATCAGTGGCGGAAACAGTTCATTTTCCGTCACATACGTGGGGGTCCAGTTCGTGGTCCTGGCCAGGTCATACCAGTCCATTCTGTTTAGTACAGCCATCAATGTCTCCTTCTTTGTAGCAGGATTGGGGATCCCGCACTTCCCGAATCAAAGCGATCTCTGTCGCCAGGGGCACGCGGCAAATTGAAAAATATCGAGATTCCGCATATGGCTAAAGTTACAGGGAATGAAAGAAGCGGAGTATTAGACTTTGGTTTAGATGGGGTGCTTTTGAGGATAGCCCCCGATCGATCCACATCGCGAAATGCCGCGGCCGGCCTGCTTGGCAAGCCGATTTCGCGTGACAGCCTGGCTTGAGTATTTCCACGGTCAACCGGAAAAAACGGCCAAAATCGAAATGTGAATTTGGCCAGGGGCGACCCTCTCGAAACGCCGCCGCGAGCGACGCCCGGTCACGCCACCTGATTGCTTTCAATCAGACCGAAAGAATCCGGGGGCTTCCTACCATTGATAGTTCTTCTCCATGAACAGCCGCAGGCAGGCCTCAACCGCCATTGCGTCATAGGCCGTGCCCTTGCGCTGGGAGATTTCCTGCAATGCCGGGAAGACGCCAAATCCGGGCCGATAGGGGCGGTGCGTGGTCATTGATTCGACGACGTCGGCCACCGCAAGAATGCGTGCAGCGGGGAGAATTTCATCGCTTTTCAAGCCACGGGGATAGCCGGAACCATCCAGCTTTTCGTGGTGCTGATAGACCATATCGGCGACCGGCCAGGGAAAGTCGATTTCCTTGAGGACTTCCCAACCGATTTTGGCGTGCGTCTTGATGATCTCGAATTCCGCATCGCTCAGTTTGCCCGGATTTGACAGAATTTCGGCCGGCACATGGATTTTGCCGATATCGTGGAGAATGCCCGCCATGTGCAGTCCCTCCTGGTCATCGGCTGACATCCCCATTTCCTCAGCAATTGCAGTTGCCAGCTTGGCCACGCGCCGTTGATGTCCGGCGGTATAGGGGTCGCGCATCTCGACCATTGCGGCGATCGCGGCGACCGCGTGATCGAGACTCAGTTCAAGCTTCTCCAGAATGCGCAAACGATCCCCACGGGAACGCAGATTGCCGATGCCGAAAGCGAGGTCGCCGGCCAATTCCGCCAACAGCGCGATGATGTCTTCGGCGAACTCGTCCGGCCGGTGCCCATAGACAACCAGGACGCCCAATCCATGTTCGTTGAAGGTAAGCGGAAAGGCGGCGACCGCCTCGTAACCCAGTTGCAAGGCCGACTCACGCACCGATTGGCAGCGCTCGTCCTTCTGGATGTCCAGGCACACCACGGCCTGCTCCGTGCGAATGGCAGTGGTCGCCGGCCCCTGCCCTTCGTCAGCCGTGGTCGTATCGGGGCATTCGAGAAAACGTTCGGCAAGCTCCCCGATCGAAGCAACCGGCCGGATCAATTCGGACGCACCGGGCGTGACATAACCGACCCATACAGTCGGAAATCCGCCTTCGTCCGAAAGAACCCGGCACATATCGTGGATCAGCGCCGCCTCGTCCTGCGCGCGTACCAAAACCTCATTGCAACGGCTGATCGTACGGTACATCTGGCCAAGGCGACGATCTTTTTCTTCCGCATGCCTGCGTTCGGAGATGTCGCGCACCGTAGCTTGTATTGCCAGTTTTCCATCAAGCGTCAGGGCGGTAAGCAACACCTCGGCAGGAAACTCTGCGCCATCCTGCCGGCAATGGAGCCACTCGAACCGATCGCTTCCACTCTCGAATGCGATGGCCATGTGTTCATGGGCCAACTCAATCGACTGTTCACCGCCCGGCTGGGTCGGCGGGAAAAGTGTCGAGAGATTCTTGCCAAGAAATTCGTCGCGCGATTGAAAACCGAACATGCGCAGGGCCGCCATGTTGCAGTCGAAGAAACCTGCCTCATCGAGCAGGATGATCGCATCCGAAGACGATTCGAAGACGGTACGGAATTTCGTTGCCAGGTTCTTCAGCGACTCCTCTGCATGCTTGCGCTCGCTGATGTCGCGGGCAATCCCGGTGGCATTCCATTTACCGTGAATCTGCACCGCGGAAATCGAAAGCTCGATGGGGAACTCCGTACCATCGCGGCGCAAGGCGATAAGCTCCTGCGTACGGCCGATGACCGGACCTTTCCCTTCGCTGGCGAATTGGGCCATACCTGTTTTTGCTGCCTCGCGAAATCTCGGCGGCAAAATGAAGTCGTGAAAATTCCGCCCGAGAATCTCTTCCCGCGGAAAGCCGAACATCATCTCCGCCGCCGGGTTCCAGGCAGTGACGATGCCACTCTCGCCATCGATACTGACAATGGCGTCGCGCGCCGTTTCCATGGCCCGGCGAAAGCGTTCCTCACTTTCTGCCAGGGCCATCTCGGCCAGACGTTGTGCCGTGATGTCGTTGAAGATCAGCAATGAATGGCTGGCCACCCCCTGGTCGTCGCGAACGACATAACACTTGGCAAGAAACAGCTTCGCCCCGACCTGTACCTCATCCTGGCTGATCGACGGGTCACCGCTCCGCACCACATCCTTGCGCTTGGGCAGCGGCCCGGCGCCGCGGGGGAAAACCTCCCAGTATGGTTTTCCTAGAACTTCCGCCTCACTCAGACCAGCCTCCCGACAATAGGCTGCGTTGGCCAGCAGCACGTGGAACTCCGCATCGTGGAGAACTACCGGATCCTCGATGGCGTCGAAGATACGGCGCCACATGGTCGGTGCTCCGGGAAAGCTCCGTGATCTGGCAGACTTACCCTCCCTCATCTCGCTCCTTCTCCGCCCGATAACGCCTTGCAAACGTCAGCTCATTTGCATTTTTTCGAGCCTACCAACCGGGCGAGAAACCGTAAATACCGTGCTTTCTGTAGTCAGATACCGCTAACTGCAAAAAATGATTTAGTCATGAGCCAAACAACAGCACTCTGACTCGACCGACGCCCCGGAACGCGTCAAATTGTCGACAACGTGACATCGACAACACCGCCGATTACCAGAAACTCATCCTCACCCTGCAGCACCCCGGGCAGCAGGCCGCACTGGAAGAAGATCTTGGTCAGCGGAATGTTGACTTCAAGTATGTAGTCGCCGAACTCGCAGGCGCGTTCGCGGCTGCAGGTGAATGAATTGAGGTTGTTGAGCAGGACAATGTGGTGGCCACCAGCGCCCTTCCTGAGCACTTCGTGGTCGGCCAGGCGATTGACGCCGCGATAGAGCGTGACGTGCCGGGCGCCATGATGGCGTTGGGCCAGTTCAAACTGGCTGAAGGTGTACAGCAGATCGAACTGCGCTTCGAGTGCACTGGTGCCATACAGGCCGTGCGAGCGCATTTCCTGGTAGCGCCGGTAACCCTCACCGGCCGGGTCACGCAGAGGCTGGCCGTGGTAGCGCGGCATCAGGCCGAAACGTGACTCGACCCAGCCTTTGAGCACGGCGCCCTCGCGGCTGTCGGAATCGAAGCTCCAGCCGCGAATCATCCGGATGTAGTTGGCTTTCGCCCGACTTTTCCGACGCCCGCGCAGTTCTCCGCTCAGCCCCATTTCTTCAGGCCACTCAAGCTGGAAATGGATAGTCATGTAATCGCGAAAGACGTCTGCCCGCGCTTCCGGCAGCGCTGCATTGAGGCGCCGGAACAAATCACTATGCAGCTCGGCAACGCCGTCGATCAATAAGGGGCTGGGGTATTGCTGATAAGTCAGGCCACCGAGGACGACGGCCGGCAGATTGCAGCGATTGATCGGCAGGCGAGCCTCGCGCGGCAATGTCGCTTTGTGAGTTGATCCGGCCTGAGGCCAGTGGCTGCCTCGCAATGAGTCACATAGGAGACTGCCGTCTCCTGAGGCCGGTTTTGTCTCGCTAACGCTCGACGCATTGTCGTCACCCCTACAAAGCGTAGGGATATTGTCGGATGCATCCGACCCGACAATTACCGGCTTATTTTTTATTTTCATTTAATAATCAATCGATTACGGTCTGCCAGTCGACCTGGCACGCTACGTGCAAAAGGTGAGGTGCGACTCTCAAAGATTCCTTCGCAAATCGACTGACAGACTAAGGAGATTACACCATGGCTAAACTGCGTCAATGCGCCATCTACGGCAAAGGCGGCATCGGCAAGTCCACCACCACTCAGAATCTGGTGGCTGCACTCGCTGAATCCGGCAAGAAAGTAATGATTGTTGGCTGCGATCCGAAAGCCGACTCAACCCGCCTGATCCTGCATAGCAAGGCTCAGACCACCGTAATGCACCTGGCTGCTGAAGCCGGTTCGGTGGAAGATCTGGAACTGGAAGACGTCCTCTCCGTCGGTTTCGGCGGTATCAAGTGCGTTGAATCCGGTGGCCCGGAACCCGGCGTCGGCTGTGCTGGCCGCGGCGTTATCACCGCCATCAACTTCCTTGAAGAAGAAGGCGCCTACGACGAAGATCTCGACTTCGTTTTCTACGACGTGCTGGGTGACGTGGTCTGCGGTGGCTTCGCCATGCCGATTCGCGAAAACAAGGCTCAGGAAATCTACATCGTTTGCTCCGGCGAAATGATGGCCATGTACGCTGCCAACAACATTGCCAAGGGTATCGTGAAGTACGCGAACTCCGGTTCTGTCCGTTTGGCCGGCCTGATCTGCAACAGCCGCAACACCGACCGCGAAGACGAACTGATCATGGCTCTGGCTGGTCGCCTGGGCACCACCATGATCCACTTCGTGCCGCGTGACAACGCTGTTCAGCACGCTGAAATCCGCCGCATGACCATGGTTGAATACGATCCGAAGCACAAGCAGTCTGACGAATATCGTCAGCTCGCCAACAAGATCGTCAACAACACCAACTTCGTCATCCCGACTCCGATCGAGATGGAAGAGCTGGAAGAACTGCTGATGGAATTCGGCATCATGGAAGCGGAAGACGAGTCCATCGTCGGTCAGACCGCTGCTGAACTGGCTGCCTAAGCAAGACCCTGCAAGCTCCGGCGGGGGCTTCCCCCCGCCACTTTCAACCAGTACGTCGGCCACAGATTGGTGGCGACGTCAGGAGGAAAACATGACAACTCTGTCTCGCGAAGAAACCGACGCCCTCATTGCCGAGGTGCTTGAGGTTTATCCGGAAAAAGCTCAGAAGGATCGCGCCAAGCATCTCGCGACCAATGATCAAACCATCGAACAATCGAAGAAGTGCATCACTTCCAACCGCAAGTCCCTGCCCGGCGTCATGACCATTCGTGGTTGTGCCTACGCTGGTTCCAAGGGCGTGGTCTGGGGTCCGATCAAGGACATGATCCACATCTCGCACGGCCCCGTCGGCTGCGGTCAGTACTCCCGCGCCGGTCGCCGTAACTACTACGTCGGCACCACCGGTGTCGATACCTTCGGCACGATGAATTTCACCTCCGATTTCCAGGAGAAGGACATCGTCTTCGGCGGCGACAAGAAGCTCGCCAAGCTGATCGAAGAAGTCGAACAACTCTTTCCGCTGCACAAGGGTATCTCGGTCCAGTCCGAATGCCCGATCGGCCTGATCGGTGACGACATCGAGTCCGTCTCCAAGAAGGCTGCGGCCGCCATCGACAAGCCGGTTGTCCCGGTTCGCTGCGAAGGCTTCCGCGGTGTTTCGCAGTCCCTCGGCCACCACATCGCCAACGACGCGATCCGTGACTGGGTTCTCGACAAGCGCGATGGCGCTGCCTACGAATCGACCCCCTATGATGTAGCCATCATCGGTGACTACAACATCGGCGGCGATGCCTGGGCAACCCGTATTCTTCTCGAAGAGATGGGCCTGCGTGTCGTGGCTCAGTGGTCCGGCGACGGCACCATTGCTGAAATGATGAACACGCCGAAGGTCAAGCTGAACCTGCTGCACTGCTACCGTTCGATGAACTACATCTCCCGTCACATGGAAGAGAAGTACGGCATTCCTTACCTGGAATACAACTTCTTCGGCCCGACGAAGATCATCGAATCGCTGCGCAAGATCGCTGCTTTCTTCGACGATTCCGTCAAGGAAAAGACCGAAGCTGTCATCGCCCGCTACAAGCCGATGATGGACGAGATCATCGCCAAGTACAAACCGCGTCTGCAGGGCAAGAAGGTCATGCTCTACGTCGGCGGCCTGCGTCCGCGTCACGTTATCGGCGCCTACGAAGACCTCGGCATGGAAGTCATCGGCACCGGCTACGAATTCGGCCACAACGACGACTACGACCGCACGATCAAGGAAATGGGTGATGCCACCCTGCTCTACGACGACGTCACCGGTTTCGAGCTGGAAGAGTTCGTCAAGCGCCTGAAGCCCGACATGGTCGGCTCCGGCATCAAGGAAAAGTACATCTTCCAGAAGATGGGCATTCCGCTGCGCCAGATGCACTCCTGGGACTACTCGGGTCCTTACCACGGTTACGACGGTTTCGCGATCTTCGCCCGTGACATGGACATCGCCCTGTCCAACCCGACCTTCAAGAACCTGACGCCCCCGTGGAAGAAGGTTGCTGCTGAAGAAGTCAAGAAGGCTGCCTGAGTTTCAGGAATTGGGAAAAAGTAGCGGCGACAGGTGATTGCGGACTTCGCGTCCTTCACCTGTCCCGCTGCCGGAAACCCTGATCATCAACCTTTCGCCTGGTATCGCAGATGAGCGGACCGGGCAAGGAGATAGCAATGCAAACCGCAGACAACATCAAGCCCTGTTACCCGCTGTTCCGCGACGACGACTACAAGAAGAACCTCGCTGAAAAGCGCGAACTCTTCGAAGAAGGCCATGGCCCTGAAAAGGTCTGGGAAACCTTCGTGTGGTCGACCACCAAGGAATATCAGGACCTCAACTTCAAGCGCGAAGCCCTGACCGTTGATCCGGCCAAGGCCTGCCAGCCGCTCGGCGCCGTCCTCTGCGCCTCCGGCTTCCACAAGACCCTGCCCTACGTGCATGGTTCGCAAGGTTGTGTCGCCTACTTCCGCACCTACTTCAACCGTCACTTCAAGGAGCCGTGTTCCTGCGTTTCCGACTCGATGACCGAAGATGCAGCCGTGTTCGGTGGTCAGAAGAACATGATCGACGGTCTGGAAAATGCCAAGGCCATCTACAAGCCGGACATGATCGCTGTTTCCACCACCTGTATGGCGGAAGTTATCGGTGACGACTTGAATGCCTTCATCAACAACACCAAGAAGGCCGGCAACATTCCCCAGGAATACCCGGTTCCTTACGCCCATACCCCGTCTTTCGTCGGTTCGCACACGACCGGCTGGGACAACATGGAAGAAGGCATCCTCCGCTACTTCACGCTGAACTATATGGACGGCAAGAAGATTGGTTCGAACGGCAAGATCAACATCGTGCCCGGCTTCGAGACCTATCTCGGCAACTACCGTGTCATCAAGCGCATGCTGACCGAAATGGGCGTCGATTACACGATGCTGTCCGATCCTTCCGAAGTCTTCGACACCCCGGCTGACGGCGAATTCCGCATGTACTCGGGCGGCACGACGATGGACGAAGTCAAGGATGCACCGAACGGCATCACCACCGTCCTGCTGCAACCGGCTCAACTGGAAAAGACGAAGAAGTTCGTCGAGAACACCTGGAACCACGACATTCCGAAGCTCAACATCCCGATGGGTGTCGAGTGGACCGACGAGTTCCTGATGAAGATCTCCGAAGTCACCGGCAAGCCGATCCCGGCCTCCCTGGAACTGGAACGCGGCCGCTGTATGGACCTCGTTTCCGACAGCCACGCCTGGTTGCACGGCAAGAAGTTCGCCATCTACGGTGACCCGGACTTCGTCATGGGCGTCGTCAAGATGCTGCTCGAAGTGGGTGCTGAACCGACCCACATCCTGGCTCACAACGGCAACAAGCGTTGGGCCAAGAGCATCGAGAAGCTGCTCGCTTCCAGCCCGTTCGGCGTCAATGGCAAGGTCTACGCTGGCAACGACCTGTGGCACATGCGCAGCCTGTGCTTCACGGACAAGCCGGACTTCCTGATCGGCAACTCCTACGGCAAGTACATCCAGCGCGACACCCGCCACCTGGGTGAAGAGTTCGAAGTACCGTTGATCCGCCTCGGCTTCCCGATCTTCGACCGTCACCACATGCACCGCGCCACGACCATGGGCTACGAAGGCATGATGTCTGTAGTTACCCAGCTGACCAACGCTGTCCTTGAGCAACTCGACAAGGAAACGATCGGCATGGGCACCACCGACTACAACTTCGACCTGGTTCGTTAATCGGTCTTCGCAATGCCCCGCTACCGGCAACGGTAGTGGGGCATACGCGCGAACTTTGGCGACAACATCATTAGGGAGCCGAAATGGCCAACATCATGATCCAGCAAGGCAGCAGCGGTGGGCTGGTGTTCTACCTTCCGAAGCGCGATCTGGAAGCGTCCATCGAATCCATCGAATTCGACACCGCCGAAAAATGGGGTGGCGAACTCAAACTGGACAACGGTGGAACGTACTACATCGATCCGATCGCCAAACCGGCTCGCTTACCGATTTCGCTGAGAGCAAAGCGCCTCGGCGCTGCCGAAGACTAAGCCCGTTGAAACCTGCCCGCCCAGCCAGCCGCTTATTTGATAACTGCGGCCAGCCAGGGCGGATTTAAAGGAGAGCATCATGGCAATGAAAATCGACCCCGACATGTGCACCGCCTGCGGCGACTGCAAACCTGTCTGCCCGACCAAGGCCATCAGTTCCGGCAAGATCTTCTTCAAGATCGATGCCGCCATTTGTACGGAATGCGACGGCCACAACGATTCACCGTTGTGTGTCGACGTTTGCCCGTCGGGCTGTATCAGCCCGGCCTGAGTCAAAGAGTCTTGAGCCGAACGCCGGGGCAGCGAAACCTGCACCGGTGTTCCACTGAAGACCCTCTGTGGAGCACACCATGTCGAATACGCCAATTGCCTCTCGTGAAGCCGCTCTGCGCATTGCGCTGGCGGCCCGCGCCCTGAACGGTCTCGATGTTCGTGCCCTGGTCGGCGCGCTGATCGAGAAACTCGAAGCCCCGCTCACCGAAAGCAAGCTCGGCACGCTGACGGTTGAAGACCTGCGCGTCATCCTGGCCGGCGACTTCGCCGAACAAGGCTGCCACGTTGGCGTCGAAGGCGAAGCGCTCAAGGAGGCCGTCCGCCTGCTTTGGGGCCAGGGTGTAGAGAACAGCGACTTCCCGGCGGTCGACGCCTATACCGACGGCGACATGCCCGGCTCACTGCGCGTCGCCATTGCAGCCAATCGCGGCGAAACCCTGGACGGCCACTTCGGCTCCTGCGAACGCTTCCTGGTCTATCAGATCAGCCAGGACGCCATCCGTCTGATCGACATCCGCACGACGGTCGAAGCCGATACGGCCGAAGACAAGAATGCCGCCCGCTCGGCGCTGATCAACGACTGCCAGATTGTCTATGTCCAGTCGATCGGCGGCCCGGCAGCGGCCAAGGTCGTTCGCGCCGGCGTCCATCCGGTCAAGAAGCCGGAAGGCGGCAAGGCCCGCGAAGTGCTGGTCGAGCTGCAGGCTCGCCTGGCCAGCCCGCCGCCCTGGCTGGCCCAGATCATGGGTGTTCCATCCGCCTCGCTGGCGCGCTTTGAGGAAGATTTCGAAGAAGAGGAATCAGCATGATTACCCCGACCCTGCTCGCCCGGGTCGGCGAAGCCGCCTTGATCGATGGCAGCGCCGCCGCGCTGCGCCAGCGCTTTCCCGAACTGCACTTTACCGAATGCAGCGAAGACGACGTTTCGCCACGCTATCACCCGGCTTTCAGCATCGAAGGCTACGAACTTTTCTACATCTCCGGCGCCACCGGCCATTGCCTGGAAATCACCAACAACGCGGAAGCCGCCACCGGCATCCTGATTGCGTCCAAGGTCGATGACGAGTGAAAAGACCGCCGCCGATGCCGGCATCGGAAAACTGGGCCTGTGCTCAGGCTGCCGTTTTTTCCCGGAATACCTGAACGGCCGCCGCTGCGCGCCCGGCGATGCCTGCATCCGCGCCCACAGCGGCCGGCAGATCGACCGCTTCCTGCGCAACAATCCGGAACTGGCGCACGAGTACCTCAATGACATTTTCTGGGAACGGCGGGCCATTGCCACCCGTTATGCTGCGGTCGACGCCATTTTGGGGCTGAAAATGGACCCCGACGAAGTGGTCCGTCGCGTCGTCGCCATGCGTCTGCCGGTTGACGAGTTGATCGACATGGCCACCGACCGTGACCGCGAAGTTCGGCTTTCCGTCGCCGCCCGCCTGCCCGAGCCGCTGCTCATCCGCCTGATCAACGACCCCGATTATCTGATTCGCGCTACCGTCGCCCGCCGCCTGCCGCATGGCCAGTTGGCCAAGTTGGCCAAGGATCCGGAACGCGAAGTCCGCAAGGTCGTCGCCTCCCGTCTGCCGCCCTTTGCCCTGCACCTGCTGGCCGACGATGAAGAGCCGGAAGTTCGCGCCATTGTCGCCGAACGCGCCCTGCCCGGCCTCGCTGCCGCCATGCTGCAGGACAGCGAATGGTGGGTTCGCCTGGCGGCCGTCGGCAACGCCCCCATCGAATTTTTGCGGCCACTGACCGCCGACCCAGAAATTGAAGTCCGCGAAGCGGCGCAAGCCCGGCTTGCTGAATCGGAAGCTGCCTGACCACAAGGGAAAGTCATGAAACAAGACCAGGGTTGGACCGAATACTGTAAATCACTGTCGCCGGCGATTGTTGAAACCTGCGCCAAGACCCCGGTCAGCGCCGGCCCGGCCGCGCTGGTCAAAGCCCTGAGCAACGCCCTGCCCGAATGGAAATTTCGCCACGCGCTGGGTCGCGGCGGCTGGTACCGTCTCGGCGGCATCGTCGATGCGGCCGGCCAGCGGGTCAGCGACAGCCTTGAGAGCTGGGTCGAAAATGCCATTGATGAACGCGACGGCGACATCGCTCGACTGATTGACGACTTTGCCGGTCAGCAGCTTTACGCCACGCGACTGGTCGGCCAAACGCACTACCTCGTCGCCTCGGCCGGTGAGGGCTGCGACGATTTCCTGCAGCTGGAAATCGAAGACCTGCAGGAAATGCGCGTCCATCAGCTTTTTGTGAACGAACCGACAACGCTCGAAGAACTGGTCGATCCACGCGGCGGCAACGATGCCCCGATCCCGGTCGGCTTGCCCTTCTATGCATTCCGCCGCATCCAGCATGTCGGCAATTTCCTCAAGCGCATGCTGGCGCAAAAGCCGGAACCCGCCTCCATTCACCGCATGGTCGAAGACTGGAGCAAGAGCAGCGCCGGCAGCGCCAGCAACTACTACAACCATTGGGTCATCGCCACCCGCGAACACCTCGACCGCTACCACCAGCCAGTCTTCCGCGCCCAGCCGATTGCCACGCTGGCCGGTGAGCCGCCCGAATTCGAAGCGAGCGCCGGCACCAGCGGCCTGAGCCTGCAGGAGGCGCTGACCCGTTTCGACCGCGAAATGGGCTACCCGCTCGCCTGGTATTTCCACATGCTGAGCACCAAGGCGGTTCCCCACTGGGTGGCCCAGACCGTTGTCGAAGACGCGCTGGCCGGCTTCGCCTACCTGCCGCAACGTGATGTCGATGTCGTGCGTGGCTGGCTGCACCGGCCGTATTCGGTTTAATGGTCGGCCAGCCTGGCCTTCAGCTAGCTTCCCTGACGCGAAACCAGCCGGCGATGCTGCGGCGTGATTGGCGGGCGGCGAGCACCTGATGCGGAAATGATTCGCTCAGGAAGATGATCATCGTGCCGAATGTCGGGTTGACCGTGGCGACGACGGCATCGCCGGTCGGTGCGAAGAGGAGGAGTTCGCCACCGTCGCTGGCCTGCCAGGCTTCGTTCAGGTAATAAACCGTCGACAGCACGCGGTTTCGGGTCCCGGCCAGCACATCCGAATGCCGGGCGTAGCCAGCGCCTGAGCCGTATATGGCGTAGTGGCACTCATAATCGAACAAACCGAGAAAAAGCGCCGCGTTCAGCCCGACGCGCAGTTCTTCCATCCATGCCAGATAGGCTTGATCGACGCTGTCCTGGCCATCGAGCCAGCAGATGACGTCACCGCGAATGGCGTCGATCCGCTTTTTGGCCTGCCCGCGGCCAATCTGGGCGGCATGAAAGCGCCCGGGATCGTCATCCTGGCAACGCCCCAGCAATTGGGCGGAGAGTTTTTTCAGTAACGGTGCCGGCAGAACGATGTAGCCAACGCGTTCCAGTTGCTCGGCAATGAGGCCAAGGTTGATGGTCGAACCGCACTCGATCACCCGGGAGACAGTTCGCGTTTTGGCGTCAGAACATAGACCTTCTGCTCGACCCGAACCGGCTGGCGGATTGCCGGATCGGGATCAGGCTCGAAGAAGCTTTCGACATGGCTGAGCTCGATGTCGAAAGCGCTGGTGTACAGACTGGCAATTTCATCAGCCACGGCGAAGGGCTGCCCTTGCGTTTCGTCCTCGTCCGGCTCCTCGGTGGTCAGCAGCAGCATGCGGCAACTGGCGGGCAAAATGCGCCGAAGTTGCGCGATGTAGTCACCGCGAATGTCGTCGGGAAGGGCTGTCAGCGAGGCACGGTCGAAAACGACGGAAATATCGCCCAGATCGGCGGCCGTCAATTTGAAGAAATCACCGCACAGAATCGCGATCCGGCCATGTTCCCACAGGGTAAATTTACCGGCTTTCCGGCGCGTCGGCTGCAGCTTGTTTTCACGAAAAAAGGCGCGCACAGCCAGCGGACTCAGTTCAACGCCGATCACCTTGTGGCCTTGCTTGGCGAGCCAGAGGAGATCAAGACTTTTGCCACAAAGTGGGACAAACACCCGGTCTTCCACGGTCAACCGGAAATTTGGCCAGAATTTGACAAGATGCGGATTTACCGCAAGTTGGTGAAAGGCGATCTCGTCGTCGCGCCAGGATTGTTGCCAAAGTTCGTTGTCACGCCCGGTCATGGCGGATTCTTCCCTTCAAATGCAGCGTTGTTGAATCAGGAAAATGTTCTGATCGAAAGACACAACGCTTCATTGATGGTCTGCTTCGCAATTGGCGAAGGGACCACTAAAAGAGCCATGCAGGCCGAAAAGGCACTCGCGCGGTTGGAGCAATCTGGTTGCCCGGTAACGACTAGCCTATCACCGAAATTGCCCGAGCTGCACGACGAAACAATTTGTCGCATTCGCTACATTGGCCCCACACCATCGTCAGCACAAAAAAATTTCTTCGCATTTTCAATGGTTTGCAAATTGGCACCATCCTTGCTGAAAAGAAGCCGAGGAGATTTCCATGACCCAAGCGGCTTTCGTCACCATCAACGACACCACCCTGCGCGACGGCGAACAGTCAGCTGGCGTGGCGTTCTCGCTGGCCGAAAAACTGGACATCGCCCGTCAGCTCGCCGCCATTGGCGTGCCCGAATTGGAAGTCGGCATCCCGGCCATGGGCGACGAGGAGCGTGACTCCATCCGTGCCGTCGCCGACCTCAAGCTCGCCCCGCGCCTCATGGTGTGGAGCCGCATGCACCCTGCCGACATCGCGGCTTGCGCCGATCTCGGCGCCCACATGATCGACATTTCGGTGCCTGCCTCCGACCAGCACCTCTCCTACAAGCTCAAGCAGGACCGCGCCTGGTTGCTGCGCGAACTGCCCAAGTTCATCGGCGCCGCGCTGTCACTCGGTCTCGAAGTCGGCCTCGGTTGCGAAGATGCTTCGCGCGCCGACATGAATTTCCTCTGCGCCCTGGCCGAAACTGCCGAACGCGCTGGCGCCCGCCGCCTGCGTTTTGCCGACACCCTGGGCATCCTTGAGCCCTTCGGCACCTTCGACAAGATCTGCACGTTGCGCCGCAACACCGGCCTCGAAATCGAGATGCACGCCCACGACGACATGGGCCTGGCCACCGCCAACACGCTGGCCGCCTGCAAGGCCGGCGCGACGCACGTCAATACGACGGTCAACGGCCTCGGCGAACGGGCCGGCAATGCGCCACTTGAAGAAGTCGTGCTCGGCTTGACCAAGCTTTACGGCATCGAAACCGGCGTCAGCCTCAAAGGGTTCCCCGCCCTCTCCAGCCAGGTCGCCAGCGCCTCCGGCCGCGCCGTACCATGGCAGAAGAGCATCGTCGGCGCCGGCGCCTTCACCCACGAAGCCGGCATCCACGTCGATGGCCTGCTCAAGCACCCCGACAACTACCAGGGCTACGACCCGCAGGAAGTTGGCCAGTCCCACCGCATCGTGCTCGGCAAGCATTCCGGGTCGCGTGCCGTGCAGGTCGTTTTCGCCAGCCTCGGCATCGAATTGGGCGAGAAGGAAGCGCAGGCCATGCTGCCACGCGTCCGCAACTTTGTTGCCGAAAACAAGCACGCACCGGAAACCGCCGATCTGCGCGAACTTCTGACCTCCGTCCGGAGCCAACTCCATGTCTGAAGCGATGACCATGACAGCAACTGTACTGGCAGCCCCCGGCCTGTGGGCGACCCTCAAGGAAGACCTGGCCTGCGTGTTCCAGCGCGACCCGGCCGCCCGCTCGACACTTGAAGTGCTGACCACCTACCCCGGCGTCCATGCCATCCTCACCCACCGGCTATCGCACCGCCTGTGGCTTGCCGGCTGGCGCTTTCCGGCGCGCCTGCTGTCCTTCGTCGGGCGGACGCTGACCAATGTCGACATCCACCCTGGCGCCACCATCGGCCGCCGCTTCTTCATCGACCACGGCGCCTGCGTCGTGATCGGTGAAACGGCAGAAGTCGGCAACGATGTCACCCTTTACCACGGCGTCACGCTGGGCGGCACTTCCTGGAACAAGGGCAAGCGCCACCCGACGCTGGCCGACGGCGTTGTCGTCGGTGCCGGCGCCAAGATTCTCGGCCCGATCAGCATCGGCGAACGTGTTCGCGTCGGTGCCAACTCGGTTGTCGTCAAGGACGTGCCGGCCGACCGGACCGTCGTCGGGGTTCCCGGCCGGATCGTCGACACCCGGGTCGGTACGGCACGCCCCGCCAATGGCATCAGCCTCGATCACAACCTCATGCCCGACCCGGTCGCCAAGTCGATCGCCTGCCTGATCGAGCGCATCGAGATCCTCGAAAGGGAACTGGCAGAAGTCCGCCACGAGCCGCCAACCGATCACAGCGGCGAATGCAATACCTGTTCAGCCGGCGACTTGTGCTGCGAGCACGAGTCCATGCATCTAGTGAACTGACCCGCCATGGACCTACTCGACTTCTCCGACTGCAAGCTGTATTTCGAGGACGAACTGCCCGCCGAGGCCGAACGTCTGATCGCCCAGGCCGCTCAGGACTACGGCGACCCGGCAGCCGAACTCGCCCTGCTGCGCGCCCATCTGCTCGCCCCCGAGCACCTCACCGTGCTGGTCAGCCTGTATCGCTACTACTTCTATCAGCATCGCCTTGACGATGTGCTGATCGTCGCCGACCACGCCAAGCGCATCTCGGCCCGCCATCTTGGCATTCCCAACGACTGGCGGCTGATCAATGAAACCCAGCTCGGCTCGGCCGCGACCACCTCCTTCGGCCTGCTCCGTTTCTATCTGCTGGCGCTCAAGGCCGAAAGCGTCGTTCTGCTGCGCCTTGGCCGCATCACCGAATCGCGCGACCGCCTGACCCGGCTTGCCGCACTGGACAGCCGCGACCACCTTGGCGCCGCCAAACTGCTCGAAGTCATCGACGAGTTCCAGAGCGAAAACCCGGCCCCTGCCGAAGAACCTTCACTAACCCTAGTTGCTGCCTGAGGAAACCATCATGGACGATACCCTGACCCTTGCCGAAGCCATGGAAGACCTGGTTTCCGCCGAAGACTTTCTCGACTATTTCGCGGTCCCCTACGACCCGGCTGTCGTTCACGTGAATCGTCTGCACATCCTGCAGCGCTTCCACGACTACCTGTCGAAACAGGCCCCGAACCTGCCGCCGGAAGAGGAAATGCAGCGCGGCATCTACCGCCTGTGGCTGGAACGCGCCTATCAGGACTTCGTGACCTCGGATTCGCTGACCGAAAAAGTCTTTGCCGTCTTTCAGACCGTTTCCAAGCCCGATGGCGGCATGAGCTCCTTCGTGTCTCTCGACAAGGTGTTCCGCCAATGATGAACGCCAAATGGGAGTACGGTGAGGCCGTGCGCCTCACCCGCAACGTCCGCAACGACGGCACCTATCCCGGCCTTGACCCGGGCGACTTTCTCGTGCGCCGTGGCAGCATCGGCTATGTCGTTGATGTCGGCACCTTCTTGCAGGACCAGATCATCTACTCGGTGAACTTCCTCGAAGAGGGCAAGATCGTCGGATGCCGCGAAGAGGAACTGATCGGTGGAGACGATGAATGGACGCCGTCACGCTTCGAGTTCCGCGAGAAAGTCCGCGCCGCCAAGCAGTTGTCGGTCGGCGGCCAGGTGCTGGTCGAACTTGGCGCTGTTGGCGAAGTAATCAAAGTGATCCGCGATGCGGCAAATGGCGTGACGTATCACATCCACTTCGACAGCCTGCCAGGGCGCGTCCTGCAGATTCCTGAAGCCATCCTCGAACCGCACAAACCGGCGGAGTAAGCAAATGCAACACGGCTACCTGGAACTCAAGCTTGCCCACGAACTGTTCAAAAAGGCGCCCGACACGCTGAGCGAGGCCGAGCAGGCCCGCCTCGGTGAAGTTGCCAGCAAGCAGGCGCGTCTCGAGCAACGCATTCTGTCGAGCGCCGCCGCAGCCAGGGTTGTTGTTCCGGCACCAACCATCGCCACCCGGCTCAATGAAATCCGCCTTCGTTACACCAGCCCGGACGAGATGACCGCTGATCTCGAACGGATTGGTCTCGATGCCGACAAACTGGCCGAAGCCGTCGAACGTGATTTGCGCATCGAAGCAGTTCTTGAAAAGGTCGCCTCAGCCGTTCCCCCGGTCACCGAAGTCGACGCGGAAATCTACTATCGCCTGCACCCGGAAGCCTTCGACCGTCCGGAAGCGCGCCTCCTTCGCCACATCCTGATCACTTTTTCGAATCCGATAGAAAAGGCCATCGCCGCGAAAACGCTTGAAGATCTACGGTCAACCGGAAAAAACGTCGAAAATTTCAGTCAGGCGGCGCTTCGCCACTCGCAGTGCCCGACTGCAATGGATGGCGGCAAGCTCGGCACCGTCAAGCGCCAGCAACTTTTCCCGGAACTCGAACCGGCAGCCTTTGAACTGGCGGTTGACGAAGTCTCCGAAGTCCTCGAATCACCGATGGGCCTGCACATCCTGCGCTGCGACGAAATCCTGCCCTTCGGCATGATGCCCTTCGCTGAAGCTTGCCCGCGCATCATCGAAAAACTCACCGAAAAACGCCGCCGCGAAGCCCAGCGCGACTGGATCAAGGAACAACTCTAACCACGCTCCCGGCTGATCGACAAACTCGGCAGCCAGAAAGCATGAAGCCCATGCGTTTTAGACATGGGCTTCTTAGATCTTTGACCAAGGCACTCATGGCCTAGGTGTTCGGCGTTTTGCCGTTGGGATGCTACTCAGACTTCTCATCAAACTGCGGCGGACTATCAACCATAGAACCTCCAGTCATTTAACAAAAACTCCGTTCTGGTGAAACCAGTTACTGCCCAGAACTCAATTTCAGAATACGCCTCTGATTCGGAAAGTCCACTCTATTTCTTGGCCTTTCGAGCAAATCTTCCTAAGCCGGACTTCCTGCTCCGGATAGCTGTTGCGGCACCAACGAGCGCTCCGAGACAATCAGCCGCTTCCTTATTCCGGCTCCTATCTTTCGCTCGACTTCCCACATGGCCAAACCCTTGACCACAGCCACTTGTTCAATGGCTGTTACGACATCACCCAGTTTGGTGCAGAGATACTCAGCACCGCGTTCGATTGAAGACTTCACTTTCATTCGGCCAAATCTCCCGTGTGGTTTTGCGTCAATAATCCTACTGAAGTTGCGTCGCGATTAAAACCAGAAAATTTTGACAAGCTTCCCGGCCAATCGGGAACCAAAAACGAAACCTGGATGTACCAGGCTTCAGCAGCCTTGATGGGAACAATCGAGGGCGAACTATTGGATCGATTACCGTCATCAATTGGTAACCATATTCACATTTACGGCGCCCCGCGAGTTGATGTGCATTGCAACGCTTTGTATCAGTTTGTAGCGATCACCCAGAACAGGCATGTTCGATGCTGGCATCGCGCCGGGCACCAGACAAGCTGGTCAGACGCCAATTAGCCGATGTATTTCAGGAGCATTGGCGCACATTTTTGGCAAGAGTCCCACGGCAGACAATCGCAGACTTTCGGCTGCTCGACGTAATCGGCACCGACATGGACTTTGCCACTCCCCTGTTGCCTGGGCGCCGAGAGCTTTTTCGGCGGTGGTGTTTCGTCGCCACCAATACCGTCGTGGGCCACAGGCGACCAATTGGCAAATGGCGCCATATCAGCCTGCTGCTCGACATACCAGATTTTCCGGGCAGCATCCCAGCGCGCCCCCAGCTTCTTGGCTTGGTCCTTCTCGGCGAAGGGAACCTTCAAATTGATACGCATATTGCTCCCTGTTCTGTTGCGTCTCAGGCGCGAATTATCGTGACCTTATCGGAACCATTACACCGATCCGGCCCCCGTTCCCCATTCTTCGAGGAATCGGTCAACAAACACCTCCATGTAACGATGACGACTTTCTGCCAGCTCCTTGCCCGTCGACGTGTTCATGCGCCCTTTCAGCAAGAATAGTTTCTCGTAAAAGTGATTGAGACTGGTGCCTTTCGCGGCTTTGTAGGCCTCTGCCGTGGCATGCATGACTGGCGGCACATCGGGGTCGTACATCAGACGATTGGCGTGTCCGCCATAGGCAAAGCAGCGGGCAATGCCGATGGCTCCGATTGCATCCAGTCGATCAGCATCCTGCACGCACTTGCCCTCAAGACTGGCCATCTCCGTCTTTACCCCCGCCCCTTTGTACGAGATGGTCGCAACGATTTCGACGACCTGCTCGATAACGCTCAGTGAGGCGCCCTCGTTGGCAAGCAGGCGCCCAGCCTCGCGGGGACCGACGGCATCGTCACCATCGTGGAATTTCCAGTCGGCAATATCGTGCACAAGCGCCCCCAGTTCGACGACTTCCTCGTTTGCCCCCTCACGCCGAGCAATCTGTTTCGCCAATTGCCAGACGCGACGGATGTGGTGCCAGTCGTGCCCGGAACTCTCTGCCTCAAACTTGGCTTTGATAAAACTTGCCACGCGCTCGACCAAATCCGACGCGTTGCATTGAGATGAGTCGCCCGACATTCCCTAACCCTCAGGACTTTCGAAGTATGGCAAGAGTGCCTTGGCCGCCTCAATCCTGTCATGAACACTGGTATCCGGATCATTCATAACAGCCATCAGGAAGCTCTTTGGATCGGCAAAATCACCGCCCACACCAGATGACGACGGTCGGCAATCAGTCTTCCGGCTTTGCTGCTGCGCTTCGCTACCGGGACGGAGTTTGTTATCCGCTGCGGGAGAGCAAGTTGCTTCTGTTGGAAGGAGCGTCAATACCCGTTGGAAATCTTCAGGCTTGATACTTTCGACGCCAGCCAGCATCGCCGCCTGCTTATCCAGATTTGGCGCCATTTCCAGCCACGTTTCGTCGACAAACATGCTTCCCATGGTTGGGTCGATGAATGCTGACCAGCGCTCGGTCGGTTTGGTCAGCGTCTGCATCAGTGGAAGGATACTTAGCGAGTCTGCATTTCCAGACACTCCAGCAGCCGGTCGAAATTTCAGTCTCGGCAATGGGATATCGGCAAGATATTTGAGTCGGAGCGCGTCCAGAAATACCAGAGCCTGCTGGTATGACACGGGCTCGGCCAGCGAAAACCAAATTTGATAACCATCCTCAACGGAAACGGAGATGGCTGGCGCCGGCAAGTCAAAATCTTCCTGAACCCCTTGATAGAGGACTGCCAACTGGTCCCAGTAGCTGCCTCTTTCAACGCTGATGACCATCGTGCGGAGCGTTCCTGCCGGACTCAAGAGGGTGAGTCCGACATTGCTCCCGGCCATCAGGTGTTCGGCAAGGATATCCGGAGTCAGTTTCCCCTCGCCAACATAATCCCGCTCGCCGTTATCGTTCGGCTGCCAACTCTGCCACTCCTGATCAGGAAGAAAATAGAGCCGGGTCAGTTCCGCAATCAGTCTGTTCATGAATCACCTTACACAAAAAGGGATATCCAAAATTCAATTGCGGGACGCTCGGCAGCTAGCGCAAACGGCAACTCCATGTCATCGATGTAGCTGCGTTTGCGCAGACTGAGCAACCTTTTGCTGCAAAAACACGCGCCACAAATGACAGAAAGCAACAAAAAACCCGCAAAGCATTGCGCTGTGCGGGTCTTAGGATTCTCGAACTTGGTGGGCGGTACTGGGATCGAACCAGTGACCCCTGCCGTGTGAAGGCAGTGCTCTACCGCTGAGCTAACCGCCCACTTGAGAGGGGCGCATTTAACCATAAGTCGCCAAGCCGGTCAAACGCGGGTCGGCTAGAATAGCACCCTTTGTTCCCGCATAGATCACGCATCCCATGAAGCCTGTCCGCACTCGTTTTGCTCCCAGCCCAACCGGTTACCTTCATATCGGCGGCGCCCGCACCGCACTGTTTTCCTGGGCCTATGCCCGACGCCATGGCGGGACTTTCATCCTGCGCATCGAGGACACCGACGTTGCCCGTTCGACGCCGGAAGCTGTACAAGCCATTCTCGACGGCATGCAGTGGCTGGGTCTGGAGCACGACGAAGGCCCGTTCTACCAGATGCAGCGCATGGAACGCTACAAGGAAGTGATCCAGCAGATGCTGCTCAATGGCAGCGCCTATTACTGCTACACGACACGCGATGAACTCGACGCCCTGCGCGCCGAGCAGGAAGCGAAGAAGGAAAAGCCGCGCTACGACGGCCGCTGGCGCCCGGAAGCCGGCAAAACGTTGCCAGCAGCACCGGCTGACATCCCGCCAGTCGTTCGCTTCAAGAATCCGAAGGATGGCGTCGTCGCCTGGGATGACCAGGTCAAGGGTCGCATCGAATTTGCCAATACTGAACTGGACGACCTGATCATTGCCCGCGCTGACGGCACGCCGACCTACAATTTCTGCGTCTGCGTCGACGACTGGGATATGGGCATCACCCACGTCATCCGCGGCGACGACCACGTCAACAACACGCCGCGCCAGATCAACATTCTTCAGGCGCTCGGCGCTGAAACGCCGACCTACGCCCACCTGTCGATGATCCTCGGCGACGATGGCGCCAAGCTGTCGAAGCGCCACGGCGCTGTTTCCGTCATGCAGTACGACGAGGACGGCTTCCTGCCCGAGGCTGTCATCAACTACCTTGCCCGCCTCGGCTGGTCGCATGGTGATGAAGAGGTGTTCTCGCGCCAGCAGTTCGTCGAATGGTTCGACCTCGACCACATCACTGCCTCGGCCGCCCAGTTCAATACCGAGAAGTTGCTGTGGCTGAACCAGCACTACATGAAGCTGACGCCCCCGGCCGATCTCGCCGCACGGATAAAGGCCATTCTGGTTGCGCGCGGCATCGACACCAGCACCGGCCCTGATCTTGAGAAAGCGGTCACTTTGTATGTCGACCGCAGCAACACGCTGAACGTGCTGGCCGATGCTGTCGAGGTGTTCTACAGCCACGTTACGCCCAATCCGGAGTTGCTCGCCCAGCACCTGAGCGATGAAGCCCGTCCGGCCCTTGCCGATTTCGCGGCCGGTATTGCCAGCGTGGCGTGGGAAGCACCGGCCATCAACGCCCTGATCAAGGAAATGGTCACCAAGCACGGCCTTAAAATGCCGAAGCTGGCGATGCCTTTGCGCGTCATTCTGACTGGTCAGGCGCAGACACCCGCAGTCGACGCGGTAATCACCCTGATTGGCCGCGACAAGGTTGTTGCTGCGCTGGTGCCGTACCTCTAAATAATCGCGAAAGGCCCTTTACAAGGACCAAGCAGGTCCCTATAATGCGGCCTTCTTTCGCGGCGGGGGTATAGCTCAGCTGGGAGAGCGCTTGCATGGCATGCAAGAGGTCCGCGGTTCGATCCCGCGTACCTCCACCAAAAGTGCGAAAGAAAACAGTCCGGGTCCCCATCGTCTAGAGGCCTAGGACACCGCCCTTTCACGGCGGTAACCGGGGTTCGAATCCCCGTGGGGACGCCAAGGTTTTGGTAGTAAATGGAGTGGTAGTTCAGTTGGTTAGAATACCGGCCTGTCACGCCGGGGGTCGCGGGTTCGAGTCCCGTCCACTCCGCCAACGTTTAAGAAAACCGGACCCGTCCGGTTTTTTTTCGGGTAGGAGGCAAATGCCTCGTATCCAGATAGTTCGGCTGTCTCTCGAATGTGGGGGTATAGCTCAGCTGGGAGAGCGCTTGCATGGCATGCAAGAGGTCCGCGGTTCGATCCCGCGTACCTCCACCAAGCGCCGAACTAGGCAGTACTGAAAGTCCGGGTCCCCATCGTCTAGAGGCCTAGGACACCGCCCTTTCACGGCGGTAACCGGGGTTCGAATCCCCGTGGGGACGCCAAGGTTTTAGCGCGGAGTGGTAGTTCAGTTGGTTAGAATACCGGCCTGTCACGCCGGGGGTCGCGGGTTCGAGTCCCGTCCACTCCGCCAACTTCTTGAAGACCAGCCCAGGCTGGTCTTTTCAGTTAACCTGCGAAAAATGGACTTTCCCCACCGGGGTATAATCGCCGGCTTAGTCGACTCGTCAGTGCCAGGAGCCCAATTCATGCAGCATCGCAGCGTCCTGTCGCTTGTCCGCCAAATCTTTGCCGCAACGCTTGGCACAGCACTGTTGACGCTTTCTGTTCCGGCGCTGGCCGAAGACATGGACGTAACGAGCTTCCCCTCCTTGAGCATGCCGTCGCTGGCCGAACCGGGTCTGGTCGCCGACGACGTATTGACCGTCCATGAAATACGAATGGCGCCGCAGTTGCCGGGCACCATCGACCTGACGGCGCATTCAACCAATCTGTGGGAGCGTATCCGCAACGGATTCGCGATGACCGACCTCAACGACGATCTGGTCCTTTATTACCAGCAGTGGTACCAGAATCGTCCCGATGCACTGCGCCGGATGGTCACCCGCAGCCGCCCCTACCTGCACTACATCGTCGAGGAACTTGAAGCGCGCGGCATGCCGACGGAACTGGCCCTGCTGCCGATGGTGGAAAGTTCGTTCAACCCGAACGCCTACTCGCCGGCCCATGCCGCCGGCCTGTGGCAGTTCATTCCGGCGACCGGCAAGCGTTTCAATCTCGAGCAGAACTGGTGGCGCGACGAGCGGCGCGATATCGTTTCGTCGACCGGTGCCGCGCTCGACTATCTGCAGGCCATCTACGAGATGCACGGTGACTGGCATCTGGCGCTGGCCTCGTATAACTGGGGCGAAGGCGCCGTCAAGCGGGCTATCGGCAAGAACGAGTCGCGCGGTCTGCCGACCGACTATCCGAACCTGACGATGCCGAACGAAACCCGGCACTACGTGCCCAAACTGCAGGCGCTCAAGAACATTCTCGGCAACCCGGCGCTGATGGCACGCCTTGATCTGCCGATGATCCCCAACGAGCCCTATTTTGCGACGATGGAAACCCGGCGTCCGATGGACGTCAAGACGGTGGCCCGCCTGGCCAACATGACGGAGGAGGAATTCCAGCGCCTCAACCCGTCGCACAACCGCCCGGTCATCAAGGCGGCAACCCCCGTCGTGATCCCCGCCGACAAGCTCGACGCCTTCCGCGCCAACCTGCAAAACACTCAGTCCCCGCTGACGCAATGGCAGGCTTACACCCTGACGGCACCGGAAAGACTGGACCGTATTGCCGCCAATTTCGACACAACGGCCGGCGAACTGGCCCGCGCCAACGGCCTTTCGGAAAGAGTCCGTCTCGGCGCCGGTTCGACCCTGCTGGTCCCGGGCAGCGGCAGCACAGCCAGCCTCACTACCCTGCTCAACACATCAACACCGCAGCACATCATCGAGCCGGAACCCTCGGCACGCTGTGGCAAGGCTGGCAAAGGCAAGCGCGTCGCGAAGAAGTGCGGCAAGGCTGAATCGAGCGTCAAAGTCTCGCCGATGGATGGTGGGAAGCAACGTGGAGCCGGCGTCAGACAGGGCAAGACAGGAAAGTCTGCGACCAGGGCTGCGGGCACTGGCAACGCGAAAGCCGGCAGCGCCAAACCAGCCAAAGGCGGCGCGCCAAAGCCTGCCAAACCGGCGAACGGCAAACGCCGCTAACTCAGCCGGCGAGATGGCAACTGACGGTGTGCGTTCCTGAAATCCCGGTGACGACCGGATAACGTAGCCGGCAGACATCTGTCGCCTGCGGACAACGCGGATGAAAGTGGCAACCGCTCGGCGGATTGGCCGGTGATGGCGTTTCGCCCGGCAGTCGAATCACCTCGGGATGACCGTCCAGATGCGGCGCCGGAACGGCCGACAATAGCGCTCGCGTGTAGGGATGCTGCGGCGAACGCAGGACTTCCTCCGCCCTGCCCTGCTCGACGATGCGGCCGAGATACATGACGGCAACGTCGTGAGCCAGATATTCCACCACGGCGAAGTTGTGCGTAATGAACAGGTAGGCGACGCCAAGTTCCGTCTGTAGCTTTTTGAGCAGGTTGAGGATTTGCGCCTGCACCGAGACGTCGAGCGCCGAAGTCGGTTCGTCGCAAATAAGCAGTTCCGGCTGCACGGCCAGGGCGCGGGCGATGGCGATGCGCTGGCGCTGACCACCGGAAAATTCGTGCGGATAGCGGTCGATGGCTTCGCTCGCCAAACCGACTTGCTGGAGCAGCGCGGCGACGGCGACTGCCCGCGCCGCGGAATCCGTCTCGACACCCAGCGCGCCCATGCCTTCGGCGATGATTTCGCCGACGCGCAGGCGCGGGTTGAGCGAGGCGAACGGGTCCTGGAAAATCATTTGCATGTGGCGACGGGCGTCACGCAAGCGCCGACCCTTGAGGCCGACCAGTTCGCTGCCGCCCAGCTTTACGCTGCCGGCCGTGGGCTGGATCAGCTGCAGCAGCGCCTTGCCGACTGTCGTCTTGCCGCAGCCTGATTCGCCGACCAGGGCCAGTGTGCGCCCGGCGGAAATGGCCAGCGAGACGCCGTCGACCGCACGGACGTGGCCGACGGTGCGCTGCAGGAAGCCCTTGCGGATCGGGAAATGGACTTTGAGGTCGCCGACTTGCAGAAAAGGCTTGCCGGGATCGATGTCGAGTTCGGTGACGGCGTGGCGGGTTCCTTCGTCCGCTACCGCCTCGCCCTGCCAGTGGCAGCGGACGGTGTGGCCATCGGCAACCTCACGCCACGGCGGGGAAACTTCGCGGCAGACCGCCATGACGTGGGCGCAGCGGTCGGCGAAGCGACAGCCGGCGGGCATGGCGGCCAACGATGGCACCTGGCCGGGGATAGTGGTCAATTTCAGGCCGCGCCGCGAGATCTCTGGCAGCGCCTCGAACAGCGCCTGTGTATAAGGGTGGCGCGGCTGGGTGAAAAATTCTTCGCGGCTGGCCACTTCGACCAGTTCGCCGGCATACATGACGCCGATGCGGTGAGCCATGCGGGCGACGACGCCGAGATCGTGGGTGATGAGCAGCATGCCCATGCCACGGTCAACCTGAATTTTGGCCAATAAATCGAGAATCTGGGCCTGGACGGTGACATCGAGGGCGGTGGTCGGCTCGTCGGCGATGAGCAGTTCCGGCTCGCCGGCCAGGGCGATGGCGATCATGACGCGCTGCTTCATGCCGCCGGAAAGCTGGAAGGGGTATTCGGTCAGCCGGCGTTCGGGATCGGCTATGCCGACCTGACGCAGCAGGTCGACCATGCGTTCAGTCGCCACTTCGCCACGCAAACCGAGGTGGCGTTCGAGCACTTCGCCGATCTGGCGGCCGACGGTGAGCACCGGGTTGAGGCTGGTCGCCGGTTCCTGAAAGATCATCGCCATCCGGCCGCCGCGGTAGGCGCGCATGTCGGCTTCGGAGAGGCTGAGCAGTGGCTCGCCTTCGAGGGCAACGCGGCCTTCGAGGATGCGCCCTGCGGCGGGCAGCAGGCGCATGATGCCCTGCGCCGTGGCCGACTTGCCGCAGCCCGATTCGCCGAGCAGGGCAAAGGTTTCGCCTTTTTCAATCGAGAAGGAAATGCCGTCGACCGCAGCCAGTGTTTTCTTGCCGGCGATGAAGCCAAGGCGGAGGTTGTCGACCTTCAACATTTACGCAGCCCTCGGGTCGAATGCGTCGCGCACGGCGTCGGCGAACAGGTTGGCGGCGAGGACGAGAATGAACATGGCCGCGAAGGCGGCGACCAGCGACCACCAGACGACCGGCTCGCGGCCGAGTTCCATGCGCGCGTTGTTGATCATCGTGCCGAAGCTGGTCATCGTCGGATCGACGCCGATACCGACGTAGGAGAGCACGGCTTCGGCCAGCACGAGCCCGGAGAAGTCCATGACCAGCGCGATGATGACGATGTGCATGAGGTTGGGCAGGATGTGGCGGACGATGATGCGCCAGCTCGACACGCCGAAGGCCTGCGCCGCCTGGATGTATTCGAGTTCGCGCAACTTGAGCGTCTCGCCGCGCAACAGCCGGCACAGCCCCGTCCAGCTCGTGATGCCGAGGATGAAGCAGAGGGCGAGCAGGCGCAGGTCGGCGCGCTCGGCGGCGGTCGAGAACCATTGCGGATGGGTGTCGATGACGACCTGCATCATGAGCACGGCGGCAGCGATGAGCAGCACGCCGGGAATCGAATTGAGCACGGTGTAGATGTACTGGATCAGGTCATCGACCCAGCCGCGGAAATAGCCGGCGACGATGCCGAGCAAAACCGCCATGGGCAGCATGACGAGCGTCGTAACGAGGCCGATGATGAGCCCGGTGCGCACGCTTTTGAGGATTTGATAGAGCACGTCCTGGCCGACCTTGTCGGTGCCGAAGACGTGGTAGTAGCCGGACAGCCAGAACAGCGGGACGGCAATAACCAGAATGAGCAGCAGCGTGAGGAGCACGGCATCCCAGGCGAAGGCCGCTTCACGCAATTTCAAATTCGGGCTTTTTTTCCGGTTGACCGTGGCAACCGCCCCGAACACGCCCAGCCATGCCACAAAACTCAGCATGCCGGCCTTGAAAGCCGTGAAAGCGGCATCCTCGGCCACTTCGTCCTCGCGCTCGCCGAGGTGCTGGCCACCATGCTTGAGGCGCGGGTAATCGCGCACCGTCCCCTGCCCCGGCACGTCGATGGTTTCCTTGGCGTAGAGCCGCGTGGCAAACGGTGCCGAATAGGTTTTTTCGTTGCGCGAACGCAGCGGCGTGGCCAGTGCATCGAGGACCGACAACACCTCGATCGCATAAACCGCCTTCTGCCCCGGCTTGCTTTCGAGCTGCGTCCGGTAATGCAGCGAATCAAGCAGGCCGATCAGAATGAAGGCGACCAGCACCGTCGCCGAGGCCATGCCAACGCGGTTGGCCCCGACCCGGCGCCAGGCGGCAAGCAGCGGCGGATTTTTCGCGATCAGCACGCCGACACCGACGCCAGCCGCGACGAGCAACCAGATCAGGATATCCGACCAGAGCACGACGACCTGGAAGCCCATCATTCGAAGCGTATCCGCGGATCAACCAGCGTGTAGGAAATGTCGGTCAGGATCAGGCCGACGATGTAGAGCACCGAGCCGATGAAGACCATCGAACGCACCACCGAGAAATCCTGCGCGTTGATCGCGTCGATGGTGTAACTGCCCAGCCCAGGGATCCCGAAGAAGGATTCGGTCAGCAGCGAGCCCATGAAGAGCAGTGGGATGACCACGACGACGCCGGTGAGGATCGGAATCAGCGCATTGCGCAAAATGTGGCGGAAGAAGACCAGCGTTTCCGGCAAACCCTTGGCGCGGGCGGTGCGCACGTAATCCTTGCTGACCTCTTCGAGAAAGATCGTCCGGTACCAACGCGTCGAGGAACCGATGCCGGACACGACGCCAATCAGCACCGGCAGAATCAGAAACCGCCACGCCTCCAGCCCATCGCCAAAGCCGGAAATCGGCACCAGCCGCCAGACCTTGCTGATCAGGTATTGCCCACCGATGATGTAGAACAAGCCGGAAATCGACATCGCCGCGACGCACAGCACGACACCCCAGAAATCGAAAGCGGTGGCGCGGAAGAAAGCCAGCGTCAGCGCGAAGGTGATGGTCACGAACAGGCCGAGAATGAATGTCGGCAGCGCGATGGCCAGCGAGGGCAACATCCGGTTGCCAATTTCGCGGGCGATATCGCGGCCATCCTCGGCCCGGCCGAAATCGCCAACGAACATGCGGGCCGATTTCTCGAAAAAGATCGTGTTGGTCAGGCTGGCCAAACCGCCAGCCTCGGAATTGATCAGCAGCGGCTTGTCGTAACCACGCTCGACCTTCCACTTCTGGATCGCCTCGGGCGTCACGCGCTTGACGCCGAGCTGCATGCGCGCCATGTCGTCGGGTGTATTGACGACAAAGAACAGCGCGAAGGTGACGAGGTTTACCCCGATCAAAATGGGGAGCGCGTAGAGCAGGCGGCGGATGATGTAAGCGAGCATTGGCCCGATTATGCCAAGAGCCGGCGAGAAGTGCTAAGACAAAGCAGGGCCGGGCAAATCACCCGACGTGGCCGTCTACCCGGCGTCATCCTCATCGTCAGCGCCCTGCAGACGCCGCTCGAGTCGCTCGTCAGGATTGGCGAAGTAGCAATCCAGCGCTTCCTTGAGGTTTTCGACGGCTTCGGCCTTGGTCAGGCCATCGGTCACAATGTCCAGTTCGATGCAGCGGGCGACAAAGACGCCATCTTCAAGATCGACGGTGAAGTTCAGTTTTTCAGCCATGAGTGTGATTCTGAAATGGTTTCCGGATACCGCGACACAGCCCGGCCGTGCCATGCGTTTTACATTTCTTAATTTTTCTTGCCTTTGCAGACCAGGGGCGTAACGGTAAAGTGCGCGTCTCGCCGGGCTTCAATCATGCGTATTTCGTTTTGATGGACCAATAAAAAAGCGCCCCGAAAGGCGCTTGATTATAGGCGCTGGCGGAGAGGGTGGGATTCGAACCCACGGTACCTTGCAGTACGCCTGATTTCGAGTCAGGTACATTCGACCACTCTGCCACCTCTCCGCAGCGGCCGGCATAATAGCACAACAGATGAACTGGATAAAACGCCTATCACTGCTCGCGGTCTGTTTTTTTGTCGCCACCTGCGGCTACGTCGGGTCACGCCTGCCGCTGCCCTTTCCGACGCCGGCCCAGCACGACCTGGTGGTCCTGATCCAGCCGGGTCTGCTGACCTATGCAACCGACGACAACGGCAACCCGACCGGACTTGAATACGATCTGGCCCAGACCTTTGCCCAGGAACTTGGCGTCGCCGTCAAATTCGAGGTTGTCGAACCCGATCAGCTTGATGACCGTCTGGCCAGCAATGACTATCACCTTGCTGCCGCCTGGTTGCCCCCGGGAACCGACTCCGATGTCCAGGCCACCCCGCCGATCTTTCTGACCCGCGACATCCTCGCCCAGAGCGATGCCTCGCTACCGCTCACCGAGTTGCAGCAACTGGCCGACCAGACCGTCCACGTCATGGCCGGCTCGCGCCAGGCCGCCACGCTGAATCGACTGGCCAAGGAAATTCACGGACTCAGAGTCGTTGAATTCAGCACGGGAGACATCCTCGAACTGCTCGAAAAGCTCGGCAGCCAGGGCATTCAATACGTCGCCATCGACGAAAGCTTCGAAGACATCGCCAACCAGTTCGTCCCCAACTTGCGCACCACCCTGCCCCTCAGCCAGACGCAGCCGGTGGTCTGGCAACTGGGCAAGCATCCGAATCCGGAACTGCGCGAACGGCTCAACGCCTTTATCGAACGCGTCCAGCACGACGGCACGCTGGCCCGGCTGGAGGATCGCTATCTTGGCCATGTCCGGCGCCTGACCCAGGCCGATGTGATCAAGTTCCTCGGCGAGGTCGAGACCACGCTGCCCAAGTTCCGCAAGTCCTTCCAGGCGGCCCAGGCGCTGACCGGCATCGACTGGCGACTGCTCGCCGCCGTCGCCTACCACGAGTCGAACTGGGACCCGAACGCGACCAGTTACACCAATGTGCGCGGCATCATGATGCTCACCGAAGAGACAGCCGATCACCTGCAAGTCAGCAACCGTCTCGATCCGAGCGAAAGCATCCTGGCCGGTGCCCGCTACATCAACATGCTCAAGGAAGCGCTGCCGGAGGAAGTCAGCGAGCCGGATCGCACCTGGCTGGCGCTCGCTGCATACAACATCGGCCCCGGCCACTTCAACGGTGCCCGGTTGCTGGCCAAACACCTGAAAGCCGACCCCGACTCGTGGTACGACATGAAGCGCGTCCTGCCCAAACTAGCCCAGCCAAAATACGCCAGCATGGTCAAGACGGGCCGCGCCCGCGGTGGCGAAGCGGTCATTCTGGTCGAGAACATCCGCAGCTATTACGACATCCTGCTGCGCAACGCCGCGCCCTTCGCCCCGACGCCCTCAGCGGCAGCCAGCCTGACCCGTCTGGTGCTCGAAATCGAAGAGCGGCGCAAGGCCTACGTCAAGCGGATCGCCGCCGCCAAGACGATCTCGGCGACGGAACAGGAAGAGACGGGGGAGGCTACCCTGCGTCTGCCGACCATTGGGCAGGAAGTCAAAGACTGAACCTCTCCCCCTCTCAGGGGAAGGAGGCTGATCCAGTCAGCTTAGCTGGCGGAAAGCACTTCCAGCCCCCCCATGTACGGGCGCAGCACAACCGGAACGGTCACGCTGCCATCGGCCTGCTGATAGTTTTCCAGGATGGCGACCAGCGTACGGCCGACGGCCAGACCGGAACCGTTCAGCGTGTGGCACAGCTCCGGCTTGTTCTTGTCGTTGCGGAAACGGGCCTGCATGCGACGGGCCTGGAAGGCGCCGAAGTTGGAGCAGGACGAAATCTCGCGATAGGTGTTCTGGGCCGGCAGCCAGACTTCGAGGTCGTAGGTCTTGGCCGCGGAGAAACCCATGTCGCCGGTGCACAGCACCATGCGGCGGTACGGCAGTTCGAGCTTTTCGAGGATGACTTCGGCGTGGCGGGTCAGCGCTTCGTGCGCTTCTGCCGACTGCTCGGGATGGACGACCTGAACCAACTCGACCTTGTCGAACTGGTGCTGGCGGATCATGCCGCGGACATCGCGGCCGCCCGAACCGGCTTCGGAACGGAAGCACGGCGTGTGGCAGACGAACTTGAGCGGCAGGCTTTCGGCGGCGAGGATTTCGTCGCGCACGATGTTGGTCACCGGCACTTCGGCCGTCGGGATCAGGTAGAGCGGGTCCTGATCGCCCCGCAGCACCTTGAACAGATCCTCCTCGAACTTCGGCAGCTGGCCGGTGCCGTAGAGGCTGGCAGCATTGACGAGATACGGCGCGTAAAGCTCGGTGTAACCGTGGTCAGCCGTGTGCGTGTCGAGCATGAACTGGGCAAGCGCCCGGTGCAGACGGGCCAGGCCGCCCTTGAGCAGCGAGAAGCGCGAGCCGGCGATCTTGGCGGCAGTGGTGAAATCGAGCTGGCCGAGCTGTTCGCCGACATCGGTGTGATCCTTGACCGGGAAATCGAAGCTGCGCGGCGTACCCCAGCGCTTGATTTCGACGTTGCCGGTTTCGTCGGAACCGACCGGCACGGACTCGTCGGGAATATTCGGCAGCGCGGCGAGGATGGCGTTGAACTGTTCGAGCAACTCGCCGAGACGGGCTTCGGAAGACTTCAACTCGTCACCCAAGGCGCCAACCTGCGCCATGACTTCGGAAGCATCCTTGCCCTGCCCCTTCAACATGCCGATCTGCTTGGACAGCGAATTGCGCTGCGCCTGCAGTTCCTGCGTGCGGCTCTGCAGCGTCTTGCGCTCGGCTTCGAGCGTCTTGAATTCGGTGAAATCGATGGGCTTGCCGCGCTTGGCCAGGCCTTCGGCCACGGCATCGAGATTGGAGCGGAGTTGTTGGATATCGAGCATGGGTTTTCCTGAATTTCTACGGTCGACCGGAAAAAACGGCCAAAAACGAAATTATACGCGAGGGATAGGGCAAGCCGATCCGGGCCGGCCTCCGCATTGAAGCCCCCGACCGGCCAAATTTGGGTACCATCCAAGCCATAAGAAAACACATCCGACCTTGCCCGCGCATTTTCGGAGACCGCAATGGAAAAACCCGTTGCCCGGCATTTGCCCAGCAGAGCCGTTTCGTTCTTTTGCCGTATCGCTGCCGCAGGCCTGATCGCCGGCGCCGGCCTCTTCCCGGCTGCCCATGCCGGCGACCTGAGCAAGGCCGATATCGAACGTCGCTTCGAGCCGCCGTTGCACGTTCAGGACAAGCTGACCCAGATTCCCGCCTGGCCGCTGACCAGTGAACTGGAGCCGGAAGCCGGCCCGGTCGCCTACGTTTTCGAATCGATCGATCTGGCGCCGGTTCCCGGTTTCGAGGGCACGCCGATGAATTTCCTGGTCTCCATCGACCGCAAGGGAAATTTCATGAATGTCGAGTTGCTGCGCCAGCATGAGCCGGTTTTTCTCGGCGGCCTCGGCGAAGCGCCCCTGCGCGAGTTCGTCACCCAGTACGCCGGCCGCAACATCAAGCAACAGTTCCTGATCGCCCTCAACGCCGCGCGCAATCGCACCGGCCCGGCTGACACGCGCAGCGGTCAGACGACGCTGGACGGCGTCTCGAAAGCCACCGCCTCAGTGCGCATCGTGAACCAGAGCGTGCTCGGCGCCGCCCTTGAAGTCGCCCGCGCCAAGCTGGGTTTTGCCGACCGCAGCAAGCACGGCCCGGCGGCGCAGGTGCGTACCGACGTTGACGACCCGGTGGCCTTTGCCGAGATGGTCAAGAACGGCATGGTCGGCCGTTTGCGCCTGAGCAATGCCGAGGTCGAAAAGCTGTTCGTCGGGACCGATGGCGCCGAGGTCGACGAAGAAGGCCTGGCCCAGGCGGAGGCCGTGTTCACCGACATCTACATCGCCTACCTCAACACGCCCAGCATCGGCCGCGCCATCCTCGGCGAGGCGCAGTACAAGGAGGCGATGGCGCGCAATTTCGAGAACCGTCACCTGTGGTGGATCGCCTCGGCCGGACGCTACCCCATCGTTGATGACAACTTCGTGCCGGGCGGCCAGTCCTCGCGCCTGAGCATGGCCCAGGACGGCCTTTTTCTCGAACTGCGCGACCAGGGTTTCGAGCCGAAAGACATCGCCGGGCCGCCGGAACTCAACACCTCGCGCCTGTTTGGCGTCTACGCCGAAGCCGGCCTCGACCCCGGCCGCCCGCTCGACCTGACGCTGACCATCACGCGCGCCAAGGGCATGATCCTGCCCACCCTCACGCACAAGACGGTAACGCTCAAATACGCCCCGCCCAGCCGCCTGTTCAGCTACCCGCCCGAACCGCTGCCCGAATGGGTGCTGGCCTGGCAGCAGCGCTGGCTCGACCTGAGCATCCTGAGCGCCGCGCTGATCCTGCTCAGCGTCGCCCTTGCCCGGCCGCGCTGGATTTCGGTCGACGCTCGCCGCTTGAAGATTTTCCGCCTCGGCTTTCTCGCCTTCACGCTGCTCTACATCGGCTGGACCATTCAGGGCCAACTTTCCATCGTCCAGGTCACCGGCGCCCTCAAATCGCTGAAATCCGGCCAGGGCCTGTCGAGTTTCCTCTACGACCCGATTTCGCTGCTGCTCATCGCCTTCACGCTGGTCAGCTTCGTCGTCTGGGGTCGCGGCACCTTCTGCGGCTGGCTTTGCCCGTTCGGTGCGCTGCAGGAATTTGTCGGGTTGCTCGCCCGCAAGTTGCATTTGCCGCGCCTGCACATTCCGCTGGCCGTCGCCAAAAAGCTCGAATCGGGCCGCTATGTCGCCCTCGCCGTGCTGGTCGGTGCCGCCCTGTTCGTTCCGCGCCAGGGCGAAAGCCTCAACGAACTCGAACCGTTCAAGACGGCGATCACCGTCGGCTTTGACCGCAGCTGGCCGTTCGTCGCCTACGCCGTTGCGCTGCTCGTCGCCGGCGCCTTTTATTACAAATTTTTCTGCCGCTTCATCTGCCCGCTCGGCGCAGTCATGTCGCTCGGCGGGCGGCTGCGCCGTTTCGACTGGCTGACCCGCCGCGTCGAATGCGGCAAACCCTGCCAGAGCTGCAAGGCCAAATGCGCCTATGACGCCATCGAACCAACTGGCGAAATCCGCTACGACGCCTGCTTCCAGTGCCTCGACTGCGTCGGCATCTACCACGACGCCAAGCGCTGCCCGGTACTGCTCTACGAAAAGAAGGGTTTGGTTCTCACGCCGAAAGGCGTGATGGTCGCCGGATCAAACGGCTGAGCAGCGACCAGAAGCGCGTCAGCAACCAGCCGGCGAGCACCAGAAAAACGACGAGCAGGCCGAGGAACAGCAGCGGTGAGGCGAACATGGCCCACAGCCCGCCAAGCACCATGCCCTCCTCGCCGAACGAGGCGATCCAGTTCGAAAACGGCTCGGGCGAGGTGTTGATGGCCAACCGGCTGCCGGCCTTGGCGAAATGGGTGCCAGCGGTGATCGTGCCGCCGATCAGCCCGGCCGCCACCGCCCACGCCGGATCGACCTCGCCCATGGCAAACGCCGCGAGCAAGGCCCCGGCCGGAATGCGGATGAAAGTCTGGAAGCCGTCCCACAGCGAATCGAAGGCGGGAATCTTGTCGGCGATCAGTTCGGCCAAAGCCATCAGCCCGGCAACCCCGATGACCAGCGGGTTGTGCAGCACCGAAAGCGTTTCCGGCAGATGCAGGTAGCCAAAATTGCTCAACAGGCCGGTCAGGAAAACCACCAGATACAACCGCAAACCGCTCGCCCAGGCCAGGCCGGCGGACAGGGCGATGGTCTGGAACATGTCCATTACTTCTTGCCGGCCTTGCGATCCAGTTCCCGCAGGTGCGCCAGCTTCTGGCCGATCTGCCCTTCCAGCCCGCGCGGTGTTGGCTCGTACCAGCCCGGTTCGGCCATGCCGTCCGGCAGGTAGGTTTCGCCGGCGGCGTAGGCTTCGGGCTCGTCGTGGGCGTAGCGGTAGGCGTGGCCGTGGCCGAGGTCTTTCATGAGTTTGGTCGGCGCGTTGCGCAGGTGGTTGGGCACCGGGCGCGAGCCGTCCTGCTTCACGTAGGCGCGGGCGGCGTTGTAGGCCATGTAGCCGGCATTCGATTTGGCGGCGACGGCCAGATAGATCACCGCCTGGCCGAGCGCCAGTTCGCCCTCGGGCGAGCCGAGGCGTTCGTAGGTTTCGGCTGCGTCGTTGGCGATCTGCATGGCGCGCGGGTCGGCCAGGCCGATGTCCTCCCAGGCCATGCGGACGATGCGCCGGGCGAGATAGCGGGCATCGGCGCCGCCATCGAGCATGCGGGTCAGCCAGTAGAGCGCGCCGTCCGGGTTCGAGCCGCGCACCGATTTGTGCAGGGCCGAGATCTGGTCGTAGAACGCATCGCCGCCCTTGTCGAAACGGCGCAGGCTTTGCGCCATCGTTTTTTCGATAAATTCCCCGTTGACCGTGGGAACGCCGGCCGTGCGGGCTGCCGTGCGGACTTGTTCGAGCAGGTTGAGCAAACGCCGAGCATCGCCGTCGGCCAGGCCGATCAGGCGTTCGCGGGCAGCAGCTTCAAAGCTCAGGTCGGCCAGCGCCTGAGCGCAGGCGCGGTCGAAAAGCTGGCCCATCTCGGCTTCGTCGAGCGATTTGAGGACATAGACCGAAGCCCGCGACAGCAAGGCAGAGTTCAGTTCGAACGAGGGGTTTTCGGTAGTCGCGCCGATAAAGGTGAGCAGCCCGGATTCGACAAAGGGCAGGAAGCCGTCCTGCTGCGCCTTGTTGAAGCGAACACTAAAGCATTGAACTTTGTTATAAAATAACGACTTACGAAGATTTTTAACTGACTTTCTGGCACAAATTTATTGAACACGGCACAAATTTGGCACAAACTTTTTTCTTTGTGCCGTTCTAGCTTTGAGCATTCTGTGGCCGCACATTTTTGCAGCCACACCACACGGAGAAATTCGCATGTCCGTCTATACCGTTGAGTATTCCCGCAAGAACCCAGAGACCAAGCGGAACATCACAGTAGTCAAATACCGCGCCCAGGTAAAGCACAACGGCAAGGCCCACACCAAGCTGTTTGACACCGAGCGAGAAGCCAAGGACTGGGAAGCCCAGAAGGAAAAAGAGCTATCGGGCATGGCTACAGTAGAGAACCTGATCACCGAGGCGAACAAGATCACCATGAGAATGCTCTTGGCGGAGCACTTCAAACAACACCTGTCCAAACAGAGCCCCAACTCCTACAAGACCAATCAAAACCGCAGTCTGCGAGCTATTCCTGAGTTCAAAATTCCCTACGAGCTCATTCACAAGCGGATCAACAAGTACAAGTACAGCAAAACGATTGTGCAGGCAATCATTGAGCAAACCCAGAAAGATTCCTTTGACTACATGAAAGACGGAATTCCGTTTGGGGACTTTTTTGTTGAAACCGTGGATATGCAGCTCATCCTTGCTTACATCAAGGCAAGGAAGGTAAAGGCTAACACCCTACTTCGGGAGCTTTCCACCATTTCTGGTGCCTTCACGCACGCCTACAAATACTTCACTGAATTTGAAGATGGTCTTGAAAACCCCATCAAAAAACTTCCCCGAAACGAGAAGCCAAAACCTGACAACAGCAGAAGAACAATCATCAATGAAGAACAGACATTGAAGATTGCAGAATATCTGAACATGAAGGCAAACCAAGAGCCTTACTATTGCTTTATCCAGTGCATCTATTCAGGTTGTCGCCGTGTTGAATGTCTTTCAATGGAATGGGAAAACATTGACTGGAAAAATCAGACTGTCTTGATCCCAAAGACGAAAAACGGAAAACCCCGTGACATCCCCATTGAGCCTTCTTTCCTTGCATACCTGAACGAACGAAGGAAGGAAAAAGGCAAAGTGTTCAAGCTGACCTACTTCAACATGCGAGCTTACTGGGTTGAAGCAACAAAGCAACTTGGCTACTACGACAATGAAAGAGAACGGCTTTACTTCCACGACACCAGAAGGACTGCCATCACTAACAATCTGCGACAAGCCGAAGGCAACAACTTCAAGCTTGCCAAGGTCTTCGGCTTGAAGACGACCGAGATTGAAAAGCAAAAAACTGCCATTGATCAAGACCTGTCAGGCATCATCCGCAAGCTACAAAATGGCGAGAAACTGACCCCAAAGGAAATCAGTTTGCTGGCGGGCCACAGCAGCACCAATGTAACCAATGACACCTACAACGCTGACCGCTAGAACGGAATGGCAAGGGACCACGGTTCGCCGTGGCCCCAATAAAATTACAGCACCCCAGTCCGTTCAAACATCTTCTTCAGGTATGCCGGCCCACCTTCGTCCATGAACAGGACATTCCGGTCTTCCAGTTCTTCTTGCTTGCAGGTCACATTCAGCAAGTCACCAAAAGCCGTGCCAGACAGGATGAATGCATTCAAGGTCAGCTTGGGGTCCCCCAGCTTTTCCTGAAGCACCTTCACTTCTTTGAATAGCCCCAACTTCGGATCGGTCAGGTTCATCTGCCGAATGCCCTTCGGATCAATGAAGTTCAGGCACTGCTGACCCGTTTCTTCATCTACCAGCCAGAGCAGGTAATCAGGGTAAAAATTGCCCGCCAAGGCAAAGCCCAGACCCTTGGCTTTGGTATCGGCGTTGCGCAACAGGTAGAGACTTCGCTTACCGATGATCTGCTGCCCCAGTGGCGACTGGTAGAAGGCTTCCAGGTCCCGAACAAACTGGATTTCGCTGGGTGCATCAAAAGCAAGGGGACGCATTTTCAGCGGAACAGCCCCTTCAATGGCGAACAAGGGGTAATACAGGTGGCTGTCAAAACAGATCGCTACCATCTGACCCGCATTCCACTGACTCGCTTCGCCCAGCTTGCCATCCCGCACCAGCTCTTGGAGAACCTTCAGTTTTTTCTCGTAGGCTTCGCCGTCTTCCGTGTCTTCAATCTCAAACTGATAAACCTTGAGCAGCGTGTCATCGTCTTCTTTGACGGTCACGATGTCGTAAAACTGCCCTTCATACGCGGATTTCAACGACTTGTAGAACCTGTCGGTGTAGTCCTGAAGCAGACGGATCAGAATTTCTTCCTGTTTGAGAATGTCGGCAAAGCCACGAATGCTCAGTTCAGATTTTGGGATGAACAACGTGTACCAGTCATGATGGTTCAGGCAAAAATCCATCAGACGAGCCCGGTCTAGTCGCAGGTTGCTCCAGCTTCGCAGTTGCTTGAACTCCTGTACCGCCAGGTAGATTCGGTCAAAGTCAAACATTGCCATGGTTTCGCTGGCAATCTTGCCCATGTGCCGAATATTGCCTTCAGGACCAGCACTACCCTTATCCTGACTGGCCAATGCTTCCAGCTTAGGATACAAGTCCAACGTGATGTGGGCTTCCTTGATCTTGCCCGCAAACTCAGCAGGCACTTCATAGAGCCACGGATAGACGGTTCGCTTGAATCCCTTGATCTGGTTGTCCTTGTAGCCGTCCTTCAACGACAAGGTTTTGAGCTTGCTTTTCGGCAGATTGGGCCGAGTCTCAAAATCCAGTTCAATGATTTCGTCGCTTGGGGTGATCCCTTCTTCTTTCAGGTATTCCTTGAAAGCAGCCATGTAGCCCGCATTCACACCAAAAATATTCAGGGTTTCCAAGCGTTCAAGGTGGGCCCCCTTGGGCCGTTGTGCCGGTGTGCTGCGCTTGAGCGAGTAATCCCGTCCTTTCAGACGAACACCGCGCCCGAACAACTGGATGATCTGGGAGCCTTCCCCCTTCCCCATGTTCAGCAGGCCCATGGTGGAAACCCGCCAACTGCTCCAGCCTTCGGTGAATTTGCGAGAGCCAATCAGGACATGCAACTCGCTGTCCTTGTTGTTCAGCGTACCGAACACAGACCCGCCGAAGTCATCCGCTTCCGTGTCAAACAGCGCCAGGTTTTCGGGCTTTTCGGCTTCCTTGAAAAAGCCTGCATCGTCACCAATGTTGATCAGGCCGAACGGCTCAGACTCACCCACCCGCAGGACCAACTCCCCCTTGCTGTTTTTGAGATTGACCACCTTCAGGCGCTGCTTGGCGTCAGCATTGAACAAGAGCTTCAGGATGCCGCTGTACACATCGTTCGCAGTGAATGCCATCAACGGGGTGAAACGGTCATGGAAAATGTTGCGCCCCTTGCCATCCAGCAAACGCGCCGTGTTAGCCAGCAAATCCTTCAGCCACAGCTTGGTTTTGGCTTCGTCGTTCAGGAACCCCGCAAAGAAACGCAACACATTCAGGATGTCCGAATCTTCGCCCGATACCGTATTGCCGACGAACACCCACAGGGGTTTTTCAATGTTGAAATCGGTCAGCTTGTCACGGTTCGCCCCCCACAGGTATTGCTGCTGGTAGAAGCTCAACAGACACGCCGTGAAGTATTGGCGGGCAATGTCTTCTTGGCTGTATTCGTCATCCTTCAGATTCAGGATGAGCGATTCCTTGCCGTAGCCGTCTTCGTAGAAAAACTTGTAGGAGTAGTCAAACAGAATGCTCTTGGCGTAAACCTCACGGGTGGCCAAGGTTCGGGCACGCCGCTTTTCTTCCGTGGTCAGTGTCAAAGCCTGCTTCTGTGACTCATCCAGCTTCTTCAGGTTCGTGGTTTCGAAGAGAACTTTCGCCTTCTTCTTCATCGTCTCGGCTTCGGCCTTCTGCACGGTAAAACCCTTGGCTACCGCCTGACCGAAGGTGGCGGAATACTCAAAGGCAAAACCACCACGAACCAGCGTTTCACGGCGAGACATCCAGGCCCCGGCTGCGGTGCCCGTGCCACGATGGCCTTCATCCACCAGCACCAAGTTTTTACCTTCAAAGGCTTCCACGGCAACGGTTTTGTCGCCCATTTCGTCGCCCAGCTTGTTGATGTCAATGATCTCAATCGTGCCTTTGAAGACACCACTACGATTTTTGTCAAACATGCGGCTGAAGCCAAAACCTGACAAGTTCAGTTCAGCCAAGTGCTGGCGAGACAAGCCTTCATTCGGCGTGAGCAGAATGATCTTGTCGGGATAGGCATCCTTGCCCTTCTGGAAGTAGTGCAGATACTGGCGAATATTCACATGCAACAGCAGGGTTTTGCCGCTACCCGTGGCATTCCAGAAGGCGAGCTTGTTCAGCTCGTCAGCACCAAATGGCTGAAATCGGTTATCAGCATCAGCCTGCTTGTTGTAGATCTTCAGTTGCTCGTTCAGGCCATCCAGCAAGGCTTGGGGCTTGTTGAAATACCAGTCCAGATAAATCTCTGTGAAGAGCAGCGACAGATACTGGAAATACTTCATGTTGAGGACAGTGCCCTCAAGCTTGTTACGCCTTTCGGTAATGGCGTTCCAGTGCTGGACAATGTTCAGGTCATAGCGACGAAGGTCTTGCTCGCTGAACCGATCCACTTCAAACAAGTTCTGGGTCAGCTCATGGAAAAAGCCTGTTTGCCCATCGTCATCAATGCCTTCATGCCGATCTTCACCCAAGCGAATTTTCAGGCCGGCAAGACTGCCCCCCTTGAAGAAGCCCAACAACCACTGGTTAAGAACAAGCTGTTTGTGAAAGCTGGCCATGGTCAAGCTTCCGTGTTGAACATGCGGGACATGAATTCAGGTTCAATCTGGCGAATTTTCAGGGTTTTGGTGATGCCCCCTTCGGCTTCCGTACTGGTGAAGACCGCAGGAATGTTGTGATCGCCATTGATGTACACCACATCAAATTCACTGTCGGCAGGATTGATCGCCAGCTTGTCGCACAAGCGGTTCAGTTCGTCATAGGACAGTTTTTCAACATCCCGCCACAGCACCAGAGCTTTTTCACCAGACGGAAGAGCCCCCGTAACGGCGAAAAACCCCCGGTCAATTTGCATATCTACATGCTTGACCCGCAGACCAATCAAGTAGTTGAAGGTTTCCACCAGGTCAATGGTTCGCTCTTCATAGGCCCCCGCAGAATCCACCGTTACCTTCAGCTTGCAGTCAAAGGGCTTCTTGAATTTATCCACTGATAGCAAAGAGCCACGACTTTCAATATCCAGCATGTAACGCAAAAGGTAGTCTTCCTTCGCCTCTGAGGGCATGGACTCAAGAAGACTTTGCTGGGATTTCGAACGAGTCAAATGAAGATTATTCAGTGTATCTTCATAGCTCTCAAGCTTGATAATCTTAAAAGCATGTGAAATGCCAGTGTGAGGCGACGTCGCTTTTCCATCTTTCCAGTCTGAAGAATAGACAATCTTTTGAACGCGAGGCTTTGTTACAGTTTCAAAGTATTCACCTTGCTCAACAATAATAAACCTCCGACTACCCGAATCTTCTCGGTTAAGAGCGAGTACAGCATGTGCCGTTGTTCCTGAACCTGCAAAATAATCTAGAACTAAACCAGTCTTCCCAAGATTTGAAGCTCTCAATGAATCAATGACAAGTTGCAAAGCTTTTGGAAATGAAAAATCGGCGATTTTTCCAAAAATTTTGGTAAGTAAGTTGGTCCCATACTCAGTTGCAGAGTAAAGCTTACTATCCCACCATGTAACAGGAAGCATGCCTTCAGAAGACATCCTTGATTTCATATAAACCCCAGTTCTTCCTGACTGGTCTGGCCTAGAAACGAAATGCTCTATTTCCGTGGCGAAAGACTCTGCCCCCCACTTCCATCTCAACTCTTCACCTGTCTCAGTCACCGGCCAAACAACTTCCTCATTATCCGCAGGAGACTCCATCAGATCCCAGGAGTTGGTCAAGATGTTCCAATTGATCTCTGGAAGGCGAACCTTCCCATCCATAGCGAAAATCGGATAGAACATTTTTGGCCGAGCCGAACGCATGGCTTCAACTCCACCATGCTTTCTAAAATTCACCCATTCAAATCTTCCTATTTGATCTTCTTCAGAATAGCGGGCAAGCTGACGATCGTTTCTAGGCAACCGACCAACTTTGCCTTGATCGCTTGTGGGAGCAAAAATTGCATACTCATGTGCTTCTGAAAATCCCTTTGGTGTTGATCTTCCAGCAGGATTGCTTCGCACAGCCGCAACCCCCAGAATCGAACCGAACACTTCTTCCAAAAGCAGCTTTAATTTTGAATACTCAGTGTCATCAATCGCAACACAAGTGATCGAATTTTCAGAAAGAAGTGGCTTTGCCACGTTCAGCCTATTTTCAATCAAAGACAACCAAGAAGAATCTTTAAATCCATTCTTGTACATTATTGCTGAAGCATTTGTGTTGTACGGAGGATCTATATAAACACTATCAACCTGCCCCCTATACCGCTCACTCAGCAGATTGAGAGCCTGATAGTTATCTCCATGAACAAGAATACCTTCAATACCTACGTCAATATCGTGTATAGACGAGACAATGGCAACCTTAAATGAATCGTTAAACAATGATGTATCAGCCATCAAATATTGATGAGATGACAAGTATTCAACACTACCACTTTTAGCCTGAGCAAATAAGTCAGACTTTTTCCCATCAAGCATTCCAAGAGCTTCCCACTGCTCCCACTGCTTAACATTAGCAGCAATCACCGGATAGAGAGTTTCTGGAATGCGATCTAGCGTGATGCAATAATTCGTGCTAACCACAAACTTCTTCTTCAACCAAAGCTTCTTCTGAAAGTCTTCTAGTTGCGCAAGAAAGGTTGTCAGATCCAACGCAATGGCACGAAAGGTCTGAATCAGGCGAAGTGTTTTCTCAATATCAGAAAACTTCTCTGCCGACTGCACATCATCAAGGTGCATGACTTCATTCTTGATGTAGAAGTCCAGTTCGCGACGAAGAAAGCCGCCCAAGTCTTTGTGGATGAAGTAGTCGGCTGAATTCTTCGTGGTGTAGCTGGTCAGACACTTTTCCAACAATGTCCTTTGCGGATTTTTCTCCGTGGGTTCCCTTCGGCTCAGATCCAGCCAACGAGCTTGAACAACGGGATCAGCAAGAATGGCATCCACAGCCTTGGACACCAGAGCATCCTGCTTGCTGCCCTTGGGCATGGCTTTGTAATCAAAGCGAATCACCAGCTCGTTGCCAACTTCTTCAATTGGAAAATATTTCTGTTCATACTCTTCACCGTTTTCGTCCAGAAGGGTTCTGGTGTGCCGGTCAATCAGAACGAAAAGGCGTTCCTTGTCATTGTCCTTGCGGTTGTCTTTGGCCGTATCCGCTGCCACCAGACGGAACTTGACCGTGCGACCATCATCCAGTTTGAAGCCATAGTTGGAGAAGTTCTCACCGCTCTTGGTGTAATACTGATCCTTGTTCGCCCAGTGCAACACCACTTCTTCCCCTGCATAGGGAATGGCATAGGTATCACCCTTGTAACGCCGCTGGCTGATGAAATCGCCCTTGTCGTAGTAGCGGGAAAAGAAGGTCAGCAAATGTGTGAAAACGGCATTTTCATGTTCGGCACCGCCTGAACCCAGATCGGCAATTTTCTGCCGCAGTTCCTTCACCTTCGGCACATTGTCAGGGTCCATGCCGTCAGCCCGATACTGGGCTTCCTTGTCCTTCAGCTCTTTTTGCAAGGCTTCCAGGTTGCCCGCACCAGAGGCAGCAAGGCTTTCAGCGACTTTTGCTTTCAGCCCGTTCTCAAGGTAGTCATTGATCTCACCCACACGGGCATTGAGAATGCGATAGACACCAAAGTCCAGTTCAGGACGGTCAATTTGAAAAATCTCTTTCAGCTTGCGAACCAGGTCGTCGTATTTGCTCATGTTCTCGTTCATTCAATCATTGTTAGACCACTGCCCACGCTAGGGAGAACAGGGTTTTGGATTCGGTTTTTTGGGTCAAGCGTTTTTCCAGCGACTCAATCAGGGCATCCCGTTTTTCTATGATGTCGTCTTCCACCTGAAAGATTTCTTGCCGCTGTCGCCGTTGCTGCTTTTCCAGCTTTTGGATACGTTGCTGTATCTCGTGCTGTTCGTCCAGGTTCGTGGCAAGCCGGGCCTGCCGTTGAGCTACTTTGATCTGCTCTTTGGTATCCCGTAAGGCTTTTTCTGCGGCCAGCACCAAGTCATCAGCCCATTTTTCCAGCTTTTCACGGGCTTCATTGAAGTGCTTGTTGTTCGCTTCCAGCGACTGGCTGATGGTGGCTTTGGCATGGCGCTGGGACTCTGCCGCCAGTCTCGTCACTACCGAGTCAGGGATTGTCGTCGGAACGGCACTGTCAGCCATGCAGTTGAACAACTTTTCGCAGGTTTCTTGCTCAAGGGGCGTTCCGTCTGCATCCAAGGCTGAGAACAGCAAATATTCTTCACGCTCGTAGCTGTCTATGGCCAAGGCGGTCAGGGTCAAGTAGCCCTGCTTGCCCCGCAGAGACTCCACCAGGTGCAGGCGGGTTGGGTGCTGGCTGACATTGAAAACCACCTTGGCAACAGGCGTGACCAAAGCCTTGGCTTGATCAATCACATATTCGCCCAACGGGTGCGACAGCCGGTAGAGATAAGTGCCATAGTCGGGATCATCTTTCTCTATGGACTTGGGCCCTGACTTGGAAATCAGGTGATAGCGACCGGCAGGGATGCTTTGTGCCGGTGGCTTGGCAATATCAAAAGCAAGGTTTTCGTCATCAAACCGGGCTTGTTCACGGAGCATGAACTGAGTGACTGACCAGAAGCGTTTGCTGAATTTGTCTAGCTGGGCTTTGGTGTCCGACAACTGGACCCGCAACCGTTCATGGACATCTTCGTCAAAGTTTTCAAGCAGCATCTTGCGGGTGTCGCTCATCCTTGCTTGGATGCGCTCGTCCATTTCAGCTTGCAGGGCTTTGAAGGCCGTTTCGATTTCTTCTGGGGTTCGGCATTCCTGATAGATGGTCAGGATGCGCTTCTCAAAATCCACCCCCGATTCAATGCTACCAAGCACTTCATCAGAAGCCCCGAAGACCCCGTTGAACAGGTTGAATTTTTCGGTCAGTAGTTCCAGGACACGGCGATCCGCTTGGTTGCGCTCGTTCAGGAAGTTGATAACGACCACATCATGCTTCTGACCATAACGGTGGCAACGACCAATCCGCTGTTCAACCCGCTGGGGATTCCATGGCAAGTCGTAGTTGATGACCAAAGAACAGAACTGGATATTCACCCCTTCCGCCGCCGCTTCAGTGGCGATCAGGATGGTGCCCTTGTCCCTGAAATGCTCAATAAGGGCCGTTCGAATATCAATGTCACGGGAGCCAGCAATCCGACCCGTGCCTTGGTTGGCCATCAGCCACTTCTCATAGATGGCGGTAGCTTCAGGACTGTTGTTCGTGCCACTGAACAGAACCACTTGCCCGGCATAGCCGTTCGCTTCAAGGTAGTCCTTCAGGTAAAACTGTGTCCTGCGGGATTCGGTGAAGATCAGTGCTTTTTTCTGTGCCCCCGTCACCGCCATCTGCTGAAAACCAATATCCAAGGCCGACAGCAGGCTTCGGGTTTTGGTGTCGGTGCCGATGCTTCGTGCCAGTGCAGCCAACTCACTCAGCAGTCGGATTTCTTCATTGAGTTGCTTACGATCTATGTCTTGTGGCTGGGTGTCACCATCTTCTTCAAGGTTATCCAGCTCCAGGATCTCGTCCAGCAAATCGCCTTCAATGTCTTCGTCAGAAATCAGTGACTCGGCAAAATCAGGGTCATCCTGCAATTTCTCATCCCGCAACGCTTCCAGCCGGACCTTCATGGTTTCTAAGGTGCCTGCTACCGCCAAGGACGAAGACGCCAGCAGTTTACGAAGAATCAGTTCGGTCAGGTGTCGTTGCCGATGCGGGATGGCATAGCTGTTGGGACGGGTCAGAAATTCGCTGACTGCTTCATAAAGCCGATGCTCATCGTCCGTAGGGCTGAAGGGACGAGTGATCGCCTTTCGCTCTGTGTAGCGGATGTATTCAGTGACCTGATTGCGAAGGGTGCGCCGGCAAAACCCCGACAGCCGTTCCCGCAAACCGTCCAAGTCCCCGCCTGCCGATACATACTGACTGCGGAAGGCATTCACATCCCCAAAGATGTGGTCATCTATGAGCGTGGCCAGTCCGTACAGCTCAAGCAGGGAGTTTTGCAAGGGGGTTGCTGTTAGCAGCAGCTTGCGACAATCTTCCATCGCCCACCGAAGACCTTGACCAATCTTGTTGCTCTCACGGTAGGCGTTACGTAATTTGTGGGCTTCATCAATGACCGCCAGGTCCCACTGGATCGCCTTGAGCTCATCCCGAATTTTGTGAGCATAGTTGTAGGACAGGACGACGATGGCTTTCTGGTTCAGCGGTGATTTGCCTTGTTTCAGGAAATCACGGGAAGTCTTGGCATCCAGCACCACGGCGGGCAGGTTGAATTTCTCTTCCAGTTCAAGCGCCCATTGCTTGCGCAACGAGGCAGGACAAATCACCAGCAGACGGCGACGCCGCTCTGACCAATACTGGCAAAGGACGATCCCAGCTTCGATGGTCTTGCCCAGACCGACTTCATCAGCCAGCAGCACCCCCTTGGAGAGCGGCGACTTCAAGGCGAACAGTGCCGCTTCAATCTGGTGGGGGTTCAGATCCACACTGGCGTCAAACAGGGACTGGGACAGCCTACCTACATCATTGGGAGCGTGCCGTCTGGTCAGCTCGTGGGCAAAATACTTGGCATGGAAGGATGTGATCATGTCCCTGAACTGTCTAGTTATATGTTCAACAAGGGGACACTGCCCCCCCAGGAACCGGGCTCGTCAGCATCCGATGCAACGGCACCTTAGCATTCTAAGCCACTACCCCTTGTCATAGACAGTCTTGACAAGATTCTCTTCATCAAAACAAAGGGCAAAGAACACAATAACAACATGGCGTAACAACATCTGTGAAAGATGAAAATAGTCTTCTTAAAAAAGCTTTGATCCATGTCTAGCGAGCATTGACGCAGCCATTCTTGATGCTATGATCCATACAGATCAACGAAACACCTGATGAGCTTCGTTGAATCAAATGCTTCAACAACTTTGAAAGGTAAAGAGATGACTTTCCCAAAACAGGCTGAACTAGCGGCACTAGGAAAAAGAGTTTCCGATGGCTTGAGCAAAGAAGAATTAGACAAGCTTGTTTCACTAACCGCAGAGAAATCTGAATGGGAAGCCAATCAGATTAAGAAGGTTAAAGATATTGTTACATTGATTCAGATGGAAAAGGTTTCATTGATCTCACTGATTGAAAATCAGGCTTACACAAAAAATGACCTAAAATTGGCCGCAGCGCGTTTTGGCATCATAAAATCTGACCAGAACGATGATGTCGACACAACCAAAAGTGACGATAATGGGAAAACCAGAAAACAGAAAACTGGTCCTGTCGTTTTTACCTTTGAATCGGTTGGCGGTTTGCGTTCTGCACTGATTCGCCAAGATAGCAATCTCCCCCAGACTCCCAATGAGAGCCACCTAGCTTTCTTCATGAAACCAGGTAGCACCAAAGAGAAGCTGATGAAGCTCCAAGAAAAAAACGCCGAAAATGCAGAGTTTTTAAAATCAGATGACGGCAAGAAACTTATCAATGACTGGGTGAATTGGTTTGACACAAAAGTGAAGAAATACGTGGAAAATCATCCAGAAAAAATTCCCGCTAAAGCTTGATCTAAATTGATTTCAACCCAGCCCACTTCGGTGGGCTTTTTAACGCGAGTACGACATGCACGGACGACCGAGCAAACTGGATCAATCAGGCATTTATGCCAGCCCGAACACTGCTCTTGGACAAGAGATCGCCCGTGCTTTGGTTGAGCAAGGCGAATTCTATTTTTCAAGCAGCCAACAAATTCTGGATGCCTTTGGTCAGGCCTTTGAACGAGCAGACACGCAGCAAGCCATAGACAACATCCTGACCTTCACCAAACAACTCAAGGAACTGGGTTGCCACATGCGTGAATTTGGCTATCTGGTGATTGACGACAGCCAAGGTAAATACGCCCTGACCTACACGGTTGAGAGCTACCAATACGAGAACGATCCGCTTTGGGTCAATGAAGTTTTTACCTTGGATACCCCGCTGATCATGCTCATCAACATCTTCGCCAGCCACTGGAATGACTGCTATGAGAAGGTGCCCATGCAGGACATCATCAATGTAGCGAACGGTAATTAGCAGAAATTCACCTATGACCAGGATCAAAGTGAAGTCATAAAATAATCAGCCACTTCAAGACCATAGTTATCCTTCACTGCTTCAACGATACCTTGCTTCAAATAAGCAGGTGCTTTTCTTAAACGCTGATCTTTGCTTTCATTACAAAGGCAAACCAATGCAGCAACTCCGCAAACGTAGTCTTTGTTTAGCAAGTCTGCACGATTTTTTGAATTACTAGGTCTTGGTTTGTGTTTCTCACTTTTAAGACTAGCTAAAATTTTAAGAACTTCATCAACAGATTCGTCGATGATTTTAGATTTAGCTTTGGCTTGCCGATAGGATTGAGAAATAATATTTTTATCTTCGTCATCACAGATCTCCGAAAACTGACGATAGTGAAATGGTCGATTTTCAAAGTCAGGGTCAAGTTCCCGAAGAAAGTCTTCATCAAGGTCCGGAAGTTTTAAGTAGTGCCTAGGAATAACGATCTCTAGCAGCGCCTGACACTTGTCATGCAGTGTCATCGTTGAAATTGCTTTGTGATGAAGCAACATCCAAGGTTCAGTCTTCGTGAATCGCTCAAGAAGCTTATCTACATGGCTTCCGCATGCCGCAGCATCATCATTAAGCACATCCCATATTGGGGATAGCCAAACTTCTGCTGTACCAGGCAACTTTTGGCCAACAACGGTAACCGTCCCCGGCATGGGACGCCGCTTACCGCTCTGATACATCCCCCACAAGCTGGGCGTATTCACAACACTCAACCGAATATCCAAGACGGACAGCTTGTCTGTGCCGAGAGCGGCTAGACACGCCTTTACCCATGCCTTCCCACGCAGACGCCGTGGCTCATCAGGCTCATCAATTTCATCATCAATGTCTGGATTTTCGCTCATACCACAATTCCGCTTACCTGTCAACTACCCAATTCTGATTTTGGGTTCAACGAATAAAAAACAAGAAGTTCAAAATACACACACTTTAATAACAAACGAAAGGAAACAAAATGAAAACAATAATAGATGCAATCAAAAACAAGCAAATGCTTGTTGTTGTGTACAAAGGGTTGCCACGAATCATTGAACCACACATTGTCGGCACCGCAGCAAATGGCAATGAGTATGTTCGTGGATTTCAAACAGGTGGCACAAGCTGCACTGATGAATATGGCTGGAAGCTCATGAGCTTGGAAAAGATTCAGATGGTTTCACTTCTTCCAAACCAATTCTTCCCCAATGCGCGAAAAGACTTTACCAGGAATGATCCACTTATTACCACTGTGTGTGCAACCGTATAAACAAAAATACAACAACTTACCTAAAGAAGGAGAAACGATGAAGAAAAGAAACGAACTTGGCAAGGCACTCAACAAAGGCATGAGCAATTTGAGTAATAATCAAATCAAGGGGTCAATCCTTACGAGCTTTATGGTCTATCAGGAGTGCATTTTACATGAGCATGAAACCCCAGAAAGCCATTGGTTTCACTTCCTTGACCTTGTGGCGCTTATGTGGGGCTACTACGGTGATCTTGACTTGCACATTGACAAGATGGAAGAGCGATTGACAGCCGTTGTAGAGAGCTTCAAGTCTCGCTCAGATATTGAAACCTTTGTGCAGTCTGTGGGGGACTACAAAGAAGAGCACGACAGGTATTTAGAAAATCTCAGCCAGATGTATGACCAAGTTATCAAAATTTAACAACAAAGAAAGGAATCACCATGCAAAACGCAATCAACTTTTATCGCAACAAATCAAACGAATTTTTAGCTAAGGCTTATGCATCACAGATCTATTCCGACATATGGAAAAAAATCTCAGAAGGATTTGAATGCAAAACCATTAAAGAATTCTACAAGGAATGCTCTACGGAAGAGCTTTTAGAAATCACAACCTGGACCAACACTGTCTTTGGCAAAGAACTTTGTGATGCAGTGGATTATGCGATTGACTATACCTTAGCTGAAAAGGATACAGAAATAAGCAATGTAGCTCAAATAGAAATTGAATCATTTCATTTTGGTGATTTGAAGTTTTGGGTAACACTCAGATTGATTGATCCTGAACACAAGAAGGCAAAGTTTATTGAATCAATGAAACGGAATAGCTTTTACACCTAAAAAGCTACACAAGACACTTGGGTAAAGACTTTGGTGTCAGGGGAAGCAGGGGAAAATTCGACTAATTCATTGACAATATTTTCAATCTTGACAATAAGAAATATTTTGTTATGTACAGATAAACCACAGGAGGCATCAAATGATCAAAGAATCAAAAAAACACAACTTCTTCAATGTCGTAATTGATGACAAGCTAATGAATGATATTCGTGAGCTGAGACAAGCCGGCGTGAACTGGCAGGCACTAACCCGAAATTTTCTTCAAGGGAAAGCAGAAGAGTTTAGAAACAATGAAGCATTCACAATGAAGTAAAAACAAGAATGCGACTCACCAAAGTCGCATCTATGAAAAAACAAACAACAAGAAAGGTTCCTTATGACTCTAATCAAAAGAAAGGTAAATGTCAATTACCAAAGCATTTTAAAAAACGACGAAACTTACAATGCTTGTTCATCCATTCAGGATAAGCAGCTTATGCTTCAATACTGTCACGAATTTTCTAATTACTTCTTCATTGAAGATATGGGTGGAAAGTCCGTGGTGATCTCACCCATCGTTCAAAAACGTTCAATCACCAACAACGACCGTAGTGAAACCTTTGTCAATGACTTTACTTACTCATATTTTTCACAAAATGAGTTCCGCAAGTCAAAGATCAAGTCACACTTCAAGATTGACAAGCAGTATCAAAAAACCACTTACCAAGACAAGATCTGGTTTGCGGACTACTGGCTTGAAACCCGTAGTGACATCTGCACCAGCTACAAGCGCACGGTGTTTGACCCTAACCCAAAGTTTGACGATGCCAGCGTATTCAATTTCTGGACAGGGTTTGTGGAACCCATCAAGGGGGATGTAACCCCTTTTCTGAACCACATTGACAATCTGATTGAAGGCACACCAGAGCAGAAAGCCCATATCATCAAGTTGATCGGCTTCACTGTGAAGTATCCCCATATCCGAACCGATACAACGATCATCCTTCAGGGCAAGCAGGGTTCAGGCAAGACCACCCTTTCCGAGACCTTACGTGCGATGTGCCCCAGCCATACGGCAGTTGTGGATAATCTGGACGAGCTTTTGACTGGGTTCAACCACGAGTATCACCACACCAAGTATTTTCTGCACGAAGAATCCATTTTCTCCGGCGACAAGAAGACCAACGAGCAGATGAAGCCTTTGATCACCGGCATCACACGCAAGAGCCGTATCAAGAACATCACATCTGTGGAAATCCAGAATTATTCATTCCACATTTTTACTAGCAACAACGACAACCCAGTCCGAATCGAAGATAGCGACCGTCGCCACAACGCTTTTACATGCAGTAACAAGTTGATCGGCTACAAGTCATACTTCAAAACCTACTATGACTGGCTCAACAACGGCGGCGCCAACGCTTTGGTGCATTTCTTCCAGAACGAAGTGGATTACACCAATTTCGAGCCCACGATTTCCATTGAAACGGACGCCAAGAACTTGATCAAGGCGCAGAACCTAGACCCTGTGGAAAGCTTCATCTTCAACATTCTGGCCGGGGCGATTGATCCGATCCCCGAAGACAAACGCTATCAAACCGAAAAGATGGAAGACCAGGAGCTCACCATTCCCCGCCGCGAACTCTTTGAACACTTCCAGTCCTTCCACAATACGGCGGGCCGAAATATCGTGGGCTTCAACCAGCAGAATTTCAACGCCAAGGTGCAGCAGATTTTTCAGTTCCCAGACAGCTACACCGAGTGGAAGAACAAGGCGATTGGCCGCTATTTCAAGTTTCCGAAGCTTGCCGAAGCCCGTAAGCGCTTTGCCCAGCATATCAAGGTCAGTGATTTCTTCAGTCTGACCAGACCAGGTGCAAGCGAACCAGATCAGACCAGTCCCCCAGAATCCGATTTACTTACCTTGGTGACACAGCCATCCAAGGCATTACCTGAAAAGGACAAAAAGGTATTGGAAGAGCTCAATATCAAACCGATTTCATTCACCATGCCCATGAAGGTGGAAGAGCCTGTCGTTCAGCCCCCAGCCGCTCAAGCAGAGCCAAACACTCCGAGCATCAGCAAGGCATACAACGAGTGCGATCCCTTCGCCGACGACTTCTACGACGACCCATTGGCCTGGAAGGCTCCCAGCCAGGAATCCGAACACTGCTGGACAGACGATATTTTGGACAAGGACTATGCCGCACCACCATTGAAGAAGAAGTTGGCCTTCTGGAAAGAAAGCACAACCCACTAAGCTCAAGAGACTCTTCGGAGTCTCTTTTGCATGGTGCCTACCCCGATACGCCTACACAGTTGTAATTCATCCATCCTGCATGTATTCTTTTCGCATGGACGATTGGCAACCGCGTTATCAGTTGAAATTCACGACTGCACAGCTTCTTGAGCTTAGGCAGGTCTTTGATCGTGCCGTTGCAGAATGCACACTACCAAATCTCCCCAACTGGTATCTCGCGCTTCCTATTCCTGAACGGGGGGATGCCCTTGTACGTTCAAAAACAACGAACAACGGGAAGCTGAACTGCAACTAAGCAATTTTCAAGACGCCAATCGTTCAATTTCTTGAACCGTTGCATTCAGCCGACGCGCAACAGGACTCTGGCGCTCACTGAAGATCCTGCCCAATTCACGGTAATACCAGAGCGTTTGGTCCTTGCTCGCCGAAAAACGTTCAAAAACCGTCTGACCAACGGCAGGATCTAGCAAATCATCCAGAATGGCCCTAGCGTTATAGAGTTTGTCGGCAGCAGAGACAAGCAAAGCATCGGAAGCGGTTGTCCCAAGGTGATCTAGATACTTTTCCTTACGATACCGCCAAGGACCTTTCACCCCGTTTTCATCGGGAATGCCATCGGTACATGCTTCGACCATGGACAAGACCCTTTCCCCAAATTGCTCACGAATCGGTTCGATGAATTGTGGGCCACCATCTTCGATAACATCATGCAGCAGTCCAGCAATCGCTTGCTCTTCATCGCCACCAAATTCCAATACCAACGAGGCAACCCCCAGCGGGTGTGCGATGTAGGGTGTATTGCTTCCCTTTCGAACCTGCTTAGCGTGGGCAGTCGCCGCCATACTGACCGCAATAGAGAATTTTTCAGTAAGCATCAGGTCTCCTTTCAGCTCTTTTTTGCTTTGGCCAAGCAGAGTGCTCGTTGCTCGGCATCCGAAATGGTGTAGCAATTAGCTTGTTCGCCGCCGAGTTCAACCTTGCATCGTGTTCTCAAGGCGTAATCGGCAATGGCGGTGCAATCCGTTTGCCTTCCAGACTCCAAAGCTTTGCAGTAGGCACGTTGGTCAGGACTGGTAATCATCAAACAGGATGCTGCGGCAAGCAGGATCGTGGCGGTCATCAAATATGCTCCTAGTGTTGCCAATGTTCGGAAGGAAGTATGACATCCGAAAAGCTCATATGTTGAGCCAGTGAGCATGAATTAGGGCAAATTCACGAGCGATCCACAAGCTCCCGTAGTTCCTTACCTGCCTTGAAGTGCGGAACGAACTTCCCAGCTACGGCAACCTTTTCGCCCGTCTTGGGGTTTCTCGCCATTCGGGCAGGCCGATAGTTCAAGGAAAACGAACCAAAACCACGGATTTCGACACGATTTCCAGCCTTCAGGCTATCGCCAATCGCTGTGAGAATTTCAGCGACACAGGCATCAGCATCTTTCTGGATCAACTGGGGAAATCGTTCTGCCAAGCGTGCAATGAGTTCTGATCGAGTCATTCCATGATTTTAACGAATAAGACCAATCTTGAAAATTCTACTTTCCATTGTTTTATTTATTCATCCATCTATTGATTTTTCACTTTCTTTTTTGTAGATCTATCATACAAAACAAAGAAGGAAGAGACATGAAGAAGAAAGTAGTTATCGTAGCCTCCGATGCAGGCAATATTGGAAAGACATTAGTTGCATCAGTAATTCTTGAAACATTGCGAATGACTGAAAAAGTAGATGGTTATGTGTGTGACCGTAACTTTCAAGGCTTATATGAACGATATGGGCAGAAGAACAGTAACGGGGCATTGAAGCCTTTACATTTGCAAGATGCTGCCAAGGGGGTTGCCTTTCTGGACATTGCTAATCCAGAAGAAAAATCCAAGGTGGCGAGCAGCCTTGGGACAGATTCCAACTACCTTGTATTTGATTTACCTGCCAATGCCACACATCAGTTGGCAACCTGCATGGGTAGCCCACAAGACTTCATTGATTTTCTGGACTTTGCTGAGGCAGAAGTAATTTTCGTTTGTCCCATCAAGGATCAGAAAAGCATCACATCGTACAAGAGCTTGAGAGAAACCTTCCCCCATGGGGCCAAGTTCATTCTTGCCATCAATGCGGGATTTATCAAGGCGACAGAAAACAATGCCCAGACCGCCATTGACGGCATACTTAAACAGTTCGGTCATGAACCCCACTTCATCCTTGAGCAGACCTTGAGCGCCAGAATCTTTGATTTGCTTAAAAACAATACCCTACGAGAAGTTTTCACCCCCAGAGCAGAACGCAAGCAGTCTGACGGCTCCTACTTCCCTGGCGATAGTGACTTTCTGGCACAGGATAGGGGCGACCAGTTCATCATGAACAGGTTCATTCCCAGTGTCAGTCAGGCTGTGGAAACACTTTTCTTGAATCAATGAGCGTCAGACTGGCTGACTAGTCAGTTGGCATGAGTTAAAGTTCTTGATAATCCATCACTCTCAGCAGGAACAGAAGTGCTATGAAATCAAAAATTGACTGGATACGGCGAGCACAACGATCCATACGAATGCTTTCTGAACTACACCGCTTGGGCTATCAGGGACTGCGTGGGATGCCATATCTAAATCCCCTTGGGTTCAGATTGGCGATAGCCCCAAAGCGTTGTTTTTCAGAACGAAACGGAGCCGTCATCCCCAACAGCCAACTGACTGGGAAAGATGTTGCCATCACAGGGGCTGGAGACTATTTCGGCTGGAAGGATACCGCTAACGATGACGCCCGGACACTGGCGCAGAAATTCATTGAGCGCTTTCCTGACATCGCAAGCCAAGGCAAGGAAAGAGATTGGGCATATGCAGGCTGGCTCACTGAACTTGTAGGCTTCCTTGAGCAAGGCGACTGGATACCCACACTTTGGTGGGAGAACATGAAAGGCAACCCTGAAGATCTACAGACTTTGCCGATATGGATTGCGGATAAAGATAATCTTCAATGGGATGGTATAGCTTCAGTCATATCTCCTGAAAACCCGACCTTTCCGCTCCCCCCGACAAGTATTCCCGACAACAACAAAGTCCGTTCAGAAAATCAGACGATCTGGTGGGGAGAGCAAAGGTATTGGACCGATGCTTTAGATTCAATCTGTCAGGCGATGGAAGATGGGGGACGGACTGTCACCATAGACATGAAAAAGATTGATCCGTATCTTTTTGAAGGTGACGGACCGGCTTACATGCTTCTTCAAGCAATGAAATCGGTCACGGAACACGAGGGATACGATGGATACAAAGGTGCCCCCAGACTTGTGAAGGCACTTCTTTGGAAGCTACAGGTACTGAGCGAGAACTAACAACTTTTGAGGTATAGACATCGCCGCTTATCTAAAATGAATTCCTAAAACCTGACGCCAACCACTTCTCCGTCTTCGTTAGTAGCGTTCTCAAAGTAGGTTTCGTGAAACTTACCGTTCAACCAGACATAAAACGGGGGCCAAAACGATTGGGCATTAACCATATCCAAAGCTTCGCGGACAGATTGGGGCCGATCTTTGCCAACATAGCGAAAAAAGGCATGGTTTCCCAACTCAAAATGCCGATACTCTTCAACTTCCTCTTCGGTAGCGGGTTCGCCTTCATCTTCACAAGCTTTCCGATAGGAAGCCAACAGGTCTTTTTCGCAGAACTCTAATGCCTGAAGATCTTCAACAAAGGTATTCGCGGGGTCAAAACTCCCAGCATCCTTCATATCGAAGGCAATAATGAGACCTGACAGGTAAGCTTTTTCTGTCTGTGCTGTCGCTTCCGCTGACTCGGCTACTTTGTGCCAGTTGGGTAGCCCGATGCCTTTGGCAACTTGCTCAAGAGCTTCATGGTGCGGAATTCCCGCTGACTTTTTCAAATCACGAGCCTTCTGCTTGAGTTGGCTAAGTGTCTTGGAAGTGATGATGTAAAGATTTGCCATTTGAGATCTCCAGCATGGAACACGGTGCCCACTGCCGACCCCATGATATGGAATCTCAAAATATGCGAAGTGCTGATCGTCCTATTCGGGTTTGCCAAGGTGGGCAGCAGGCTTCGACCTAGCCTGCCAAAATTTTACCCCAGCAAGTGAATGTCGCACCAGCTTTATTGCCTGTTGTCATTAAACGACCATGAAAACTCAGGCGGCGACGAGTATTAGTGAATCGATTGAAATTTATTGCGATACATGCTCAAGACGGACATGCGATCCCCATCCGCTGTCGCAGCAGCACTCGCATCATGCTCACGACAAAAATCGATAGCCATATCATGAAAGCCTATGAGTGCTTGACCTTTCAGCCCAGATAATTCGAATCTACCAGATAGGGCATTGATAGCTGCAACGGCCCTTTTGCCAGTCAGCCATTGCATTATTGTCATCAAGCTCCAACCTGCCCCCAAGCGACGGCGACATTCCGCTGAAAAATCTGGGTAGCGAATCGTAAATGTTGAATCGGTAACAAGCTCATAGATCAGAGTTATGCAAACCTTAGTCTTGTGCTGGTCTTCTTCGAGAGTTGCCATGTCAATCGCAGTTCATTTAGATGATGTGATAATGCCAAGGTGATTTTACCGTTAAAGCCAAAACCGTTGAGCAACGGCTTACGGGCTGCTGCGACGATAATTTTCAGCATCCTGGGCATCCAACGCCCTTGGGATCAACCGACATTCCAGCCATGTTCATCAACCGACGAACCTTGCTCAAGTCCAGCCAGAGATCACCGATACTGCCACTGATTTTTTTGAAGCCCGCATAGTTGGTACGCTCAAATGCATTCAAATCGTGGTCGTCAGCCAGACGATAGAGCCAACGCCAGACATTTTCCCAGTGTCTACTCCAGTCTTCTGGCACTTTGGGGCGAGTTGCACCAGGACCACATAGGCTTCGCCAATCCGGTTCATCGCCTAACCAATCTTGCACTGACCAGTCGGCAGCGATCACCTTTTCCGCGACCACCCCAGCCAGTTTGGCGGGGGAACTGCTGATCACCGTTTTTCGTTGTGTCGCTGACTGAGCCACATTCTTTCGCTCATCCCTGACCAGCTTCATGTAACGACTGACCATCGCTGGATTGACCGTGCTGAACCCCACTTGATTGAGCAGCAAGCTCAATTCTTGATGGCAAACTTTGCCAACCTTCTTCCAGGCAGGAAATAGACGACCATTCCAATCATCGTAGTTTTCCCTGAAGACATCGATCAGTCTTGTCTTGCTGGTTGTACCCACTGCTTCATGTTCAGCCTGCACGATAGCTTGGCTCAAAACTCCTTGTATATCCATGACAATCTCCCATTGCTCTTGTGTCATAAATTGAAGTAAGAAATTTTTGTCATAAAATCAAGTGATTTTGTCTTGTTTTTGTTTTCTCATTGTGTTTTGTTTGTTTTTCGTTGTTCATCTTGTGTTAGCTGGTTGTTTGGTGACACGTATTGATTTTTCTTGTTATTTCACATTTTGTCTTCCGTTGTCTTTTCTCTGTTGTCTTTTCTGTTTTTTACTGTTTTTCAGTTCATAAGCACCTATCACATTAAAATGTATCTTGATGCGTTAAGTGCCTTCAAGCTAATAAAAACGAGCTTGGATAATCATTCTGTTCCGCTTGTCAGATTAAACCTTGACATTGCAACTTCGTTTGTTACCTTGAATCAAAAAGGAAGAACAAATGAAAGAACACTTACGCATGGATGGCATCAAGGTTTTTGAAGAAGATGCGAAGCTTCTTGACCTTGTGATGAAAGATCACCAGACAAAAAATAAAAGCGAAGCTTGGCGAATCGCCCTTCGTGAATACGAGAAGAACAGGGATCAGGCAGAAGCCTTCGATGACTTGAAGGATGAGTTGGTTGCGGTAAAAAACGAAATTACCAAGCTCAGTTCAGGGATTGAAGACTTGTACTTTATCGTTCAGAGCATGAGCACGGAGTAACCGTCATGATGTTGCGTAACTATGCTTCCATGACCAATCTGGAGTATCACGAGAAGCAACTGAACTACAACAGCACGTCGTTATGGGCTTCGATTGCCGAGCAGTTTCCCGACGAGCAATCTCATGACTTGAATGATCCCCGATTTGCCGAGTTTCTGGCCGACAATCCCTACAACCCAAAGCTATTGGGTGATCTGGCGCAGAGCTTGGGACTAGACGGTAAATTTCTCAGCCCTGAGCTATGGAAGGACTTGTCCAACGGCTGGTGTCCCATGTCCGAATCATCGGCGTTGTTCAGTCAGGCACAGGACACCCCAAGGGGAAAAATGGTGCAGTTCAGGAAGACGGCCACCCCGATCAATCCTGACGGCAGCTATCGTTACCCTGCCAAGGGCGAGCAAAAGAACCGACTGGGAACAGAGTTCATCTTTTGCTTTGGCGAACGACTTTCAACGGCGATGGCGTTGCTGGCTACCGAAGACCCCAGCATTGAAAAACGCTTCAGCCAGCTTTGCAACGACGTTTTCAGGCAGGCTGTTGTCCCTGAAATGCTCAATCTGGCCCGTATCCGCAAAGGTCAGGATGGCACCGACTACCAGTGTGCTGCCGAAATCTTGGGTATCCCCTTCTTCCATATTGACTCGCGCTCAGAGAGTCCCTTTCTGCACTTCCACTTTGATCTGCTAAATGTTGCCCGTGGTTACGACGGCAAGCTCTACAGCCTATGCACGGATGAGATCGGGGCTAATGCTTCGGCACTGGACGCCATTTTCATGCGCCACATGAAGGAAGGTCTGGAACGAGAATTCGGCTTTGTCTTCGATTCCGTCAAGCACGATGAGGACGTAGCCAACGAGTTTCTTCAGGAGCAGGAACGAAAAACGGTTTCCTTTGACTTGCCCAAATCCATGATCCCTGCCCAGGTCCGTGACTGGCGATCTACCCGCGAACAAGAGATGCAGAAGGCGTTGAAAGCTTCGGGGAAATCCGGCTACCAGGCTGAAGAGCTTGCCCGTCTAACTTCCCGTGACGAGAAAACTGACAAGTCACCGGCTCAACTGAAAGCCATGTGGCATCAGGAATTTCAGCGCATGGGCTGGACACCGACCCAGTTCAAGCAGGAATTATCCCGTGTCAAAGCGACCCACAAACCCCAGCCGCCGCTGACGGCAGAAGTCATGGAAGAGACCTTTCTTCGCCATCACAAGGATGTGGCGATGACCGAGAGCCAATATCTGGCCCACATCCAGAAACAACTGTTGCCCAGCATGAGCGGCGAGCAAGCCGAACGAGAAGCCACCCGAATTTTTGAACAGGATTGCGTGCTGTCCATGAGCAAGGAGCAGATGGACTACTTCAAGCCCTTATTGAACGACACGATCACCGATCCCAACCACCGTCAGTCCATGCAACTGCGATTCATGCGCGAAGCCCGTTTTCTGCACCGATCCACGATTGCCAAGGACACCTACATCTCATCCAGCCTGAAGGCGCGTGAGCAGGAACAGGGATTCAGGTTTGACCGTGATCAGGTGGCCCGTTTCATTCTGGACTACGAGCGTCAGCAGTCCAGTCCCGACCGAAAATTCAAATTTGCACTAGGTCAGCGTGAAGCCGTGCAGATGATCCTGACCGAACCAGGGGCTGTTTGTAATGTGGCTGGTAGAGCCGGTGCCGGTAAATCCACCTTGTTGAAGGCGGCCCGTGAGTTCTATGTGGCTCATGGCTTCAAGGTCTTCGGGACTTCCACCAGTTCAACGGCAAGTAAGGGTCTGGCCAAATCCACAGGCATGGGCTCAAGAGAATTTCACAACACCACCAAACTGATACGTCTGCTGGACGAAGGGAAGTTGAAACTGGATCGTCAGTCCGTTCTTTTCTGGGATGAAGCTGGGATGGCCGACACCAACACCTTCTACCGTGTGATCCAGCATATAAATAATGCAGGTGCGAAGCTGGTACTCGTCGGCGAGAAGGAACAGCTTCAAAGTGTGGGATTTGGCGGCAACTTTTCCAAGCTCAACCAGGATTTCGTCACGACCCCGGTTCGTGAGATCAACCGACAGGTGGATCAGTGGCAACGCGAGATGGTGGAAGACTTCGCCAGTGGCCGAGCCCATCAGGCAATTCGTACTCTTTACGAAAACGGCAAGGTCATCATCACCCCGTCTGACGAGCAGCGACTTGCCCTGATCGTCAATGACTATCTAGCTGCGACCAGCTCCGCCAAAGACAAAATCATCTTGGCCACCACCAACGACGACATTGAGCGCATCAATCTGGCTGTACGAACCCAGCTCAAGCAGTCGGGACAATTGCCTGAGCAAGAAGTCGTGGTTCAGTGCAAGGATAAGCAGGAACGAGCGTTTTCCATGGGTGATCGTGTGGTTTTCACCAAAAACCAGAAATCCGACGATGCCGACACCCAGCAACTCAACAACAGCGATACGGGGGAAGTCAGTGAGATTTTCTTGAGCAAACTCACCGGCCAGCCAAAAGCGATCAAGCTCAAGATGGATGATGGCAGGGAAACCGTGCTGGATCTCGGAAAATCCCATGCCCTACGCCATGCCTACGCAGTCACAGTGCATAAAAGTCAGGGACAGACTAAAAATCAGTCCTTTTACTTCGTATCCAGCAACACCAACAGCCTGCACCATGCCTATGTCGCCTGTTCTCGCCACCGTCACGAATTGAAGCTGTATCTCAGCGAAGACATGGTCAGCCATATGGAAAGCAAGCTGGACGGCAAAGCCCCCACGGCATCCATGAAGAAAGTTGCCCAGTGGATTGCTCGTGAAAAAAATCTGGACCTACCCAGTGAAACCTTGGAGTCCTTCACCTGGACCCGAAGCTTTCTGGACCAGCACTGGAAAGCGACGACCGGGCATGCCCCCCATCCCTTGGATCGCCTAACCAGCATTGTGGAAGCGATGGCGAAGACCAATTTCAAAAAGACCAGCCACGATTACGAAATCTTGGATGGCAAAGCCCGCAACACCTACGAAGCCTTGAAGATGGCACGAGTTGAGCAAATTCGTCGTGCGAACACCCAGCCCCCCAAGATTCCCGATGGTGTCAAAGCCCAATTGGTGCAGAACAACCTTCAGGCTCAACAATCAGTCCGGTTGAAGCAGCTTGCCATGCAGCAGGCACAACAACAGACACGATCCACCATGCACAGATAATAAAAAGGAGAACCGCATGATCATCAGCCCCACACTCAAAGCACTCGCCAAATCCGAAGAAGCCCACGAACTCAGTAGCGACATCATCTGCCGAACTTGCGCCAACGCCATCTGGCGAGAAGGACGTATCCGTCGTGTCGGGCAACCGAGCAGTGACATTCTGCAATGCTATTGCCCCATCTTCTTCAGCGTGACCTGGGCGACACAGGAACCCCTTGAATTCACCCAGTGCGATGGATTCAAGGGAATGAACGACTTGACCTAGGACTCACAATTTCCATCACTTTCCCCTGGGCAAGCCATGGGGAAAATTCAACTTTTGCTGGGGAGATTTCCCCATGGCCTGGGGTAATTTTTGATCAGCATGGGGAAGATCATGTGTCCCCAGCGGAAAAACTGAAGCATTTTCCCAAGATTTACCCCAGCTTCCCCAGAGCTTCCCCAAGCGCCTGGGGAGGCTCAAAGCCCCCAATTCATGCGGGTTGCGAGTGATTTCCCCAAATACCCCATTCTTTTTTAATTAAGAAGAAAAAGGGTATATAGATAGATTCCATACACCGTTGTGTCGACTTTGAAAAAGCCTGGGGTATCTGGGGAAGTCGGAGAATTTTAAGTAACGTTTTTTCAAACTCTTGTTTGTCAGCTTGCTTTCTCTGATTATTTTTGTAGCTTGTACAAAAAGAAGAAGAGAAGATTATGGATAACAAACAAGAATATTTGATAGAAGAAGATTCAATCTTCATCACCACCAAAATCATTGGGGATTATGAGTACAGCAATCAATCGTACATCAAGCCCCCCAATCCATGGTGGGCAGAAAATGGTTACAAGCTGAAATTCATCATTCCAGCCTTGTTGTATGTCTTGTTTTATGCAGCGTTTCTCTTTCTTGAATTCATGGCTTGAGAGTTCAGCATGACTATCAGAAGAGAGAACAAAGCAAAGTGGATGTTACCCGGCGATCAGCAGCCCTTGGACACCACCATCCAGACGGTTCATGTCGGTTCAGCCATGTTCATGGGGCTTTTTGTCACCGTGATTGTTACCAGTCTTGTACTGTTGTTTTCGTGGGCCAACTATCCCTTCTTTCCTGCACCACCCAGCGAGCGACCACCGATTTTTCATGTGCAGGCGTTCTGGCAAGTCCTTGCTGGACTCGTCTCCAAGCTCTTTCAGGGGGAAGTGTTTCACTACTACCATGCTTATCTACACCGTCTAAACCAGATCGGCATGGGCGATTACCTTGTCTATCGTTGGTTGATGGCCATGGTTGGCGGTGTGGCTTGTGGTGGCTGGGTCTTCTGGAAATCGCTCAAACCCGTGGGGGGTGTTCGCCATATCAGGGGCAAGGAACTGTTAGAAGGGAAAATCGCCTACCGTATCTTGAAACGCGAATTCGGTTTTCTTTGCCGCAACGGGAAGGGTTCAGGCTTGGTGATCGGCGCCGACCAGGAATTTAATCCCACCAACCCGAAGCATTACAGCCCCCAGCATCTAAAGCCAGGCCGATTCATTGAGAAGCCAGAAACCCTTCGTCGTTCGCACGCTCTCTATATTGGTGGAACGGGGCGCGGCAAGACTCAGCTCATCTACTTTCTGGAAGTAGCTCAGGTCTATCAACGTATTCGCAACGGCGAAGCTCTCAAATTATTGATCGCCGACACCCCGAAATCGGACTACTGCAAGTATTTCCACAGTAGCCACATCATCAAGATTGCACCCCATGAAGAAGGTGGGGTTTGCTGGAACATCGCGGAAGATTTACGCAACCCGTTGGTGGCCAATGCTTTCTGGAAGGGAAAAATCCCCGTTGAAGAGAGCAACGAGATTTGGTCACTGGCTGCCGTAGCTGTCTGTACAGGGGCAACCAAGGTGTTGCAGATTTTGGCACCGAAGGCATGGAACTACGGCATGTTGGCCCATCTGCTCACCAGGAACGGCGAAGCGTTGTCCCTGATCATTGGAGAGCACTACCCTGAAGCCCGACAGGTCTTGAATTCAGCCAAGGACACCTTGGCCAGTGTCATGTTCAATCTGGGCACCTACACGGCTGACATCATTCAGTTGGGACGAATTCACGATTGTTACGACAGCAAGACCCCGGTCTATCAAGCGACAGCCAGAGCCTTACGTTCTTCGGCTTATCTGAGCTTTGTCACCCAGGATATGGTCAATGATCAATTGAGCGATGAGAATGAAACCATCCGTTTGAAGAAGACCTGCTACTTCAAGGGGGTTTGCCTACATCTCAAGCGAAAACAGCCAAACTGGCAGTGGAAGGACTTTGCCGAGTTCGTCAAACAACCGATTGACGAGCAGAACCAGCGCATTTTTCCCTATCTGAGCGGCAATGAGAAAGCGGCGCTAATGAAACCAGCGTTCATGGATGGCTGGAAAAACTTGTGTGCCACCATCGTTCAGTATGCTGACGAATGGGACAAGGCAGAAGGCATCAAAAAACTGTCCATTCGTGCTTGGATCATGAACGAGAAGCCCAAGCGAAAAGTGCTCATTTTGAAGCCTTCCGAGAGTTTTCCCACACTGACCGAAGGACTGATCAAGGGCATTCTCTACTTCGCTAACACGGTCATTTTGGGTGATTTGGCCGACAGCCGAAGCCGCCGATTCCACATATTGATCGATGAATTCCAGTCCTACGGCAACATTGAAGCCTTCACCGCACCCGCTTTATCGTTGTATCGCTCAAGGGGGGTTAGTCTCAGTCTGGCCATGCAGGATCTTGCGCAACTGGTGAAAATTTACGGGCAGGAATTCGTCGACTTCATCACTGCGAACACCGGCAGCATGTATATCTTGGGGGTCAATGACGGTTTCACGGCCAACAAATTTTCTGAGTTGTTGGGTGAAAAAACCATCGCCAAGCTGCACCGTAGCGTGAGCCATAGCGACGGGGGAAAATCCACATCCGTGGATGAACAGCACCACCAGGAAAAAGTCATGGGGGCCAACGAGTTCAACTTGTTGGGGGCCAATGAAGCCACGCTTACCATTACCTATCTGGCTTTGTTCGCCCGACAGAATCCGGCCTACATACTGACGGCACCGATTTTGTCCTACAAAACCAGAGCAGAGAGCAAACCGGCGGCATGGATCGATGCCCAGCCGAGCAGTCCTGTACTCCCAGAGATGGATAGATTTTGGGATGTTTCCCACGACAGCTATCAAGCACCACAACCGGCAATCTCAGCCACCCAGACCATGATTGATGAACAGCTAGACCATCTCTACGACGGCTACTGTGACGACCTTGAAAAAGAATTTGCCACACAGACGGATGCGGATCGCCTTGGCTTCATCGCCGAACCAGGTCCTTTCGCCATGTATCAGGAAGATTAAGAACCTGAATCATTGCCATCGTTTGATCAGCTCATAGCCGATCAACACAACCGCCATGCTGGACGACCAGACTAGAAAATCGCGAGCGATTCGTTTGATGGTGTAGGGAGCATCCACCATCTGCTGAAGGTAGGGTTCAATCAGATCGGGAAGCTTGGATCGCATGGCACTGATGAACAAGTGGCGGCTCTTCTCACGTAGCTTCTCGTTTTCCGCATCAAGCAAACTGGCGTAGCTTTGAATTTTTTCATCGTAAGCCTGTAGCAGTTGGCCGAAGCGCTGACTCATGTTCTGAAGATTACCCGCAGCACGGCTACTGTGTGCCTGCATATCCATCTTCATGCTATCAAGATTCTTGTTCAAAATCGCCTGCATCGAACTTTCAAGCGAATCAGACATTTGCCAGACCACATGATTCATTTGCTCTACAGCATCGGGCATATCTTCATAAAGTGTCTTTATGTATCCCATAACATAGAGAAGAGCGAAGGCTTCATCATCCGATCTTAAACCTGCATCATTGATAACCCTCATCAAGTCAAGCTTTCTTTCTTCAGGAAGCATGGCAAGTATCTTATCCCTGAACCCATCCTTTGTTCCTGTATCTTGCATTTAATTTCCTTTTTTAATCAAACATACAAAAACAAAAACTAATTGCAAGAGAAACGCCACTTATCTTACTAGATTTGACTTTATTTTTTGTTTTGCTATTTCTTGACCATGATCCAAAGGAAAGCCATGACAATAAGAGCAAATAAGATACAAACAGGGGAACTGGATGGTGTGACTGTGATTGCCGACCCCGATAACCAGCGATACCTTATAGATCTTCCGAACAGCTATGACGTGTATTGGCTATTCAACAGCAAGGATGAAAAACATTCTTTTGCCAAGCGTGTTGAACAACCGGACATCAAACGAGCCATCTATGAAATTCCAATTGAAAATCTGGCCACAGATGAGCAGATCAAGAGCTTCACTTACAAGCTAAAGGAAGCCAGGAGCACCGCCAAGGCGATTGCCAGCGAACGAGAAGCTTTGGAATCAGTGTTGTCCTTCAACCACGCACATGACAACAAAACGGTTGCCTTCATCTACAAAGCCCCAACCAAAGGCTTTGCTGTCGGTGAAATTCTGTACAGTGGGAAATATTTTGTGGCTCAATCTGCTGGCGAGAATGACGAAAAGGTATTCGTCAGAGTCATCCACAGCACCAAGCTACTGCAAGGCAAAGAAGAGTTTGCCAACCGTGAAGAGACCTTGAAGGAAAAATTCCCCGCAGGCAGTCACAAGTATCTACGATACGACGAGTTGGGAAGAATCAGCGCCAAGGACTACCAGCCCAAGCACGTTGCCATTACTGAAACCCAAACCTTAACGGAAGATCAGCGTACAGCTCTCAGGGCTTACAGTGAGAAGAACGGGCAGGCTTGGAAGGAAAAACTCAATGTGGCCTGGACCACTGGTAGCTACAAGGGACTGGACAACAATCAGTCTGCTCTTCTTCAACAGGTTCGCAACCAATTGGGCCCTGAGTGGCTGGCCCAGTTGAAGACCGACGATCTCTACCCTAAAACAGTCAAGCAAGAGAAGGGGTCGAAGATGAAGGCAACGAGCCAGTCTAGGTAACTCGAAGCCTAGACCTAAATTTGCCATCAACATTTATAGAAGTCGCGACCTAGTCTGACAGTTCTTGACCTCGTTAATTGATTGCATAAAATCAAAAAAGCCGGTCCGGGGTTAGTCTTATTCCAAAGGAGACCCACCTTCCAGAATGTGGGCCATCAAACTGATGCCCGAAGGTGGCATCTATCTGCACTCGGTCCGGGACGATTGAATAGCGAGCGCCAAGATGCCAATAGGGTTGGTTATGATTGTCGCCAAAAGTCTCGGCAATCGCCAAAAGTCGAGAGCCAACCCGAAACTCACCGCCAATTCCCCACGTGATATTGTCTCGCTCACTGGCCCGGTCTCTAAGCCACCCAATATTTGTATGAACAATAACTTTGTCGTCAAAGAATGAGGCTGAGACAGGAATATACGCATAAGTATTGCCAAGCAGATTTGGTCCGGGATTGATGCTCGGATGCCTTACGGTGCCGACACCCAATCCCCAACCCCAATCATTGGTTTCCAGAGGGCGGAATAGGGTTTTAAGTTGGAAAATGTAGTCGTTCGTGGATTGCTCCCCATCAATCTTTGCTAGGCCACCACCAAATGTGAATTCAAGATTCCCAGTGGGGTTACATGCTGGTAGTGCCCAAACCTCTCTGCTGTCTGGATATATGCGTGTCCAGCTTTCGAGCTGACAGCTTTCAGCAGTAGTTAACCTTGCATCATCGGTCACAAATGGGCGTGCGGCCCATGCAGGTAGGGCAAATAGAGACAGAATGAGGTAAAAACAAGTGCTTTTCATGTTTCAATTTTATCGCACCAGTGTGAAATTGCCGTTACAGCACGGAATACACCTGTTTGTGGATAATTTTTGACCAAGAATCGTGCTTTCAGCGATAGACGGCCATAATTTCACTCGATACAATGCGGACGAGTCATTGGGGAGTAGCCTCTCTTCTACAAGAAGAGGCTTACGTCAACATACTTGGTCATTCGACCATGGCGTAAGCGGTTTCTGCTTGGCAAGACCTTTGACCATACAGCCTTCCGATTGGCCGGAGAGGCAGTGTGGTCATTCGTCGAATTCCGGCCAAGGAAACCAACATGGAAGCTTTTCTTATCTCCACTGGGATCGTTGCCCTCGCCGAAATCGGTGACAAGACCCAACTCCTAGCATTCATTCTCGCGGCGAAATTCCGCAAGCCAGTCCCTATCGTTCTCGGTATTTTGGTCGCCACTCTGGCCAATCATGGTTTTGCTGGCGCAGTGGGCTCCTGGATTACAACGCTGATGGGACCGGAGACACTGCGCTGGGTACTCGGCGTTTCTTTTATTGCCATGGCCGGCTGGACCCTGATACCCGACAAGTTCGACGAAGAGGATGCCAAGCTGGCACGCTTTGGCGTCTTTACGACCACGCTGATTGCCTTCTTCCTCGCCGAAATGGGAGACAAGACGCAGGTAGCAACCGTTGCTCTGGCAGCTCAATATCAAAGTTTGGTCGCTGTGATCGCGGGTACAACCCTGGGTATGATGGTGGCGAATGTGCCGGCGGTCATTATGGGTGACAAAATAGCCGACAAAATGCCAGTCAAGCTGGTGCATCGCATTGCAGCCGTAATCTTTGCTGTTCTCGGCGTCGCCACGCTTCTGGGTGCAGGAGAGGCCTTCGGCTTCTAAATCAAAAAGAGAACAGAGTCATGAATGCCCAGCATAAATTCATTTCACCCGGCATTGCTTCTGCTCTAGGTGCTGCTCTGCTCTTCGGGGCAGGAACGCCTTTGGCAAAACTGTTACTGCTGGAGGTAAGTCCATGGCTACTGGCCGGCCTTTTTTACCTTGGTTCAGGAATTGGCCTGTCAATTTTTAGGCTCGTTAGCAAGGCCAAGCCTGTCAGGCTACCTAGATCCGAAGTGGGATGGTTTGCCGGGGCAATACTGGCGGGCGGGGTAGTTGGCCCCGTCCTGTTGATGTATGGTCTCTCAGAAATGCCAGCTTCGGGGACTGCATTGCTTTTGAATGCAGAAGGTGTGCTGACAGCACTTCTGGCTTGGGTTGTGTTCAAGGAGAATTTCGACCACCGCATTGCCCTTGGCATGTTTGCCATTGCAACCGGCGCAGTCGTGCTCAGTTGGCCAGAAGAGATGCAATTTGCTGGTGTATTACCCGCACTGGCAGTGCTGGGTGCCTGTCTGGCATGGGCCGTCGATAACAACCTGACCCGAAAAGTTTCCCTGGCGGATGCAACTTGGATTGCGGCCTCGAAGGGAATGGCCGCAGGGATAGTAAATCTTACAATTTCGTTTGTACTTGGAAGCCAGTTACCGCCTTGGCCAATGCTTGCCGCCGCCATGATGGTTGGTCTGCTGGCTTACGGGGTAAGCCTTGTCCTTTTTGTTGTTGGACTTCGCCATCTTGGCACAGCACGCGCCGGCGCCTATTTTTCTGTCGCTCCCTTTTGCGGCGCTTTTATCGCGCTGGCTATGGGAGAGCCATTAACAACAAAACTCCTTGTAGCAGGCACCTTAATGTCCATTGGAATTTGGCTGCACCTAACTGAGCAGCATGAGCATGAGCATACTCATGAAATCATTGAGCATAGCCATGAACACTTCCATGATGACCATCATCAGCATGACCACGATTATCCGGTGGCACCGGGGGGGAAGCATTCGCACATCCATCGGCACCAGCCAATTTCACATACCCATGCACACTTTCCAGACGTGCACCACGTAAGCCATCCCCACTGATTTAGAAAATTTAATAGGGAGCTTGGGTACAGAAAGCTGTCACGGCGTAGCACGCTACTGATAGTTGGTATAGGTCAGCACGAAAGTTACATACTGATCGCACAGCCCTTTTTTGCAGTGGCAATCGCCTGATCCGCCATGTCTTGAGCCTGCTCATTTTTTAGCTCAAGGGTCATTTTGTAGGCTTCCAAATGCTCAATCTGATATTCGGTAGCCTTGGATGCCTGATTAGCAGCCTTGGTGATCAAGGTTTTGTCGTCCTGCAAGGCGGAAAGCCATGATTTCAAGTAAGCCGCATGGTTTTCATGGCTGGAAGGATTGTGGGGGATACCCAACTCAACAGCCATGAACGATGAAGTCAGTTCGGCGATCAGCTCTTCTTTTGCATACTCGGCCGTGCCGAACCCGTTTCCCATTTTTCTGCCCAACGCTGGCCCCGTGCTATGCCCAAATTCATGTAGCAAGGTGTCGGCATAAGCTTCACTACTCTTGAATAGACCGGATTCAGGCATATGAACCAGATGCTTGGAAGATGAATAATAGGCACGAGAGATCCCAGAGTGCTCCACTTTGAGATCAGTTCTTTCCTGTAAAGCTTTGGAGAGCAGTTCAAGCGCTTCTGCTGGTTTCACTTCCCTACTAGATTGTATGTAAGGTGGCATTCCTTCAATCTGACAGGCATTGAAAACGGGATACCACTTGAAGCCAATCTTCGGATTTCCTTTTTCATCAAGAATAGGAATAGCTTTCCCATCACTACTCTTCATAATATTACCGTCACTATCTTTCTGATAGGCGGGAACAACTTTCATTATGTAGCTAGCCTTGGAACCCTTCTTTATGTGAAGAGGCACTTCCATTTTCTTGGACAGTTCTTGCATTTGAACGAAAGTCATCCAGCGTGGATCGCTGAACTCTTCAGTCATCAGAGTTGCAACATTTGATCCGTGATATTTTTCACCAGTCAGAGCATTTATTGGCCATTCATTGCAACTAAAGAATGGCTTATCCCACTTCAAGCCTTGTTCTTCACAAGCAATCGCTTCTTCAATACGTGCAATGAACTTGTTGGTTAGTTCCTGCTGATAGTCTCGCTCTTCAGTCTTGGCGTGTTCTTTTCTTTGGTATTGTTTTTTGTATGCCATCTATGTCTCTATGATTACTACAATTAACCATAAAGACAAAATTCACAATGTCAAGTTTTTACCGTCTATCAAAACCAAAAACAAATTAACGACTAACCAGCAAGACAGACTATTTTTTTCTTCTTGCTTCGTTGTCTAGTTTTTTCAAGAAATCCATCTTTTCTGTAATCTTTGCTTCCAGCCCCCTTGGTGTTGGCCGATACCATCCTGGTTCTTGTAGTTCATCAGGAAGATAGGTCTCACCCGCAGCATAAGCATTGGGTTCATCATGGGCATAGCGATATTCATGTCCATAGCCTAGTTCCTTCATCAATTTGGTAGGTGCATTCCTGAGATGAACGGGGACTTCTCGGCTCTTGTCCTGCTTCACGAAGGCGCGAGCCTTGTTATAAGCCATGTAGCCTGCATTACTCTTGGCTGCAATCGCCAGATAAATGACCGCCTGTCCAAGTGCTAGCTCACCTTCTGGGCTACCCAGCCGTTCATAAGTCAGGGCTGCATCGTTGGCGATCTGCATTGCTCTTGGATCAGCTAACCCAATGTCTTCCCAAGCCATACGAACAATGCGACGGGCTAAGTATCTTGGGTCTGCCCCCCCATCCAGCATTCTGGACAACCAATAAAGAGCAGCATCAGGATTTGACCCCCTGACCGATTTGTGTAGGGCGGAAATCTGGTCATAGAAGTTGTCTCCCCCCTTATCAAATCTCCGTGAGTTCAATGACAAGGCATTCTTGATGAAGTCCGCATCAATGTTCGTAACCCCAGCAGCACCGGCTGCTGTACTGCACTGTTCCAGCAGATTCAGGAATCTTCGGGCATCACCATCCGCATAACCGACAAGTGTTTCAATGGACAACTCATCAAAGGTCAGATGACCCAGTACCGTTTCTTTTGCCCTGACGAACAGTTCCTTCAACTCATCGTCCGTCAAAGACTTCAGAACATAGACTTGAGATCGGGACAACAAAGCAGAATTGACTTCAAACGAAGGGTTTTCTGTAGTCGCACCGATGAAGGTTACAAGCCCAGACTCTGCATAAGGCAGTAGCGCATCTTGTTGTGACTTATTAAATCGGTGAATCTCATCCACGAACAAGATTGTGTGCTTACCTTGGGCAAGGTTTTGCTCAGCCTGTTCCATCGCTGCACGGATGTCTTTAACCCCAGAGAACACCGCCGACAATGCAATGAACTCACAGGCAAAAGCTTTGGCGGTCAGTCTTGCCAGCGTGGTCTTACCGACCCCTGGTGGCCCCCAGAAAATCATTGAGTGCGCTTTGCCGGACTGGAAGGCGAGCTTCAAGGGCTTACCTTCCCCAAGCAAGTGCGACTGCCCAATCACTTCGTCCAAAACCTTGGGTCTCAGGGCTTCAGCCAAGGGAGCTACAGGGGATTTTCCGAACAGATCAGCCATGTTGAACCTGCCCTAAAATCATGCTGCTACGAGCTTGTAAGTTGTGCCAAGGCACAAAAAAGGCACAAATATACATTGTAAGCCGTTGTTTCATAACGACTTTTATATATTTGTTGAAACGGTGGATTTCATCGACAAACAGGATGGTGCGCCGGCCCTGCGTGCGCCACATTTCCGCCTGCGCCACCGCTTCGCGCACTTCCTTGATGCCGGAAAACACCGCCGACAGCGCAATGAACTCGCATTGAAACTGCGTCGCCATCATCCGCGCCAGCGTCGTCTTGCCCACCCCCGGCGGCCCCCAGAGGATCATCGAATGCGGCTGGCCGGATTCGAACGCCAGACGCAGCGGCTTGCCGGCGCCGAGCAGATGCTGCTGGCCGATCACGTCGTCCGGCGTTTGCGGGCGCAGTTGCTCGGCCAGCGGGGCGTGCCGGGCTTGCGCGCCGGCATTTGAAAACAGGTCTTCGGACATCGTTCTTTACATTGCATCCAGCGGAGAAGTCACACCGCGCCCACCCTTGTTGAGCACGTGCGTGTAGATCATGGTCGTCGCCACATCGGCGTGACCGAGCAGTTCCTGCACGGTGCGAATATCGTAACCGGACTGCAGCAGGTGCGTCGCGAAAGAATGGCGGAAGGTGTGCGGCGTTGCCAGCTTGGCGATGCCACTCGCCTGCACCGCCTTCTTGACCGCCCGCTGCAAGGCTTTTTCATCGACATGATGGCGGCGTTCCGCGCCACTGCGCGGGTCAATCGAAAAACCGGCCGCCGGAAACACATACTGCCAGGCCCAATCCGTCTCGGCGTTCGGGTACTTTCTATCCAGCGCATTGGGCAGATAGACCGCCGCCCGGCCCTTGGCCTTGTCGTCTTCAAACACCTGGCGGCGCCAGCGCAAATGTTCCTGCAAGGGCCCAACCAGCGACTGCGGCAACATCGTCACCCGATCCTTCGCCCCCTTGCCGTCACGCACCACGATCTCCCCGCGCGTAAATTCGACATCCTTGACGCGTAGCCGCACGCACTCCATCAAGCGCATGCCGGTGCCGTAAAGCAGCCGCGCCATCATGCCGTGCAGCCCGTTCATACGATCCAGCAAGCCGCCAACCTCCTGCCGCGTCAGCACCACCGGCAACCGCTGCGGCAGCTTGGCGCGAACCACGCCATCCAGCCAGGGCAAATTGATCCCGAGCACTTCGCGATAGAGGAAAAGCAAAGCCGACAGCGCCTGATTCTGCGTCGAAGCCGCCACCCGCCCCTCGACGGCAAGGTGGGTTAAAAAGGCCTCAACCTCCGCCGCACCCATGTCTCGCGGGTGCCGCTTGTCATGAAACAGAATAAAACGCCTTATCCATTGCAGATATTGCGTTTCGGTTCGGATGCTGTAATGCTTCACCCGAATCCGATCCCGCACCTGATCAAGCAACTTTGGCGGCTGTGGTGTAGAAGGCGATTCGTCAGACATGGCAGTTTCCAACGAGGAATTAAGAATCAAGATGTTATCAGTTTATTTTAGTTTTTATACACCACGCTGGCGGGAAGTAGACACCTGTCAGGGTGTCTACTAAACGTTAGAAGGCTTCTGCTTTTTATGCTTCTTCGCTTCCCGTCGCTTGCCCTTGGCTTCGTGCCGGTTTTGGCCCG